>NZ_BDJC01000038.1 GCF_002005565.1 Streptomyces sp. JHA26 | reverse complement strand
GTATGCGCGGACGCGAGCGGGAGCTCCGGAGCCCATGTACCGGACCGTCCCGAGCCGTTGACAAAGTCGATACACGGTAGAAACCTGTCACCTCAGCGCTGCAAAAGATTGACTAAATCACTCAACTTTTGGATTTGGGCAGGCTCGACTTCACCTCGGCTCCTTCTGGGCCTGCTGACCACCCAACCGCCCACCAGGCGCACCGGTCCCTCACGCCCCGCCCCGCCGCTCACCGTCACACGGCGCTGCCGCGCCCCGGCGAGCGGCCGGCGACGGACGGGGACGGGTGTGTCCGGGCACTCAGAGGAAGGGAACGAGAGAGCCTCATGAGAGGAAGACAGACGGGCCGACGGGTCTCCGTCGGCCTTGCGACGGCGGGTCTGCTCACGGCGGGCATGATCCCCGTGGCGGCCCACGCGGCCGCCGCGGAGGGACCGAACCTCGCACTGGGCCGACCGGTGACGGCGGGCGGGGCCCACGGCGGCTACCCGGCGAGCAACGTCACCGACGGCAGCCAGGCCTCGTACTGGGAGGGCCCCGCGGGCTCGTTCCCCCAGTGGGTGCAGATCGACCTCGGGACCAGGACCGAGATCGACGACGTGGTGCTGAAACTCCCCGCCTCCTGGGAGTCCCGCACCGAGACCGTCAGCATCCAGGGCAGCACCGACGGCCAGGCGTTCTCCACCCTCTCGGCGGGTGCCGCGAGGACCTTCTCCCCGGACGCCGCGGGCACCGTGACCGTCGGCGTCGCGGGGGAGGCCCGCTACGTCCGGGTCCAGGTGACCGGCAACACGGGCTGGAACGCCGCCCAGTTGTCCGAGGTGGAGGTGCACGGCGACACCGGGGGCGAGGACCCCGGAACCCCGCCCGCAGGCACCAACCTCGCCCTGCGCAAACCGATGGAAGCCTCGTCGACGACCCAGAACTACGTCGCCGCCAACGCCAACGACGGCAGCACCTCCACCTACTGGGAGGCGAGCGGCCGGCCGTCGACCCTGACCACCCGGCTCGGTGCGGACGCGGACCTGAGCGGCGTCGTCGTCAAACTCGACCCCGACCCGATCTGGGGCCCCCGTACGCAGAGCATCACCGTGCTCGGCCGTGCGGCCGGCGCCTCCGGCTTCACCACCCTGAAGAACCGCGCCGACTACACCTTCAGCCCGGACCGGAACAAGAACACCGTGACCATCCCCGTCTCGGGCAGGTACGCGGACGTGCGCCTGGAGTTCTCCGGCAACACCGGCGCCGGTGGGGGACAGGTGGCGGAGTTCGAGGTCATCGGCGCGGCCGCACCCGCACCCGACCTGACCGTCACCTCGCTCACCTGGTCGCCCGCCTCACCCTCCGAGTCGGACGCGGTCACCGCCGAGGCCACGGTCCGCAACGACGGCAGCGCCGCGTCGCCCGCCACCACGGTGGACGTCAGCCTCGAGGGCACGGCCGCCGGGAGCGCCGCCGTCGGCGCCCTCTCCCCAGGGGCGTCGGCGAAGGTGCCGGTGCGGGTCGGCAAGCGGCCCATGGGCAGCTACACCGTCTCCGCCGTCGTCGACCCCTCCGACTCCGTCGCCGAACTCGACAACAGCAACAACAGCCGCAACGCCGCCTCGAAGCTGGTCGTCGGCCAGGCCCCCGGCCCGGACCTCGAGGTCACCGGCATCACCACCGACCCGGCCAGCCCGGCCGTCGGAGCCGAGGTCGGCTTCACCGTCGCCGTGCACAACCGGGGCACGAGCGCCGTGCCCGCCGGATCGGTCACCCGGCTCACCGTCGGCGGCACCACCCTCGACGGCACCACCGGCGCCCTCGCCGCCGGGGCCACCGCGCACGTGGCCGTCGATGGCGACTGGACCGCCACCAGCGGCGGAGCGACCCTCACCGCCACCGCGGACGCCACCTCCGTCGTCCAGGAGACCAACGAGGACAACAACACCTTCGCCCGCTCCCTCGTCGTCGGACGCGGCGCCGCCGTGCCCTACGTCGAGTACGAGGCCGAGGACGGCCGTTACGACGGCACCCTGCTGAAGACCGACGCCAAGCGGACCTTCGGGCACACCAACTTCGCCACCGAGTCCTCAGGCCGCCGGTCGGTCCGGCTCGACTCGACCGGACAGTACGTGGAGTTCACCTCCACCGCACCGTCCAACTCGGTCGTCGTGCGCAACTCGATCCCGGACGCGGCCGGCGGCGGGGGACAGGAGGCGACGATCAGCCTCTACGCGGACGGGAAGTTCGTCCGCAAGCTCACCCTGTCGTCCAGGCACAGCTGGCTCTACGGCACGACCGACGACCCCGAGGGCCTGACCAACCGGCCCGGCGGTGACGCCCGCCGCCTGTTCGACGAGTCCCACGCCCTGCTCACCGAGACCTACCCGGCGGGCACGACGTTCCGCCTCCAGCGCGACACCGGCGACAACGCCGCCTTCTACGTCATCGACCTCGTCGACCTGGAGCAGGTCGCTCCTCCGGCCGCCAAACCCGCCCAGTGCGTCTCCATCACCGAGTACGGAGCCGTGCCCAACGACGGCCTCGACGACGCGGACGCCCTCCAGCGCGCCGTCACGGCGGACCAGAACGGCGAGATCCCCTGCGTCTGGATCCCGGCGGGCCAGTGGCGCCAGGAGAAGAAGATCCTCACCGACGACCCGCAGAACCGCGGCCAGTACAACCAGGTCGGCATCCGGGACGTCACGATACGCGGCGCCGGCATGTGGCACTCCCAGCTGTACTCACTGATCCAGCCACAGGACGCGGGCGGCATCAACCACCCGCACGAGGGCAACTTCGGCTTCGACATCGACGACAACACCACGATCTCCGACATCGCGATCTTCGGTTCCGGCACCATCCGTGGCGGCGACGGCGGCGCCGAGGGCGGCGTCGCGCTCAACGGCCGCTTCGGCGAGAACACCAAGATCACCAACGTGTGGATCGAACACTCCAACGTCGGCGCCTGGGTCGGCCGGGACTACTCCAACATCCCCGAGCTGTGGGGCCCTGCCGACGGCCTGGAGTTCACCGGCGTGCGCATCCGCAACACCTACGCCGACGGCGTCAACTTCTCCAACGGCACCCGCAACTCCACCGTCCACAACTCCTCCTTCCGCAACACCGGCGACGACGCGCTCGCCGTGTGGGCCAACAAGTACGTGAAGGACACCTCCGTGGACGTCGGTCACGACAACCACTTCCGCAACAACACCATCCAGCTGCCCTGGCGGGCCAACGGCGTCGCGATCTACGGCGGGCACGGCAACTCGGTCGAGAACAACCTGATCTCCGACACCATGAACTACCCGGGGATCATGCTCGCCACCGACCACGACCCCCTGCCCTTCTCCGGCCGGACGCTGCTCGCCAACAACGGTCTGTACCGCACGGGCGGCGCGTTCTGGGGCGAGGCCCAGGAGTTCGGTGCGATCACCCTGTTCGCCCAGGGCCAGGACATCCCGGGCGTCACGATCCGCGACACCGACATCCACGACTCCACCTACGACGGCATCCAGTTCAAGACGGGCGGCGGCGCCATGCCCGACGTCCGGATCGAGAACGTCACCATCGACAGGTCCAACAACGGCTCCGGGATCCTCGCTATGGGCGGGGCGCGCGGCAGCGCCACCCTGACCGACGTGACGATCACCAACTCGGCCGAGGGTGACGTGGTGAAGGAGCCCGGCTCGCAGTTCACGTTCAACGGCTCGGCGGGCGGGTCCGCCGCCGCGCGCCGCTGACCACGTCCCACCGCGGTGCGCCGGTCGTGGCCGGCGCACCGTTCACCCCACCCATCCCACTGCCGTGTCCCGCCGCCCGCGGCGGGGCCGAGATCGGGGACGCATGAGAACCCGCAGACGACCATCACGGAGCCTGTGCGCCGTGGTGACCACCAGCCTCCTGCTCCTGGGCGGCCCCCTGGTGACCGTCGCCTCGGCGGCCGGCGGTCCGAACGTCGCCGCCGGCGACCCGACCGCCGCGAGCAGTTCGCACGGCGAGTACGGCGCCGCCCACGTCACCGACGGCGACCAGGGCACCTACTGGCAGAGCGCCGGAAGCGACCTGCCCCAGTGGGTCCAGACGGACCTCGGCACCACCACCCGCGTCGACGAGGTGGTCCTCAAGCTGCCCGCCTCCTGGGAGCGCCGCAGCCAGACCCTGGCGGTCCAGGGCAGCGCCGACGGCACCTCCTTCACCACCCTCAAGGCGTCCGCCTCCTACTCCTTCGACCCCGGCTCGGGCAACACCGTCACGGTGGGCTTCCCCGCCACCCAGACCCGGTTCGTCCGGGTCGTCATCACCGCCAACACCGGCTGGCAGGCAGCCCAGTTGTCCGAACTGGAGGTGCACGCGGCGGGGGAGTCCTCCGTCAACCTCGCCCGCGGACGCACCTTCACCGCCAGCAGCCAGACCCAGGTCTACAGCCCGGTCAACGCCGGCGACGGCAACAAGGCCACCTACTGGGAGAGCCGCAACAACGTCCTCCCCCAGTGGCTGCAGACCGACCTCGGCGCCGCGGTGCGCGTGGACCGGGTCGTCCTGCGCCTCCCCGACGGCTGGGGCCCGCGCACCCAGACGCTGAAGATCCAGGGCAGCAGCAACGGATCGGACTTCACCGACCTGACCGCGAGCGCCACCTACACGTTCGCGCCCGCGGACGGCAACTCGACGACCATCTCCTTCGACGCCACCACCACCCGCTACGTGCGCGTCCTGGTCACCGCCAACAGCGTCCAGCCCGGCGCCCAGGTCTCCGAGCTGGAGGTCTACGGACCCACGACCGGCGACACCCGGGCACCCTCCGCGCCTTCGCACCTGGCGCTCACCGAACCCGGCACCGGCCAGGTCCGCCTGACCTGGGACGCGGCCACCGACGACACCGGCGTCACCGCCTACGACGTCTACGCCGACGGCGACCTGCTCACCTCGGTCGGCGGCGACGTCACCACGTACACCGACATCCGTCCCGCAGGCACCCGCGTCAGCTACTTCGTGCGGGCCAGGGACGCGGCCGGCAACCAGTCCCCGGACAGCAACACGGTGACCCGGGCGGCCGACGACGGCGACACCGAGGCCCCCACCGCCCCGGCGAACCTGTCCCTCACCGAGTCCGAGGCGGGCCGCATCCGCCTCACCTGGGACGCCTCCGCCGACAACAAGGCCGTCACCGGCTACGACGTCTACGCCAACAACACCCGGCGCGCCTCCGTCGCCGGCGACGTGACCACCTGGACGGACACCCAGCCGGCCTCCGCGACCGTCACCTACACGGTGCGCGCCAAGGACGAGGCGGGCAACCAGTCGCCGCCCAGCAACCAGGTGACCCGCAACGGCAGCGGGGCCGCCTCCGACCTGGCGGTGGGCAAACCCATCGAGGCGTCCTCCGTGATCCACACCTACGTCGCGGCCAACGCCAACGACAACGACACGGCGACGTACTGGGAGGGCGGCGCGGGCAGTTACCCGAACACCCTCACCGTCAAGCTCGGCGCCGACGCGGACGTCGACCGGCTGGTGCTGCGCCTCGACCCCGACTGGCCCGCCCGCACCCAGACCATCGAGGTCCAGGGCCGGGGGCAGAGCGACACCGGCTTCACCTCGCTGGTCGCCGCCGAGGAGTACGCGTTCGACCAGGCGGGACGGAACACCGTCACGATCCCGGTCGGCAGGCGCACCGCCGACGTGCGGCTGCGTTTCACCGCCAACAGCGGGGCGACGGCCGGGCAGATCGCCGAGTTCCAGGTCATGGGCGTCGCCGCGCCCAACCCGGACCTGGAGGTGACGAAGCTGACCACGTCACCGGCGGCGCCCGTCGAGTCGGACGACCTCACCGTCGCCGCGACCGTCCGCAACAGCGGAGCGGCCGACGCGCCGGCCAGCAAGGTCGCCGTGCGGCTCGGCGACTCCACCGTGGCCACCGCCCAGGTGGGGGCGCTGGAAGCCGGAGAGCAGACCACGGTCACCGCGTCCCTCGGCACCCGCGAGGCGGGCACCTACCCGCTGAGCGCCGTCGCCGACGACGGCGACGCGGTGATCGAGCAGAACGAGACCAACAACACCTACACCAGCCCGGACGCCCTGGTCGTCAAGCCGGTCGCCGGTTCGGACCTGGTCGCCGCGTCCGTGAGCACCTCCCCGTCCTCCCCGGCCGCCGGGGACGACGTCACCTTCCGCGTCGCCCTCAGGAACCAGGGCACGGCGGCCTCCGCGGGCGGCGACCACCGGATCACCCTCACCCTGACCGACGGCAAGGGCGCGACCGTCAAGACCCTGACCGGCACGCACACCGGCGTCATCGCCCCCGGCGCCACCACCGGCGCCGTCGACCTCGGCACCTGGAAGGCGGTCGACGGGTCGTACAGCGCCAAGGTCGTGGTCGACCCCGACGCCGAGGAGATACCGGCCAAGCGGGAGAACAACACCTCCGTCAAGCCGCTGTTCGTCGGGCGCGGCGCCGACATGCCGTACGACATGTACGAGGCGGAGGACGGCGCGCTCGGCGGCGGCGCCAGGGTCGTCGGCCCCAACCGGACCGTCGGCGACCTCGCCGGCGAGGCCTCGGGCCGCAAGGCGGTCACCCTGACCGGCACCGGTCAGTACGTCGAGTTCACGACCCGGGCGAGCACCAACACCCTGGTCACCCGCTTCTCGATCCCGGACGCACCCGGCGGCGGCGGCATCGACGCGACGATCAGCGTCTACGTCGACGGCGTCAAGAAGAAGTCGCTGCCGCTCACCTCGAAGTACGCCTGGCTGTACGGCGCCGAGACCGCGCCCGGCAACGCCCCGGGCTCGGGAGCGCCGCGCCACATCTACGACGAGGCGCACATCCTGCTGGGCGAGACCGTGCCGGCGGGCAGCCGGATCCGGCTCCAGAAGGACGCCGCGGACACCTCGGACTACGCCATCGACTTCGTGAACCTGGAGCAGGCCGCCATGGTGCCCAACCCGGACCCGGCCGCCTACGCGGTGCCGGCCGGCTTCACGCACCAGGACGTGCAGAACGCGCTGGACCGGGTCCGCATGGACACCACCGGCAAGCTGGTCGGGGTGTACCTGCCGCCCGGCGACTACCGGACGTCCAGCAAGTTCCAGGTGTACGGCAAGGCCGTGAAGGTGGTCGGCGCCGGTCCGTGGTTCACCCGGTTCCACGCGCCCTCGACGCAGGACAACACCGACATCGGCTTCCGCGCCGACGCGACGGCGAAGGGCTCGTCGTTCGCGAACTTCGCCTACTTCGGCAACTACACGTCCCGCATCGACGGACCGGGCAAGGTGTTCGACTTCGCCGGCGTGTCGGACATCGTGATCGACAACATCTGGAACGAGCACATGATCTGCCTCTACTGGGGCGCCAACAGCGACCGGATCACCATCAAGAACTCGCGGATCCGGAACCTGTTCGCCGACGGGATCAACATGACCAACGGCTCGACCGACAACCTCGTCTCCAACAACGACGCCCGCGCGACCGGCGACGACAGCTTCACGCTGTTCTCGGCGATCGACGCCGGCGGCGCGGACATGAAGAACAACGTGTACGAGAACCTGACGACCACGCTGACCTGGCGTGCCGCGGGTGTCGCCGTGTACGGCGGCTACGACAACACCTTCCGCAACATCCGGATCGCGGACACCCTGGTGTACTCCGGCATCACCATCTCGTCGCTGGACTTCGGATACCCGATGAACGGCTTCGGGACCGGTCCGACGACCTTCGAGAACATCTCGATCGAACGGGCCGGCGGGCACTTCTGGGGCGGCCAGACCTTCCCGGGCATCTGGGTGTTCTCGGCGTCCAAGGTGTTCCAGGGCATCCGCGTCAACCACGTCGACATCGTCGATCCGACCTACAGCGGCATCATGTTCCAGACCAACTACGTGGGAGGACAACCGCAGTTCCCGATCAAGGACACGGTCTTCACCGATGTCTCCGTCACGGGCGCCCGCAAGAGCGGTGACGCCTACGACGCCAAGTCCGGCTTCGGTCTGTGGGCCAACGAAATGCCCGAGTCGGGGCAGGGCCCGGCGGTCGGCGAGGTCACCTTCAACGGGCTGAGGCTCGAGAACAACGCGGTGGACGTCCGCAACACGACCTCCACCTTCAAGATCAACGTCAACCCGTAGCCGATCCGGTCCTGTCACGGATCGATGCAGCGTAGCGCAAACCCTTGCGGGGGTTTGCGCTACGCTTGCGTATATGACGCGACGACTTGCTCAAGTGGCGAAGAAGGTTGGGGTCAGCGAGGCCACGGTCAGCCGGGTCCTCAACGGCAAGCCGGGGGTCTCGGAGACGACACGGCAGTCGGTGCTGACGGCGCTGGACGTCCTGGGATACGAACGTCCGACGCAACTGCGCGGGGAACGGGCCCGCCTGGTGGGCCTGGTGCTGCCCGAGCTGCAGAACCCGATCTTCCCGGCGTTCGCCGAGGTGATCGGGGGCGCGCTGGCGCAGCAGGGGCTGACGCCGGTGCTGTGCACCCAGACGAAGGGGGGCGTCTCGGAGGCCGACTACGTCGAGCTGCTGCTCCAGCAGCAGGTCTCCGGCGTCATCTTCGCGGGCGGGCTGTTCGCGCAGGCGGACGCGCCGCACGAGCACTACCGGCTGCTGGCCCGGCGCCGCATCCCCGTCGTCCTGATGAACGCGGCGATCGAGGGGCTCGACTTCCCCAGCGTCGCGTGCGACGACGCGGTGGCGACCGAGCAGGCCTGGCGCCATCTCGTCTCGCTCGGCCACGAGCGGATCGGGCTGGTGCTCGGCCCCTCCGACCACATCCCCTCCCGCCGGAGGCTCAGGGCGGCCGCCGAGGCGGCCGGCGGCTCCCTCGCCGACGGGTTCGTGCAGCGGTCGATGTTCTCCCTGGAGGGCGGTCAGGCGGCGGCCTCGCGGCTGTTGGGCGAGGGGGTGACGGGCATCGTCTGCGCCAGCGACCCCCTGGCCCTCGGGGCGGTCCGGGCGGCCCGCAGGCGGGGTCTGCGGGTGCCGGAGGACG
The DNA here is from genome assembly GCF_002005565.1 of Streptomyces sp. JHA26. Classification (GTDB taxonomy): domain Bacteria; phylum Actinomycetota; class Actinomycetes; order Streptomycetales; family Streptomycetaceae; genus Streptomyces. The sequence continues at coordinate 60,892 of NZ_BDJC01000038.1, read as the reverse complement.
TGTCCGTGGTGGGGTACGACGACTCCGCCTTCATGACGTGCACCGAGCCGCCGCTGACCACGGTGCGCCAGCCGATCGAGGCGATGGGGCGCGCCGCGGTCGAACTGCTGGCCTCTCAGATCCAGGGCAGCGACGTGCCCCACAGCGAGCTGCTGTTCGAACCGGAACTCGTCGTTCGTGCGTCGACCGCGCAGGCGGCGGGCCTGCGGGCCGCGACCGCCCCGGCCGTCGTCGACCTCGTGGCCGGCGCCTGACGGGGTTTTGCCCGGTCGGGCGACGATCCTGTCCCGGCCTCCCGAAGGGTTGTCAAACAATTACGAAATCAGCGCGAGATATTGCGTTCACTTGTACGTGGTGGTTGAGTGAGCGGCGCCCCACAACGCATCGGCGATGGGGCGCCTTCCACGTTCATGCCCGAAGGGGACCACCCATGAGAAGTGCTCGGTTCCGCCGTACGCGTCGCGCCGGCGTCATCACGCTCGTCTCCGCTCTCACCCTGACCGCTCTGGCCGCCTGCGGCACGAGCAGCAGCGACGACGGCGGTTCCGAAGGCAGCAACAGTGGGTCCTCCGACCCGGCTGCGCCGCTGGACCCGAAGACCAAGGTGACGATCACCATCGACTGCATGCCGCCGGCGGCGAAGGCGGCCGAGCTGAAGGAGTGGAAGGAGGACGTCGAGGAGTTCAACAAGATCTACCCGAACGTCACCATCGAGGGCCGCTCCACCCCCGGCCAGTGTCTGGAGCCTCCGCGCTTCACGGCGATGCTGAAGGCGAAGTCGCAGCCCGACGTCTTCTACACGTACTTCACCGACCTGCCCCAGGTGCTGGACAACGACGGCGCCGAGGACATCACCGCGTACGTCAACGACAGAAGCGTCCCGGCCCTCAAGGACATCGACCCCAACGTCCTCGGCTCGCTCAAGCACGAGAACAAGCTCTACGGCCTGCCCACCAGCAACTACACGATGGGCCTGCTGATCAACCGCAAGCTCTTCAAGCAGGCCGGCCTCGACCCGGACGCCCCGCCGCGCACCTGGGACGAGGTCCGCTCCGCCGCAAAGAAGATCGCCGACCTGGGCGACGGCATCGCCGGCTTCGGCGAGTACAGCGCCGGCAACACCGGCGGCTGGCACTTCACCGCCCAGATGTACAGCCTCGGCGGCGACATCGTCGACGCGAGCGGCAAGAAGGCGGCGTTCGACAACGAGCTGGGCAGGCAGGTCGCCGAGAACCTCCACGCCATGCGCTGGGAGGACGACAGCATGGGCAAGACCCAGCTGCTCAAGTGGGGCGACCTCCAGAAGCAGATAGCCACCGACAAGCTCGGCATGTTCCTCGCCGCCCCCGACGACATCACGTACATGGTCCAGCAACTCGGAGCGGACTACGAGAACTTCGGCATGGGCCCGATCCCCGGCGGGAGGAACACCCTGGCCGGCGGCAACAACTACATGATCAAGAAGGGGATCTCCGCCGACAAGATCAAGGCGGCCGTCGCCTGGCTGAACTTCGAGAACCTCACCGTCGGCAAGGGGCAGTTCGACTGGGCCCGCAAGAAGACCGACAAGCTGCCGGTCGGTCTGCCCCAGCCCAACTTCTGGCTGAACGAGTCGAAGAAGAAGGACGACGCGGCCCGGGTCGAGCACGCCACGATGCCGGTCGCCAACTTCAAGACGTTCATGGACAACCCGGTCCCGGGCAAGGCCGAGCCGCCGAAGGCGCAGGAGGTCTACAAGGTCCTCGACAACGTCATGTCCGCGATCCTCACCAACGAGGACGCCGACATCGACAAGCTGCTGGACACGGCCGAGAGCCAGGTCGACCAGGTCCTCGCCCACCAGTGAGCGCACCCCGGCGGGGCGTCGACCGCCCCGCCGGACACCGCCGCCCCCGCTGCCCCGGGGCGGCGCGGACCAGAACACCTGTGACACCCGGGGCGACGCCCCGGCAGACCAGCGTCAAGGAGCGACGATGTCGGCCCCCAGCGTGACCCCGAGCAAGGCGGCCAGCCACCGCCGCACACCGCCGCGCACGGCGGACCCCGCGCCCCCAGGCGGACGCTTCGCCAAGAGCCTGCGGCGCAACCTCACGGCCCACGGATTCCTGATCGGCGCGGTGCTCTGCTTCGCCGTGTTCTCGTGGTACCCGATGATCCGCGAGTTCTTCCTGGCCTTCCAGAAGACCGAGAACGGCGAGACCAGCTGGGTGGGGCTGGACAACCTCACCACCGTCTTCGACGACCCGGCATTCTGGCAGGCGTGGCGCAACACCCTGCTGTTCACCGTGCTCGCCCTGGTCCTCGGCTTCGCCGTGCCGTTCGTCGTCGCCCTCGTCATCAACGAGTTCCGGCACGGCAAGGGATACCTGCGGCTGCTCGTCTACCTGCCGGTGATGCTCCCGCCCGTCGCGTCGGTCCTGCTGTTCAAGTACCTCTACGACCCGGGGTACGGACTGCTCAACGAACTGTTCGGCTTCTTCGGCCTGCCCGAGCAGCAGTGGCTCCAGGACCCGGACACCTCGATGCTCTCCATCGTCATCGCCTCCACCTGGATGAACATGGGAGGCGCCGCCCTCATCTACCTCGCCGCCCTCCAGGGGATCCCCGGCGAGCTCTACGAGGCGGCGGAGCTGGACGGGGCCGGAGTGCTCCGCAAGATCTGGCACGTGACCATCCCGCAGACCCGGCTGATCCTGTCCCTGATGCTGCTGATGCAGGTCATCTCCACCATGCAGGTCTTCGTCGAACCCTTCCTGCTCACCGGCGGAGCCGGCCCCGAGGGGTCCACCACCACGGTCGTCTACCTCATCTACCAGTACGCCTTCAACTTCAACGACTACGGTGCCGCGGCGGCCCTGGGACTGCTCCTGCTCGTCATCCTCGCCGGGTTCTCGGCGGCATACGTCAAGCTCAACCGCGCCGAGAACGAGTAGGAACCGGAGTCCCCGCATGTCCACACGCACGCTCATCTCACCGGCCCAGCTCGCCAGGCCCCGCGGCAGGGCCGTCTACTGGGTCACGTTCGCCGTCGTCGTCGCGGGCTTCACCCTCGTCTTCCTCGGCCCGCTCTACTGGATGATCTCCAGCGGCTTCAAGGACACCCAGGAGGTCGTCCAGACCCCGCCCACGCTCGTCCCCGGCTCCTTCGAGCCGGACAACTACTCCAGGGCCTGGGAGGTCATGGACCTGGCCAAACTGCTGTTCAACACCCTGTACTACGCGTTCGGCGCCCTGGCCTTCCAGCTCGTCCTGGACGTCGCCGCGGCGTACTCCCTGTCCAAGCTCCGCCCCGTCTTCGGCAAGGCCGTCCTCGGCGCGATGCTGGCGACGCTGATGATCCCCGCGACCGTCCTCGTCGTCCCCCAGTACCTCACCGTGCTCGACGTGCCCGTCGTCGAACGCAACCTTCTCAACACCCCCTGGGCCATCTGGCTGCCGTCGGTGACGAACGCGTTCAACATCTTCCTGCTGAAGCGGTTCTTCGACTCGATCCCCAAGGAACTGCTGGACGCCGCCGCGATGGACGGCGCGAGCCCGATGCGCACCCTGTGGTCGATCGTGCTGCCGATCTCCCGCCCGATCCTCGGCGTGGTCTCCATCTTCGCGATCGTCGGGGTCTGGAAGGACTTCCTCTGGCCGATGCTCACCCTGCCCGACCCGGCCCTGCAGACCCTGAACGTCGGCATCTACTCGCTCTCCAACGGCGTACCGGTGAACGTGCTGATCGCCGCGCTCACCATCGCCTCACTACCGACGCTGCTGATCTTCCTGATCTTCCAGCGCAACATCATGAGCGGCCTCACCGCCGGCGGGCTCAAGGGCTGATCCTTCCGCAGTCCCGCTCCCCGCCCCCTCCCAAGCCTTCGCCGCCGGCCCGTCCGACGCCCCGCCTCCGGGCCGGCGGCGAAGTCCCACTCTGCCCGAAAGGACCGCACCCGTGGCAGCCCCTCTTCCGCCCCGCACCGACGACTGGTGGCGTCACGCCGTCATCTACCAGGTCTACCCACGCAGTTTCGCCGACGGCGACGGCGACGGCACCGGGGACCTCGCGGGCGTCCGGGCGAGACTGCCCTACCTCGCCGGGCTCGGCATCGACGCCGTCTGGTTCACCCCCTGGTACGCCTCCCCCCTGGTCGACGGCGGCTACGACGTGGCCGACTACCGCACCATCGACCCCGCGTTCGGCACCCTGGACGACGCCGAGAAGCTGATCGCCGACGCCGCCGAACTCGGCATCCGGGTCATCGTCGACATCGTCCCCAACCACGTCTCCGACCAGCACGCCTGGTTCCGCGCCGCCCTCGCCGCCGGCCCCGGCAGCCCGGAGCGGGAGCGCTTCCACTTCCGGCCCGGCCGGGGCGCGAACGGCGAACTCCCGCCCAACGACTGGCCCTCGCAGTTCTCCGGGACCACCTGGACGCGGGTGCCGGACGGCGAGTGGTACCTGCACCTGTTCACCCCCGAGCAGCCGGACCTCAACTGGTCCCACCCCGACGTCCGCCGCGAACACGAGGACATCCTCCGCTTCTGGTTCGACCGGGGTGTCGCCGGCGTGCGCATCGACTCCGCGGCCCTGCTCGTCAAGGACCCGGCGCTCGCCGACTTCGAGGAGGGAGTCGACCCCCACCCGTACATCGACCAGGACGAGATCCACGACATCTACCGCTCTTGGCGGTCGATCGCCGACGAGTACGGCGGCGTGTTCGTCGGCGAGGTCTGGCTGCCCGACGCGGAACGCTTCGCCCGCTACCTGCGTCCCGACGAACTGCACACCGCCTTCAACTTCGCCTTCCTCAGCTGCCCCTGGGAACCGGACCGCCTGCGCGCCGCCATCGACGCGACCCTCGCCGAGCACGCTCCCGTCGGCGCCCCCGCCACCTGGGTCCTCGCCAACCACGACGTCACCCGGACCGTCACCCGCTACGGCCGCGCCGACACCGGCTTCGACTTCGCCACCAAGGCGTTCGGCACCCCGACCGACCTGGCGCTCGGCACGCGCAGGGCACGCGCCGCCGCCCTGCTGACGTTGGCCCTGCCCGGCTCGGTCTACCTCTACCAGGGCGAGGAACTGGGGCTGCCGGAAGCCGACATCCCCCTGGACCGCATCCAGGACCCGATGCACTTCCGCTCCGGCGGCACCGACCCGGGACGCGACGGCTGCCGGGTACCGCTGCCGTGGACGGCCACGGCCCCCTGGTGGGGCTTCGGCTCGGCGACGGAGCCGTGGCTGCCGCAGCCCGCCGACTGGGCCCGCTACGCCGTCGACCGGCAGCTCGGCGACCCGGGGTCGATGCTCACGCTGTACCGGGAGGCCCTGGCGCTGCGCCGGGCGGGCGGGGGCTTCGGCGACGGCCCCATGACCTGGCTGCCCGCCGCGGAGGGCGTTCTGGCCTTCAGCCGGACGGACGGCCTGGTGTGCGTGGTCAACCTGTCCGACGCACCGGCCGACCTGCCGCCGCACGAGCAGGTCCTGCTGTCCAGCGGCCCGCTCGAACCCGACGGCACACTGCCGTGCGACACGGCGGTGTGGCTGCGCACCTGACGCCGCGCACGCCGTCGGCCTCGTCACCGGGACCGCGAGCCCGACACCCGCGGGTCCACACCGCGGGGGTTCGGCCTCGCGGTCCCGGCGCACGCCCGCCTCGGCCACCGGCCCCGGCACGTCCCGCCACGAGCATGTCCCGCCACGAGGTCGCCGGGCCGCAGCGCGACCGGCCGGACGGCACCGGGCCGGCGCCTCACGGGCGGGACCCGCTCCCCGTGCGGTGCGGCACCGGGACGCGCGCCGGGCGCGGGTCCCGCTGGAGCGAGGGAAGGGTCAGGTGCCACCAGTCGGCGAGGCGGCCGGTGAGGACGTCCGGCCCTTCCAGCGCCTCGGTGAGGGCGCAGAAGCCGAAGAAGGCGCGGACCAGCGTGCGGGCGGTGGAGGCCGGACGGACGTGGGCGGCCAGGTGACCCTCGGTGCGGGCCTGGGCGAGCAACCGCGTGGCCGCGGCCGTCCAGAGGACGAAGGGGTCGGGAAGCCGCGCGTTGATGGTGTCGCGCTCCGCCCACAGACGGGCGCCCGCGCGCGTCAGAGGGTCCTCGGCGAGGGCGTGGGCGATCGCGTAGCTCAGGGCGACGAGGCGGTCGAGCGGCGGCACGGTCCGGTCGTCGTACCGCGCGGCGAGGCCGGGCCAGGTGGCGAAGCCGTCGCGGACGACGGCGAGGGCGATGCCTTCCTTGTTGGTGTAGTGGAAGTAGACCGAGCCGCTGGTCCGCCCGGACCGGGCGCATATCTCGTTGACGCTGGTTCCCGCGTACCCCTGCCGAGCGAAGAGGTAGGCGGCCGCCTCCATGAGTGATCTGCGGGTTTCTCTGGCCCGTTCCTGCACGGTCCCGTGCCCCTCGGCTCGTTGTGGGATGAACGACGGAAAATGTAGTGCGCCCGCGTACGCCTGGAGCAAACAGGCGTCAACCACACGTTGTTATTGCGCATTTTTTCGAATGTGCACGCGCGCGAGTGGCAAGTGACTCCTCAGGGTTGATTCCCGCCCTGTCGGTCGACGTCATCGTCGCACGTCGGCGGAGTGCGCGCGCCACAGGAGACCGCATCAAGTCCCTTTTTTCCGAGACGCGTTGGCGAATCCGGAAACGCGGATCCGGACTCGTCGCCAAAGGTCGCATACACCTTTTCCGTGTCGCGGTCGAGCACTCGAAGTAGTGATTGCGCTGCCTTTCGAGGCCGAAATAACGTAGTCGTCGCAATGTTTTCCTTTTGCGGCTGATGCCCCGACATGCGAATCGTTCCGGTCGAAGGGACCGACGACGGAACGGCGACGGCCCTGGAGGCCCGCCCCGGGAGGCCGCAGCACTTCGCTCCGCGGTCCCGCGACGCGCGTGACCGCTCGCCCCCAGGAGGCCCCCGTGGCACCGACGTCACGTTTTCTGCCGAACTGGTTCCCCGAGGCCGTCGTCTTCGACTGCGACGGAACCCTGATGGACACCGAACGCCACTGGCAGGACGCCCGCAACCGCGCCTTCCGCGAGTTCGGACTGCTGCCGCCGCCGGGCTTCGCGGAACGCGCCAAGGGCGTGCACTACGTCGACTGCGGGCGCCTCATGGCCCGGGAGACGAACAAGCCCGAACTGGCCGCGGAGCTGACGGCGGCGCTCCTCGGCCACTTCCTGTCCCTCGTCGCGGAGGACCCGCTGACCATGCCGGGCGCCGCCGAGTTCGTACGGCTGTGCGCTCGCCGGGTTCCGCTGGCGGTGGCCAGCAACTGCCCGCTGGAGGTGGTGGACGAGAGCCTCGGCCGCGCCGGACTGCGCCGGTACTTCCGCCACGTCGTCGTGCCCACGGTGATGCCGGGCGAGCCCGGCGCGGAGGAGGTGGTGAGGGCGGCGGCGCAGGACGAGGAGGGTCGGCTGGTGCGGCCCAAACCGTGGCCCGACGTCTACAGCACGGCGGCGCGCCTGTGCGGCGTCCCTCCGGCGGCCGCCCTGGCCGTCGAGGACTCCCTCACCGGGATCGAGTCGGCGTGGCGCGCGGGTCTGCGGGTGATCGGGGTGGGACCGCTGCCGAACGACGGTGACACCGGCCACGCCGACGTCTGGGTCACGGGGCTGGACGCCGAGGAGGTGCTGACGTGGGCACGGAAGGGGGCCTCGGCCGGCCCGGCCCGTCCGACGCCGTCATCCCGGTAACCCCGGTCTGTGGGACACGCGCAGGGGCGCGGGCCGATCGTGCCGGTCCGGGACAGCGCCCGGCTGCACCCGACGAAGCCCCTGCGCGAGTTCATGGACGCGAACGCCGCATGGCCCACCGTCGCCCAGCCGCCCGCCCACGCGCCCGGCCTCGACCCGACCGAGGGCGTGTGGTCCTTGGCCGGGCGAGACATCGGGAACCTCGCCGTCGTCGGCCCCGCCCGTCGGGGCGGCGGCCGCGGTAGCGCGGGCCCGTGCGGGGATCCGTCCCGACAGCCGCTGCCGGGCAGGAACACGCGGACTTCAACCGCACCCGGGGGCCACGCGGTGCGGCGCGGCATGGATAGCCTGCGCGGATGAAGCGAACCCAGCGGGCCGTCGGCGCGGTCGTCGGCGCGGCGGTGGGTGACGCCCTGGGCGGCCCTTTCGAGTTCGGTCCCGAAGGCGCGTTCTCGGCGCGGTTCCCCGTGCCGGGCGTCGGGGGCGAGATGTGCGGAGGCGGCGGCTGGGATCCCGGCGAGGCCACGGACGACACGCAGATGGCCGTCCTGGTGGCGGAGTCGTTGCTGGAGCGGGGCGGACTGGATCTGCCGGACGTCTTCGCCCGCTTCCAGCGGTGGGCGGCAGCGGAACCGAAGGACATCGGCCTGCAGACCGAGGACGTCCTGACCAACGGCATGCCCTGGGACCTCGCCGCAGCGGTCCACTTCCAGGTCAACCGGCGAGCAGCGGGGAACGGCTCGTTGATGCGGGCCTCGACCTCCGCGGTCTACTTCGCCGCCGCCGGCCATGAGGCCACCATGGACGCGGCCCGCCGCATCGCGGCCCTCACCCACGGCGACCGCGCGGCCTGGGAAGGCACCGCGATCTTCCACGAACTCATCCGCCTCGCCCTCGAGGGCACCGACCCCCTCGCCGCGCTCCCGCACACTCTCGCCGCCGTCCACCCCGACCACCGCGCCCGCTACGCCACCGTCCTCGCGCCCGACTGGCATCCCGGGCAGGCGACCGAGTTCAACGGCGCCGTCTGGCCCTGCCTGGGCTCCGCCGTCTGGGCCCTGCGCACCACCAACGGCTTCGAGGACGCGATACGCGCGGCGATCGACCTCGGCGGCGACACCGACACCGTCGCCGCGGTGACCGGCGGTCTCGCGGGCGCCTCCTACGGCCTGGACGCCATACCCCCACGCTGGACCCAGCCGCTCCACGTTCCCCTCCCCGGCTTCGGCCGACGGGTGCTGCACCTGGCGGACCTGCTCCACCTCGCACACCGCCTCGAACGGGGCTCCTGACGGGACGGGAGCGACCGCACGCCGACGGCCTCCCCTCTCGCGCCGCCGCTCGCCTGCCATGAAGTGGCGTCCGTGAGGCGCCCCAGACGAAGGCGTCGAGCCGCCCCACGGCCGGACCCCGAGTACAGGCACAAGAACGTCGCCCGATCGCGCTGTTCACCGGCAGGTCCCACAACGAGGGCACTGTCACGCCGCATCAGGCACAGCGCCTGGCCACCGCTCTCAGGGCGCTGTCCGTCGGCCTCGGCCAGGGCGTCGTCCTCGGCCTCGTCCACGGCGCCGACGAGCAGTACTTCGTCGATGCCGCCCTCGCCCTGGCACTCCTGCTGGCCGCGCTGCTGGGCAAAGGCGTCTCCCCGGTCAACATCATGCTCACCCACCTGCAGAACGCCCCGGACTCGACGGATGCCCTGGTGCCCACGGGGGTCCTGCTCGCCGTCGCCGCAGGCCTCCTGGCGACCGGCGCGGCCATCACGCAGGCGATCACCCTCAGAAAGGCATGAGCTCCGTGACGGTGTGCCCGAACCGCACGGGCCGGGTGGGAAAGGCTCACCGCGTCCGCTTCGTCTGCAGGTGACCGAGGCGGGCGGGTGAGCGGGCGGCGGATGTCGGCGACACATCCCGCGCGGCACAGCCCGGAACGAGGTCGGGCCGTGCTTCACCCGACGCACGCGTTCTGGACGAACCCGGTCGAGGCGCGCTTCGGGCCCTTACTCCCGCGCCAGGGGGGCGGTGCCGGGGGAGAAGGTGAACGTGATCCTCTCCATGACCGGCTTGCGCCGGGTGTTCTGGAAGGCGGCGACGCGCCACCGGCCGTCGGTGTCCCGGATCAGCGTGTACGTCTGCACCTTGCCGAGCCTGTGCGGCCGCTTGCCCTTGTAGGTGTCGCCCCGGCCGTTGACGACGGCCGCATCCGGTCCGTAGAAGCGGATGTCGAGGACCTCGTCGGCGAGCTTCGTGCCCTTGAGGAACGCGGCGAACAGCGCGCGGTGGCTCTCCACGATGTCGCGCCGGCCCCGGTACACGGTGCCGGTGAAGGTGAGGTAGCTGGCGTCCTCGGTGAACAGCGCGCCGTACGCCTCCGCGTCGTTGCGGTCCCAGGCGGCGACCAGGCCGTCCAGTACCGCCTTCACCTCGGCCGTCTCCTGCTGCTGACCCTGCATGGTGGATCACTCCCTCATTCGTTAGGATCGAACAGAAACTGCACGCGATAAGAATCTGCTCATGTGCAGATAAATGTAAGGGGTGATCCCGGTGAGCGCAATCACAGCCGACGGAAGCAGTGAGCACGTGATCTTCCGTCAGTACCTGGACGCGGTGGGGCTGCAAGGCCTGGCCAGCGCGGAAGCCGCAGGTCTGCACACCTCGGAGTGGTACGCGCTGAGCCTCGTCACCTTCCACGGCACACTCTCCTCGGGAGAGCTCGCCACCCGCACCGGGCTGACCACCGGCGCCACCACCCGCCTGATCGACCGCCTGGAAAAGGCCGGCTTCGCCCGCCGGACGGCAGACCCCGACGACCGCAGGCGCGTGATCGTCGAACCGGTCCCCGGCGCCCTGGAACGCATCGAGGACGTGGTCGGCCCCGCCCGCCGCCACGTGGCCGAAGTCCTCGCCCACTACACCCCCGAACAGCGCGCGATCCTCTTCGACTACTTCGCCCGCGCCGCACCCGCCTTCCGCGCGGCCACCGAGGAGATCCGGGCGAACGCCACCGGCGGCCGACGAGGACAGACCCGGAAAGCGGCGCCGTCGGAGACGTGAGCGCGGCTTCCGGGGCCGGGTCACCCTTCCTGGTGCTGCCCTCCTGCCAGCAGTTCGGCGAGCCTCGCACCGGGGTCACCCACCACCCGGTGCCCGGACCGCCCGGACGGCCAGGTCGAGATCCCGTCGTCCACCCACCGTGGGACGACGTGGAAGTGAAGGTGCGGCACGGACTGTTCCGAGCCGGGACCGCTGGCGTTCAAGATGTTCACGCCCGAAGCCTCCAAGGCGGTCTTCAGCGCCCAGGCCACCCGCTTCACCAGTGCTGTGGTCGCGGCGAGCACGTCGTGCGGAGTGTCGAAGACGTCCGCGTAGTGCCGTGTCGGAACCACCAGTGTGTGGCCGGGCGCCAAAGGGTCCAAGGGGGAGAACGCGCAGGCCTGGGAAGCACGGGCCACCCACCGCGCGCCGTCTTCTCGGATGAGCCGGCAGAAAGTGCAGTCCATGCGGCCCGAGCTTGCCACAGGCACCTCGGTCGCCCACGGGATGCACTCACCTGGTCGACGGAGAGCCGGCCGACGGAGAAGCGGGATGCCGTTGCGCGGCTTTCCGGTACCGGTCATGCCGTCAGGCGCCAGAGGGACGTGACTTCCGCGCTTCGTGCCGTGTGGAGCGGGTCGGTGGCGTCCTTGGCGCGCGGGTGCCGGGGCCTCGTGTCGATCCTGTCCACGACGCGGAGGTGCGCCGCCCGGACGGCGTCGAGCAGGTGCCGACGTGTCCGGAGGCCGAGGTGTTCCGCCAGATCGGACAGGACGAGCCAGCCCTCGCCGCCCGGCCGGAGGTGGGCGGACAGCCCGGCGAGGAAGCCGTGGAGCATGGTGCCGTCCGGGTCGTAGACGCCTTGCTCGAGGGGACCGGTCGGTCGGGCGGGCAGCCAGGGCGGGTTGCACACGACGAGGTCGGCGCGGCCCTCGGGGAACAGGCCGGGCCCCGACACCTCGACACGGTCGGTCAACGCGAGCCGGTGGACGTTTTCCCTGGCGCAGGCCAGGGCGCGTGGGCTGATGTCGGTGGCCACGACATGCCGGACGCCGCGGTGGGCCAGGACCGCGGCGAGGACACCGGTTCCCGTGCCCAGGTCGAATGCCGTGCCGGTGGCGGGACGGTGCCGGATCGCCGGAGGGAGCGGCGCGCGGGCGACCAGGTCGACGTACTCGCCTCTGACGGGCGCGAACACCCCATAGTGGGGATGGACGCGGGCGCCGAGCGCCGGCACGTCGACCCCTTTCAGGCGCCACTGGTGAGCGCCGATCACTCCCAGCAGTTCGCGCAGGGAGACCGCGACGGGGCCCTTCGAGGGGCCGTAGGCCTCCAGGCACGCCTGACGGACGTCAGGAGCCCGGCGCAACGCCGGCCTGTAGTCGTCCTCCAGCAGCACCAGGAGCTTTCCGAGGACACGGGCGCGGTGACCGGTGGTACGCCGGTGCAGGCGGAAGGTCTCGCTCGGGGAAGTGCCGGGGCCGGGTGCTCTGCGGTCGAGGCGGCGGCCCATCGCCCGCAGGAGCTGCCGGGCGTTGTGGAAGTCGCCCTGCCAGAGCAGAGCCGTTCCCTCGCACGCCTGCCGGTAGGCGTCGTTCGCCTTCGTCCGGTCGTCGGCGACGACGATCCGCCGGGGGAGAGGGGAGGCGTTCTCGGAATGCCAGCGGGCGGACCGGCGGGTGTGGTTCTCGGTCCAGTGGATGGTGGACACCAGGTACTCCTCGTGGTCGAACGTGCAGGGGCACGAAGAGCACTTCGACGAGGAGCAGACCGAACCCACGCCTGCCCGGCGGACAGGCGCGTGCGTTGAGGCAGGTGGCCGTTACCGCTCGCGCGTCGAAGCGCGGGAGCGGACGTCCCAGACAACCATGCCGAGCATCGGGTCAGACCTTTCGGAGGAGTGGCAGAAGGATCGCACAGGTGCTGCTCGGCTGCACAACACACCTGTTGAGGCGGCCAGGCCGGGCCAGGTCACCGAGCCGGCTGCCTCGTCCACCGGCCGGTCCGCGGGTTCTCGCGGGTGAGGGACCCGGCCACCGTGGTGACAAGTGCCCGGTCCAGGTGGGGCCGGAGACGGGGACGCCTCCTCGGGCCGTGGTGCGTTGCAGCAGGTCGGTCGGGCCACGGTACGAGGGCGTGCGCGGGAGGTGACTCGTCATCGGCCCGACCGTCGGGGTGTGCCCGTCGGGCCCTTGACCGGGCGCCGCTTCGACGGAGGATGAGGGCACGAGCGGGTCCGCGTGGTGAAGTGCGGGCCTCCGGCAACTGGGTGCGGCCGGACACGAGGCCGACGACGGCGCGGCAGGTGTCGGGCAGGCGGTCGCGGCGGTGGGATCCGGCGCGCCGGCTGCCGGCAGCTCGGTGCCGGCGTGCCGCCGACGCCCCGGTCGGTGATCCGGAACCGCCGGGCGAGGTCCTCGGGACCGCGGGTGGAGACGTACCGGCCGCACACGGGGCGACGGCCGCGCACCCTTCGTTCCGCGCGCGGCCGCACGGTCCGCCTTACCGCACGGTCCGCCGTACCGCACGCCGGGGCGCCGCCGCTGCGCCGGTCGGGCGAGACCGGCAGGGACGCCTGTGCGGCGGCCGGTCCGGGCGGCCGCGCCTCGGCATGATGTGTCGCCGTGCGGACCGCGCACCGGCGGGCCGGCGCCCGCTCTGGCCCTCGAGGAGGGACGCCCATGGGGAAACTGCCGTCGCCGGCCGCATCGTTCGGCGCGGGACGGCGCGCGGTGCGCGTCACCGTCGCGGCGGCCGCCGCGTTCTATCCCGCGGCACATCTGCTGGACCAGCCCGTCGTCGCGCTCTACGGCCTGTTCACACCGATCGCCTTCGGCATCCTGTCGCCCCTGCCCGGCGGGGGCCGCCATCGCGCGGGGACCGTGTCGCGGGTGGCTCCGGGGGCCGCCGCCCTGGTCTGCCTCGGCACCGCCCTCGCGGGCGCGGCCTGGACGTCCGCCGCCGGCATGTTCCTGGTCGGGTTCGCGCTGGTGCTCTCGGCGTCCTGCGCCCCCCGGCTCGCGGGTGTCGTGCCCGGGCTCCAGCTCTGCTACATCCTGGCCTGCTTCCCTCCCTACGCCCCGGGCACCCTCCCCGAGCGGTTGGCGGGACTGGCGCTCGGCGCGGCCGCGCTGGCCCTGTGCGAACTGCTGCTGTTCGCGCAGCCGCGGCACCGGCCCTACCGCGGGCGGACCGCCGACGCCCTCGACCTGGCGGCCCGTGCCGCAAGCCTGCTCGCCCGGGCGGACCGCCTGCCCCCGGGTCTGGCCGCGCGGCTGAGCGCGACGGGCCGGGATCTGCGCTTCTCCCGGCAGTCGCCGGGCACCAGGCCCACCGGGGCGGGCCCGAGGGACCGGGCGCTGGCCCAGGCGGCTTCGGCGACGCGTCGCCTGCTCGACCAGCTCGCCGTACTCGCCCGGCTGCCCTCGTGCCCTGCCGACACGGCGTCGCTGACCCTGCTGCGCGGGATCGCGGCGGCCTGCGCCGACACCGCGGCCGAACTGCGTGGGGAACCTCCCGCCGCCGGTCCGGAGCTGGTCGAGGAGATGACCGCCCAGTTCCTGGCCGAACGCGGGCAGCCCCCGGAGCGGGACGCCGGCCCCGTGCACGCCCTGCTACGGCGCCGCTCGACCCTGCTCACCGTGGCGATGTCGGCCGTGACCGCGCGCACCGCCGCCGCGCTGGCGGCCGGCACCCGCCGCTCGGTGCCGGGGCCGGTCCGCGAGCAGTTCTGGTACGCCGGGCTCCCGGTACCGCGTCTGTGGCTGGTCCGGATCCGGGGGAACCTCACCCCGCGCTCCGTCGTCTTCCAGAACGCGGTCCGTGCGGCGCTGGGGCTCGCCCTCGCCCGTCTGGTCGCGGGGGCGCTCGATCTGTCCCACGGTTTCTGGGTCCTGCTGAGCGTGCTCACCCTGGCCCGCACCACTGCGGGTGCCACCTGGTCCACTGTGCGGTCGGCCGCCGTCGGCACCCTGGTCGGCGCGGTCGTCGCCGGCGCGCTCCTCATCGGCGCGGGCGACGCCACCCTGGTGTACGAGTGTCTGCTGGTGCCGACGATGGTGGTGGCCTTCTCGGTGGGGCCCGTCGGCGGTCCGGCCTGGGCGCAGGGTCTGTTCACCCTGGTCGTCTCCACGGCGTTCGCCCAGATCTCCCCGGTGACCTGGCGGCTGGAGGAGGCCCGGCTCGTCGACGTGCTGACCGGCAGCGCGGTCGGGCTGGTGTGCGGCCTGCTGGCCTGGCCCGCCGGTGCCCGGTCGGAGATGCGGCGCAGTGCCGGGCAACTGTTCCGGGCCGCCGCGCCCCTGGTGCGGGCCACCGCTCGGGCCGCGACCGGCCGGACCGCCGCCTCCCGCCCGTCGGACACCCTCGGCCCCTTCTGGCCCGTGCTGCATCGGCTGCGCATCGCCGAGGCCGCTTACGCGCAGTACCGCACGGAGTCCGCTCCCGGCGCGGGCGACGGTGGTCCCGACTGGCTCGCCGGCCTCGACTACGGCTCCCGCGTGCTGGTCGGTGCCTACTGGCTGCCCTCGCCCGAGGGCACCCCGGACCTTCCACCGGTTCTCCTGCGCTGGGTCGAGGAGGCGGCGGACGACGTGTCATCCGCGAGTCTCGCGGCGGCAGACCTGCCGGAGGGCGGCGTCCGGGTCCGCGTCGCCCCGCTGCCGGCCGCGGCCCTGCCGGGAACGGCGCCGGACGCCCTGTCGGTCCTGGTCGACGTGGAGGTGTGGCTGCACGCCCTCGCCGCGGACCTCGCCACCGCCACCGGCGCACGGGAGACGGCGTGGGCGGACCGGCCCTGACGGCGCGGTTCCGTCGGTGACGCGCGGTGGGGCCACCCGGCTGCGTCCGGGCAGGATCCGTTGCCCGCCGCGCCGCGAGCACACTCTGCAGACATTGACATGTACGCGTCTCAGCGAGACGCTGAGAGCGCTCTCACGCATTGGTACGGACCATCCCCCACACCCGCACGGAGGTGGAGAGTGCTGTCGTCCCTCACCCGCGGACTGCTCGCCGCGGCCGGCATCGCCGGACTCACCGGCGCCCTGCTCACGGCCGCCCCCGCACCGCCCGCGAGCGCCGCGGTCCCCGACACCATCCCTCTGACGATCACCAACGACTCGGGCCGCGGCGACGCCGTCTACGTCTACACCCTCGGCACGTCCCTGACCACGGGACAGCAGGGCTGGGCGGACGCCGCCGGGACCTTCCACGCCTGGCCCGCCGGCGGCAACCCCCCGACACCCGCACCGGACGCCTCCATCCCGGGGCCGGCCGCCGGGCAGACCAGGACCA
The DNA here is from genome assembly GCF_002005565.1 of Streptomyces sp. JHA26. GTDB lineage: Bacteria > Actinomycetota > Actinomycetes > Streptomycetales > Streptomycetaceae > Streptomyces. The sequence goes on along the minus strand of NZ_BDJC01000038.1, from coordinate 44,879 downwards.
TCCGCATCCCCAAGCTGTCGGGACGCATCTACTTCTCCTACGGCCGCAAGCTCGACTTCCGGCTGACCACGGGCGGCCTGGTGCAGCCGGCCGTGCAGAACCCGAGCGACCCGAACCGCGACATCCTGTTCAACTGGTCCGAGTACACACTCAACGACTCGGGCCTGTGGCTCAACAGCACGCAGGTCGACATGTTCTCAGCCCCGTACTCCGTCGGCGTGCAGCGCTCCGACGGCGGTGTGCTCACCACCGGCAAGCTCAAGCCGGGCGGCTACCGCGGGGTGTTCGACGCGCTGCGCGCGCAGCCCGGCTGGTCGGGCCTGATCCAGAAGCGGTCCGACGGCACCGTCCTGCGGGCACTGTCGCCCCTGTACGGCCTGGAGACCGGGGCGTTGCCCGCCTCCGTCCTGAACGACTACATCGACCGCGTCTGGCGCAAGTACACGACGACCACCCTGACGGTGACCCCGTTCGGCGACCAGCCGGGCACCAAGTACTTCGGACGCGTCTCCGGCGGCGTCATGAACTTCACGAACGGCGCCGGGGCGGTCGTGACGAGCTTCCAGAAGCCCGACGCGTCCAGCGTCTTCGGCTGCCACCGGCTCCTGGACGCCCCCAACGACGCGGTCCGCGGCCCCATCTCGCGGACGCTGTGCGCCGGGTTCAACCGCTCCACGCTGCTGACCAACCCGAACCAGCCGGACACCTCGGCGTCCGGCTTCTACCAGGACCCGGTGACCAACCACTACGCGCGGATCATCCACGAGCGGACCACCGACGGAAAGGCGTACGCCTTCGCCTTCGACGACGTGGGCAACCACGAGTCGCTGGTGCACGACGGCAATCCCGCGCAGGCCCGGCTGACCCTCGCACCGTTCGACTGATCCGCACGCTCCACCGGTTCCCCGCGGGAGATTCCCGTGCCGGAAGGGGCGAGGTCCGCATCCTGACCGGTATGAACGTCACCGCCTGACGGCCGGGCGAACGCAGCGGCGCCCGGACCGCAGGCCCGCCTGCCGACGGACTCGTCGGCAGGCGGGCCTGCGCCGGACACGCCGCAGCCCTACCGAGCACCTCGTCCTCCTGCTCCGACCCCCGGATCCGCTTGCGGGCCCCGCACAGTCCGGCCGGTTCACCCGACGTCGTCGCGGGCCCGGCGCCCTCACCGGTCCCGGCACGGCACGGCCACTTCGACAGCGTGACCGGATGGACGCCGAAGCCGGCGGCGATCTGTTCCGGCGTGACGCCGGCCTCGCGGCTGCGCGCGACCCGCACGACGCCCCCGCGGAACACCGTCGGACACGGCTCGGGCACCGCACCACCCTTCCAGCCCGCCTCTCGGCAGGCCAGATCAGGTGTCACCGAATCCTGCAGCAGTCCCGACCGCCGCGAAGCGGAAGCGCTTGACCTTGTCGCAGCGACAACGTTTCTACTGGTGCCATGCGAATCGGAGAGCTCGCGGGAGCCGTCGGTATCACCACCCGGGCAGTGCGGCACTACCACCGCATCGGGCTGCTGGCCGAACCCCCTCGCCAGTCCAACGGATACCGTGAGTACACGCTGCGCGACGCCATCGAACTGGCCCGCATCCGCCGTCTGACCGAGCTCGGACTGAGCCTGGACGAAGTGAAGGACGTCCTGGCGGACGACGTGGGCAAGGATCTCGTCCAGATCCTCGCCGAGCTGGACGCGGACCTGGCCCGCCAGGAGGAGGAGATCCGGCAGCGTCGCGTCCGCCTGGGCCGGCTTCTCGCACAGGCCGAGCGGACCGGCCAACTGCCCCACGAAGCACCGGTCTCCCCCGAACTCGCCGCCTTCTTCGATGACATGGCCCGTGCCTCGGCGCGGTTGCCCGGGCCGGAACCCGCGATGGCGGCCCGGGAGCGGGAACTGCTGGCCCTGCTGGAGACCGGTTCGCCGGGCGACGACCACGGCTGGCTCCACGCCATGAGGCAGAGCCTGAGTGCCGACGCCGAGGCCATGCGGCGCGCCTATGCGGTATACGCCCGGATGGACGCACTGGCGGAGACGGCCGAGGACGACCCACAGGTGGAGGAGACCGCCCGGGCCATCGTCGAGGGCATCCCGGACGAGGCGGCGCAGGCGATGACCGCGGCGGAGACCGAGGGCGGGTCGAGCAAGGAGGGTGGTTTCGCGGACGCGCTCATCGCGGAACTCACTCCCGCTCAGGCGGCAGCCGTGCGTCGAGCCGTCGAACTGCTCAAGGAGCGTTCCGGGTGAAGGCGTTGAGAAAGGCTGTGCGCTGGGGCTTTGCCGGAATCGCGCCGTGTGAACTCGCGATCCTCGTGTGCGCGGTCGGCGGCGTGCGAGTAGCACCGGTCGTATGGCTGGCGACGGAGCTGGCAGTGCTTGCGCTCATGACCGGGGCGACCGCACTGCTTTTCTCCGACTACCGGCGGCACCGCCGAGAGGACCTCCACCGTCACTCCGCGTTCCTGGCCGTGATCGCTGACAGCGTTCCGGCGTCCGTGCGCAAGCTGATCAGCCACGAGATCACCCTCGCGGCCAGCTTCCTGCGCTGGGCGACCCGCCGCGGCCCGCACGGCGTACGCGGCGGCGACCACGCTGTTCCGTACGCGTCGGCCCAGACCGCGACCATGTACGGTCTGCTCTTCGTCTGTATCGTCGAGACCGTCGCCCTCGCCCACCTGATCCCCTGGCCGGTGGTGCACGCCACCACCCTCGTCCTCGACATCTGGGGCTGTTACTTCCTTCTCGCCCTGCACGCCTCATGTGTGGTACGCCCGCACGTGATCGGAGCCGACGGCTCGCTGCGCCTGCGCTACGGCGCCCTGCTGGACATCCGCATCCCAGCCCACCGCATAGCCTCTGTCCGTCCGGAACGGGCATGTCCGAACGGCGGACCGGCCGCCCCGGACGAGAGCGGCGTGGCCGACATGGCTGTGGCCGGTCTGACGACGGTCACCGTCGAGCTGACCGAGCCGGTGCGGTACGTCCGCGTCCTCGGCAAGCATGCCGAGGCCCGTGTCTTCCGCTTCTACGCGGACGACCCCGTGACCGCGGTCGCAGCCCTGCGAGCAGGTGGCAGGTCTTCCCCCGGCTCCCGCACTCCTCCGGGCCCGTAGTCGACAGCGTCCGGAGCACGTCCGAAGCAGGCGCTCGGTCAGGACACAGCGGCCGTACCACCGGCAGCGGCTCCGCGGCGGAGACGTCAGCAGCGCCGACGTCCCTCACCGCCTGCCGACGCAACCCTTTCGACGAGCACGCTCGACCTGGCGGAGCAGACGTGGTCAACGCCAGCGAAAGGAGTGTCGGCGAGCTGACGCGACACGTCCCGGTCGGCCGGCCGCGCCCCGGAGCACCGCCGGCGATTGAAAGAGCACGGAAGCCGGCGATGTGGGCGACGGCTTCGTCGACGCGGGGCGGGATGACGACAGCGGACGGACCGCGGTCGCCGCCACGTGGCCCCTTGCCGGTGAGGCGTCAGAGAAAGCGGGAGCTGGACACCGGTCCAGCGGACGACAGACCCGCCCGGTCACCCCGCAGCCAGGTGTCGCGGACAGCCGACACGAAGTCGGTGAGCCTCTCGACCGGGTCGGCGGGCGTCGCACCGTCCCCCTCGTCGGGCGTGGCGTCGGCAGCCAGGATGTCCGCAGCGATCTCTTCCTCAGGTCTGCTGTCGGGCGCGCAGCGCTCCACGTCGCCGTCCTCGCCGACGCGCAGGCGCTCCTCCCAGGGCGCTGTCACCGACTGGTGCAGCAGGGTGACGCTGTCGGCGGTGACCACGGGCGGATCGGTCCAGTTGCTCGCGTGTTCGTGCAGGACCTGGTTCGGCGCCCGCTCGAAGAGCCGCCCGAGGACCTCAGGGCCCTGCTCGGTGCCGGCCACCTCGTTCAGGTCGTACGCGACGACGACCGTGTCCTCGCGGTCGGGCGCGAAGGGCTCCGCCGGCAGTTCCAGCAGTCGGGCCGCCGCCAGACCGAGGATGTGGCTGCCCCGGTCGGGCAGCAGGGACACCGACGTGGGACGTACCCCGGCGGCGCCGAGGACCGCCTTCAGCCGCACCAGCCCACGCAGGCACTGGTCGTGGGTGTCCTGCAGCCAGGCGAACCGTCCGGTCATCCCCGCGTCGAACCCGTAGGGGGACAAGGTGGTGAGCACGGTGCCACCGATGACGTACTGCCAGCCCCGCAGATCGGTGTCGTCCAGCGGGCTCACCGGTCCGGCCCCGGCGGCCCGCTCCAGCATCGCGCGCTGGCGGACGCGCGCGGGCAGCCACATCGCGTCCTGCGGTTCGGGCAGCCGGGCGTGATGACGGCGGGCCAGGGCGAGGTCGCCGGCCATGACGGCGTTGAAGACCAGCAGGTAGCGGTCCGGCCAGTCGACCAGCCCGCTCTCGTGCACGGTGAGCACGTCGACGGCCTCGCGGTGCCGGCCCTCGCGCTCGTACGCCGAGACAAGTTCCCGCAGGATCCCCACGGAGTCCGGCGCCTGCCGCAGCGCCTCGCGCAGGGCGGGTATCGCCAGGTGGGGCACGCCACGCTCGATGCACGCGTACCCGAAGTCATAGAGCGCGCGAACATTTCCGGGACGGGAGGTCAGGGCGCCGGCGGCGGTGCGTAGATCGTCGAAACCGGCGCTCCCGGCAGCCCGGGCGACCACGAGGGCGAGCTCGTCGAACGGCAGGTCGTCGGCGCCGTGCCGCAACTGGCGCAGGGCCCCCGGAACGTCCCCCTCGTCGAGGGCCTGCCAGGCCTGAAGGAGTTCGGGGGTCTTCGGGCGGCGATTCCTGCGCGAGAACATGCCGAGGATCTTCACCGGCGGTCCCCGTCCCGCTCAACCGAATTACGCAGGCAGGAAACAGTCCGTCAGAACGAAGCCCACCGCGGTCCGCGAGAAGGCCGGAGCCCGCTCGCCCCGGCGCGGAGGTGCGGGCGTGCGGTGCCGGCCGATGAGGGCGGATCAGGCAGAGACGCCCCGCTCGGGCGAAGCGGCATCGAGGCGGGCGCGGAGAGTGGCGGCGAAATCTTCTGCGCGGGCCAGCTGGATGCGCAGCTCGTCGATCTTGCGGCCGGCGTCCTGCTCGTAGCTCTTCACCCGCTCCAGGAGTGCCTCGCGTTCGGTGCCGTCGGCCGGCTCCGCATCGTCGAGACGGTCGGTGGCGTCAAGGAGATCGCGCATCTGGTCCAGGGTGAAGCCGAGCGGCTTCATCCTGCGGATGACCATGAGCCGCTGCACATCGGATTCCGTATAGAGCCGGAAGCCACCTCGGGACCGGGCGGAGGGGATGACCAGACCGGTCTCTTCGTAGTGTCGGATGGTGCGCAGGGACAACTCCGTCCGCGCGGCGACCTCGCCGATCTGCATGTGCTTGTCGTCCACGCCGTTCTCCTGGCTCTTCGCGTCGCGACGGGCCGCGCCCCGTACGACCCCACCGACCTCTACCCTAACGTTAGGGTAGAGTTGACGGAGGTGAAGGCGGCCCGGCCGCCCCCGCTGCTGCCGTTCCGGGGCCGATGACGCCCCCCGGCGAAGATCCGATCCTTGCAGGAGAGAGCGTGCGCGAGCCCATGACGCCGATCGCCGCCGCCTGCCCGCCGTGACCCCTCGCCCCCGGATGTGAGCCGCCCGGCCGCCCGTTCGCGTCGCCCGCCTCGCACACCTTCCTCCGCCTTCCGGCCCGCCCTGCGGGCCGTCCGCGGGAGGCCGCCCGGCTCCCGCGCGTCCTTCCCGCACACCCCGGCCTGCCGACGAGGTGTGCCCGAGCACGACAGGTGAGCATCCTCTTGTCTTCTGCTGCTGTGACTCCCGCCGCGCGGCTGCGCGGCCTCAGGCCGGACTGGCTGAACGACCCGAAGGTCTGGCGCACCGAGATCCTGGCCGGCCTGGTCGTCGCCCTGGCACTGATCCCCGAGGCGATCTCCTTCTCGATCATCGCCGGTGTCGACCCGGCCATCGGGCTGTTCGCCTCCTTCACCATGGCCGTGACGATCTCCGTCGTCGGCGGACGCCGCGCGATGATCTCCGCCGCCACTGGCGCGGTCGCCCTCGTCATCGCGCCCGTGAACCGCGAGCACGGCATGGGCCACCTGGTCGCGACCGTCATCCTGGCCGGCGTCTTCCAGGTGATCCTCGGCGCGGTCGGCGTGGCCAGGCTCATGCGCTTCGTACCCCGGTCGGTGATGACCGGCTTCGTCAACGCCCTCGCCATCATGATCTTCATGGCGCAGGTGCCCGAGATGCACGACGTGCCCTGGGCCGTCTATCCGCTGATCGCCGGCGGGCTGGTACTGATGGTGTTCTTCCCGAAGGTCACCAAGGTGATCCCGGCACCGCTGGTGTCCATCGTCATCCTCACCGTGATCACCGTCGGCGCCGGGATCGCGGTGCCCACCGTCGGCGACAAGGGCGCCCTGCCGTCGTCCCTGCCGGTGCCCGGCCTGCCGGACGTGCCCTTCACCCTGGACACTCTCACCACCATCGCCCCCTACGCCCTCGCCATGGCGCTGGTCGGCCTGATGGAATCGCTGATGACCGCCAAGCTCGTCGACGACATCACCGACACCCACTCCTCCAAGACCCGCGAGTCCATCGGCCAGGGCGTCGCCAACATCGTCACCGGCTTCTTCGGCGGCATGGGCGGCTGCGCCATGATCGGTCAGACCATGATCAACGTGAAGGTCTCCGGCGCCCGCACCCGCGTCTCCACCTTCCTCGCCGGCGCCTTCCTCATGGTGCTGTGCATCGCCTTCGGCCCGGTCGTCTCCGACATCCCCATGGCCGCCCTGGTCGCTGTCATGGTCATGGTCGCCTTCGGCACCTTCGACTGGCACTCCCTCGCACCCGCGACCCTCAAGCGGATGCCCGCCGGGGAGATCGCCGTCATGGTCATCACCGTGATCGTGGTGGTCGCCACCCACAACCTCGCCATCGGCGTCGTCGTCGGCACCATCACCGCCATGGTCGTCTTCGCCAAGCGCGTCGCCCACCTCGCCCAGGTCACCGCCGTCACCGACCCCGACCGCAGCACGGTCGTCTACTCCGTCACCGGCGAGCTGTTCTTCGCCTCCTCCAACGACCTCGTCGGCCGGTTCGACTACGCCGGCGACCCGGAGAAGGTCGTCATCGACCTCTCGGCCGCCCACATCTGGGACGCCTCCTCCGTGGCCGCCCTGGACGCGATCGAGACCAAGTACAAGCAGCGCGGCAAGACCGTCGAGATCACCGGGCTGAACGACCCCAGCGCCGACCTCCACGGCAAGCTCACCGGCGAACTCACCGGCAGCCACTGACCCCCGCGCCGCCCGCCCCCAGCACGGGACCCCGGCCCCACCGGCCGGGGTCCCTCGCGTCCAGCGTCGGAACGCGTGTGGTGCTGCGCCTGCGGACCCGCCGGTTCACCTGCGCGGACACCTTCTGCCGAAGGTGCGGCGGTACGCCTGAGGAGTGACGCCGACAGCGGCGTGGAGGTGCCGGCGCTGGGAGACGCCGGCACCGAACCCGGCGCGGTGGGCGACGAGGTCGACGCGCACGTCGTGACCAGCCGTCCCCACCTCCTCCGGGTGCGTCGCGCGCCACGGTCCCTCCCGGCCTGCCCGCATCCATCGGCGCCCTCCCACCGACCGTCGCCCGGGACGCCGGCCGCCAGGTCGCCTACCTGCCCGGACTGGCGATGCGACGGATCGCCGACCTCTACCCCGGCGAGGCTAACGACCCGGTCCGCAATTGAGGTCGCGGAGAGATTGGGTAGTTCGGGTTGAGATGCCCATGTGCCTGTTCAGGGCAGGTGGACTGAGATACTCCGGCCATGGATGCTGGGGTGATGGGGAGCGGGACGCGATCGGACGGGGCAGTGCCTTCACGGACCACGTCGACGCACGCCACGGGCTGGGTGCTGCGTTCTGCGGTGGCAGCGGACATCGAGGTGATCGCGGAGTTGCGGGCCACCGTCATGCGTGCGGACTTGGAACGCCTTGGGCGCTACGACGAGCACCGGGTACGGCAGCGGCTGCGGGACTCCTTCTCCCCGCAGCACACGTCGATCATCATGATCGACCGTGAGCTCGCAGGATGCGTCACGGTCCGGCCCGTCGAAGGCAGGCTGTGGCTGGAGCACTTCTACCTTGCTCCGCACTGTCAGGGTCGAGGGCTCGGATCCGCTGTGTTGCGCACGGTACTGGAGCGAACGGACGCGCAGGGCATGACCGTGGGCTTGAACGTCTTGCAGGGCAGTGCTGCCCGTCGACTCTACGAGCGCCACGGATTCGTCGTGGAAGCCCAGGACCCGATCGACGTCTTCATGATGCGCCCGCCGGGGGCGATGGCGAGCACTCCTGCGAAAGCCTGACCTGCGACGGTGCGAGGGCCCCGCCTCGGCCGCCGAGCTGCCTTCTACGGCCGTGACGTGACAGCGGCCGCACGGGTTCTTCCAGTGTGACCAAGAAGTGGGCCCGTGCGGCCTCGTCCCATCCTGCCTTCTGCGGCGTCTCCCGTGCACATCTCGGCGATTTGATCGGGGAGTTGGCAGACCCGTGGCTGTCGCGGTGCGAATTGGCACTGCGTGAGCGGCGAGGTGCTGCGCGGCGGCGGGCGGCCGGTGCCGGCCCGAAGTACGACCTGGTCTTCGCCGACCGGGTGCTGTCGCCCAGAAGCGCGGGCGGGCCGCCTGCGCGGGCGGGCAAGACCTGCTCAGGACGCCGGGCAGAGTGCGCGGGGGGCGGGGCCCGGCGGCACGTCGTCACGCCACCGGTCGGCGGTGAAGGCGCCCCTGGCCCATCTGCAGAGTGAGCGCACCGGGTCCACCGTCGTCTCGACGTTCCACACCCGTGCCGTGTCGTCGCTGCCCCAGCTGACCACCGTGCTGCCGCCGGAGCTGAAGGCCACACCGGTGACGTCGGCACCGTGTCCGTCGAGCGGATCGCCGATCTCGCGCCCGGTGGCGACATCCCAGAGCCTGACTGTGCGGTCCATGCTGCCGGTGGCCAGGGTCGTCCCGTCAGGGTTGAACGCAACAGATGTGACGCCGTTACGATGGCCGGTCAGCGCATCTCCGATCTGCTCGCGTGTGGCCGCGTCCCACAGGCGGACGGTGTTGTCACGGCTTGCGGTCGCGAACGTCCGGCCGTCTGGGCTGAACGCCACCGCGGTGATCTGCGCGGTGTGACGAGCCGGGGTCTCACCGACCCGGCGGTGCGTGGCGACGTCCCAGAGCGCCACGGTGTCGTTCTCCGTGTCGGTGGCCAGGGTGCGGCCGTCGGGGCTGAACGCGACGCTTGTCGCGCTGACGTCGAGGGCTCTGCCGGTCGAACGGTGTGCCGCCAGATTCCACAGGTGCACAGAATCCGCGCGGGCGCTGGCGAGGGTCCTGCCCTCCGGGCTGAACGCCACCGAGGTGACGAAGTTCGTGACGCCGTGCGTGGCGGGCAGTGGCTCGCCGACGGAGCGGTGGGTCGCCACGTCCCACAGCCGCACACCGTGGGAGGCGATGGCGAGTACGGCGTCGTCGGGGCTGAAGGACAGGGTGAAGGACATGCCCTCATCACCGTGGAGCAGGGGATCACCGGTCTGGCGGCGTGTGGCGATGTCCCAGAAGCGCACGGTGGAACGGGGGCCCGCGACGGCCAGGGTCCGGCCGTCCGGGCTGAGTGCTGCCGCCTCGTGCTCCCCGATCCCGAGCGGTGCGCCGACCTGCCGCTGCGTGCGGACGTCCCGGAGGCGGACGGTGGTGTCGTCACTCGAAGTGGCCAGGACCGCCCCGTCCGGGCTGAAGGCGACGGCCCTGACCGTACCGGTGTGGCCGGTGAAGGGCGCCCCCGTCTGGGTGTGCCGTACGACGTCCCAGAGCCGCACACTGCCGTCTTCGTACCCGGCGGCGAGCACCGCGCCGTCGGGGCTGAAGGCCACCGACTCGGTCCACATGTCAGGGGGGCCCAGCGGCTTCCCGATCGGGCTCCGGGTGCTGACGTCCAGGAGCTGCACACCGCCGTCGACGCCGGCGGACGCGAGGGTCCTGCCGTCGGGGCTGAAGGCGACCGACCTGACGAGAGCGTCGTCCCCCCTCAGCGTTCTGCCGATCGGTGCGCGGGTGCCGGTGTTCCAGAGCTGCACACCACTGCCGGCCGTAGCGAGGGTCCTGCCGTCGGGACTGAAGGCCACCGCGGCAGCACCGGAGGCGCGATCGCCGAGCGGCCCGCCGATCTGACGGTGGGTTGCCACGTCCCACATCCGTACGTTGTCGTCGGCGGTGACGAGGGTCTTGCCGTCGGGGCTGAGGGCCACCGCGTTGACAGCCCCTGCGTGGGCGTTGAACGGGGCACCGATCTGCCTGCGGCCGGCGACGTCCCAGAGCCGCACGGTGCCGTCGAAGCTCGCACTGGCCAGCGTCCTGCCGCCCGGCCCGAACACCATGGACGTGACGCCCCGGTGGTGCCCGACAAGCGGATTCCCCGCCTTCCGCTGTGTCGCCGTGTCCCAGAACCGCACCACACCGTCACCCCCGCCGGAGGCGACCATCCTGCCGTCGGGGCTGAACGCCACCGAGCGCACCGGCCAGGAGTGGGGGAACAGGCCGGACTCCGCGTTGACGGCGGACTGGAGAACCGCGAGACGGGTTTCCGGAGAGGGGTCGATACGCCACGCCGCCAACGCCTTCAACCGGGCGCTGAAGGGGTCCCGGGTGGCGAGCAGGGAGCTCTGGGTGATCAGTTGCTGCGCAACGGCATGATCACGCTGGCGGTCGGCCTCCTCCCGCTCGACCACAGCGATCACCGACACCGTGCTCGCGACCAGGAACAGGAAGCCCAGCACGGCCGCGGTGATCCTGGCCGTCCGCAGGTTGCGTCTGGTGTCGCGGAGACCTTCCGACCTGAGTTCGTCCTCGGGAAGGCCGCGAACGACGGACGCGATCCCGAACGCGACACCGTCGACATCGGGCAGGTAACCGGTGTCACCGCCGAGGCGGCGAGGATCCACGGACTTCCAGACCGGTTGCTGCTCGAATCGTCCCGCCAACCGGGCGGGCAGCGCTGTCGACAGTTCCGGGTCCCAGTCGCCCCGCCGTTCGTCCCACACCAGCTGCCCGGCGGTGACGACGAGCAGGACGGTGTCGACCGACCTGTGCTCCAGCCACCACTCGATTTCCCGGTCCACCCACACCGAGGCTCTGGCCTCCGGCGACGCCAGAACCACGAGCCAGTCCGAGCGGGCGAGACCGGCCTCGATCTTGGCCCACAACCGAGGGCCGATCGACACACCGCTGTGGTCGAGGAAGACCCTGATGCGCGGTGGCTCGTACCAGGGGCGGGACTGCTTCTCGATCGCGCGTTGCAGGTGCGGCAGCCACTGTCGGTCGCGGTCACCGCTGTAGGAGAGGAAGACGCCGTACCCGATCTCGGCCCTGACCCGGCCACGGCGGGCCAGGGAGGATCGCAGCCCCGCGGACACCGTACCGAGCCCGCGCACCCGTGCCGACGAACCCTTCGGCATTATCCGACCGGCAGGTAGTCGTGCCCGTTCCAACGCAACGTCACCTGTGTGGTGGCGCCTTGGGCGCAGCTGGGTGTGCACGAGTTCTCGGACTGGACGATCGTGTAGCGGCCGTCCTCGCCGGGGCCGGCGAGCCGTGCGTGGTAGTAGGCGAACCGGCCGCCCGAATAGTGTTCCCTGGTGTCGCTCCAGTCGATGTCCTCGAACCCGTCCGCGTCGGGTACGAGCACCAGCACTCCGTCATAGCGACCAGGGTTGTAGATCACGAAGGTGTTCCCCGTGGCGTCGGTCGCGGGGGCGGCGAAGCGCAGCTCGTTCTCGTAGATGTCCACGTCGACGGAGGCCAGTGCGCGCCCGCTGCCGGTGACGGCTGCGACGCACCCCGTGGAATCGAGGAAGGTGGAACGCCGGACCAGGAACACGCGGACCGCCCCGAGCTCGGGATGACGGATGTCCCGGTGGTCGAGCACCGCACCGTCACACCGTGCGGCAGCCGGTGGAGCGGGCGGAAACGAGGCCGGAGGCATCGCCCGGCCCGGAGACGAGGGCGTCGCCCGGGGCGGCCCGCTCGTGTCGGCGCATCCGCCGGCGAACATCCCCGCCAGGGCCAGGACCGGCAGCACGGTCCGAGCCGCAGTCGAGCGGAGCGGGCGCCGGAAGCAGCGCCGACGTGAACACAAGGATGTGCTGGAAGGCATGACAATCCCCCTGTGCCCGAAGTAGGACCGATCAGCCGGGTCGGACACCCCCGACTCTACCGAGCAGACGTGCTGCCGGGGGGACTTGGACGAAGCCCGGTCGCCTGCCGGCCGTCGTCACGCGGCTGTGCGCGGCGGTGACCGGTGCGATGGCGCGCACACCGGGCAGAGGCTGCCGTGCGCGGTGCGGGGAAGTGATCGTCGTCGGCCCTCTCACCGCGGACGGGCCCACGCGCAGGGGCAGTTGTTCCCACGCGGCTGCGGGTAGGGTCCGTCATCGGGCCGGGGCCGGATCCTGGCGGGTGGGAACGGGAACGAGGAATCGCGGGGGGACGCACATGAACCGACTCGGCAGGCAGGCCGGTCGTACGACACGCATCGGACTGTCCGTGATCGCGGGGGCGGTGGTCGGGCTCGGCGTCCGTGCCGTCGGCCACACCAGCGGCTTCTTCCTCTTCGCGATCACCGGCGCCCTGGCGGGTGCCCTGGTCGCCGTCGGCCTCGACGCCTACCGGCGCTCCGCCCGCCTCACGGAGGTGAAGGTGACCGTGCCGCAGCTCAGTGAACTCACCTTCGTGGTGAACAACGACTCCCGGCAGGTCGCCTGGCAGCTTTTCGTCGAGTCGGTGACGCGCGTGTCGGTGCAGCGACTCGACGACGAGGACGGCCTGCTGCGGGAGGCACTGACCTCCCTGTACGGGCTGTTCGCGACCACCCGGGAAACGCTGAAGGTCAGTCGCCCCTCCACTCATGTGAGCGTCGGGATGACCGTGGAGTGCCTGGCCGTGAACTTCCTCAACCTCGAACTGCGTCCGTTCCTGTCCCGGTGGCACCCGCGCCTGCGGGCCTTCGAGGAGGCGTCACCGGGGCGCCCCGAAACGGAGTGGCCCCTCGCCGCGGACTGCCGTGCCGAACTGCGACTGCTCCAGGGCAATGCCCGCAGCTACCTGCTGGCGTTCGCACGACTTGCCGGTGTCCGGGACGCCGAAGCGATGATCGACGCACCTCTGGCCCACCGCCCCCGTGCCGTGGCACCGCCTCGCGGACCCGTGGGCAGCTGACAGCCGCCCGGTCCCGACCCGCCCCGTACCGGCCCGCCGGCCGGGCCGGTACGGTGCTCACGTGGAGCAGCGAGGACCCTGGACCCGGCACGGCGGCACGATGCCGTACCACACCCCCCATTTCCAGGTGCACCGTGATGAGGTCACCGGGCCCGACGGACGACGCGGCGACTACGACTGGGTCCAGGCACCCGACCAGGTCCGGGTGGCCGCTCTCGTCGACGGGCAGATTCTCTTGGTCGAGCAGTATCACTACCTCGCCGGTGCCCTGTGGCAGCTGCCCGGCGGGTCCGTCGACCCGGACGACGACGACACGTTGACCGCGGCACGGCGCGAGCTGGCCGAGGAGACGGGGTACCGCGGCGGCACCTGGACGGGGCACGGCTCCCTCCACCCCCTGCCAGGCCTCACCGACTGCCGGGTCCACCTGTGGCGCGTCGACCAGCCGACATCCGGTCCGGCCGCCACGGAGCCCTCCGAGGCGGACCTGAGGACCCTTCGCGTCCCCCTGCCGGAAGCTGTCGCCGCCATACGCGAGGGCCGGCTCCGCTGCGCTCCCAGTGCCGCACTGGTCCTGTCCCTCACGGGCTGAGCCGGGCCGTCCACCGGCACGGACCCGGCTCCAGGGCCCCGGCACGGCCCACCGCGGCCCCCGCCGGCGCGCGAAAGGCCCCGGCAGGGCTGGACGGCCGGGTCCACCCGGGACGAGGCCTCCGCCGGGACGGAGGCCGCCGGCCGCAGTGAGGACCCGGCCCGGCCTGCCGCCGTCGACCGGTTGCGGCACGAAGCCGCCGTCCTCACCGGCCGGTGCAGTCGGCGGGTGACGTGCCCGGTGCCGTCAGGGGGAGGCCCAGCTGGCCGCGTTCGGTGAGCCAGCGGGTCGGGCGGTACCTCGGGTCGCCGGTCGTGGCGTACAGAGCTCGCTGGAGCTCCAGCATCCGCGCGGCGCCCACGCGGTCGCCCCAACTCAGGGGCCCCACGGGGTAGCCGAGACCGATCCGCACGGCCAGGTCGATGTCCGCCGGGGAGGCGAGCGAGCGCTCCGCCATCGCGGAGGCCACCGACACCACGGAGGCCAGCAGCCGCTGGGCCACCGAGCCGGCCGTGTCCCGTACCACCGACACGGCGTACCGCTCCTCACCGTCCGCCGCGCGGGCCAGGACCGCACGCGCGTCCCGCGCGGCGGGCGGGTCCGCCGCGGGCGTCACCGCGAGCACCCTGCGCCGGCCCGCCGCGGGCAGCGGGTCCACCCCGAAGGTGCGTCCGGCGGGCAGGCCCAGCGCGGCCACGGCGGAGGCCACCGTGGTGCCCCACACCGGAGCCAGCACCACCGAGTCGCCGGACGGCTCGGAGCCGGTCTCCACCGCCGCCCCGGCGGCGACCAGCGCCTCCCTGAGCGCGGCCGCGGACGGGGAAGCCGTCTGCGCCACGAACACCGGCCGGTCCGCGTCACCCGTCACCGGCGGCTCGGCTTCGGACGCGGGGGCGTCGGACCCGTAGGCGTACCAGCCCCGGCCCGTCTTGCGACCGTGCAACCCGGCGGTCACGCGGTGCGGAGTGAGGTAGGAGGGGCGCAGGCGGTCCTCGTGGCGGAAGCCCTCCCAGATCGAGTCGATCACCGCGGCCGTGACGTCCAGCCCCGTGAGGTCCATCAGTTCGAACGGACCCATGCGCAGCCCCAGCACGTCCCGGGCGATCCGGTCGATGTCCGACGGCCCGGCGACCGACTCCTCCAGCAGCGCCAGCGCCTCGGTGACCAGGCCCCGGCCGGCATGGTTGACGAGGAAACCCGGCGTGTCCGCGACCGTGACCGCACGGTGGCCGCACCCCTCCACCAGCGCGGTGAGGGCCGGCGGGATGTCCGGCCGGGTCGCCGCACCCGGCACCACCTCGACGATCTTCATCAGCGGTACGGGATTGAAGAAGTGCAGCCCCACGAGCCGGCTCGGGTCCGCCAGGGTGGCGGCGAGCCGGGTGACGGACAGGGACGAGGTGTTGGTGGCGAAGACGGTGGAGGCGGGCAGGACCTGTTCCAGCTTCCCGAACACCTCGGCCTTGGTGTCCAGGTCCTCCCGTACGGCTTCGACGACCAGCCCGACGTCCGGGCCGGCGGCCCACGGGTCGTCCAGCGCGACGAGCCGCTCCAGGGCCGAGGCACTGTCCGCGGCGGACATCCGGCCCTTGTCGACGGCCCGTTCGAGCATCGACCGTACGAAGTCGACGGCCGCCGTCACGGCCTCCCGCCGTACGTCGCACAGCTCCACGGTGTGTCCGGCGGACGCAGCCCACTGGGCGATGCCGCGGCCCATGGCTCCGGCACCGACGATCCTGATGCGCATGGCGAAAACGGTCCTTCCGTAGGTGCGGGACTGCGGGACTGCGGGACTGCGCGAGAACGCGCGGAACACGGGCGACGAGCCGGCTCGGCAGGGGGCGCGATCCGGCTCAGCGGAGGTACACGCGGCCGGGGTCCACGTCCTCCCTCAGCAGCCGCAGCTCCGCCGCGGTCGGCGGCTCCACGGTCTCCACCGAGTCGGCCACCTCGAGGTCCCAGCCGGTGGCCTCGCGGACCTGACCGACCGTCACACCGGGATGGACGGCCACCAGTCGCAGCTCCTCGCCGACTCCCTCACGGGCCAGGATGCCCAGTTCGGTGATGACCCGGGTGACGCCGACGCCCAGCGGGCGGATGCCCTGCGCCAGTGCCCGGTCCGGGCCGGGGGTGGTGCAGAAGTCCAGGGTCTCGGTGAAGGAGCGCGGAGTGTGCCGGCGCATCACCACGAACACCTCGCGGGAGTTGGCCATCACCTCGACGGCGCCGCCGGAGCCCGGCAGTCGTACCTGCGGGCGCTCCCAGTCCCCGATCACGGAGGTGTTGAGGTTGCCCCACCGGTCGATCTGGGCGGCACCCAGGAAGCCGACGTCGATGTGGCCGCCCTGCAGGACGTACCCGAACAGCGCCGGCATGGACAGCACCGCCTCCGCACCCGAGATGAGCACGGCGTCGGCGATGGTCTCCGGCAGGTGCGACGGGTGCGCGCCGCAGACGCCGGACTCGTACACCACCTCGATCTGCGGTGCGACCGTCAGATGGGCCAGTTCGGTGGCGAGCGTCGGCAGTCCGATACCGGCGAACACCGTGCGCCGACAGGCCAGTTCACGGGAGGCGACGACGGCGAGCAGCTCCGAGGAGGTGACCGCCCCGGGTGCGGTGAGCGTCACGGTCTCTTTCCTTTCCTGCGGCGCGGTCACAGCCGCCGCCCGTAGTTCACCGGCTCGCTGAGCGCCTCGCCGACCGAGAGTCCCGCCCAGAACGTCTCGCCCAGCTTCGCGGCGTACTCGGCGTGGTCGGCCGTTCCGTACACCCACTCGTCCAGCCACTCCCGCAGCCGTTGCGGATCCGCGCTGATGTGCGACCAGGCGCGGTAGAAGTCGTTGTCGCGGTCGTAGTAGCCCTGCGCGAAGGACGGGTGCGCGCCGCGCGGGCAGACGACCACGGCGTCGACCGCGTGAGCCGGCACCACCGTCCGGTTGGGATCCGAGCGGACCACTTCCTCGTCGACGACCTCCTCGACCACGACGATCGCCTTGTCCGCCGCGTACACCGCCTCCGCCTGGACGCCGGTCAGCCCCCAGATCTGGGTGTTGCCCAGGCGATCGGCCCGCTGGGCGTGGACGATCGTGACGTCGGGATTGACCGGTGGGACGACGTAGACCTGCTCGGGCTCGCCGTCAGGCCCGGGGTAGGGCGACGTCACCTTGCGCAGGTCGCCGTTGACCCCCGGCAGGTCGCTGCCGCCGTAACTGCGCAGCGGGTAGAAGGGGAGCCGCTGCGCACCGGCCAGGTAGCGGCAGACCATCCCGTAGTGGCTGTACTCCTCGAAGGCGAGCGGTGCCGGGTCGGCGCGCTCGATCCTGCGCCGCAGCTCACCGAGCGAACCGGCCGAGGAATTGCCCACGAAGGAGGACACCAGCCGTGAGACGCAGCCGGCGGCGATCATCTGGTCGACGACGATGTCCGCCGTCATCCGTACGACGGTGAGGTCCCGGCGGCCCTGGCGGATGATCTCGTGCCCGGCGGCGGTGGGGATGAGGTGGGTGAAGCCTTCGAGGCAGACGGTGGCGCCGTCGTGCACGAAGGCGGCGACGGCGTCCCTCATCGACATGACCTTGCCGGCCCCGTCGGCCGTATCCGTCCGTTCCACGGTGCTCCTCGACGAGTGGGTGCGGGTCGTCCTACCGTGTCAGCGGCCATTGAGTACTGTCCAATACCAAATTAGGGTGGCATCAAGACGGTCTCGCTATGAATGGGTCTTCGGATGGAACTGCGTCATCTCACGGCGTTCACCGCGGTGGCCGAGGAGCTGCACTTCGGCCGGGCCGCCAAGAGGCTGCAGATGGCCCAGCCCCCGCTCAGCCAGCAGATCCGCCAGCTGGAGAAGGAGCTCGGCGTCCAGCTCTTCGAGCGCAACACCCGCTCGGTACGGCTCACCAGTGCGGGGGAGTCCTTCCTCGAACCCGTGCGCACCGTCCTCGAGGACCTCGACATCGCGGTCCGGACCGCCAAGGCCGCCGGACGGGGGGAGTACGGCCGGGTCACCATCGGCTTCGCCGGTGCCTCCAGCCACGAGACGCTGCCCCTGCTGACCCGGGCGGTCCGGGCCGCCCACCCCGCCCTGGAGCTGGTCATGAAGGGGCAGACGTACGCCAACGTGGCCCTGTCGCGGGTCGCCGACGGCTCCCTCGACCTCGGGTTCGTCCGGCTCCCGGTGACCCAGCCGGGAGTGGCCTACCGGGTGATCGACGAGGAGGAACTGCTGTGCGCCCTGCCCTCCGACCACAGGCTGGCCGAACTCGACAGCATCCCCATCGCCGTCCTGGCCGACGAACCCTTCGTCTCCTTCCCCGCGAACGCGGGTTCCACGGTGCGCGACGCGATGGTCGAGGTCTGCGAGTCGGCCGGCTTCAACCCGCGTGTGGTGCAGGAGGCCCCCGACTCGTACACGATCCTCGCCCTCGTGGCGGCGGGCGTCGGCGTCACCCTCACCGTCTCCTCCGTCCGGCACATCAAGCAGGGCGGGCTCGTGTACCGGCCCCTGGCCGGTCCGCCGGTGCGGCGGCAGGCCGCGCTCGCCTGGCGCACCGACAACCCGTCCGCCGCGCTGCGGGCCGTGCTCGCGGTGGCCGAGGAGGCCCTGCCGACACCCGCGCCGGTCGATTGAGACGGAGCGGGAATCAATAGATCGCGAATTCGGTATTGGACCGACTCAGTGGTCGGGTGCGAAGGTCCCCCCTACACACCCGAGCCGCCGAAAGGTCTCCCGCCGTGTCCGACCGTTCAGACGTCGTCATCTGCGCACCGCTGCGCACCCCCATCGGGCGTTTCGGCGGCGTCTTCGCCCGGCAGACCCCCGCCGCACTCGCCGCACGCGTCATCACGGAGGTCGTCGCCCGCACGGGGATCGACCCGGACCGGGTCGACGAGGTGATCCTCGGGCACGCCTACCCCACGGCCGAGGCCCCGGCCATCGGCCGTGTCGCCGCCCTCGACGCCGGCCTCCCCGACACCGTCACCGGCCTCCAGACCGACCGCCGCTGCGGCTCGGGACTGCAGGCCGTCCTGGACGCCGCCATGCAGATCCGGGAAGGCTTCAGCGACGTCGTCATCGCGGGCGGCGTCGACGTGATGAGCGCCGCCCCCTACTACACGCACGAGGGCCGCTGGGGCATCAAGGGCCCCGGCCTCCAGCTCCACGACGCACTGGCCCGCGGCCGGGTCACCGCGGGCGGCGTCCGCCACCCCGTCCCCGGCGGCATGATCGAGACCGCGGAGAACCTGCGCCGCGCCTTCTCCATCAGCCGCGCGGACCAGGACGCGCTCGCCCTGCGCTCCCAGACGCGGGCCGCCCGTGCGATGAAGGAGGGACGTTTCGACGCCGAGACGGTGCCCGTCACCGTACGCACGGGCAAGGGCGAGACGGTGGTGACCACCGACGAGCACCCCCGCCCCGACACGACCGCCGAGCAACTCGCGGCCCTGCGCCCGATCATGGGCGGGAGCGACCCCGAGGCGACCGTGACGGCGGGCAACGCGAGCGGTCAGAACGACGCGGCGGCCGCCTGCCTGGTCACCAGCGCCGCCACCGCCGCACGGCTCGGCCTCACCCCGCTGGTCCGGCTGGTGTCCTTCGCCCGGGCCGGTGTCCCCGCCGCGACCATGGGCCTCGGGCCGGTCCCGGCCACCCACGCCGCCCTCGGCCGCGCCGGGCTCACCCTCACCGACATCGATCTCGTCGAGATCAACGAGGCGTTCGCCGCCCAGGTGCTGGCCTGCACCCGGGAACTCGGCCTCGGCGAGAAGGACCACGAGCAGCGGATCAACGTCAACGGCTCCGGAGTCTCGCTCGGCCACCCGGTCGGCGCCACCGGTGCCCGCATCCTCGCCACCCTCGCCCACGAGATGCACCGCAGCCAGGCCCGCTACGGCCTGGAGACCATGTGCATCGGCGGCGGCCAGGGCCTCGCCGCGGTCTTCGAGCGCATCCCCGCCTGAGGCCGCCGCCCCCACCGCAGTCGTTCCCGTCCGTGCCGCCGTCCCCCGACCCCTCTCGCGGCGCAGGACATCCGGACGACGCCCCGCTCAGTCATCCCCTCCGCTCGATCACGATGTTCACAGGGAGCCACCCATGAGTGCGTCCGTCCCCACCGCCCGCGAGAAGACGAAAGCCGCCAACCGTGCGGGAATCGGAGCCTTCATCGGCTCGACCATCGAGTGGTTCGACTTCTACATCTACGGCACCGCGGCGGCACTCGTCTTCGACAAGGTGTTCTTCCCCGAACTCCAAGGAGCCGTGGGCACCCTGGTCGCCTTCGCCACCTTCTGGGTCGGCTTCCTCGCCCGCCCCATCGGAGGCATCGTCTTCGGCCACTACGGCGACCGCCTGGGCCGCAAGAAGACCCTCGTCATCACCCTGCTGATGATGGGGGTCTCCACCACGGCGATCGGCCTCCTCCCGAGCTACGGGTCGATCGGCGTCGCGGCTCCGATCCTGCTGGTCCTCATCCGCATGATCCAGGGCATCGGCCTCGGCGGCGAGTGGGGCGGCTCCGTGCTGATCGCCTCCGAACACGCCCCCAAGGGCAAGTCGGTGCTGTACGGGGCGTTCGCCCAGCAGGGCTCGCCCGTCGGCAACACCCTCTCCACCCTGAGCTTCCTGGCCATCAGCCAACTGCCCGACGACGCCTTCGTCGCCTGGGGCTGGCGGGTGCCCTTCCTCGCCTCGGCCGCGCTCGTCATGGTCGGCCTGCTGGTCCGGCTGAAGGTCTCCGAGTCCCCGGCCATGGCCAAGCTCATCGAGAGGAAGAAGGTCGTCAAGCTGCCGCTCTCCGAGGTCCTGCGCAGCCACCCCATGCTGATCGTCCTCGGTATCGGCGCCTGCACCATCGGTCTGTCGGCGACCTACTTCAAGTCGACGTTCGCCCTGTCCTGGGCCACCAGCTCCCTCGATTTCGACCGCAGTTCCTTCCTCACGATCATCCTGGTCGCCAACGTCACCCAGATCATCGTCCAGCCCTTCGGAGCGGTCATCGCCACCAGGATGAAGAGCTGGTCCCGCGCCGTGCTCGTGATGCTGGTGCCCGAACTCGTCCTGCTGCCGCTGATGTTCCTCCTCATCAGTACCGAGAACTACGGTCTCGCGATGCTCGGTGTATCCGTCGCCACCATCCCGCACTGCCTGTACTACGCCGCGCTGGCCGGCATGCTGGCGAGCCGCTTCCCCGCTCACCTGCGCTACACCGGCATCTCGCTCTGCTACCAGCTGTGCGGCACGCTGCTGGGCGGTACGACACCGATCATCGGCCAGTTCCTGCTCAACCGGACCGGTTCCATCACCGCGGTCATCGCCTACGCCGTCCTCCAGGTGGCGCTGACCCTGGGCTGCATGCTCCTGCTGCTCAGGCGTCCCAAC
The DNA here is from genome assembly GCF_002005565.1 of Streptomyces sp. JHA26. Taxonomy (GTDB): domain Bacteria; phylum Actinomycetota; class Actinomycetes; order Streptomycetales; family Streptomycetaceae; genus Streptomyces. The sequence goes on along the minus strand of NZ_BDJC01000038.1, from coordinate 23,684 downwards.
CACGACGAGCAGGCCGCCGGCCCCGCCGTCACCGCGTCCCGCACCGCCCCCGTCAGCGCCTGACCGCCCCGCACGCCCGGAACGGAGTACCGCCCATGCCCCTGACAGTGCACGGCATCCCGGAGATCCTCGCCCTCGGCGGACGCGACCTCGGGCACTCGGACTGGAAAGAGGTCACCCAGGAACTCATCGACGCCTACGCCCACGTCTCCGGGGACCACCAGTGGATCCACACCGACGTGGCGCGTGCCGCCGACGGACCCTACGGGCGCACCATCGCCCACGGCTACATGGTCCTGAGCTGGGGCATCCCGATGTTCGGCGAACTGCTCCAGGTGACCGGTGTGGGACGCGCACTCAACTACGGCGTCGACCGCGTCAGGTACCCGGCGCCCGTCCCCGTCGGCAGCCGCGTCCGGCTGCACGCCTCGGTCGGCGAGGTCAAGGAGGTCGCCCGGGGCGGGGTGCAGATGAAGAGGGCCTTCACCTTCGAACTGGAGGGATCGCAGAAACCCGCGTGTGTCGCGGAGTCGCTGACCCACTTCTACCCCTGAGCCGACCGGGTCGGCCGGCAGCGTCCGCCGGTCGGCCCGACTGGCACGGGGCGCGCTCCGCCGGCAGCGGGATGGCACCCGAACCAGGACCGTCACCCACGTCCAGGCCGGTACGCCCGCGCACTCGCCCGGACAGGGTCCGCGCGGACAAGGCCTACGGATCCCGCGCGAACCGCGTCTGCCTGCGCCGACGCGGTGTCCGCCGCACGATCCCGGAGAAGTGCGACCAGGTGGCCCATCGCCTCGAGCGTCACCGCGCGGTCGCCACCCGCTACGACGAACCCGCCGTCCGCCACGAAGCGACAGTGCTGGTCGCGGCCGTCGCCGAGTGGCTGTGAACGGCCCGTCGAAACCACTTCGGCGTTCTTCCTGGCCGTGCCGGGGTCCGGTGTTGACGGACTCGGCTAACGCCTTTAGCCTCTAGCTAATCAAGTTAGCTAGATCTGGGGGATGCCATGACCGAGTACCTTGCCGTCGACGGCGGCACGATCGCTTACGAGGTGACGGGTTCCGGTCCGTTGATCGTTCTCGCGCACGGCATGGGCGACAGCCGCGCCGCGTACCGTGCCGTGATCCCGGCCCTGGTGGCGGCGGGGCACCGGGTCGCCGCGGTCGACCTGCGCGGCTGCGGTGAGTCCAGCGTCGACTGGCCGACCTGGAGCCGCACCGCCATCGCCGGCGACCTGCTCGCCGTGATCCGCCACCTGGGCGGCCCGGCCGTGCTCGTCGGTCATTCGATCTCCGGCGGCGCCGCCACCGTCGCCGCGGCGCAGGAACCCTCGCTGGTCACCGCGGTCGTCGAGCTCGCGCCGTTCACCCGCAAACAGTCGATCCGCCCCGGCGACCTGCGAGTGAAGCGCTTCCGGCAGGGCATGCTGCGACTGCTCGGCGCGGGCGTGTTCGGCAGTGTGCCGCTGTGGCACTCGTACCTCGACGTGGCCTGTCCCGGCGTGAAGCCGGCCGACTGGGCCGAGCGACTCGATCGCATCGACTCCCTGCTGCGCGAGCCGGGCCGGATGAAGGCCCTGCAGAGCATGGGCCGCAGCGCCCCGACCGACGCCGGCGCACAGCTCGGCAACGTCCGCTGCCCGGTCCTGGTCGTGATGGGCACGCTCGACCCCGACTGGGCCGACCCGCACGCCGAGGGGGCGGCGATCGTCGACGCCCTGCCGGCCGGCCTGGGCCGACTCGAGATGATCGAGGGCGCCGGACACTACCCGCACGACCAGTTCCCCGACCAGGTCGTCTCGCTGACGCTCGCCTTCCTCCGATCGGTGGCCGACCGTGCCTAGGGCAGGCCTGGACCCGGCGACCGTGGTCGCGGCCGGCGCCGCCCTTGCCGACGAGGTGGGCCTCGCCAACCTGACGATGGGGTCGCTGGCCGAGCGGGTGGGCGTGCGCACCCCGTCCCTGTACAAGCACGTGAACGGCCAGGAAGACCTCAACCGGCGCATCGCGGCCCTGGCATTGAACGAGGCCGCCGACGCCATCGGCGCGGCGATCCAGGGATACGCGGGCCGCGACGCCCTGGAGACCGCGGCCCGCGCCTTCCGCGCCTTCGTCCTGCAACACCCCGGCCGTTACGCCGCGACGATCGGCGCGGAACCCTCCGGCCCGGACGACCCGCTCGCCACCGCAGGGCGGCGGCTGCTCGGCACGTTCACCGCCATCCTGCGCGGCTACGAGATCGCGGAGCCCGACGTGGACCACGCCCTGCGCACCCTCCGCAGCCTCTTCCACGGTTTCGCCACACTGCAGGTGGCCAACGGCTTCCAGTGGAACGCCGACATCGACGAAAGCTTCGAGTGGCTGATCGCCTTCGCCGACCGGGGCCTGCGAGCTCTTTGAGAACGCTGCCTAGGTGGCGTTGTAGGCGAGCTCGGCGAGCTGCTGGTCGTAGGCGAGCCGGAGATCGACGGTGCTGTGCTCCGCTGGCAGTCGATGAGGGGTGAACTGCCGGATCACGCCACCCCGGCCGCCCGAGAGCGTGTACCCGGAAGTCGGTCACGGCCCGGTTGGGGAAGCGGGGGCGGACTCATGTTCACCGCACAGGTGCCGGGGCGGGGACGGGCGTTGTCGGTGGTACGACGTAGCGTGCGACAGACAAGTGACCGGCACCAGGCACCAGGCACCGGCACAGAACAGGGCGACATAACGGGAGGCGGCCGGCACATGGGCACACAGGTGGAGAAGGACGGGTACACCGCGGAACTGACGGACGATCTGGAGATCGTCTACCGCAATCCCCAGAGGCGGAAGCTCAAGCAGCTGCCCGCCCAGCTGGCGGATGCTCCCGGGATCCGCGCCCTGCACGAGACGGGCACCCGTCTGCGCGACCACCGCGAGGAGTGCCGTCGGCAGGCGGAGCAGTGGGCCCGTGTCCAGGCGGTCGTGCCCCGCGCGCTGGCCGACGCCGACCCGATGTGGCGCAAGGCCCTGGAGGCCGAGTGTGTGCAGCTCACCGACGAGCTGGGCGAGGGGGGTCTGTGGGCCCGCACCTACGCCGGTTTCGACGGCCGCACCCACACCCAGCTGCTCCCTGAGCAACTGATCCCCTTCCGGGACCAGCTGATGCGCGGGCAGGGATGGGAACCGGAGGACTTCTTCTCCACCGGCATACCGGACCCCTCCGACGGCGAGCTGCCCTTCCCCGAACGGGTCCTCGCCGCCCACCCCGGCCTCGAGGAGCCGGCGACGGAGAAGATCCTCCTGCTGCGGGCGCGCACGAACAACTGGGCCTACGTCTTCAAGAAGGACATCGACGCCGTCCTCCAGGGACTGGAGGAGACCGCCCCCGCACTGCTGACCACCCTCCTCGACGAGATGGCCGATCTCGCCCTGCGGCACGAGGACCGTCCCACCGCCACCGCGTGGTTCGGGCGAGCCCGCACCTGCGAGCGGACCCAGGCCCGCGAGGTCGACCACGAGTGGCTGCTGCGCCGCTACCTCACCTACGCCGAAGCCGGTGCTCTCTCCGCGACCACCCTGCGGGCCTGGCTGCGCGACCTGGCCGTCAAGGGCGTGGCGACGCCGGAGGACCTCCCGCGTTTCCGCGACGTCGTGACCCGCCGCATGCGGGCGTCGTCCGAGGTGTACCCGCAGCTCGCCCAGGACCTGCGCAAGCTCGCCAAGGCCGCCGGAGCGGACCCGGAGAGCGAACTCGCGACGCTGCTCGAGGACATCCTCCGTACCGGTCACTTCCCGCTGAACGACGAGAAGTTCTGGGCCGATTGCCTCACGGGCACGGCCGTGGACCTGCTGACCGAACGCGTTCCCGAGACGCCCCGCACGATGCTGGACCAGCGGCCCCACCGCAGCCTCGCCGGCTCCGGACTGTGGCTGAGCCTGCTGGAGCGCACCGGCGCGCTGGCGCTGCTCACCGGTGAGGCACCGGGGATGGAGGCCGGCGAGGCGGCGGCCTGGCTGAGCGTGCGCATCGCCACGCTCAGGGACGGCAACGGTATCTGGCCGGCCGTGCACGAGATCGCCGAACGGATCGCCCCGAAACTGCGCGCGGACGGCGTACCCGTCGACATCCGCTACCAGCGGATCGGCACCGACCGGGACTACCACTACACGACGCCCCTGAACCTGATCGATCTGCTGCTGGAGCACGGCGCACCGGTCGCCGACCCGCCGGAGCTCCTCGGCCCGTGCAGGCCGAGCGACGTCGAACTCCGCCGTCGGCCCGAACTGACACACCTCCAGGCCGACCCCCGCTTCGCCCGGGAGCTGCGCGCCCGGACACGCGTCGAGCTGGAGATGACCCTCAAGGACCTGGGCGACAATCGCTGGTACCAGCCGCACCAGTCCTCCAAGGGCTGGGACCGCATACCCCCGCTCTTCGACAACCCGCTCGGGCACGAGGAGATCCGCGCCTGGTTCGGCCGCGAGCGGGCGAAGCTGCGCACCGTGGCGGACTTCGACGAACTGGTCCTGCTGCTCGGCCGGTTGGTCCACGCGGGCGTCGCCCTCGACCTGCTGCCGAAGGACCCCGACACGGCCGCCGAGTTCGCGGCGGTGGACGTCGTACCGCTGCTGATGGCGAAGCTGCCCGACACCGTCACCCGCCCGCAGGTCGAGGAGCTGCTGGGCCGTCTCACCCCCTGCTACGTCGCACGGGACGGTGTCCAGCCTCCCAACCGCGAGCCGATCCGTCAGATGCTGCCGCAACTGGGCGATCCCGCCCGGAGCGAGGCCGCGTCCTTGCTGGTCATGGCCGTCAACTGCCGTGCGGGACTGGAGCAGCTGGCCCGTCGCTTCACCCCCGTGGAAGACGAGGCGACACCGGCCGGCCGGAAGCCGGCGAACGCGGACGAGCGCATCGGCCGCTCGATGATCCAGCTCGCACAGGACGACACCGCCCCCGTCTGGGACGGTGACCTCACCAAGCCCACGACGACCTACGACCGTCTGCTCGACAACGACGGGCTGCGCCACACCCACGTGTGTGCGGCCCCGCTCGCCCTGTGCGCCGTGTCCACCCGGCATGCCGGCTGGTTGTCACCGGTGGGGCCGCTGACCGCCTACGCGACCCACCCCCTCGTCACCGGCGAACCGGGCCGCTGGCGCATCGTACGGTGCGAGGTCCCCGAATACCGCGGGATCCGCGCCGTCGCCCGTGAGGGCGAGGTGTTCCGCACGGCCACCTCCGTCGCCTACGTCATGGCCTCCGGCGGCCGGGCCCCCAGGCGGACACTGTGGGAATACGCGCCCGACGGCGACTTCCCCGAGGACGGCCCGCTCGCGGCGGGCGGCGCCACGCTCACCGACGCCCACATCATGGAACCGGTGCGTCCCGGCGCCTGGTTCACGCGCTTCGCCGAGCTGTACCGCGAGCACGGCCACGCACCCGCCCGCCCGGAGCTCGCCACGGCCTTCGCCCAGCGGCTGGGCCTGACCCCGGCCGAGGCCACCGTGCTGCTGACCGCCCACGTCCCCTGCACGCCCCGCCGGTCCGGCCAGCTCCTTCGCTACCGTCCCAGGTTCCGTTCCACCGACCTGAAGGCCTGGAAGATCCGCGGGGAGGACGCGAAACAGGCCATCGCCGTGCTGACCGACCTGCTCGGGCCGGAGCGCGTGGCCACCCTCTACGACAAGCTCCTGCCCGACGACCCGGAACTGCTGTGGACCACCGGCCCGGACGTGGACCGGGCCGCCGCGTGGTGGCTCGCGGAACTGGGTACCCCGCTGCCCGTACCCATGGCACTGCTGCCCCTGGCCGCCAAGGAGATCCTGCCTCCCCAGGGCGAAGAGGCCCTCCCACGGCAGATGCGCCAGGGCATTCCGGGCTACCGGCCCCGCCTGCGCCTGCCCACCCTCCTCGCCCGCGTCGCCGCCGGCGCGGACTGCCTGGCCCCCCACCCGGCCGATGGCCCGGAGGGAGCACCGCAGCCGACGGCCCTGCCGAGGATCGCCGCCTGGATCGCCTACCGCACCCCGGCCGGCGACCCGCTGCGCCCCGCGGTCGGCGCGACGATCGCCCGGCTGCGTGAGGAGACGGCCGCCGTCCCCGGTCCGCTCACGCTCTTCTCCCTGCAGAGCAACCACCTGATGGGTCCGCCGCCGGCCACGGACGCGCTGACCGCCCACCCCGCGGTCACGGAGGCCGACGACCCGGTCTACGACATGAGGCGCCTGCACGTCGACCCCGCCGCGCTCAAGGGCCCCGACGACCCGCTGCTGGACGCCCTGGACGCCTACCTCGACTCCGTACTGCCCTCCCAGTGGCTGCCCGGCCCCTCCGGCCTGCCCGCCCTCGCGGACCTGCGGCTGCTGCTGAGCGACGACTTCGCCGCGCTCGGCCGGCACCTGAGCACCGACACCGAGCGCCCCGCGGGCTGGGAGCAGCATCCCGAGCGGTCGGTGCCGCACCTGGTCGAGGAGTGCGCCAGGGCGTACGGCCTGAGCAGGGACGCCGCGTCGCTCTTCCTGATGCTGCTGGCCCTGCCGGACCCGACCGACCGCAACGTCAGGACGTGGACCGGCTGGAAGCCCGGCCGCTTCAAGGAAGCGGAAGCCGAACTGGCCGCGTCCGGCAGGGTGCTGCGCACCGTGCGGCCGCGAGCGGGGCGCTCCCTCTTCCTGCCCGGTGCCTGGCTGGAGCGCAAACGGCCCCGGCTCCCCGTCGAGGCGTCCAAGCCCATGCTGCTGCCGCTGGCCAGGGAACACCGCTCGACGTCCCATCTCGCCGCCGTCCCCTGCGTTCCGCTGCCCGCGCTGTTCACGCGGGCGTGGGAAGGCGCCGGGACCCGACGGGAGTGACGGCTGCCCCCGGTGCTTGCCCTTGCGCGCGGTCAGCCCTCGCAGGCCCTCGCCGGCCGTCCCCTGGCTGCGCCGGGGCGCGTCCAGCCGGAGTCAGCCGAGGGGATCGGTGACCGCCCGGTGCAGCACGGCGTGGACGTCGCGCGTCCAGTCCTTCGTTGCCGCCGGGACCGGTGGCGACGAAGGCGTACGGGGCGTACAGCAGCCGCAGCACCGAGCGGGGCCCGCGCCCGGGCGGCGGGGACCGGGTACGGACGGTCTTCCCGCTCGCGCCGGCCCACGAGGGCCTGCCCTGCGCGGTCAGGGGCGTCGCGATCGAGAATGTGCGGGGCCGCACCAGGCCGGGGCCGGTGCGGGCCGCCGGATGTCTACTGCTGGGGGGCACTCACCAGCGCTTCGGGCAGATAGGCGGACCGGATGTCCGACTTCCAGCCGTGCGCGAGACAGGCGAGGGCGGCGAGCGTGACGGCTCCCAGCGGCAGCAGGCTCCGGACAGCCGGGTCGGTGCCGACGCTCGCGCGATGCGCCACGAGTCGTTCCTGAAGAGCCTGCTCGAACGCGGCCTGGTCGTCGTCGAGAAGGACGCGCAGCAACTGCTGGTCGGGCGTCAGCGTCCCGGCCGCATCCAGCTGCTCGGCAGCACGTGCCCGCTCGGCTGCGTCCGGTTTGTTCAGCGGCGTCGGGCCGGGAAGGGCGCCGGGACGGGGTCCCTGGACGACGGTCAGGTAGCCGCACAACGCGTCCATCTCAGCCAGGTCGGCCGGGTCGGACACCGACTCCCGCTTCGAGTACGGGACGCCGTCACGGATGGCGGGCGCGTAGTCCTCGCGCAGCAGAGGACCGATCACCCGGTCCCGGTCCCCTACCAGTCCGCTGATCACGGACCACGCGAATGCGTCCGTCCACGTTCGCGCCGAGGTCACCGGGGTGGTCGGCTCCCACCTCTCCTCGTAATGCAGTTCCTCGTTGCTGAGTGTCTCCGTCACGAGCGGGAGGGGTACCCGGAAGTCACCGTCGGGGAAGCACGCCAGGCTCAGCACGCCCATGGCGCACTCCGCGGCTGTGATCAGTGCGACGCGCGAGTCGGGCGTCCGCAGGGCGGGGTCGGACACGGTACGCGCGGCGACGTGGTCGGCCAGTTCCTCGCCGAGTTCCCTGAGTCCTCGCCGCAGCGGCATGTCGCCGTACCGCATGTCGTGCCACCGGCCGAAGGCCCGACTCGACATGCCGGCGAGGGCCTGCTCGATCCGCCGTTCTGCGACTGCGTGACGTGTCACTTCCTTGATCGTCATGCCCGCCATCCTCGCAGTACCCACCGACAGGCGCGGTCCCGTCCGCCTTCCCGCCCCGTCCCGCCCCTCTGCCCGCCCCCGCGTCGCTTCGAAGGCCGCTGCACCGGCAGTCCTGAAACGCCGTCCTGCGGGATCGGGATGCGGTACTGCCGCTGGGACGGGATCCAGCTCCTGGGAGGCGGTGCCCGACGGCATACCGAGCTGGTTGCCGGAAAGTGACCCCCGATGAGTGGATCGCGTGGGAGTTTGATGGCATGGACGATGCTGTTGTGGCGCTGCTCGGAGCTGTCGTCGGGGCGGTCGGCTCCGGGTGCGCGGCCTACTTGACGGCCCGCATGGCCAGAAGACAGTCGCAGGAACAGCTGGCCGCGCAGCGGGCGCAGTTCGAGAGGCAGGTCGCGGAGCAATGTCGGCAGTTCGAGGCTCAAGTAGCCGAGAACAAGCGCCAGTTCGAGGCACAGACAGCCGAACAGTACCGGCAGTTCGAGGCCCAGTCGCGTGCTGATCACGTCAGGTCCAGACGTGATTACCGCGCCGACGCCTACAAAGCGTTCTTGAGACATGCATCCGCAGTGAAGGGCGTGCTCGCCATCAATGGAAGCGTAATCGTGGTCACTGACGCGAGTTCCCTCGTGGAGGGCACTCGGGGGATGGAGGCCGCCTTGGGGGACGTCCAGGTTGAAGGTCCACGCACGGTGTCTGACCCAGCTGAACGCATGCTCGACATCGCGAAGGAGACCATGCGCAGACTGGAAGAGTGGTCGGGAACCTATGTGGAGGCAGGATTGTCGTCTCGATTCCGCGCGGCGTTTGACAGCTTCACGGATGCCAGCAGCCGAGCCCTCAATGACGAGAGTCTCCCTGACATGAAGCCCAGTGAAGCGCAGCACAGATGGGGGCACATGGCGCGCATGGACCCAAAGGCGAGATGACCCAGACCTGAGCGGCTGTTGTCGTACCGGACCCGAGGGCGGCGTTTTCGCCGGTCAGGCATAGGTTCGGCGGTCTCGTGGGAGCAGTGGCCTGTCCTGTCATCGCCCGCTCACGGGTCGGCGAGGTGCCGGGGCCGGTGGACGAGACCGAAGATCTTGCCCAGACGATGCCTGCTCAGGGACAGGTGTCATCGGCGGTGACGGCTGCGAAGCCGAAGTCGCCGGTGCCCATGTGGCGCGAGGGGCTGGAGGCGTCGGTGCTGTCGATGGACCACCAGCGCATCCTGCAGGCCCTCGCGGACCGGCATCGCCTCCGGCAAGGGCCGTTGACGTGCCAGGAGATGGCCGTCCTGCCCGGTCTGGACGCGGTGCCGGCGAGGGTGGAGGCGCTGTGGTCGAAGGCGAAGAGGCTGGTCGCACGGGGCCGGCCGGGCGGCGGCCGGGTCGCTTCACGCTCGCGCAGAATGTGACCGGGCCAGACGGCGAGCCATGATCGTGGTCATCGACCAGTAGGCCGTCGCCTCGGCGCTGGAGGCGCGGCGCTCGAAGTCGCGCACCAGGCGGCGGCTTCGCATCCCGCCCCGCCTTCTGGCGGACCCGGTCGCGCAGCCGTTCGTGGAGCCCCCTGACCAGCACATGGTTGCACCGGCGGCGGAAGAACGCGCGGAGCCGGTCCCGCGGCGGGAAGTCGGCCGGCATCGTCCGCCACTTGATCCTGTTGTCCACGAGACAGCGGATCGCGTCCAGTGTCGTCCGGTGACAGTACGCCTCCGACTGCCCGCCCCGACCCCGTTGTCCGGTTCGCCACCGGCACGCGGTGACCGCGCGGTCGGCCGGTCCGGCCGTGCGCAGCGGCCGCCGTCCCCCGTCAGAAGGTCCCGTCAGAAGGTGACCGTCTCGCCCTTCGGTTCGGCCTGCCGGGCGGTGTAGGAAACGCCGTGGACCTTGAGGCCGTCAGGGCCGAGGAGGGTGATGGCCCCTCCGCGGTCGCCCAGGTGGAAGTCGCCGGCGCCGGGGACGGTCAGTGTCCCGCCGGGTTGAAGGCTGACATCGGGCAGGGGGAGCTTGCGCTTCTCCTGATCCGCGAGTTGCCAGTCCGTGAGACTGACGGGGGTGCGGGAGGTGTTGATCAGGGTGACGGTTTCGCTCTCCTGCTCAGGACCGAGGGGATCTGTCAGGGCGGCCACGATCCGCACGGGGCCTCGTCCTTCGTCGGTGCGGCGGGTGGCGGTCTCGATGGCATGACCGGTGGTGTCGTCCGTGTGCCACGCCTGGGACTGGAAGGCCAGGAAGATCCCGATCCAACGGGACTCCCCGGTCAGGTGCAGCAGGAGTCCGCCGTCCTGCCAGACCCCGTCGTCGCCGCGGAACCGGCCGCTGTTGCCCTGGTTCATGTGGATGTCGTGGACGCCGTTGCCGGGCTTGAACCCGAAGATCTTGTCGGGCTTGCCCTCTTCGCGGCCCCAACGCTGACCGAAGGCGTACAGGCAGATGGCGGGGTCGTTGATCGCTCGCTGGATGTAGTGGTCCAGCAGGTCGGCGAGGTCGTTGTCAGGACCCGGCAGGTCCGGAGGCAGCAACCGCATCTTGGCGGGGTCGAACAAGTTGCCGCGGACGAAGTCGAGGCCTGCCGCTCCTGGTCGGGACCGCAGGCCGGTCCAGCCGCTGCCGGCGACCGGGAGCATGTCGGTGAGCGGATGGCGGAAGCCGTCGTCGGCCAGGTACAACAGCTCCGAAGGGGCCTGTTGTGACAGCACGTTGACAGCGGCGCGGTAGTGCGTGTCCGAGTCGTCGACAAGGTGGATCTGGTAGTGCGGAGTGTCGCTGTGCCCTTCCCGGAGCCTGTCGACAACGCGGGCGGCCAGCACTCCGTACTTCTTCAGTGGCATGTGGATCACCCTTCTTTCCTCCGGCCGACCCGGAGGGTCCGGGGTCGGCACTCCGACGGTGCGGGGCGAAACGTCAGGGGAGGCGCAGTACGGCGAGGATCGGAGCATGGTCGGAGGCGGGCGCGTCCCGCCGTTCCGAGGGGTCTTCGCCGACCGAGGGCAGTGGCTGTTCGGGGTGCTCGTTGCCGGTGAAGACGCGTTCGACCCGGTCCAGCAGGGCGCGGCTGACGAGGATGTGGTCGATCAGCTCGGGCCGTCCGTCCTGGACGCGGGAGTAACGCTGGTCCTCGGGAATGAGGGGGCAGAGGTTCCACAGCCGCGCCTCGTCCCCCCGATCGGGGTGCTCGAAGCCGGGGGTTCCGATCTGGGAGCCGGGTGGGCCGAGGAGGATCTGCGTGGTGGCTGCGGTCGGCTCGTCGTTGAAGTCCCCCATGACGGCGACCATGCGCGTACCGCCGTCCCCGTCGAGCAGGCGGTCTGCCACGGAGCGAACGGTCACGGCCTCGGCGCCGCGCCGGAACAGGGCGTAGGCGGCGTAGCGGGCCCGTTCGCCCTCGTCCCGGGGGGCGAACCGGTGCCCCGGGAACGTCAGCAGCTTGGACTTCAGATGGCAGACGACCGCGTGCAGTTCGCTGCCCGGGGCCGGCGAGACGCTCACGGCGAGCGCTCCACGGCCTGTCCGGTGGCTGGGCTCTCCGCCGTCGCCGCTTTGGAGCGGGGCGACCTGCGAAGGAAACTCGTTGATGTCCGCGACGGGTGTCAAGGGTGACCGGCTGAGGAAACCCACCCGGATTCCGCGCCCGTCCGCATGCTTCGACAGAGCGACGTGCCATTCGCCGTCGAGGGCATCGGTCAGGTCGCCGAGCGCCAGCGGGTCGCCGACCTCCTGCACTCCGAGCAGGTCGGGGCCGAGCCGGCCGACGGTATCGGCCAGGGACTTCAGCTTCGCCTCGTATGCGGCGCGATCTCGGGGCCCGAACTGTCCGCCGGACCGGTACAGGTTCTCCAGGTTCCATGTGCCGATGACTGCCATGTTCCTGTCCTCGTGCTTTCACCCCGGTGCTGTTCCACCGATGCGGTTGTCGGGTGAGATGCGCCGAACCATGACGCAGGCCGCCTGTCTTCACGGCGTCGGCCCTCACTGCCGCGCGGTGTGTTCCTTGAGCCGTCGCAGCAACGCCGCGAACTCCGGGGACATGGTCGTGTCCGACTGGACCAGGACGGACGCGTGATCGCCCTCCTCGACCGTGATCGAGTAGGTCATGGCGTCCCTCGCGAGGCCGGTGGGCTCCTCGGTGCCTTTCGCCACCGACCGGGCAGCTGCGGACACCAGTCGGTGCAGCTCGGCAGCGGCTTCTTCGGACAGGGTGTCCGTGTCCAGGACCTGAGGCGGAAGGCCGGCGAGGACTGTGGCGGCCAGCCCGCCGTCTGTCACCAAGGTGATTCTCATGGCGTCTCACAGCCGACCTGTGCCCTCCGCCGGAACGACGGAGGGCGCGGTGGTCAACGGCCGCTGGCCACACGTCCCTTCAGCATGGCCACGTCGTTGCTCAGTTCCTGCACCTGGCCCATCAGCGTCTGGACCTGCCTGGCCACTGCCGCCACGGAATCCTGCCGGCCCGCGTCACTGCTCTTGTCGACCATGCGGCCCTGTTCCCTCTCGGCCCCGGCTGCGGCCCCGGTGATGGTGATGCCCACCTGCTGCCACGCGCCCAGTACGGCCTGTTGCTGGGCGCTGCCGGTTCCGTAGAGATCCTCCGCCTTCCGGCAGGTGGTGTCGGCGAATTCCTGGAACCGCGTCTCGCTGTTGGACGCTTTGAGGGATTCGTACCAGATCATTCCCGGGGCCTCCCACGCGTGTCCGCCGATGGCGGTCGCCGTCAGGTAGAAGGCCTTGTTCGGGATTCCGGAATTGTAGTGCACTCCGCCGTGGTCCCCTGACATGTGGATGTAATTCGACATGTGGTCAGGCTGAGGGTCCCGTTCCCAGGCGTGCCCCGGGGCCTTCATCGACCGAAGAGCGTCCTTCTGGACCTTGGGTGTAAAGACCTCACGGCCGATCAACCAGTCCGCCTGCTCGACCGTCTGGTTCAGCGTCCATTGCTCGACCAGCGTCCCGAACACGTCGGAAACGGACTCGTTCAGAGCCCCGGACTGGTCGTGGTAGGCGAGTCCCGCAGTGTGCTCGGTAACTCCGTGTGCCAATTCGTGGGCGATCACGGAAATCGAGCCCGTGAGGTCGGAGAAAACGATTCCGTCACCGTCTCCGAAGCACATTTCACGCCCGTCCCAGAAGGCGTTGTTGTATTTCTCGCCGTAGTGGATGTAGCCGTCCAGGCGCATTCCTTGACCATCGATGGAGTTCCGGGCGAAGATTTGCTGGAAGAAATCCCGAGTCTTGCCGAGGGCGTCGAACGCCCGGTTGGCGGCGCTGTCCGAGGACGGCTGGCCGTCCTCGGACTGGGCCAGTACCGCGAGGGCGAGATTCGTGCCGCTTCGGCAGTCGAAGACCGTCCTGCGCCCGTTTCCGGGCGTGGTGGCGCCGGGGAAGGCCGCCAGAACCGTCCGCTCGCCCCTCAGGCGGGCAGTGGTGAGCAGGGTGTTCAGGGCCGCCTGCCGCACCTCGCTGTCATCGCTTTCCAGAAGTTCCTCGAGTATGTAAGGGGGGATCGCGCAGTTCACTCGAAGTTCGCTTGCCATGGGGAGGCTCCGTGGTCCGGAGACGAGGGTTTGTTGCTGATTCGCCCATCGTCGTCCACCGGGACCGCCCATGGCGAGATGATGGTTGGCCGTGCAAGAGCGTCCAGGTGGACTGGGCTGTGAGACTGGTCGATCAAAGCAGTCGGACCGCTGGCCACGTCTCATGCGTCACCTTGTAAGTTCTCTCCGTACCAGGATTGCAGGTTTCGGGGTACGGTGCCACATTTTATCGACCGATCGCAGAAGGGATGTCAAATTTTCGGTTTCACATAACTCCTTGCATTCAATCCGCTTCTTCGGGTGGTTGCGGGTGTCGTTTCAAGGGTCGGGCGTCGCCACCGGCCCTCGGGTGTCTTTATGTGTGACCAAGGGCGGTCGACTGTCGAGGGTTTGTTTTCGGAGGAGGGCCTCGTTGATGCCGTATGCGCATCCTGGACGAGACTCGTGATCAAATTTCTGTGAAATTCGCGGTGCTGTTCCGCTCACCATGAACCGGCGCGGCCGGCCGCTGACCAGCCACGAAGTCATCCTCGAATCGATCGCCGCGACCACCACCCGCACCGGACCGCGCGGGCAGGGAGGCTGGACGCCGTCACCTGTCCCACCGGCGTCGGTGCCGGCGGCCGGGTGACCGAACGGCACCTGAACGATTCCGAGGTCTCCGTCAGGCGGTGAACCGCGCGAACGGACTCGAGGGTGTCGATGGGAAGGAGGGGTGCGTACGCCTGTCGTGTTGCGGGGGGCCTGTCATCGGCGGGACAGTGGAGATGTCAGGTGCAGGGGAGACGTGGCGCCATGCCAAGCGTTCTTATGGGGTGGGGCAGTTGTGATCCCGCTCGAGAGTGGCTGCTGACGAGGGCGTCCGGACCGACGCGCTGCAGGTGAGGATCGGTTGGTCTCCAAGGGACGACAACAGCCCAGTTCGAGGAGGTGTCCTCATGACGGTCACCGACAACACCGTGAAGGAAAAGCCGCGTTACGGCGAATCACCGACCGGCACGTGTGAGGCGGCGAATCTCGGCGGCGAGGGTGTTCGCACCGACTCCGCCTCCGGTGCCGGGTCCGTGTCCGTGCACTGCGCCGAGGAGGATGGATGACCGTCATGGGCATCGACGTCTCGAGCCACCAGCGCGAGACGTATGCGACTTCCGGCATGGACTTCGTCTTCGTCAAGGCCACCGAGGGGAGGACCTACGTCAATCCGAAGCAGGTGCCTCAAGCGAGACACGGTCGGGAGGCCGGACTGATTCTGGGCTTCTACCACTTCCTCCACCCGGGGGACATCCAGGCGCAGGCCGAACACTTCGTGGCCAAGTGCGCCTCGCAGGCAGGCGACATCCTGGCCTGCGACTGGGAGTCCACCAGCACGGGCAGCGCCCTCTGCGAAGAGAAGGACGCCTTCATGAAGGCGGTCAAGCGGCTCCGCCCCGACCACCGGGTGATCCTGTACTGCTCGACTTCGTACTGGAAGACTCGGGACACGACCTCGTACTGCGGGGACGGCCTGTGGATCGCCGAGTACGGCGTCGGCGCGGGGAAGCCCCACATTCAGGCGGACTGGCTCTTCCACCAGTACACGTCGAAACCCATCGACACCTCGGTGGGCCGGTTCGAGGACAAGGCCGCACTGAAGGCGTGGGCCACCAAGCAACTCGCTCCCGCGTAGACGACGGCCCCGGAGCCCGGCTTCGACCTGTGCGACGCGGCAGGACGGCATGAGGCACCATCCGGGGAGTCGCGCCACCCCATGACCGCGCGGGCCGCGTCCAGAAACGCCGGCCGGTTGTCCTCCAGGGGGCCCCGCACACTCTCGCCGTCGGGCAAGCCTTCCCCCACCGCCCCGTTGAGGTCGAGGAAGTACGCACGTGCCGCGTCGTGCACGGGAAGGGGGAACCGGATGCGAATGAGCCGCTCCGCGACCCACAGCCCGTTCATGACGTCCCAGGTCGTGAGGAACCAGGCGTCGGTGTCCTCCTACTCGCCGGGGCGCAGTGGTCCGTACTGATGCGCGGGCGCTCTCGATGCCACCCGTGGCGGACGCCGGGGTGGCAGCTCGTGGACAGGAACCGCGACGGACACCGGCGTAGGCTCGTCGTGTGCGGCCGGCCGAGGTACGCGGCCGCGTCGCTCTGTCCGGGACCGTGGGTCCACTCGCTCGCGCCCAGCGCTTGAGCGACTCCCGGCACCCGGCCGCTTCGCCGAGTCAAGCGGAAGGATCACCCAACGATGGGCACAGTCACGACCTCCGACGGCACGAACATCTTCTACAAGGACTGGGGACCGCGGGACGGCAGGCCGATCGTCTTCCACCACGGGTGGCCGCTGACCGCCGACGACTGGGACAACCAGATGCTGTTCTTCCTGTCCCACGGCTATCGCGTCATCGCCCACGACCGGCGCGGGCACGGCCGGTCCGGCCAGCCCTCCACGGGCCACGACATGGACACCTACGCCGCCGACGTCGCGGCGGTGACCGACGCCCTCGGCCTCGAGGGCGCCGTGCACATCGGGCACTCGACCGGTGGCGGCGAGGCCGCCCGCTACGTGGCCCGCGCCAAGCCCGGACGGGTCGCGAAGGCCGTGCTCGTCGGGGCGGTCCCACCGGTGATGATCAAGTCCGACACCAACCCCGGTGGTACGCCCAGGGAGGTCTTCGACGAGTTCCGCGCGGCTCTCGCCGCCAACCGGTCGCAGTTCTACATCGACGTACCGTCCGGCCCCTTCTACGGGTTCAACCGGGACGGTGCGAAGGTGTCCCAGGGCCTGATCGACAACTGGTGGCGACAGGGGATGACGGGTGCGGCCAACGCCCACTACGAGTGCATCGCCGCGTTCTCCGAGACCGACTTCACCGACGACCTGAAGCAGATCGACGTACCGGTCCTCGTCGCACACGGGACGGACGACCAGGTCGTGCCCTACTCGGACTCGGCGCCGCTGTCCGCCGAGCTGCTGCGCGACAGCACCCTGAAGTCGTACGAGGGTCTGCCCCACGGGATGCTCGCGACGCACCCGGAGGTCCTCAACCCCGACCTCCTGGCATTCGTGAAGTCCTAGCGGCCGCGCCACGCCGGTGCTTCCACCTGTCCGGGCCCCTCATCGCATCCGACAGCGGACATCGTATTGCGGAAATCCGCTGTCGCTGTGCGGAAGAATTGGCCGAGGGGGTGGGACGTGCAACGGTCGGTGCGGGCCCGATGGTGGTGGTCTCCGGCGCTCTTGCCGGGTTTGCCAGGAGGCCGTTCTTCCATGCACCCGCACCGGCCAAACCACCCTGACCAGGCCCTCGTTCGCATGTCACCGACCACACGGACGGAACGAGGGCATCGGTCGGCCTGGGCTTTCCCCCGGTTGCAGCGGCTACGTCGCTGGCTCACCATGTTCTTGAGAGGCCTGCATCGAGAGCGGTGCGTGAGTGATCACATCGGCTCAGGTGAACGGCAGGCGGGGGTATGTGAAAGGATATTTTGCTCATCAATCCTTTCAGGCCCGGTCCTGTCGACGATTCCCCGGTCGGGCCCAACTCCCGGATGACACCGAGAAGTAGTTGTCCATGGGCAGGTTCCCGGGTTCACGCCCGCTGTCGTATCGGCCCTTCTGGACGACTGCCAGAGCGGCGTGTGAATCACTCCAGTATGCGTCTGCTGATCCGGAATGAAAGTCTTCAGGGTTGCATCAAGTCCGGGGCGTGCCGGGGGAAACGCGATCACTGGAAACCATGGATGAGTTTCGCAACGGAGGCGATCTTGGTGTCGAGCGTCGAGCCGAAAGCCACCCACGGAATGGTGGTGGTGGGGGAGGAGACGGTCTATCTGTCCCACATGCCCATGTTCATGGAACCCCACGCTGTCCAGTATCTTCTCGAAGTTGTTCTGCGGAGCGAGACAGGCGATGCGCGGCAGCGCTATGTCGATGACCGCCGAAGGACGGGGACTGCCGTCTACACGCTGGCCCCTGAACCGTTTCGCATCTCTGACCTCGTCGCCCCGGAGGGGCAACGCCCCGAACTCACCTCGTTCACCGGGACACTGTTCCGAGGCCATTTCGAACGGGGCGGCACTGAAATTATCGACCCGGTGACCGTCGAAGTGCAACGCGTCGTCCATTTCCGGCGCTTTGATCACCACGCCTCCCGGCCCGAAGCCCTCAACTACCTGGCCTTCGGGAAGGGGGACGAGCTTTTCTTCGCGCATCGGATCACCAAGCCCCCGGACTTCGATCAGCACATTGCGGTCCGGCACGTCCCGGGGGGAGCCGACGCCGTGCTCACCGATGACATCCTGCGGAAGGGCCCACGGTTGGAGATCTCCGGAAGGGCCGACCGCCCGGACGACAGACTCCACGAGAGCGACCAGGTGACCGCGAAATTCCTGGACGGCGGACCGGACGACGTCGATCTGCGGCTCCTGGTGGGGCGGGAGTTCTATGAAGAAGAAGGAGATCTGGCCACCGACATGCACTCCCACTGATTCCCGTACGGTCAGTGGGATCCACGGCTGGTCACCGTCCTCGGCGGACGGCCCGTACCGCCTGCTGACCTCCGGTCCTCCCACCGGGAGCGGACGTGAACCTCGACGACATCTTCCACTGCGAAATCCATCCCACGGTCGGCATCACCAGGCTGGGGGACAGCCCCGACGGTTTCTTCATCGGTCCGGAAGCCCCCGGTCTGCCGCCACGGCCCGAGGGCGGCTTCAGGGACACCGCCGGGCGGATGAAACGCCAGGCCGCCCGGTTCCGCCTGTACGCCTATGACCGGACAGGCACCGTCCTGGGCGAGCTCACCTCGACCGACGCGGACATCACCTGGACCGTCGAGCTGGCCAACGCCAAGGGCGAGTGGTTCAAGTTCGCAGGGCGCTTCCAGGAGTCCGCGGCGAACGCCAACCGCCGTAACCAGCACATCGACCCGAATGACCCCTCCGCCCGCGCACGACTGGTCGTCCGGCCCGGCCCCCGCAGCGTGACCGGTCCGTCCCAGGACGGCACCGGTGCCCGGTTCGACACCGGAACCTTCCTGGACACCCCGGTTCCGCTGGGTGAACTGCGCACCGACGAGGCCGGCCGACTGCTCGTCCTCGGCGGCTTCGGGAAGTCCGCCTCGGTCAAGGCAGCCCACCCGATCAGCCACTTCGCCAACAACGACTTCTGGTACGACGACATTTCCGACGGTCCGGTCGGCGCAACCGTGCGCCTGGGCCCGCAGGGTCGCCCGGTACCGGTGACCCCCGCCTGGGTCGTGGCGGCCCCTCCCGATTACGCACCCCACACGACAAGTCTGGTCACGCTGTACGACGTCGCCGTGGAGGCCGCCCGCGCGGTGGGCAGACTGCCCGTACCACCGGAGGTCTCCTTCACCCGGGACATCTACCCGTTGCTCGCCCGACCGGTCGGATACGCATGGGTCAACACGGTCGCGCGCACAGGGCACGGCGCCGGGCGGAACTTCCTCGCCCCTGCCCGCCTCGCCAAGCTGGCCTCGAACGCCGACGCCGACGCCGCGCACCGTCAGGCCGTCTTCGGCCGCTTGCGTACGCCGAAGCCCGGACTTCTGGACGTCGGCCAGGCCAACGACGGGTTCATGCCCATCCTCGCCGGCGACGCCGGCGACCGGGATCCCGAGCAGCCGTACACCTGGCTGACACTCCTGCCGGGCCAGTACGAACGGATGCGGCGCTGGGCCGTCGGCGACTTCCTGCCCGACTGGCCGGGCACGCCCGCGCCCGCGGTCCCGCTGGAGGACCTCGCACCCGGGGACCAGCCGCACGCCCTGGTACGGGCTGCGCTGGAGGCCTGCAGCGGCGGAGGGTTCTTCCCGGGCATCGAGATGACGTACATCGCTGACAACCCGGCCACCTGGGCCGCACCCTTCCGGTTGCGCGAAGACCTGCTCGCCGGTGATGTCACCAAGTACATGGCCGTGCCCTGGCAAGCCGACTTCCACGCGTGTCACACCCACTGGTGGCCGGCGTCCCGCCCCGACGAAGTCCTTCCCGAGCCGGAGCACGACGTGCTGGTCCAGGGCGCGACCGGGGCGTTCAAGGAGTGGGACCGCGGAGTCGGCGACACCGACGAGATGGTCGAGAAGTGGAGCACTCTCGGATTCGTCGTCGCCCGGACCGGCCCGGACGGCCGCACGATCATGGTCGAGACAGAACGGACCGCTCCGGACCCGGAGTAGGCCGGGCGGAGACCGGAGCAGCGCGGTCGAGCAGCAGCGAGACGAACGGGCGGTACGAGGATGCGGCGCTGCGACGTTCTGGTAGCCGGTGGCGGTCCCGCCGGGTGCGCGGCCGCGCTGAGCCTCGCCCGGGCCGGGGCGCGGGTCGTCATCGTCGCACCGGCGATCGAACCCGCCTGGAAGGTCGGGGAGAACCTTGCTCCCGCTGCCCGCCCGCTGCTGGAACGACTGGGCGTACTCGACCGCATCGCCGCCGACGGGCACGCTCCCAGCCATGGCAACCTGGCCGCTTGGGGCGAGGATGCGCTCAGTGTCGCGGGGTATGCGTTCGGACCGTACGGTGATGGCTGGCACCTGGAACGAGCCCGGTTCGACGCCACCCTCCTGCAGACGGCCCGGGCCGGTGGTGCCCGCCTGCGTGCCGGGCGCGTCCGCAGTGCCCAACGGGAGCGGGACCATTGGCAGGTCGTCATGGGGGACGGCAGCGTGCTGCTGGCCGACCATCTCGTCGACGCCACCGGTCGGACGGCGAGGCTGGCCCGCCGGGTCGGAGCGACGCTGATCCGCTCCGACCGTCTGGTCGCGGTCGTCGGGCTGTTGGGGCCGCCGACGACGGGGGCAGCGGAGCCGGAACGGACCTCGCTGGTGGAGTCCACCCCCTGGGGCTGGTGGTACACCGCCCCCCTGCTCGGTGGTGAGCGGATCGTGATGGCCGTGACCGATACCGACCTCGTCGTCGACCTTCGTCTGCTCGAACCGGACGAGTGGTGGGCTCGAGTACGGCTCGCCGGTCACGTCCGGGACCGCACCGCCCGTTGGGAGGGGCCACCCCGGAAGCTACGAGTGCTGGCCGCCGGTTCCTCCTGCACAAGGCCGGCGGCCGGACCGGGCTGGGCAGCCGTCGGCGACGCCGCCACCGCGACCGACCCGCTGGCCGCTCGAGGGATCGTCACCGCGCTGGCCACCGGCCTGGCCGCGGCACGGGCCGTTCTGGCTGACCGGGGCGGCGAGACCGGCGCTCTGGACGCCTACGCCCGGCGCATCGCAGCCGTACACGCCGAGTATCTCGCCGCACAGGCCGCCCAGTACCGACGCGAACAACGCTGGGACACTCCGTTCTGGCGCCGACGGCGCTGAAGCCCTCTGGGGCGAACCATGTCTCCGGCCGCCGGGGATCCTCCGGCGCCTGAAGCGCTTTCGGACGCGCCGGGCCCGTGGTGCGCCGCCCCGGGCTCCCACGCGGATGTCGGTGGCCGAGACCGTGCGCGGGAGCCGTGTCGCTCGCGCGGACACCGCCCGCCGACGAAACCGGACGTCACCGTGCCCGGTCGAGCGGGCAGGACCGGGCGCGGCCTTCGGGCCCCGCGGGCCTACGTCGTCGTGTGCGCGGCGGGCGTCGCAGGCGAAGTCGGCAAGCTGATGACTGCAGCTCAGGAACGAACGGGGGCATGGGTGTCATCGTCGTCCCGCAGTGCCTCCGCTTCCTTCGCCCGCACGGCACCCCGGACGGGAAGCCCGACCGGACTGTCCGCCGGCCCCGCCGGAGCGGGGCCGGCAGGCCCGGATCGGCCGGTCGCCCGGGCCTGCCGGCTACGGGTTGAAGTTGAACGTGAAGTTCGGGGTGGTCACGGTGAACTCCAGCATGAGGATCGTCCGCGAGTTCGCGTCCGAAACGTTCGAGCACCACTCGAAGACAGTGTGCGGGACCGTCTCCTGGAATTTGTCCCGCCATTCGGTGCCGTCGCCCGCGTAGGCGTAGCAGTACCAGATCGGGTTGACGGCCTTCGCGTCACCGCCGTAGACGACGGTGGTGTCCCCGGGGCCGATCCTCCACCAGCCCTCCTTCCGCCAGTTGCTGCCGGGCGAGCAGTTGGGCTGGTACCGCTCGACCATCGTCCAGATTTCGCGCGAGTAGTTGTTCTTGAACCTCAGCGCCACGGCGCGCCCTCCTACTCACCGCTCGGCTGCCTGCGGGCAGCCGAGCTTCCATCGGACCGGGTCGGAGCGTTTTGGGGGTTCGCATCGTCCGTCCCGCCGGGGCGAGCGCCGGCCCGGCCCGCTGCGATGGCACGCTCCAGTGCCTCTTCGTCCGCATCGGTCTTCGGATCGACCGCCTCGGTAGCCTCCTGCGACATGGGATCTCCTGTCTCCGTCGGTCAGGTGCGGAGGAGGAGTCCCCGGAAGAAGATGAGGCGTACCGCAGCGGGCGGGTAGGTGCCCCATATGGGGCCTCGAAGCAGGCCCCGATCAGGTGAAGAAGCCTGCTGCCGCCCAGCTCGACGACGTCGGGGCAGTTGTCGTAGCCGGTCGACCCGCGGTCGGCGTGCGCGATGCAGCCGGACCGGAGCCGGCCGCGGCCGACGGCCATCGCCGGCGCGCCGACGACCAGGCTCGCCCGGTCGGACAGAAGGAAGCCGCCCGCATCCTGGCTGCTGCACGCGTCCCGGTCGAGCACGGCTTCGCCCACGTGAGAAACACGAGCACCGTGAAACGGAGCCACGCCGACTCCGTCAGACCGTGAGGGGCCGCTGCCGGATGAACAGGTCGTTGGCCCGGCCGGTCACGAAGAAGTTCGGGCTTTGGTTGGCCGGCATCTGCTTGAGGATCTCGCGGTGGAACGCCTTGTACCCGCCCGTGAACTCGCCGCCGTTCCAGACCTGGAGCAACGTTGCGGTGAACAGGCCGTTGCGCAGACCGTCGGCTGCGAGCTGGTTGTCCTGACAGGCCGAAATGAGCAGGGCTGTTGCGCCGAGGTCACGGTTGTCCTTGGCATTCAGCTTGCGCTGGATCGCGTCATAGCGCTCCTTGTCCCGTTCGTACACCTCGTGCTGCTTGTCCAGAGGCATGATCCGGGACGTCGTCTCGATGTCGTCGGGGCTGGCCGTCTGGAACTGACCCTCGAGAGCTTCCGAGGTGAGGACTTCACGCACTGCCTTGATGCCGGAGCCACTGTGGCAACAGTCAAGGAGGCAGAAGATCCGGACGCCCTCGGCGAATCCCTCGAACTCCTGGTAGAGCTCGTCGTCGATGTACTCCCGGTCGTAGAGACACATGGTCTCGTCGAGCCGGTCCGGCTCGTCCTCGGGGCCGTTGAGGTCGGGGATCTGTCCGCCGTGGCCCGAGTAGGTGAAGAAGAACAGGTCGCCAGTCGTGAGTGTCTGTGCGGCCTCGCGCAGTGCCTGAGTGACGTTGTCGACCGTGGCGTCCGCGGTAAGCAGCGTCGTACGATCCTGGATCCCGGCCTTGCCGGCGAGGTGGTCCATGTCGCGCGCGTCGTTCTCGCAGGCAATGAGCTTGCCGTCCCAACCGTTGTATTCATTGGGGTCGACGCGGTTGAGCCCGATGTGGAGTGAGATGCCGCGAGCCATGAGGGCTTCCTTCCTTGCCATGGAGGGGGACATGAGGCAGCGCAGGTCCCGGCAACGCCGTCTGGTGTGAAGGGCCGCTCATGCCTGATCTCCCGATCTTGAGACTAAGCAACTGAGTGGGGACGGGCGGAACGATTGGGTCATTCGGGTTAATTTGACCCATGCGGATCGCGCCGTGCGGTAGCGAGAGAGGTATGGTGCCTTCGCCTGATCCGGCATCAGGTAACGAAACCATGAGCCATGCATCCTCGGCGAACCGCAAGGGCCACGACGAGCGGTTCCCCGACCCGGTCGTGCCGCCGCCCGTGCCCAGCGACCCGGTCATCGGGACGGTGGTGCTGCCGTGCCCCCGCCGCCTCGCCCGGCACCGGCCCTGAAGCAGAACACGAGATGGTCCGAGGCTGATGATGTGCCCCTACCAGGCTACGCCGGTACTACGTCGATCGCTTCCGGACGCGAGGGCATCTGGCGGTCAAGGTGACGGGTCGAGTCGGCAGGGCAGAC
>NZ_BDJC01000037.1 GCF_002005565.1 Streptomyces sp. JHA26 | reverse complement strand
CCCGCCGGCGGTGCCGTACGAGCCGGTGCAGCGGGTGACGTCCGCCGCGCACCCGCACGGGAGCGAAGTGCGGCACCTCGCACAGGGGCGGGGCGTCGGCGCCGAGCGGCTGCGGGAAGGGAACGGCGGAACGGGACACGGTGACCACCACCTGTGGACGAGGGATCGGCTTGC
The DNA here is from genome assembly GCF_002005565.1 of Streptomyces sp. JHA26. GTDB lineage: Bacteria > Actinomycetota > Actinomycetes > Streptomycetales > Streptomycetaceae > Streptomyces. The sequence goes on along the minus strand of NZ_BDJC01000037.1, from coordinate 75,582 downwards.
GAACCCACGATGAGGCCTCTCGCCGTCTCCCGCCGGAGCCCGTGGACCACCGGCCGGTTGGGGAAAACCCCCTCACCCGATCCGGCCGTTCCGCCTGCCTCGCGCCTCGCGCCCCGTGCTCCGCGCCCCGTATCTCTGACCCCGGCCCCCCGGCCCGCCTAGGGCAGCGTGATCCCCGGGTCCATCCCGCCCAGCGCCTGACCGCACCGGCAGTCCCGCTCCCCGGCCGCCGGCAGCGCGGCCACCGCGTCGAACAGCACGCCCCGCAGCCGGTCCACGTTCGCGGCGAACACCCGCAGCACCTCCTCGTGCGAGACGCCCTCACCGCTCTCGGCCCCGGCGTCGAGGTCGGTGACGAGGGTCAGCGAGGTGTAGCAGAGCTCCAGCTCACGGGCGAGCGCGGCCTCCGGATGGCCGGTCATGCCGACCACCGACCAGCCCTGCGCCCGGTGCCACGACGACTCCGCGCGAGTCCCGAAGCGCGGCCCCTCGACCACGACCAGGGTGCCGCCGTCCACCGGCTCCCAGTCCCGCCCCCGCGCCGCCTTCAGCGCGGCGGCCCGCCCGGCGGGGCAGTACGGGTCGGCCAGCGACACGTGCACCACGCGGGGCACCGTGCCGTCGGGCAGCGGCATCCCGTCGAAGTACGTCGACGGGCGGGAGAGCGTCCGGTCGACGAACTGGTCCGGCACCAGCAGCGTGCCCGGCCCGTACTCGGGGCGCAGTCCGCCCACCGCGCACGGACCGAGAACCTGGCGCACGCCGACCGAGCGCAGCGCCCACAGGTTGGCCCGGTAGTTGATCCGGTGCGGCGGCAGATGGTGGCCGCGTCCGTGCCGGGGGAGGAAGGCGACCCGCCGGCCGGCGACCTCGCCGAGGAAGAGGGAGTCGCTGGGCGGCCCGTACGGGGTGTCCACCCGGACCTCGGTCACGTCGTCGAGGAACGAGTAGAGACCGGAGCCGCCGATCACGCCGATCTCGGCGTTCGCCTTGTTCGCCATGCCCGCACCCTAACCGGGGAAGGGAACGCCGAGGACCCCGCCGTCGGACGACGGCGGGGTCCTCGAGGAAAGCCCTGTGCGGCGAGAAGCCCTACGCGGCGGTGGTGCTCGAGGAGGAGCTGCCGGAGCTCGACGCCGAGGACGACGAACCGGCGCTCGACGACGACGCCGAGGACGAGGACGACGACGAGCTCGACGACTTCGAGGACGACGCCGGCGAGCTGCTGGACGAGCTGCCGCGGCTGTCGTTGCGGTAGAAGCCGGAGCCCTTGAAGACGATGCCGACCGCCGAGAACACCTTCTTCAGGCGGCCCTGGCAGTTCGGGCACTCGGTCAGGGCGTCGTCGGTGAACTTCTGCACCGCCTCGAGGCCCTCGCCGCACTCGGTGCACTGGTACTGGTACGTCGGCACTGTCTTCCTCCTGGCACTCTCACTCGATGAGTGCTAACGACGATCCATAGTGACGTATTCCGGGGGTTCAGTCCACTGCGGCGGGCGTGCGGTGACCGACGCCACGTGCGACCGTCCGGCCGCGGGCCGGTGTCGCGAGGCGCGAGCGCAGGGTCACCAGCACCGCCAGCGCGAGCACGGTGCCGCCCATCGGGACCAGGAATCCGGCGCCGTCCCAGAGGCGGTCCTCCAGCTGGCCGGCGACCGTGACGGCCGCCGCCTGGCCGAGCGCCACGGCGCCGGTCAGCCAGGTGAAGGCCTCGGTGCGGGCACCCGCCGGCACCAGGTCCTCGACCAGCGTGTAGCCGGTGACCAGGGCGGGCGCGATGCACATGCCGACGAGCAGGCCGAGGCCGGCCAGCACGAGGACCGAGTGCGCGGCCCACAGACCGGAGGCGGCCAGCGCGAGGGCGGTGTAGCCGACGAGGAGGCGGCGCTGCGGGGCCACCTTCCAGGCGATGGCGCCGCAGGCCAGGCCGGAGAGCATGTTGCCCGCGGCGAAGACGCCGTACAGGACGCCGTTCATGCCGGGCTCGCCGATCGACTCGGTGAACGCGGCCAGCGAGACCTGCATGCCGCCGAAGACCGAGCCGATGCCCAGGAAGATCACGGCCAGCACGCGCACGCCGGGCACGCGCAGCGCCGGAACGTGCTCCACGCGCGCGTGGCCGCCGTCCCCGCCGCCGACCGGCGGCTGGGTGCCCTTCTGCGCGGCGAACAGCAGACCGCCCACCAGGGTCAGCGAGGCCTCGGTGACCAGTCCGGCGGCGGGGCCCACGCCCGTGCACAGGGCGGTCGCCAGCAGCGGGCCGAGGACGAAGGTCAGCTCGTCCGTGACCGACTCGAAGGCCGCCGCCGTGCTCATCAGCGGGGTGCCGCCCAGCTTCACGCCCCAGCGGGCGCGCACCATGGGCCCGATCTGCGGCACCGAGGCGCCGGTGGGCACGGCCGCCGCGAACAGTGCCCACAGGGGGGCGTCCGAGAGCGCGAGGACGGTCAGGGCCAGACCGGACAGGGTGTGCACGAGCACGCCCGGCAGCAGGACGGCGCGCTGCCCGAAGCGGTCGGCGAGCCGGCCGCTGTAGGGGGCGAACAGGGCCATGGAGACGCCGGTGACCGCGGCGGCGGCGCCCGCGACGCCGTAGGAGCCGGTGGTGTGCTGCACGAGCAGCACGATGGAGATCGTCAGCATGGCGAACGGCTGGCGGGCCGCGAAACCGGGAAGCAGGAACGTCCAGGCGCCGCGGGTGCGCAGCAGTTGTCCGTATCCGGGGCGGGAGGGCGCGGTGGTGCGCGTCCCCTCCGGCGACTTCTTCGACGGGGTGACCGTGGATGCCACGGCCGTGCCTTTCTGCCGCCTGGTAGCGCCGGTCCCGCCTGGTGGCTGTCGCCGTGCGGAAGCGCCGAGAGCTGTCCTCTTGCGCGGACTGCGGTAGTTACCGGAGCCCGGCTCACGGGGCGTTCCGGCCGCCATACGGTCGCGCCAGCTCTGCGTCAGGCAGAGTTGGTTCGATCAGGTGCCGCCTTCATCCTACAGGGGGCAAGAGGACCGGTACCTGTGAAAGCGAGCACCCCGTCCCCGTTCACCTGCTCTTCGCGTCGTTCCCCGTGGTGCCGAGCCAGCCGGCGAGCTTGCCGCCGTGGCCGACCGCGCGCAGTCGGGCCTCGGCGGCGTCCCGGACGGGGTCGGTGGCGACGACGAGGAGTTCGTCCCCGCGCCGCAGCCCCGTCGTCGGCAGCGGCACGAACGACGTGCCGCCGCGCACGACCAGCGTGACGGCGGAGCCGGCCGGCAGCCGCAGCTCGCTGATCTCGACGCCGTGCATCCGGGAGCCCTCGGGGATCGTGACGGACAGCAGGTGTCCGCGCAGCCGCTCCAGGGGCGCCGACTCGATGCCGAGGTCGGCGGCCTCGTCCCCCTTGCCCAGGTGCAGCTTGCGGGCCAGCCAGGGCAGGGTCGGGCCCTGGATCAGGGTGTAGACGGCGACCAGGACGAAGACGATGTTGAAGATCCGGCGGCTGCCCTCGACGCCCTCCACCATGGGGATCGTCGCGAGGATGATGGGCACGGCGCCGCGCAGCCCGGCCCAGGACATCAGGGCCTGCTCCTGCCAGGGCACCCGGAAGGGCAGCTGGCACAGCACGACGCTCAGCGGCCGGGCCACCATGGTCAGCACCAGTCCGATGACCAGGGCGGGAACGACGTCGTCCCCGAGTTCGTGCGGGGTGACCAGCAGGCCGAGCAGCACGAACATGCCGATCTGGGCGAGCCAGCCGAGCCCGTCGGCGAAGCCGCGGGTGGCGGGCCAGTGCGGCAGCCGGGCGTTGCCCATCACCATCGAGGCCAGGTAGACGGCGAGGAAGCCGCTGCCGTGCGCCATGGCGCCGGCCGCGTAGGCGGCGACGGCGATGGCCATGACGGCGATCGGGTACAGGCCGGAGGCGGGCAGCGCCACGTGCCGCAGCCCCCACGAGCCCAGCCAGCCCACCGCGAGTCCGATGGCGGCGCCGATGGCCAGCTCCAGGGCGATCTCGCCGAGCAGCACGTACCAGTGCTCGATCGGTCCGGCGGTGGAGAAGGCGACGACGAGGATGACCACCGGGGCGTCGTTGAAGCCCGACTCGGCCTCCAGCGTGCCCGTTATGCGTGCGGGCAGGGGGATCCTGCGCAGCACCGAGAAGACCGCCGCCGCGTCCGTGGAGGACACCACCGCCCCGACGATCAGTGCCTGCCGCCACTCCAGCCCGGTCAGGTAGTGCGCGCCCGCGGCGGTCACCCCGACGCTCACCGCGACTCCGGCCAGCGCCAGCGCGGAGGCGGACGGCAGGACCGGTCTGATCTCCTTCCACTTCGTGCCCAGACCGCCCTCGGCCAGGATCACGACCAGGGCCGCGTACCCGATGACCTGCACGAGTTCGGCGTTGTCGAACTCGATGTGGCCGATGCCGTCCTGGCCCATGGCGATGCCGATGGCCAGGTAGACGAGCAGGCTGGGGAGTCCGCTGCGCGAGGAGATCCGGACCGCCGCGACGGCGATGAGCAGGACGAGCGAGCAGACGAGCAGGAGCTGGTTGAGGTGGTGGACAGTCAGCGGCCGTTCCCTTCCCTGGCGCACGGAACCCGTGCGCGTGAGCGCACGTACATGGCACACGAGACCGCGGGATTCCGCGGCCGACTACTTCGTTACCTTACCTAACTCTTGACGATTTCTTGACGCTCGGCTTGGCAAGATCGAACGCCCGTGCACGCCGGTACCCGACTCCGCGTCAAGGGGCGGTGGGCCCTGCGCCTACAGTTGCTCCAGCGTTCAGTACAAAGCACAGCCCGCCCCTGCCGCTCGTGTTAGGACAGCAAGGACAGCGATGCCCCCCACCAACACCGCCTCTTCGGGTCAGCAGCCCGGCAAGTCCGGAAGGAAGAAGGGGCGCAAAGCACGCCTTCTCGTCCTCGTGCTGGTGCTGGCCATCATCGGCGGCCTCGCCTACGGGGCGTACTGGTCCATCAGCACCGTCCGCGCGTCCTTCCCGCAGACCAAGGGCTCCCTCACGCTGGAGGGCCTGTCGGGCCCGGTCGACGTCAAGCGCGACGGCTACGGGATCCCGCAGGTCTACGCCTCCTCCGAGGAGGACCTGTTCATGGCGCAGGGCTACGTCCAGGCGCAGGACCGGTTCTACGAGATGGACGTGCGCCGCCACATGACCTCCGGGCGCCTGTCGGAGATGTTCGGCAAGAGCCAGATCGACAACGACGAGTTCCTGCGCACCCTGGGCTGGGACCGGGTGGCGAAGAAGGAGTACGACGAGAAGCTCTCGGACTCCACCAAGAAGTACCTCCAGGCGTACTCCAAGGGCGTCAACGCCTACCTGGAGGGCAAGGACGGCGCGGACATCTCGCTGGAGTACGCGGCGCTCGGCTTCACCAACGACTACAAGCCGCAGGAGTGGACCCCGGTCGACTCCGTCGCCTGGCTGAAGGCGATGGCCTGGGACCTGCGCGGCAACATGCAGGACGAGGTCGACCGCGCCCTGATGACCAGCCGCCTGGGCCCCAAGCAGATCGCCGACCTGTACCCGGCGTACCCGTACAGCCGGAACAGGGCCATCGTCCAGGAGGGCCAGTACGACGAGCTCACCGAGACGTTCGAGGGCGGCGGCTCCGCAGGCGACACGGACGACGCGGACGACACGGACGGCACCGGCACCGGCACCGGCACGTCCGGCTCGGGCATCGGTACAGGCACCGGCAGTGCCCTGGAGAGCCAGCTCGCGGGTCTGCAGAACGTCCTGGACGACCTGCCCACCGCCGTCGGCGTGAACGGCAACGGCATCGGCTCCAACTCCTGGGTCGTCTCCGGCAAGCACACCATCACCGGCAAGCCGCTGCTGGCCAACGACCCGCACCTGTCGCCCTCGCTGCCCTCGGTCTGGTACCAGATGGGCCTGCACTGCCGCACCGTCTCCGCCAAGTGCCGGTACGACGTCGCCGGCTACACCTTCGCGGGCATGCCCGGCGTCGTCATCGGCCACAACCAGGACATCGCCTGGGGCCTGACCAACTCCGGCGTCGACGTCACCGACCTCTACCTGGAGAAGGTCACCGGCGACGGCTACCAGTACGACGGCAAGACCGTGCCCTTCGAGACCCGCGAGGAGACCATCAAGGTCGCCGGCGGCAAGTCGAAGAAGATCGTCGTCCGCGAGACCAACAACGGCCCCCTCCTGTCCGACCGCGACGACGAGCTCGTGAAGGTCGGCAAGAAGGCCACCGTCGGCAGCGCCGCGCCCGACCGCGCCGACGGCTACGGCGTCTCCCTGCGCTGGACGGCGCTGGACGCGGGCACCACGATGGACGCCGTCTTCGCGATCGACCGGGCCGAGGACTGGGACAGCTTCCGCGAGGCCGCGGCCCTGTTCGACGTGCCCTCCCAGAACCTGGTCTACGCCGACACCGAGGACCACATCGGCTACACGCTGCCCGGCAAGATCCCGGTGCGCGCCGAGGGCCACGACGGCTCCGTCCCGGCGCCGGGCTGGGACCCCAAGTACCGCTGGACCGGCAAGTACATCGACCAGGACGAGCTGCCCTACGAGTACGACCCCGACCGCGGCTACATCGTCACCGCCAACCAGGCGGTGATCGACGAGGACGCGTACCCGTACACCCTGACCACGGACTGGGGCTACGGCACCCGCAGCCAGCGGATCACCTCCCTGATCGAGCAGAAGATCAAGGACGGCGGCAAGATCTCCACGGACGACATGCGGCAGATGCAGCTCGACAACAGCAGCGAGATGGCCAAGCTGCTCGTGCCCCAGCTGCTGAAGATCGACGTCGCCGACAAGGACGTGCGCGAGGCGCAGAAGCTGCTGGAGGGCTGGGACTACACCCAGGAGGCCGACTCGGCCGCCGCCGCCTACTTCAACGCGGTCTGGCGCAACATCCTCAAGCTCGCCTTCGGCAACAAGCTGCCCAAGGAACTGCGGGTCGAGGGCCAGTGCCTGTGGGTCGACCCGGTCAACAGCACCGGGCCCGCGGACGAGATCAGCAAGGTCTACGAGTGCGGTCAGCGCGACGCCGACCAGGCACAGCCGGACGGCGGCGACCGCTGGTTCGAGGTGGTCCGCACGCTGATGGACGACCCGAAGAGCGACTGGTGGACGACGCCCGCGAACGGCACCCGCAAGGGCGCCGACCACAACCGTGACGACCTGTTCAAGCGCGCCATGGTCGACGCCCGCTGGGAGCTGACCGCCAAGCTCGGCAAGGACATCGACAGCTGGAACTGGGGCCGGCTGCACCGCCTGTTCCTGAAGAACCAGACCCTCGGCACCGAGGGCCCCGGCTTCGTGAAGTACGTCCTGAACCGCGGCCCGTGGAAGCTCAGCGGCGGCGAGGCGGCGGTCAACGCCAGCGGCTGGAACGCGGCCGGCGGCTACGGGGTGGTGTGGGTGCCGTCCATGCGGATGGTGGTCAACCTCGGCGACCTCGACAAGTCGCGGTGGATCAACCTCACCGGCGCCTCCGGACACGCCTACAGCGCCCACTACACCGACCAGACGGACAAGTGGGCCGAGGGCGAACTGCTGCCGTGGTCGTTCTCCGGGAAGGCGGTCGACGACAGCACGAGCGACACCCTGGTGCTCAAGCCGTAGGGCCACCACCGGAACCGGAACGGCCTCCACGCGCGCGCGTGGAGGCCGTTCTCCGTGTGCGCGTCAGCGGGCGCCAGTCATGCGCGCGTCAGCGGAACCGGCGCACCCCCGACGGGGTCACCACCGCGTCCACCGGCCGGTCGTGCGGCTCCTCGGGAACGTGCGCGACGACCTCCCGGTCGTACAGCAGGACCAGCAGCGCGGGCCGTGCGCCCGCCCGCTCCAGCCGCGCGAGGACCCGGTCGTAGGACCCGCCGCCGCGCCCCAGCCGCATGCCGCGCTCGTCGACCGCGAGGCCCGGCAGCAGCACGACGTCGGCGCCGGTCACCGCGTCCGGGCCGAGGCGCTCGCCGACGGGTTCGTACAGCGCCATCCGCCCGCCGTGCCGCACGCGCGCGAGGGAGTCCTCCCCGGCGTAGACGCCCCAGTCCAGGTCGTTGTCGGGCAGCAGCGCCGGCAGCAGCACGCGCACGCCCCGCGCGCGCAGCGCGTCCAGCAGCGCGAGGGTGCCCGGTTCGGCGCCCACGGAGACGTACGCCGCCACGACCTCCGCCCCCGCGACCTCGGGCAGTGCGAGCGCCCGTGAGGCCAGCGCGTCCGCCGCCCCGCGCACCTCGTCCGCCGTCAAGCCGTCCCTCACCTCGAGGAACTCCCGCCGCAGGGCCCGCTTGCCGGACCCGCCGGCATGTCCGCTGAACGTCAAAAGTCCCTCCTGTACCGTTCTTGTGTGCTCATATGAGCGCGGGCGGTCCGGAGTTGCGGATCCGCCCGAAGTCACCGGATATGGTGGCGGGCATGACTCAGTCCCACCCCAGGATCAGCAAGGCTGTCATCCCCGCAGCCGGACTTGGTACCCGGTTCCTGCCGGCCACCAAAGCCACTCCCAAGGAGATGCTGCCGGTCGTCGACAAGCCGGCGATCCAGTACGTGGTCGAAGAGGCCGTCTCCGCGGGTCTCGGCGACGTCCTCATGGTCACGGGCCGCAACAAGCGTCCCCTCGAGGACCACTTCGACCGCAACTACGAGCTGGAGTCCGCCCTCCAGAAGAAGGGCGACGCGAGCCGGCTGGCCAAGGTCCAGGAGTCCAGCGACCTCGCGATGATCCACTACGTCCGCCAGGGCGACCCCAAGGGACTCGGTCACGCCGTGCTGTGCGCCGCCCCGCACGTCGGTGACGAGCCCTTCGCGGTCCTGCTCGGCGACGACCTGATCGACCCGCGCGACCCGCTGCTGCAGCGCATGATCGACGTGCAGGCGCGGTACGGCGGCAGCGTCATCGCCCTCATGGAGGTCGAGCCCGAGCAGATCCACCTCTACGGCTGCGCCGCCGTCGAGGCCACCGAGGACGGCGACGTCGTCAAGGTGAGCGGACTGGTCGAGAAGCCCGAACCGGCCGACGCCCCCTCCAACTACGCCATCATCGGCCGTTACGTCCTCGACCCGCACGTCTTCGGCATACTGCGCAAGACCGAGCCCGGCCGCGGCGGTGAGATCCAGCTCACCGACGCCCTCCAGCAGCTCGCGGAGGACGAAAAGGTCGGCGGCCCGGTGCACGGCGTCGTCTTCAAGGGCCGCCGCTACGACACCGGTGACCGCGGCGACTACCTGCGTGCCATCGTCAGGCTCGCGTGCGAACGTGAGGACCTGGGCCCCGACTTCCGGACCTGGCTCCGCAGTTACGTAGCCGAGGAGATGTAACGACGTTGAGCAGCGCCGAGCCCCGTGACACCGGCCACGACCACGCAGGAGCGGACTTCGGTCCCGACCGGCTGTGGTCGGTGCAGGACCACCTGGACGACATCCTCGCCACCGTCCGCCCCCTGGAACCCATCGAGCTGAACCTGCTCGACGCCCAGGGGTGCGTCCTGGTCGACGACATCACGGTGCCCCTCTCGCTGCCGCCGTTCGACAACAGCTCCATGGACGGGTATGCGGTGCGGGTCGCCGACGTGGCGGGGGCGAGCGAGGAGTACCCCGCCGTCCTGGAGGTCGTCGGCGACGTCGCCGCCGGCCGGGCCGACCCGCCGTCCGTGGGCCCCGGCCAGGCCGCCCGCATCATGACCGGCGCCCCGCTGCCGCCCGGCGCCGAGACCGTCGTCCCCGTCGAGTGGACGGACGGCGGCCTCGGCGAGGGCCCGGTCGCCGGGATGCGGGCCCGCAGCCTCGCCCCCGAGGGCGCCGAGGGGCAGGTCCACGTGTACCGGCCGGCCGGGGCACGCGCGCACGTGCGCGCGGCGGGCAGCGACGTGAGGTCCGGCGACCGGGCCCTGGAGGCCGGAACGGTCCTCGGGCCGCCGCAGATCGCCCTGCTCGCCGCGATCGGGCGCGGCCGGGTCCGGGTGCACCCCCGCCCGCGCGTGGTGGTGCTCTCCACCGGCAGCGAACTCGTCCAGCCCGACGAGGCGCTGGCCCACGGTCAGATCTACGACTCCAACAGCTTCGCCCTCACCGCCGCCGCCCGCGACGCCGGCGCCATCGCCTACCGCGTGGGCGCGGTCGCCGACGACGCCGAGACGCTGCGGAGCACCATCGAGGACCAGCTCGTCCGTGCCGACCTGATGGTCACCACCGGCGGGGTCAGCGTCGGGGCGTACGACGTGGTCAAGGAGGCCCTCGCCCACGTCGCCGACGAGGACGAGCCGGGCAGCGGCGTGGAGTTCCGCAAGCTCGCCATGCAGCCCGGCAAGCCCCAGGGCTTCGGCTCCGTCGGCCCCGACCACACCCCGCTGCTCGCCCTGCCGGGCAACCCGGTGTCGTCGTACGTCTCCTTCGAACTGTTCGTGCGCCCCGCGATCCGTGCCCTCATGGGCCTCGCCGACGTGCACCGCCCGACCGTCACCGCGACCCTCGCCGCCGAGAAGGCGCTGACCTCGCCCCAGGGCCGCCGACAGTTCCTGCGCGGCACCTTCGCCGACGGGACGGTCACCCCGGTCGGCGGCGCCGGGTCCCACCTCGTGGCGGCCCTCGCGCACGCCGACGCGCTGATCGTCGTCCCCGAGGACGTCGAATCGGTCGAGCCCGGCACCGAGGTCGAGGTGGTCCTGCTCCGCTGACCCCGCCCGGTTGGCGGTACCGTGTCGCGCACAGCAGGCCCACGCGCCGCACCGCGCCGGGCCCGGACCGGGAGCGCCACACAGCATGAGCACGCAGGACCGACCCACGCAGGACGGCCAGGACACGCAGGACCGGCTGACGCACATCGACGAGGCGGGCGCCGCCCGCATGGTCGACGTGTCCGCCAAGGACGTGACCGCACGCACCGCACGCGCCAGCGGACGCGTCCTGGTCGCGCCCCGCGTGGTCGAGCTGCTGCGCGGCGAGGGGGTCCCCAAGGGCGACGCCCTGGCCACCGCCCGGATCGCGGGCATCATGGGCGCCAAGCGCACCCCCGATCTGATCCCGCTCTGTCACCCCTTGGCGCTCTCCGGTGTGAAACTGGACCTGTCGGTCGCGGACGACGCCGTGGAGATCACCGCCACGGTGCGGACGACGGATCGCACGGGCGTCGAGATGGAGGCGCTCACCGCGGTCTCCGTCGCCGCGCTCACCGTGGTCGACATGGTCAAGGCGGTCGACAAGGGAGCGGTCATCACGGACGTGCGCGTGGAGGAGAAGACGGGCGGCAAGTCGGGCGACTGGAGCCGGTCATGACGCCGGACGCGTCGATCGGGGGCGCCCTCGTCGCCCCGTACAGCGCCCTGGTGGTCACCGCCTCCAACCGGGCCGCCGCCGGTGTCTACGAGGACAGGGGCGGCCCGCTGATCGCCGAGGGCCTCGGCCGCTTCGGCTTCGCCGTCGACGGCCCGCAGGTCGTCCCCGACGGCGACCCCGTGGAGGCCGCCCTGCGCGCGGGCGTGGAGGCGGGCTACGACGTGATCGTCACCACCGGCGGCACCGGCGTCTCGCCCACCGACCGCACCCCCGAGGCGACCCGGGCGGTGCTCGACCACGAGGTCCCCGGCATCGCCGAGGCGATTCGCGCGCACGGCCGCGACAAGGTGCCCACCGCGGCGCTCTCCCGCGGCCTGGCCGGGGTGGCGGGCGGGACGCTGATCGTCAACCTGCCGGGTTCCACCGGCGGCGTGAAGGACGGCCTCGCGGTCCTGGAGCCCCTGCTGAAGCACGCCGTGGACCAGCTCCGCGGCGGTGACCACCCCAGACCCTCCGACAGCGGGGGTGCGAGCTGAACGGCCCGTCCTGGCCCGTCGAGCTGGTGGACGGCGACATCGTCCTCCGGCCCATAAAGCTGCGCGACCAGCGGGCGTGGCGCGAGGTCAACCGGCGCAACCGCGACTGGCTGCGCCCCTGGGAGGCGACCATCCCGCCGCCCGCGCCCGGCGGGCCGCTCGCGCACCGGCCGACGTACCGCCAGATGGTCCGCCACCTGCGGTCCGAGGCGAACGCCGGCCGGATGCTGCCCTTCGTCATCGAGTACCAGGGACGGCTGGTCGGCCAGTTGACGGTGGCCGGGATCACCTGGGGCTCGATGTGCTCCGGCCACGTCGGCTACTGGGTGGACGAGGCGGTGGCCGGGCGCGGGGTGATGCCCACGGCCGTCGCGATGGCCGTGGACCACTGTTTCCGCACCGTCGGCCTGCATCGCGTCGAGGTCTGTATTCGCCCCGAGAACGGGCCCAGCCGCCGGGTCGTGGAGAAACTCGGATTCCGCGAGGAGGGCCTCAGGCCGCGTTATCTCCACATCGACGGCGGATGGCGCGACCATCTCGTGTTCGCGCTCACCGCGGAAGAGGTACCGGAGGGGCTGCTGCGGCGCTGGCACCGGTCACGGGAGCGGAGCACGCGGAACAGCCCGGGCAATCCGGGCCCGGCGGAACACCGGAATTGAATAAACGTTCGAATTTGATCGGGGTGCGGCGTTGCGGAAGACGTCGTGGAAGCGGATAAATCCGTGACTTCGACGGTCGGTTGGTCGCATCGGTCGCAAAAAAAGCTCGAAATATCAGCCGGATCGTGCGACACACCGGCCCAATTGGCGGATGGCCCCGTGCAAACCCCTCTACCGTGTGAGATGTGAGCAGCAGCGGCCTCATCTACGCAGTCATCGTCGGGGCCTGGGCCGCCTACTTGGTGCCGATGTGGCTCCGTAGGCAGGACGAGCTGAACGAAGCCCGTCCGACGGAACGCTTCAGCACCGCCATCCGGCTGCTGTCCGGACGGGCGGGCATGGAGCGCCGGTACGCCAAGGACCTGCAGTCGCGCTCCGCCGACGAGGCGGAGTTCGACGCCGTCGCCCCGGACACCGCCACCGGCTCGGTGGACGTCCGGGCGTTCGCCGTGTCCAGGACCCGTCGGCACACCCGGCCGGTCCCGCAGGACGCGGCGGAGCGGCCCGCGCCGGACCACGCCGGGACGGACGGAGACGCCGACCGCGACAGATCCGCGCAGGCCCCCGAGTCCGGTGCCGCACCGGCCCGCAGGGGCGTGCCGCCCGCCCGCCGCGCCCCCGCCTCACCGGCGGCGGCCCGTGCCCGGCGCATGAAGGTGCTCGCACGCCGTCGGCGTACCACCATGATGCTCTTCCTGGCCTTCACGCTCGGCTCGGTGGTCGCCGCGGTCGGCGGACTGGCGTTCCTGTGGGCGCCCGGCGTGCCCGCGGTGCTGCTCAGCGCCTACATCGCCTACCTGCGGTCCCAGGAACGCCGCCGGTTCGCCTTCCAGATGGACCGCCGTCAGGCCGAGGCCGCCGCACAGCGGCTGCGTGAACGCCAGCCGCGCCGGCGCGTCCCCGCCGACGCCGCCGGCGCCCCCGAGGCCGAGGAGCCGGACGAGGCGCCCGACGCCGAACCCGACCCCGGGCTCTCCGCGCTCGCCGCGGACCGCCGGGCGCTGGTGGAGCAGACCGACCACGCCGAGTGGGTCGACCAGCAGCGCGAACGGGAGCGACGGCCCGGCCAGGGCGACAGCTGGGACCCCGTGCCGGTCCCCCTGCCCACCTACGTCACCGCCCCGGTCGCCCCCCGCGCCACACCCGACGTGGATCTCGCGGCGCCCGACGCCTGGAGCTCGGCCCGCTCCAGCGCGGTCACCCCGGACCGGACGGAGGGGGACGCGGAGGCCCGGCCGGCACCGGACGGCCCGGCCGGCCGCGCCGAGGGCCGACCCGAGGACCGGTCCGAGGGCTCCGGCCGCGGCGACGCCCGCCGCACCGGGTCCGCCCGCCGCGCCCGGGGGCGGGGCCGGACACCGCTGTTCGACCAGTACGAGGACGGCGACCGCCCCCGCGCGGCCAACGAATAGCGTGCCCGGAGCCCACCCCCGCCCGGGCTCCGGGAAGGGATTTTTGAGCAGGCCGATCGGGGTGCTAAAGTTTCACTCGTTGCAAGGGCCTGTGGCGCAGTCCGGTAGCGCACCTCGTTCGCATCGAGGGGGCCAGGGGTTCAAATCCCCTCAGGTCCACGCAGCATGAAGCCCCTGTCAGTGGTTACTGGCAGGGGCTTCATCGTGTTCCCGGGAGTCGCGCCGGCCGCCCGTGCCGGCGATGCCCGTGTTCCCCGCCACCCCCGCCCGTCCGGTGTGCACGGGGTCCGCGAAACCGCGAGGGGACCCTCCGGACCGGTGCGGCGGGGGCGGGACTTGGGGGGAGCGGGGCTCGGGGCAGCGGGTGAACCCGTCCGCGTGCGGCCTACGGGGTCCGGAGGGCCTTCGCGTAGCAGAGGCTCTCCTCGTGGAAGCGGTAGTAGCCGAACTTCTTGCAGGGCTCGTAGCCGCTGGACAGGTACAGGGCGACGGCCTCCGGCTGCTTGGTGCCGGTCTCCAGGACCATCCGGAGCCGGCCGGCCGCACGGGCGTCCTCCTCCAGGGCGGCCAGCATGCGGCGGGCCAGCCCCCGGCCGCGCATCTGCTCGATCACGAACATCCGCTTGAGCTCGGCGTCCCCGTCGCGGTTGCCCTCGTCGTTGGCGTCCTGACGGCGCCAGCCGCCGGAGGCGACCGGGACGTCGTTCTCGTCGTACGCGATCAGGTAGAGACCGTTCGGCGGCGCGAAGTCCGCGGCGTCGAGGTGCGTGGCGTCGCCGCCGTCGCCGTAGCGGACGTCGTACTCGGCCTGGACCTCGTCGTTCAGCTTCACGGCGTCGGGGTGGTCGAAGGGGACCCGGCGTATGTTCATTCTTCCTACCGTATATCGATGCACTGTCCGGAGCGGGACATCGTCCAGTGTGCCGGTATCGTGCGCTGATGCTCACCGTGACCTCCGTGAACGTGAACGGTCTGCGCGCCGCCGCGAAGAAGGGCTTCGTGGAATGGCTCGCGGGCACCTCCGCCGACGTGCTGTGCCTCCAGGAGGTACGGGCCGAGCCCGGACAACTGCCCGAGCACGTGCGCGCCCCCGACGGCTGGCACGTGACGCACGCCCCCGCCGCCGCCAAGGGCCGCGCCGGTGTCTCCCTCTACACCCGCCGCGAGCCCGACCGCGTACGGGTCGGCTTCGGCTCGCCGGAGTTCGACACCGCCGGCCGGTACGTCGAGGCCGACCTGCCGGGTGTGACGGTCGCCTCCCTCTACCTGCCCTCCGGCGAGGTCGGCACCGAGCGCCAGGAGGAGAAGGTCCGCTTCATGGACGAGTTCCTCGCCCACCTCAAGGGCCTGCGCGAGCGCGCCGCCGCCGAGGGACGCGAGGTCGTGGTCTGCGGCGACTGGAACATCGCCCACCGCGAGGCCGACCTGAAGAACTGGCGCGCCAACCGGAAGAACTCCGGCTTCCTGCCGGAGGAGCGCGCGTGGCTGGGCCGCGTCCTCGACCCGGCCGACGGCGGCTACGTGGACGTCGTCCGCGCCCTGCACCCCGACGTGGAGGGGCCGTACACGTGGTGGTCGTACCGGGGGCGGGCCTTCGACAACGACTCGGGGTGGCGGATCGACCTCCAGGTGGCCACCCCGGGGCTGGCGGCCCGGGCCGTCGAGGGGTACGTCGAGCGGGCCGCCACGCACGCCGAGCGCTGGTCGGACCATGCGCCGGTGACCGTCGTCTACGGCCGCTGACCCCCGTCCGACCCCTTCCGCAGCCGTCGGTCCAGAGCCAGGGAGAGTTCCGCCTCGACCACGCTGCGGGCCAGGGGGCGCAGGCGGTGGAGGTCCTGCTCGGGGGCGTGACGCAGGATCAGGTCGGCGAAGAGCTCGGCGAGGGCGTCGGCGTGGTCGCGGACGCGTTTGCCGGCGTCCAGGACCTCGGCGAGGGGTATGCCCTCGCGGACCAGGGCGGAGGAGACGTCCAGCAGGCGGTGGCTGATGTGGACGAGTTCGTCGCCGTCGGTGCCGAGGTAGCCCAGCTCCATGGCGGCGGCGAGGTTCTCCGGGGTGACCTCGCCCTCGAAGCGGGCGGCGAGTTCCTCGGGGGTGAGGCGGACCGGGGTCTCCTCGGTGGGTTCGCCGAGGCCGAGCAGGTCGCCGACGTCGCGGCCGTGTTCGAAGGCGTCGGCGAGCTCCGCGATGCCGTTGAGGGTGTGGCCGCGTTCCAGGAGGGCGGCGATGGTGCGCAGGCGGGCCAGGTGGTGGTCGTCGTACCAGGCGATGCGGCCCTCGCGGCGGGGCGGCGGGATCAGTTTGCGTTCGCGGTAGAAGCGCAGGGTGCGCACCGTGATGCCGGCCAGCCGGGCCAGTTCCTCCATGCGGTACTCGCGTGGGCCCTCGGGCCGTCCAGCGTCTCCAGCGTCTTCTGCCACGCCGGAAAGCCTATGCCGTACCGGCGGTACCCGCGGCGGTGGTCGCCGAGGTGAAAGTCCTTGTCGCCCCCTACCCATCAGTACGGAGCTGTTCTACCCTCCCCATTGCGCCAGTGTTCACTGGCAGAGTTCTAGGCGATGCGTGGAGGCTTCGGGATGGCCGAGCACGAGCAGGTTCGAGAACACGTGCGGGTGGCGGTGATCGGGTCCGGCTTCGGCGGGCTGGGCGCCGCGGTGCGGCTGCGCCGTGAGGGGATCACCGACTTCGTCGTCCTCGAGAGGTCCGACAGCGTCGGCGGCACCTGGCGGGACAACAGCTACCCGGGGTGCGCCTGTGACGTGCCGTCCCATCTGTACTCGTTCTCCTTCGCGCCCAACCCGGAGTGGCCGCGCACCTTCTCGGGGCAGCGGCACATCCGGGCGTACCTGGAGCACGTGGCCGACACCTTCGGGCTGCGCCCCCACCTCCGCTTCGACTCGGAGGTGAAGCGGATGGCGTGGGACGGCGAGCAGCTGCGGTGGGAGATCGAGACCGTGCGCGGCACGCTCACCGCCGACGTCGTCGTCTCCGCGACCGGCCCGCTGTCCGACCCCAAGGTCCCGGACATCCCCGGCCTCGACTCCTTCCCCGGCAAGGTCTTCCACTCGGCCCGCTGGGACCACGACCACGACCTCACCGGCAAGCGCGTCGCCGTGATCGGCACCGGCGCCTCCGCCATCCAGATCGTGCCGTCCATCCAGCCGAAGGTCGGCCGCCTCACCCTCTTCCAGCGCACCCCGGCCTGGGTGATGCCCCGCATGGACCGGCCGATCAGCGGCGCCGAACGCGCCCTGCACCGGGCGCTGCCGGTCACCACCAAGCTGCGCCGCGGCCTGCTGTGGGGCATCCGGGAGCTCCAGGTGCAGGCCTTCACCAAGCACCCGAACGAGCTGGGCTTCGTCGAGAAGATCGCCCGGCGCAACATGGCCGCCGCGATCAAGGACCCGGCCCTGCGCGCCAAGCTCACCCCCGACTACCGCATCGGCTGCAAGCGGATCCTGCTGTCGAGCACGTACTACCCGGCGCTCGCCCGGCCCAACGTGGACGTGATCGCGAGCGGTCTCACCGAGGTCCGCGGCAGCACCCTCGTCGGCGCCGACGGCAGCGAGACCGAGGCCGACGTGATCATCTTCAGCACCGGCTTCCACGTCACGGACATGCCCATCGCCGAGCGGGTCGTGGGCGCGGACGGGCGGACCCTCGCCGAGACCTGGAAGGGCGGCATGGAGGCCCTGCGCGGCGCCACGGCGGCCGGCTTCCCCAACTTCATGACGATCATCGGGCCCAACACCGGCCTCGGGAACTCGTCCATGATCCTCATGATCGAGTCGCAGCTGAACTACCTGGCCGACTACCTGCGCCAGTTGAACGTCCTCGGCGGAAGGGTCGCCCTGGACGCCCGTTCCACCGCGGTGCGGGGGTGGAACCACCGGGTGCAGGAGCGCATGAAGCGCACCGTGTGGAACACCGGCGGCTGCACCAGCTGGTACCTGGACCCGAGCGGCCGCAACACCACCATCTGGCCCGGCACGACCGCCGAGTTCCGGCGTGCGACACGGCGGGTGGACCTCGCCGAGTACGAGGTGCTGCGCGCCCCGGCCGCCCGGAAGGCCCCCGCCGCGAAGAGCGCGGAGGTGGGCGCGTGAGCCGCCTCGCCCACGTCGCCTCCGGGCCCTACGCCCCGCCCGAGCCCGCCCGCGTGCTGACCGTCGCCTCCGCCGACGGCGCCCGGCTGCACGTCGAGGTGCACGGCCCCGACGACGCGCCCGCGGTCGTCCTGTCCCACGGCTGGACCTGCTCGACCGCCTTCTGGGCGGCGCAGATCCGCGGCCTGTCCGCCGACCACCGGGTCATCGCCTACGACCAGCGCGGTCACGGCCGCAGTCCGGCGAGTCGGGCGTGCGGCACCGACGCCCTCGCCGACGACCTCGAGGCCGTGCTGAAGGCGACGCTCGCACCGGGGGAGAGGGCCGTGATCGCCGGGCACTCCATGGGCGGGATGACGGTCCTGGCCGCCGCCGCGCGGCCGGCACTGCGCGAGCACGCCGCGGCCGTTCTGCTGTGCAGCACGGGCAGTTCGAAGCTGGTGGCGTCCGCGACGGTGCTGCCGCTGCGGGAGGGCCCGGTGCGCACCTGGCTGACCCGGCGGATCCTCGGCTCCCGGGCACCGCTCGGACCGGTCACGCCGCTGGCGCTCAGGATCCTCAAGTACGGCACGATGGGCCCGGGTTCGGCCGCGCACATGGTCGAGGCCTGCGCCCGCATCGTGCACGCCTGCCCGCGCGGAGCGCGCCACGCCTGGTCGCAGGTGCTCGACCTGCTCGACCTCGACCACGGCGTACGGGAGTTGGACCTGCCGGTCGAGGTGGTCGTCGGGACCGCCGACCGGCTGACCCCGCCCGTGCACGCCCGCGCGCTGGCGGCGGCCCTGCCCGACTGCGTGGGCCTGACGGAACTCCCGGGGATCGGCCACATGACGCCGGTGGAGGCGCCGGAGCTGGTCACCGGGAGGATACGCGCGCTCGCCGCCGCCCACATACCCGCCGCGTCCGCGCAGCCGGACGCCGTACACGTCGAGGAGAGCGCATGAGCAGGGTGAGCCTGGAAGGACGCGTCGCCGTCGTCACCGGGGCGGCGCGGGGCGTCGGGGAGCTGCTGGCCCGCAAGCTCTCCGCACGCGGGGTGAAGGTGGCCCTGGTCGGGCTGGAGCCGGACGGGCTCAAGCAGGTCGCGGCGCGGCTGCACACCGAGTGCGAGGTCTGGCACGCCGACGTCACCGACCACGAGGTGATGACCCGGGTCGCCGGCGAGGTGCGGGAACGGTTCGGCAAGGTCGACATCGTGGTCGCCAACGCCGGTGTGGCCACCGGCGGTCCGTTCGTCGACTCCGACCCGGCGTCCTGGCGGCGGGTCATCGAGGTCAACCTGATCGGCTCGGCGGTGACGGCCCGCGCCTTCCTGCCGGCGCTGCTGGAGAGCCGCGGTTACCTGCTGCAGATCGCGTCCCTGGCCGCCATCACGCCCGCGCCGATGATGACCGCCTACTGCGCTTCCAAGTCCGGCGTGGAGGCGTACGCGCACAGCCTGCGCGCCGAGGTCGGCCACCGGGGCGTGAAGGTCGGCGTCGGCTACCTGTCCTGGACCGACACCGACATGGTGCGCGGCGCCGACCAGGACGACGTCATGCGGGAGTTGCGGCAGCGGCTGCCGTGGCCGTCGAACAAGACGTATCCGCTGGGCCCGGCGGTGGACCGGCTCGTGGAGGGCGTCGAACGCCGGGCGAGCCACGTCTACGGGCAGTGGTGGCTGCGCGGCATGCAGGGCGTGCGCGGGTACCTGCCGGCCGTCATCGGCACCGTCGGGCAGCGCGAGATGCGGCGCTTCGCGGACCGGCTGGACGGCATGCGCACGGGGCTGGTCGGGGCGGGCGGAGCCGCCGACGAACAGCACCGGACGACCGCGGCTACGGACCGTCACTGATCGACATGCGCAGGGTCACCGCCCGTGTGAATCTGATCGGGCCCGGCCGATCCGGCCGGCCCGAAACACCACAGGAGTGAACCCACATGGGTATCAAGGACCAGTTCCAGGACAAGGCCGAGCGCATGCAGCAGCAGGGCAAGCAGCGTGCCGAGCAGGGCAAGCAGCGCGCCGAGCAGGCCAAGGACCAGATGCACAACCGCGACCGCCGTCGCGACGAGGACGAGATGGACCCGTCCTCGCGCCGCCGGGACGCGGACGAGCGCATCGGGGAGAGCTACGACGCCTGACGCGCCGCGCTGAGTAGAGGAGGCGCCCTCCGCCGCACGGAGGGCGCCTTTCCCGTGCGCCGGGGGTGACGCCCTCCGGCTGTCACCTCCGGGGGGGCGTCACCCCCGGGGCGGCAGCGGCGGCCGGGAGCGGTCCGGTACGTCGTCGTAACCGGGCGGTGTCGCGGACGGGTTGGTCTCCAGCAGCTCCAGCGCGAGCCGCACCGCCTCGTCCAGCACCGGGTAGCGGCCCTCGGCCCAGTCCAGCGGGGTGCGCAGCGCCTCCACGTCGGGGGCGACGCCGTGGTTCTCCACGGACCAGCCGTAGGCGTCGAACCAGGCCGCGTTCATCGGCACCGTGATCACCGTGCCGTCGCCCAGGCGGTGCCGGCCGGTCATGCCGACCACACCGCCCCAGGTGCGCTGGCCGACCACCGGGCCGAGCCGCAGCAGCTTGAAGGCGGCCGTGATCATGTCGCCGTCGGAGGACGTCGCCTCGTCCGCGAGCGCCACCACCGGCCCGCGCGGGGCGTTGGAGGTGTACGACACCGGCTGGGCGTCGCGCGTCAGGTCCCAGCCCAGGATCGTGCGCGTCAGCTTCTCGATGACCAGTTCGCTGATGTGCCCGCCCGCGTTGCCGCGCACGTCCACGATCAGCGCGGGCCGGGACACCTCCATGCGCAGGTCGCGGTTGAACTGCGCCCAGCCGGAGCCGCCCATGTCGGGGATGTGCAGGTAGCCGCAGCGTCCGCCGCTCAACTCCCGCACCACCTCGCGGCGCTTGGTCACCCAGTCCTGGTAGCGCAGCGGACGCTCGTCGATCAGCGGGACGACGGCGACCCGGCGGGCGGGGCCCGGCCCGCCCTCGGCCGGGGAGAAGGTGAGCTCCACGGTCGTCCCGCCCGCGCCGGCGAGCAGCGGGGTCGGTCCCGCCACCGGGTCGACCGGGCGGCCGTCCACGTGGGTGAGGACGGCGCCCTCGCGGATGCCCGTGCCGGCCAGCGGCGAACGGGCCTTGGAGTCGGAGGAGTCGCCGGGCAGGATCCGCTTGACGATCCAGCGGCCGTCCCGGCACACGAAGTTGGCGCCGAGCAGGCCCTGCCAGCGCTGGTAGTGCGCCGGGCCCTCGTTGCGCCGGGCGGCGGCGACGTAGGCGTGCGAGGTGCCCAGTTCGCCGAGGACCTCGCGCAGCAGGTCGGCGAACTCGTCCGGGGTGGCGACCCGTTCGACCAGCGGGCGGTACTGGTCCAGCACCGCGTCCCAGTCGATGCCGCACATGCCGGGGTCCCAGAAGTGGGCGCGGATCAGCCGGCCCGCCTCCTCGTACGCCTGGCGCCACTCGGCGGCCGGGTCGGCCTCGTGCAGGATGCGGCGCAGGTCGATCCAGGTGGTCGAGTCCCCGTCGCCCGCCTCGGTCGCCGGCACGGCGCGCAGGTCGCCCTCGTCGAGCACGACCAGCCGGGTGCCGTCGCCGCTGACCCGGAACCAGTCGAGGTGGTTGACCAGTTCGGACTTCTTCGCCTTGGCGAGGTTGAAGTGCTCCAGGGTGGGGCGCTCGCTCGGGTCGTCCGGGTTGGCGAAGGTCTCGCCGAGCGCGCCCGAGATCGGCCAGCGCAGCCAGACCAGGCCGCCGCCCGCGACCGGGTGCAGCGCCGAGTACTTGGAGGCGGCCACCGGGAACGGCGTCACCCGCGCCTCCAGCCCCTCCGCCTCCACGGTCACCGGGCCGCCCTCGCCGGCCTCGTCCTCCAGCGGGTCCAGACCGCCGGCGGCCGGGCGGCCCTCGGGGTTCAGCGCGAAGGGGGAGGGGGTCGCCGACGACAGCGGCACCAGGTAGGGGCGGCAGCCCAGCGGGAAGGACAGGTCCCCGGTGTGCACGTCGTACACCGGGTCGAAGCCGCGCCAGGACAGGAACGCGAGGTAGCGGCCGTCGCTGGTGAACACCGGGTTCTCGTCCTCGAAGCGGCCGTTGGTCACGTCGACGACGACCGGCCCGTCCGGTCCGTCGATGCGGGCCATCCTGATCTGCCGCAACGAGCGCCCGATCCCGGGGTGGGACCACGTCAGCCACGCACCGTCCGGGGAGAAGGCGAGGTCGCGGACGGGGCCGTTGACCGACCGGATCAACTCGGTGACGACGCCGTCGCCGGCGCCGTCCGCGCCGCCGGTGTCCTCGCCGGTCGCCCCGACGTCCGGGCCCTCTGCCCGCGGCTCCGCCCCGGCGGCCCCCGCGCCGCTCGGCTCCGCCCCGGCGGCCCCCGCGCCGTCGTCCGGGTCGGCTGCGCCGTCACCGGCCGCCTCCAGCGCCTCGGCGGCCTCCGTCTCCTCCGACACGTCGAGCAGCAGCAGCCGCCCGTCGTGCGAGGCGACGGCGAGGCGTCCGCCCGCCGGGTCCGAGACCAGCTCCAGCACCCGGCCGAGCCTGCCCGAGGCCAGTCGCCGGGGCGCGCGGCCGCCCGTCGCCCGCGGCAGGTAGGAGATCTCGACGGCGTCCTCGCCGTCCGCGTCCGTCACGTAGGCGATCCGTCCGCTCGCCCCCAGCATCTCGGGGAGCCGGACCCGTACGCCCGGGGTGTCGGCGAGGGTGCGTGCCGGGCCGTCGCGGTGGGTGAGCCAGTACAGGCTGCCGCGCACGACGACGGCGCTCGCGCGGCCCGTCTCGTCGACGGAGAGGCCGCCCACGTTCTGGGCGGCGGGCACCTGGTACGTGCGCCGTCCCGCGCGCGGCCCGCTCAGCCGGACGTCGAGGCGGCGCGGCACCGAGCCGGGCGAGAGGTCGTCGACGATCCACAGGTCGCCCGCGCACTGGTACACCACACGCGTGCCGTCGCTGGAGGCGTGGCGGGCGTAGAAGGCGTCGTGGTCGGTGTGGCGGCGCAGGTCGGAGCCGTCGTGGGCGCACGAGTAGAGGTTGCCGACGCCTTCGTGGTCGGAGAGGAACGCGATCCGGCCGCCGACGAACATGGGGGAGTCGAGGTGCCCGTCCAGGTCCGCGAGCAGGCGCTGCCCGTGCAGCCACAGCCGGCCGGTGGCGCCGCCCCGGTAGCGCTTCCAGGCGGCGGGTTCGTGCGGCGGGGTGCCGGTGAGCAGGAGCGACCTGCGCTCGCCGGCCAGGTCCGCCACCTGGATGTCGGTGACCGGGCCCCAGGGCAGCTTGCGGCCGGGGTCGCCGTCGAGGGAGATCTTGTAGGCCCAGGTCAGGTGCGAGAAGGGCTCGCCGTGGGAGGCGACGGCCAGGACGGCGCCGGTGCCGTCGGGGCCGGGCGGCGTCCAGCCGCAGACACGGGTGTCGAGGCCTCCCCAGTGGGTGAGCCGGCGTCCGGGCCCGCCGTCCACCGGCACGAGGTGGACCTCCGGCACCAGGGTGCGCCAGCTGGTGTAGGCGATGTGGCGGCCGTCCGGGGAGAAGCGGGGGTGGCCCGCCTTGGTGCGGTCGACGGTGAGCCGCCAGGCGCGGCCCGGACCGTCGAGGTCGGCGAGCCAGAGATCGTCCTCGGCCACGAAGCACAGCCGGTCGCCGCTGAGGTGGGGAAGGCGCAGATAACTCACCCCTCCCATGCTTTGCCGCGCACAGGGCACCGGCAACTTATGGGGAGCTGACAACCGTGACCCACAACACGAACGAAACCGTTTCGTTTCGCTAGCGGAGCGGGGTACATTTCTCATGGACGAAACGGTGTCGTTCTGAACGGAGAGAGGGGAGAGCGAGATGACCGGGACCGCCACCGCGCGTCGGAGTCGGATCACTCCCGAGCGCGAGGCCGAGCTGTACGGCGCCGTGCTCGACCTGCTCCGGGAAGTCGGCTACGACGCCCTCACCATGGACGCCGTGGCCGCCCGCACCCGGTCCAGCAAGGCGACGCTCTACCGCCAGTGGGGCGGCAAGCCCGAGCTGGTGGTCAAGGCCATGCGGCACGGCAAGCCCGGCAGGACCGACGAGGTCGACACCGGCTCCCTCCGCGGTGACCTGCACGCCCTGATGGCCCGCGAGGACGACTGCACCATGGAGCAGAACTCCGCGCTGATGCGGGGTGTGGCCATGGCGCTCCACCAGAACCCGGATCTGCGCCAGGCGTTCCGGGAACAGCTCATCGAACCGGAGATGGCGGAGTTCCGGCGGCTGCTGCAACGCGCGGTCGACCGGGGCGAGGTCAGACCGGACTGCCCGGCGCTGGACTTCCTCGTGCACATGCTGGTCGGCGGTTTCGCCACCCGCACGCTGCTCGACGACCAGCCGCCGACCCGGGCCTTCCTCACCTCCTACATCGACGCCGTGATCCTCCCCGCTCTCGGCGTCCCCGCCTCCTGACACGTCCCTCCGGCAGGCCCCCCGCCTGCACCCCGTTCGAGCCCCACCTGACGTCACCGCTCACGTCGTCGGGCTGATCATCCCTGCCCTGAAGACCAACGACCTGACCGGGAGTACGCCCTCGTGGCCACATTCCTCTACAAACTCGGCCGGCTCGCCTTCCGGCGACGGCACCTCGTCGCCCTGATATGGGTGGCGCTGCTGACGCTCGCCGGTGTCGGCGCGGCCAGCGCCCCGCCCGCCGGCAACTCGTCCTTCTCCATCCCGGGCACCGAGGCCCAGAAGGCCTTCGACCTGCTCGAACAGCGCTTCCCGGGCCAGAGCGCCGACGGCGCGACCGCACGCGTCGTCTTCAAGGCGCCGGCCGGCGAGAAGATGACGGACGCCGGCCACAAGGCGACCGTCGAGAAGACCGTCGACGAGCTCGCGGACGGCTCCGAGGTCGCCTCGGTCGCCGACCCCTACACCGGCAACGCCGTCAGCAAGGACGGCACGATCGCCTACGCCTCGGTGCGCTACGACGTCTCCGGCATGGAGCTGGAGGAGTCCACCAAGGACGCCCTGGAGGACGCCGCGCAGCAGGCGCGCGACGCCGGGCTGACCGTCGAGATCGGCGGTGACGCGCTCCAGGCCGCCCCGGAGACCGGCTCCACGGAGATCATCGGCATCGCGGTCGCGGCCGTCGTCCTCGTCATCACCTTCGGCTCGCTGGTCGCGGCGGGGCTGCCGCTGCTCACCGCGCTGATCGGCGTCGGCATCGGCGTCTCGACGATCACGGCGCTGGCGAGCGCGCTGGAGCTGGGTTCCACGACCTCGATCCTGGCGATGATGATCGGCCTCGCGGTCGGCATCGACTACGCCCTGTTCATCGTCTCCCGCTACCGCGCGGAACTCGCCGAGGGCCGCGAACGCGAGGAGGCGGCCGGCCGGGCCGTCGGCACCGCGGGCTCCGCCGTGGTCTTCGCCGGCCTCACCGTGGTCATCGCCCTGGTGGGCCTAGCGGTCGTCAACATCCCGATGCTGACCAAGATGGGCGTCGCGGCGGCCGGCACGGTCGCCGTCGCGGTCCTGATCGCCCTCACGATGATCCCCGCGCTGCTCGGCTACGCGGGCCGCAGGGTCAAGCCGGCCGGTGAGAAGAGCAAGCTGCTGGGCGGCGCCCGTGCCGCGCGGAAGAAGGAGGCCGGCGAGCCCGCCAAGCCCAACATGGGCACCCGCTGGGCGAGCTTCGTCGTCCGCCGCCCCGTCGCCGTGCTCCTGCTCGGCGTCCTCGGCCTCGGCGCCGCCGCGATCCCCGCGGCCTCCCTGGAGCTGGGCCTGCCCGACGACGGTTCCCAGCCGACGTCCACGACGCAGCGCCGGGCGTACGACCTGCTGTCGGAGGGCTTCGGCGCCGGCTTCAACGGCCCGCTGATGGTCGTGGTGGACGCCAAGGGCAGCGACGCCCCGAAGGACGCGTTCGCCGCCGTCTCCGACGAGATCAAGGGCCTGGACGGCGTCGTGGCGGTGACCCCGCCCGCGCCCAACAAGGCCGGCGACACCGCGACGATCACCGTGGTCCCGGACTCCAAGCCGTCCTCCGTGCAGACCGAGGACCTGGTGCACGCCATCCGCGACGCGGGCGGCGACATCAAGGCGGACACCGGTGCGGAGACCCTGGTCACCGGCGCGACGGCGATGAACATCGACGTCAGCCAGAAGCTCAACGACGCGCTGCTGCCCTACCTGGTCCTGGTCGTCGGCCTGGCCTTCCTCCTCCTGATCGTGGTCTTCCGCTCGGTCCTGGTCCCGCTGAAGGCGGCCCTCGGCTTCCTGCTCTCCGTCATGGCGGCGCTCGGCGCGGTCGTCGCGGTCTTCCAGTGGGGTTGGCTGTCCGGCCTGATGGGCGTCGAGGAGACCGGCCCGGTCATGTCGATGATGCCGATCTTCATGGTCGGCGTGGTCTTCGGCCTGGCGATGGACTACGAGGTCTTCCTGGTCACCCGCATGCGGGAGGCGTACGTCCACGGCGAGAAGCCGAACCAGGCGGTCGTCACCGGCTTCAAGCACGGCGCACGCGTCGTCACCGCGGCCGCGGTGATCATGATGGCGGTCTTCGCGGGCTTCATCGGCTCCAGCGAGTCCATGGTCAAGATGATCGGCTTCGGCCTGGCGACCGCCGTCTTCTTCGACGCCTTCGTCGTCCGCATGGCCATCGTCCCGGCCGTCCTCGCCCTGCTCGGCAAGCGGGCCTGGTGGCTGCCGAAGTGGCTGGACCGCGTCCTGCCCAACGTGGACGTCGAGGGCGAGGGCCTGCGCACGGCCGACGACAGGCGCACCGACCCCGACGAGGACCGGGTACCGGTGCGCACCTGACGCACCGCACCCGACGACAGACCGGCCGGTGAGGGCTCCGCGGGGACGCGGCGGCCCTCACCGGCCCCGTCGTGTGCGGGGCCCGCGAACCGGGTCGCCCGCGGGCTGCGCGTACCGCTACCGTGCCGCCCATGACGACGACCGACGACGCCTCCGGGGCCTTTGCGGCCCACCCCCGTTTCGCCGACGCCCTGCGTGAGCTCGGGCTCGACGACCTCGTCGGGCGGGCGCGGCGGTTCCCCGAGGCCACGCGGACCGCCGCCGAGGCCGCCGCCGCGATCGGGTGCGAGCTGAGCCAGATCTGCAAGTCGCTGGTCTTCGCCGCGGACGGGGTGCCCGTGCTGGTGCTCATGGACGGCGCCTCCCGCGTCGACGTCGAGCGGGTCCGGGAGGAGCTCGGTGCCCGGAAGGTCACGCGGGCCGGGGCCGACGTCGTGCGGGAGACCACCGGGTACGCCATCGGCGGAGTGCCGCCCTTCGGGCACCGCGAGCGGACCCGGGTCCTCGCCGACCGGTCCCTGCTCGCGCACGAGGTCGTCTGGGCCGCCGCCGGCACGCCGTACAGCGTCTTCCCGATGGAGCCCGGGAAGCTCGTCGCCACCGCCGGCGCCACCCTCGTGGACGTGCGCGAGCCGTCCGCGTGACCCCGCTGGTCACCGCCGCCGTCCTGCTCGCCGCGGTCACGCACGCCGGCTGGAACGCCATCGCCCACCGGATCGCCGACAAGCTCACCGGTTTCGCGCTGATCTCCGGCGGCGGGCTGCTCATCGGGGTCGCGCTGCTGCCGTTCACGGCGGTCCCGGCGGCCGGGGCGTGGCCGTACCTCCTCGTCTCCGCCGCGATCCACATCGCGTACTACGCCCTGCTGATGCGCTCCTTCCGGCTGGGCGACTTCGGGCAGGCCTACCCGATCGCCCGCGGCAGCGCGCCGTTGCTGGTCACCGTCCTGGCCGCCGTCTTCGCGCACGAGGTGCCCGACGGGTGGGCGGCCGCGGGCATCGTGCTGTCCTGCGCGGGACTGAGCGGCGTCGCCCTGTGGGGCCTGCGCGGACGCCGGCCCGACTGGGCGGCGATCGGCGCGGCCCTGGCGACCGGGGTGACCATCGCGGCGTACACCGTCGTGGACGGGCTGGGCGTCCGCGCCTCCGGGACCTCCCTCGGGTACATCGCCTGGCTGATGGCGGTGCAGGGGACGGTCATCCCGGGGTACCTCCTGTACCGCCACCGCGCCGCGTCCTGGGCGCTGCTGCGGCCGCGGGCCGGTCTCGGACTGTTCGGCGCCGCGCTCTCCGTGGCCGCCTACGCGCTCGTCCTGTGGGCGCCGAGCTCGCCCCGGTCGCCGCGCTGCGCGAGTCCTCCATCCTGGTCGGCGCGGCGATCGGCGCCCTCTTCTTCGAGGAGAAGTTCGGCGCGCCCCGGATCGCGGCGGCGGGCCTCCTGGTCGTCGGGATCGGGCTGATGCTGCACACCGGATAGTGCGTGCGGCGCCGACGAGGAGCACCCTGGAAGGAGGTGTTCCGGAGGTGATCGTCATGATGCACACCGCTGTGGGATGGCACGTCGAGCTGGAGTTCATGGAGGACGACCAGCACACGCGCGCGGTCGCGATGGTGCGGCTGCCCGACGGCACGGAGGTGCGGGCGCACGGCCACGCCAGCCGTCACCGGGTGGACCCCCAGCAGCCCCGGGTCGGGGAGGAGGTCGCCGGTGCGCGGGCGTTGAACGAGCTCGCGATGCAGCTGCTGACCAAGGCGCACGACGAGATCGACGACGCGTCGGGGAGGATCTCCCACCCGATCCACGTCTGAGCCGGGCCCCGGCGGATCGGCTCCGTCCGCCGCCGGGTCTCAGCCCGCGTCGAGCGACGCCCGCACCGCCCGCACCAGGGCCTGGGCCCGCGGGTCGGCCGTCACGGTCCTGCGGAAGCCGTTGGTGACGTAGCCGAAGGAGATCCCCGTCTCCGGGTCGGCGAAGCCGAGGGCGCCGCCGCGGCCGGGGTGGCCGAAGGAGCCGGGGGACAGGAACGGGGACGCACTGCCGTGCAGCATGTAGCCCAGGCCGAAGCGGGTGCCCACGACCAGGACGCGGTCCGGGCCCGCCGACTCCTCGGCGCGGGCCCGTTCCGTCGTCGCCGGGTCGAACAGCCGCACGCGCCGCGTCACGCCGTCGACCTCGCCGATCAGCGCCGCGTAGAAGCGGGCCAGGGCGTCGGCCGTGGCGATGCCGTTGGTCGCCGGGAGCGCCGACGCCCGGTACGCCGGGTCGTTCTGGTCGGGGAACGGCGTGATCGCGGCGAAGGCGCGGCGGGTGAGCGAGTCCGGGTCCTGGTAGGCGTCGGTGACGGAGCGCTTGGGGCGCAGGCGCAGCCCGCCGGAGGGCTCGGGGTCCTCGATGCGGCCGACCCGGCCGGCGCGGCCCGCGCGCTCCTCCTCGGCGGGCAGGCCGAGCCACAGGTCCAGGCCGAGCGGACCGGCGATCTCGTCGGCGATCCACTCGCCCGCGCTCCGCCCGCCCGTCACCCTGCGCACCAGCTCGTCCAGCAGCCAGCCGTACGTCAGCGCGTGGTAGCCGTGGTCGGTGCCCGGCTCCCAGACGGGCGCCTGGGCGGCGACGGCCTCGGGGCCCCGCAGCGGGTCGAGGGCCTCCTCGGGGGTGAGCGGACGGTCCAGGACCGGCAGTCCGGCCCGGTGGTTCAGCACGTGCCGGACCAGCACCCGTTCCTTGCCGTGCGCCTTGAACTCCGGCCAGTACGCGCCCACCGGCGCGTCCAGGTCCAGTTCCCCGCGCTGGTGCAGCAGCAGCGGTACGGCGGCGGCGACGCCCTTCGTCGCCGAGCGCACGACCTGGGCGGTGCCCCGGCGCCACGGCTCGGTGCCGTCGACGTCGCGCGTGCCGCCCCACAGGTCGACGACCCTGCGCCCGTCCCGGTAGACGGCGACCGCCGCGCCCCGGTCCCCGAGCTCCGCGAAGTTCCGGGCGAACGCCTCCCCGACCGGCTCGAAGCCCTCGGCCACTGTGCCGTGCACGTCCACGCTCGCGTCCACTTCCCCGCGTCCCTTCCCGATGTCCCGGCCTGCCCCGGCCCGTCGCCTGCGACGGTGGGTGCAACAGCCACCGTCCGCCTGCGATTCCTCACGTACGCGTCGTCACCGACCGCGGGTCGAAACCGAAGGGCAGTTCCAGGCGGTGGGCGCGCATCAGCGCGTCGTCCGAGAGCAGGTCGGCGGTCGGGCCGTCCGCCGCGATCACGCCGTCGCTGAGGACCAGGGCGCGGGGGCACAGCTCCAGGGCGTAGGGCAGGTCGTGGGTGACCATCAGGACCGTGACGTCGAGGGAGCGCAGGATGTCGGCGAGCTCGCGGCGGGAGGCGGGGTCCAGGTTGGAGGACGGTTCGTCCAGGACCAGGATCTCCGGCTCCATGGCGAGCACGGTGGCGACCGCCACCCGGCGCCGCTGGCCGAAGGAGAGGTGGTGCGGGGGCCGGTCCTTGAACGCGGCCATGCCGACCAGGTCGAGCGCCCGGTCCACGCGCGCCTCCAGCTCGGCCCCCTTCAGCCCGGCCGCCGCCGGTCCGAAGGCCACGTCCTCGCGCACGGTCGGCATGAAGAGCTGGTCGTCGGGGTCCTGGAAGACGATGCCGACCCGGCGCCGGATCTCCGCCATGTTCCGCTTGTCCACGGGCAGCCCGGCGACGGTGACCGTGCCGGTGCCGCCGGACAGGATGCCGTTGAGGTGGAGCACCAGGGTCGTCTTGCCGGCGCCGTTCGGGCCGAGCAGCGCGACCCGCTCGCCGCGGGCGACGGAGAAGTCCACGCCGAAGAGGGCCTGGTGCCCGTCGGGGTAGGCGAAGGCGAGGCCGGAGACCTCCAGAGAAGCTGTCACAGCACCCATCCCAGCAGACAGACGACCAGTGCCGCACACGGGAGGGCCAGTGCGGACGACCACTGCGCCCGGGACGCGGTCACCTCGTCGATGACCGGCATGGAACCGGCGTACCCGCGGCTGACCATGGCCAGGTGGACGCGCTCACCGCGCTCGTAGGAGCGGATGAACAGGGCTCCGGCGGACTTGGCGAGCACGCCCCAGTGCCGGACGCCCGTCGCCTCGAAGCCCCGCGACTGACGGGCGATCCGCATCCGCCGCATCTCGTCGGTGATGACGTCGCCGTAGCGGATCATGAAGGACGCGATCTGCACGAGCAGCGGCGGCAGCTTCAGCCGTTGCAGGCCGAGCAGCAGTTCGCGCAGCTCGGTGGTGGAGGAGAGCAGGACGGAGGCGGCGACGCCCAGGGTGCCCTTGGCCAGGACGTTCCAGGCGCCCCACAGGCCGCCCACGCTCAGCGACATGCCGAGGACGTCGACCCGCTCGCCCTCGGCCACGAACGGCATCAGCACCGCGAACGCGACGAACGGCACCTCGATCAGCAGCCGCTTGAGCAGGAAGGCGGCCGGGACGCGGGCCGCGTACGCCACCCCCGCGAGCAGCAGCGCGTACAGGCCGAAGGCCCACATCGCCTCGCGCGGGGTCGACACCACGACGACCACGAAGGCGAAGACCGCGGCGAGCTTGGTGTGCGGCGGCAGGCCGTGCACCGGGGAGTGCCCGTGCCGGTAGAGCCGGTGTGCGTGACCCGCGCCCATCTCAGACGCTCGTGCTGCTGGTGGAGGTGCTGGAGGGGGACGTGTCGTCGGCGCGCCGCCTGCGCACCGCCCAGAACACCGCGCTGCCCGCGACGACGGTGACGCCGACGCCGATGACACCCGCGAGACCGCCGGAGACGCGGGCGTTCGCGATGTCCTTCACGCCGTAGTCGGCGAGCGGCGAGTCGGCGCTCGCGTGCTCCTCGGTCTTCTTGTCGATGCCCTTGTCGGCGGCGACCTTCTCCAGGCCGTCGGGGCTGGCGGAGGCGTAGAAGCTGACGAACCCGGCGAGGACCAGGGAGGCGACCAGGCCGGTGATCCACACCGTGCGCGGCGAACGGGCGGCGACGGGCGCGGGGGCCTGCGCCGGGGCCTGCGCGGCGTCGGGGGCGTCGACCAGCTCGCCGTTCACCCGCAGCTTCAGCCGCTGCCGGAGCCCGCGCGCGCCGTACACGAGGTCCGGGCGTACGGCGATGACGGCGCCGACGGTCAGCGCGGTGATCGCGGCCTCGCCGATGCCGATCAGGACGTGCACGCCGATCATCGCGGTGGCGACCTTGCCGAGGGAGACGTCGGTGGTGCCGCCGATCCCGTACAGGAGGGTGAAGGCGAGGGCGGCGGCCG
The DNA here is from genome assembly GCF_002005565.1 of Streptomyces sp. JHA26. Lineage (GTDB taxonomy): Bacteria > Actinomycetota > Actinomycetes > Streptomycetales > Streptomycetaceae > Streptomyces. The sequence goes on along the minus strand of NZ_BDJC01000037.1, from coordinate 43,579 downwards.
GGACGGAGACGAGCGCGGCGACGAAGGAGGCGACGGTGACCGACCGGCGGGAGCGCGGCAGGACCTTCACCAGGCCCCGGAAGAGGGCGTAGGCGACGACCGTCGTGACGATCGCCATGTCGGTGATGTTCACGCCGAGCGCGGTCAGGCCGCCGTCCGCGAAGAGGATGCCCTGCATGAGCAGGACGACGGAGACGCACAGGACCCCCGTGTAGGGGCCGACGAGTATCGCGGCGAGCGCGCCGCCGAGCAGATGCCCGCTGGTCCCCGCGGCGACGGGGAAGTTCAGCATCTGCACCGCGAAGATGAACGCCGCGACCAGGCCCGCCAGGGGCGCCGTCCGCTCGTCCAGCTCGCGCCGCGCGCCGCGCAGGCTCACCGCGATGGCGCCGGCGGCGACGACTCCGGTCACGGCGGAGGTCGGGGCGTCGATGAATCCGTCAGGTACATGCACGGATCGATGATAGAGGCTTGTTGCGAACCTCTTGCAAGAGCGACGGCATCGTCATCTCACATGTGAGATGGATGACCGTGCGGCGCGGGGGTCACGCACTCCCGAAAGGTGATATTCGGAAAATATGGGACATTAGGGAAGGGGTGGTGGTGCAGCTTCCCCACAGGTGACAGAGCGTGAGGGGCGATCCGATGTCCGTTGTCGAACAGTACGCGCGAGCCCACATCCTGACGGACGCGGACCTCCCCGACGAGGACGGCGGCGCCATACCCGTCGTGCTGCGCTACGACCCCGATCACGACCCGCGCTCGGTGTGCGTGGGCCTGCCCGGCCGGGGCCGGAGCCCCGTCGCGCGCGAGTGGAGGTTCCCCCGCGACCTGCTGGAGCGGGGACTGCGGGCCCCCACCGGGAGCGGTGAGGTGCGGGTGTGGCCCTGCGGGCGGGTGCAGGCCGTCGTCGAGTTCCACTCCCCGCAGGGGTGCTCCGTCGTCCAGTTCGAGACCAAGGCGCTCATCCGGTTCCTGCGCCGCACCTACGCGGCGGCGGCCGAACCGGTCCCGCACTGAACCGCCCGGCCGCCTGTCCGGCCACCGGTCCGCCCGGTCACCCGTCCGGTCACCCGCCCGGCCGTTCAGCCGCCCGCCTTCAGCAGCGCCGCCACGATGGGTCCCGCGGTGTCGCCGCCGTGGCCGCCCTGCTGGACCACGCCCGCCGCGGCCAGGTCGTCCCGGTACGCGGTGAACCAGCCGTTGGGCTTGTCCTGGCCGTCGACCTCGGCGGACCCCGTCTTCGCGCCGATCTGGCCGCTCACCCCGGCCATCGCCCCGGCCGCCGTGCCGTTCGTCGCCGTGTAGGACATCAGCTCGCGCAGCTGCGCCAGCGTGGACGCGGACATCGTGCGGGAGGCCGTGGCCGTCCTGCGCCCGTCGACCGACGGGGCGACCAGGTACGGCTGGTGGAACGTGCCCGTCCGTACGGTCGCCGACACCGACGCCATGTTCAGCGGGTTCATCCGCACCCCGCCCTGCCCGATGAGGGAGGCGGCCATCGGCGCCGCGTCCTGCACCGGCACCGAGCCGTCGAAGGTGGGCACGCCGATCGCCCAGTCGTTCCGGCCCAGGCCGAAGACCTCCTGGGCCTGCTCGGTCAGGTCGTCGTTCTCCAGCTCCGGGGCCTGGCTGATGAAGGCGGTGTTGCAGGACCGGGCGAAGGAGGCCTTGAACGTGCCGTTCTTGATCTCGAACTCGTCGTCGTTCTGGAACTTCCAGCCGCCGTACTCGAAGTACTTCGGGCACGGGTGCGGCTCGTCGGCCGACGCCAGGCCCTTCTCGATGAGCAGCGAGGCGGTGACGACCTTCATCGTGGAGCCGGGGGCGAGGGAGCCCTGGAAGGCGGTGTTGAAGCCGTGACCGCCGTTGGCGACCGCGAGGATCTCCCCCGTCGAGGCGCGCAGCAGCACCACCGACGCCCGCTTCTTGCCCGCCACCTGCCGCTCGGCGGCGGCCTGCAGCTCCGGGTCCAGGGTCGTCCGCACCGTGCCCGGCGTGCCCTCGCTCAGCTCCAGCAGGGTCTTGTCGGACGCCTTCGCCGCCTTGGACTCCTTGCCGCGGACCACGCGCAGCTCGACGCCCGCCGTGCCGCCGGCCTTCTTGCCGTACTTCTCGCGCAACCCGTCCAGGACGGTGCCGAGCGAGGGGTACGCCGCGGCGGTGATCTCCCCGCCGTCCCGGTCCAGGGCCTTGACCGGGGGTGTCCCGGCCTCGCCGGTGACCAGCGTGTCGCCGTCCTTCAGCTCGGGGTGGACGACGGCGGCGTGCCAGTCGACGCGCGGCTCGCCGTCACCGGCCCGGCGGACGACGGTCAGCGCGCTGTCGTAGGCGAGCGGCTTGCTGACCGCCGCGCCCTGCGGCGCCTCCCTCTGCGGCGTCCCGGTCTCGTTCTGCGGCGCCCCGGTCCCGGCCTCGTCGCCGTAGGTCACCGTCGCCCGGACGGAGAACGGCACCTTCGCGCCGGCCGGGGTGCCCGGGGTGAGCGTGACCCGCGTGACGTGGGCGTCCTTCGTCCAGCCGGTGAGCAGCGCGGTGGCCGCCCCGGCGTCGTCGGTCGCGGCGGCCGCGCCGGCGACGTCGCCCCGTTGCCAGGCCGTGAGGAACCGCTGGGCCGCCGTGGTGACCTCGGCCGCCGTGAGCGGGCCGGTCTTCACCTTCTCGCCGGCCGCGGACGTCGTCCGCCCGTTCTCCTCGGCCGCGGCCCCGCCGCCGTACAGCGCCCACGCGCCGATCCCCACGACGCCCACGACCACCGCGGCCGCCCCGCCGATCAGGGCCGGTCTCGTCTTCCGTCGCCCGGCGACGGCCCTCCTGCTGCCCACTCTCGTCCCGTTCCTCCGTACTGCCCGGAATGCCCGGGACCCTGCTGCCGCCCACTTGCCGCGACGGCGACCACCCTAGGGCCTGTTGCGAAAGTGGCCCCAGGTCCTGTCGCCGAACTCCCGTCGCCCGCCCGGAAACCGGGCCGGCGGGAGCTCGACGACAGGGCCTGGGGCGTCCGTCCCGCCGGACCGCGCTCAGCCGCCGGCCCGCAGCACGTCCGCCACGATCGGACCGGCCGCGTCGCCGCCGTGGCCGCCCCCCTGGACCATGGCCGCCGCCGCGACGTCGTCGCGGAAGCCGGTGAACCAGGAGTCCGAGGTCGCGTGCCCGTCGACCTCGGCCGACCCGGTCTTGGCGCCGATGTCGCCGCCGAGCCCGGACATGGCGGGTGCGGCGGTGCCCTGGGTCGCGGTGAGCCGCATCATCTGCCTGAGCTGGTCGGAAGTGCTCCGCGGCAGCCCCTCGGCGGTGGCCAGCCGCCGGTCGTCCAGCTCCGGGGAGACCAGGTACGGCTGGTGGAACTCGCCGGTGATGGCGGTCGCCGTCACCGAGGCCATGTTCAGCGGGTTCATCTGGACCTGGCCCTGGCCGATGGCGTTGGCCGCGCGGTCGGGGCCGCTGACGGCGGGGACGCTGCCGTCGAAGGAGACGATGCCGGTCTGCCAGTCGTCCCGGCCCAGCCCGAACCGCTCCTGGGCCTCCTGCGTCAGGGACGAGTCGCTGAGCGGGTCCTCGTCGATGAGCTTGATGAAGCCCGTGTTGCAGGAGCGCATGAAGGTGTTGGCGAGCGTGGCGCTCATGTTGGCCTTCATGCCGGTGAGGTTCTTGAAGGTCTGGCTCTGCCACATCGCCGTGTCCGGGCAGGGCGCCGGCTCGTTCATCGAGGTCACGCCGTTGTCGATGAGCATGGCCGCGGTGATGATCTTCATGGTGGAGCCGGGGGCGACCCGGCCCTGGAAGGCCGCGTTGAAGCCGTCCGCGCGGTTGTTCGCCACGGCCAGCACCTCGCCGGTGCTGGGCTTGACGGCGACCACCGAGGACTCGTCGTACCGGGCGACCGCCCGCTCGGCCGCCGCCTGCACGCGCGCGCTGAGCGTCGTTCGCAGCTTGCCCGGCCTGCCCTCGGTCAGTGTCAGCAGCGGGGTGTCCGGGGCCTGGGTCGCGGTGTGCCGGACGGCCAGCTCGACGCCGGGCGTGCCGCCCGCCGCGTCGCCGTACTTCTCGCGCAGCGTGGCGAGGACCGGGCCGAGCGAGGGGTACTTCTCCCTCGTCAGCACGGTGCCCTCGCGGTCGACCGCCTGGATCTGCGGGGTCGCCGACTCCGCGGTGACCAGCGTGTCGCCGTCCTTCAGCTGCGGGTGGACGACGGCCGGGTCCCAGTCGACCAGCGCCCGCCCGGTGGTCTGCCCGCGCACCACGGTCAGCTCGCTGCGGTACGTCAGCGGCTTGGACGCGCCGTCGTGGGAGACCTTCGCCTTCACCGTGAACGGCACGGTCATGCCGCTCACGCTCACCTCGCCGGGCGTGATCTCGACGCCGGTGATGTGGGCGTCCTCGCCGTAGGCCGTCAGCAGCGTCCCGGCGGCCGCGGCGTTGTTCGTGTAGGAGGCCGCCGTCGTCGCGTCGCCCTTCTCCCAGGCGGTGAGGAACGCGTCGGCGGTCTCCTTCACTTCGTCACCGCTCGGCGGTCCGCTCTTCGTGGACGCCCCGGCCGCACCGGAGGCCCCGCCCCCGTCCAGCGCCGACACGACGTTGTAGGCGCCGTACCCGGCCCCGCCCACCATCACGGCGAACACGCCGCCCATGACGGCGGCCTTCACCCCCCTGCCCATCGGCAGCCCCTCCCCGTCGACCCCCGCACGCGCTTTCTTGAACGCGTTCAGAAGTAGGTGTGGGTTCACTCTAAGTGCCGGGAGTGGCCAACGGTACGGCTGTGACCGGATGTTGTCCGAATGAGATGCGGCCGGGTCAGACCCAGGTGTCCAGCCACATCCGCGACCGCCACTCCTCCATCGGGATCGCCGTGCCGGTGTACAGGGGCCAGAAGTAGATGAAGTTCCACGCGATCAGCAGCACCAGCACGCCCGCCCCCGTCGCTCCCGCCACGCGCCGGGTGTCGCCGCAGCCCGGCCGGCCCACGACCGCCCCCAGCAGCATCGCCACCGCCAGGCACAGGAAGGGCAGGAAGACGACGGCGTAGAAGAGGAAGATCGTGCGCTCCTGGTACAGGAACCAGGGCAGGTAGCCGGCCGCCAGCCCGCAGGCGACGGCGCCCGCGCGCCAGTCGCGGCGGAAGGCCCAGCGCCACAGGACGTACAGCAGGGCGAAGCAGCCGATCCACCACAGCAGCGGCGTGCCGATCGCCAGCACCTCGCGGGCGCACTTCTCGCCCGCGTCGGCCGGGCAGCCGTCCGTGCCGGCCCCCGGCGACTCGTAGAAGTACGAGACCGGGCGGCCCAGGACGATCCAGCTCCACGGATTGGACTGGTAGGTGTGCGGAGACGTCAGGTGGGTGTGGAACTCGTACACCTGCGTCTCGTAGTGCCACAGGCTGCGCCACCAGTCCGGGAAGAGCCACGACCAGGAACTCGTCCGGCCGTCGGCCGTCGCCCAGTCGCGGTAGTAGCCGCCGGAGCCATCGGTGGCGGAGAGGATCCAGCCGGTCCAGGACGCGAGGTAGGTGACGACGGCGACCGGCACGGTCGACAGGAACGCCCAGCCCAGGTCGTGCCTCAGGACCGCCAGGTACGGCCGGTCGGCGCCCGCGACCCTGCGGGAGCCGACGTCCCACAGCACGGCCATCACGCAGAACGCCGCCATGATGTACAGGCCGTTCCACTTGGTGGCCGCGGCCAGGCCCAGCATCACCCCCGCCGCCAGCCGCCAGGGCCGCCACCCGAGCCGCAGCGTCCCGGCGACGTGCGCGTCCGGGCGGACCCGGCCGTCGGCGTCCACGGGCAGCGCGGCGGCGAGCTTCCCGCGGGCCCGGTCGCGGTCCACGACCAGGCAGCCGAACGCGGCCAGCACGAAGAACATCAGCACGCCGTCCAGCAGCGCGGTGCGGCTCATCACGAAGTGCAGCCCGTCCAGCGCCATCAGCGCGCCCGCCAGGCAGCCCAGGAACGTGGAGCGGAACAGCCGGCGCCCGATCCGGCACAGCAGCAGCACCGACAGCGTGCCGAGCAGCGCCGTCATGAACCGCCAGCCGAACGGGTCGAACCCGAACACCAGCTCGCCCAGCCCGATCACGTACTTGCCGACCGGCGGATGGACGACGTACGCCGCGTCCGTCGGGATCGGGACGTGCCCGCCCGAGCTCAGGATCAGGTCGTTGGCGTTCTTGTCCCAGTCGACCTCGAAACCGCGGTGGATCAGCGCCCAGGCGTCCTTGGCGTAGTACGTCTCGTCGAATATCACCGCCTTCGGGCTGCCCAGGTTCCAGAACCGCAGCACGCCCGCCAGCAGCGTCACCAGCAGCGGACCGCCCCAGCCGGACCAGCGTCCGATCCGGTCGGCCGCCGTCTTCGACAGGCCGAGGAAGGCCCACAGCCGCGGGCCGGGCCGCGTGTACGGCGGCACCAGCCGGTCGCGGACGTCGCCCGCGGGCAGCCCCGCCGTGTAGCCGAAACGGCGCAGGCGCTGCTGCCAGGCGGGTCCCCGGCCGGGCGGGGCCTGGTCCTGCCGGAGGTCCGTGGAGGACGCGGTACTGGTCACCGCGCCATCGTAGGGAACCGTCCCGTGCGCGTCCCGTGCACGGCCCTTCCCGGTCCGGATGCGTCCCCCTCCGTCCGCCCCTGGGAGGATGGAGGGGTGACTGGAACCCTTGTACTGGCGGGCACCCCCATCGGCGACGTCCAGGACGCCCCGCCCCGGCTCGCCGAGGAACTCGCGGGCGCCGACGTCGTCGCGGCCGAGGACACCCGGCGGCTGCGCCGGCTGACCCAGGCGCTGGGCGTCACCCCCAAGGGGCGCGTCGTGTCGTACTTCGAGGGCAACGAGTCCGCCCGTACGCCCGAACTGGTCGAGGAGCTGGTGGGCGGCGCACGCGTGCTGCTGGTGACCGACGCCGGCATGCCCTCGGTGTCCGACCCGGGCTACCGGCTGGTCGCCGCGGCCGTCGAGCGGGACGTCAAGGTGACCGCCGTGCCCGGCCCGTCCGCCGTGCTCACCGCGCTCGCGCTGTCCGGACTGCCGGTCGACCGGTTCTGCTTCGAGGGCTTCCTGCCGCGCAAGGCCGGCGAACGGCTCGGCCGGCTGCGCGAGGTCGCCGGGGAACGCCGGACCCTCGTCTACTTCGAGGCCCCGCACCGCCTCGACGACACCCTCGCCGCGATGGCCGAGGTCTTCGGCGCCGACCGGCGGGCCGCCGTCTGCCGGGAGCTGACCAAGACGTACGAGGAGGTCAGACGCGGCGGTCTCGGCGAGCTCGCCGCGTGGGCCGCCGAAGGGGTGCGCGGCGAGATCACCGTCGTGGTCGAGGGCGCCCCGGAGAGCGGGCCCGAGGAGGTCGGCGCCGAGGAACTGGTGCGCCGGGTGCGGGTACGCGAGGAGGCCGGGGAGCGCCGCAAGGAGGCGATCGCCGCGGTGGCCGCCGAGGCGGGCGTGCCCAAGCGGGAGGTGTTCGACGCGGTGGTGGCGGCCAAACACGCCGGCGCGTGACGACGGGACGCGACGGCGCCCGCGCGGGCGAGCGGAGTCCCCGCGCGCCTGCGCCCCATGGGCGGGCAAACAGCCCGTCCACAAGGCAAAGCCCCGGCCCGCCCACCGGGCACGCTTGGGCAAGGAACGCCCAAAACGGCTCCAATACTCGACAGGACCGGTGCATTCCCGTCAGGTGAGGCGTCCACTGGACGAAGGGGGACGTACCCGTTCCCGACGTCCAGCGGACAGCAGGAGCCGGCATGAGCGAGATCACCGGACGGACCGGCCGACGGGCCGGGGCCACCACCGTCGTCCACGAGTCGTACTCCTTCGCCTGCATGCGGTGCGGGCACGGCTGGGAGCAGTCGTTCGAGATAGAGCACCACAGGGACGCCGACGGCCACGAGTTCGTGCTCTACGTGGCGGACGGCCGCATCGTCCCGTCCCCGCTGAGCCGGCCCACGTGCGCCAACTGCGACAGCCACGTCGTGCGGATCATGCGGCCGGGACGCGTCGCCTCGGTGCGCGGCACCGCGCACGGCGTGCACCGGGTGCCGCCGGCCGGCCCGCTGGAGGTCCCGCGGGTGCCCGGGCAGCCGGGACCGGGAACGCCGGGGGCCCCGTCCGGGCACCGGCACCGGCACCTGTCCGACCTCCTCCAGGCCCTCCACCTCCAGCGCAGGGCGGGCTGACCGCCCGGCGCCCTCGGGCGATCCGCGCAGGCGTGCCCCTTCCGTAGGATCGGGGCATGCCTTCGAACGCCTCGGACCGGACCGACAAGAACGACGCCCCGCCGCTCCCCGAACCCCTGCGGGTACCGGTCGCCGACTCGCACACCCACCTCGACATGCAGGCGGGCACGGTCGCGGAGGGCCTCGCGAAGGCCGCGTCGGTCGGCGTCACCACGGTCGTCCAGGTCGGCTGCGACCTCGCGGGCTCGCGCTGGGCGGCCGAGACGGCGGCGGCGTACGACGCCGTCCACGCCACCGTCGCCCTGCACCCCAACGAGGCGCCCCGCATCGTCCACGGGGACCCCGACGGCTGGTCGCGGCAGGGGGCGCGCGAGCCCGGCGGGGACGCGGCCCTCGACGACGCCCTCGCCGAGATCGACCGGCTGGCGGCGCTCCCGCAGGTCAAGGGCGTGGGCGAGACGGGCCTGGACTACTTCCGCACCGGCCCCGAGGGCAAGGCGGCCCAGGAGCGGTCCTTCCGCGCCCACATCGAGATCGCCAAGCGGCACGGCAAGACCCTGGTCATCCACGACCGCGAGGCCCACGCCGACGTGCTGCGCGTCCTCAAGGAGGAGGGCGCCCCCGAGCGCACCGTCTTCCACTGCTACTCCGGCGACGCGGAGATGGCCGGGATCTGCGCCGAGGCCGGGTACTACATGTCCTTCGCCGGCAACGTCACCTTCAAGAACGCCCAGAACCTGCGCGACGCCCTCGCGATCGCCCCGCTGGAGCTGGTCCTGGTGGAGACCGACGCCCCGTTCCTGACGCCGGTGCCCTACCGGGGCCGCCCCAACGCCCCCTACCTGGTGCCGGTCACGGTGCGCGCGATGGCCGCCGTGCGCGGCACCGACGAGGACACCCTGGCCACGGCCCTCGCGGCGAACACGGCCCGCGCCTTCGGGTACTGACCCCCGCAGCCGTCCCCGCACCGCAGCCGCACGCGACGCGTACGCCGGCCGCACCACGGGGCCCGGTGCGCCGGCCCCGGACGGCGCACCGGCGGCCCGCGGCCCGCCCCCGGCTACCCTTGCGGGGTGAGCAGCCCCACCCCCGACGCCCTCCTGGGCCCCGCCGACGTCCGCGAACTCGCGGCGGCCCTCGGCGTGCGCCCCACCAAGCAGCGCGGCCAGAACTTCGTCATCGACGCGAACACGGTCCGCCGTATCGTCCGCACCGCCGAGGTACGCCCCGACGACGTGGTGGTCGAGGTGGGACCGGGCCTCGGCTCGCTCACCCTGGCCCTGCTCGAGGTGGCCGACCGGGTCACCGCCGTCGAGATCGACGACGTCCTCGCCGCCGCCCTGCCCGCCACCGTCGCCGCCCGGATGCCGCAGCGCGCCGACCGGTTCGCGCTCGTCCACTCCGACGCCATGCAGGTGACCGAGCTGCCGGGCCCCGCCCCGACCGCGCTGGTCGCGAACCTGCCCTACAACGTCGCCGTGCCCGTCCTCCTGCACATGCTCGACACCTTCCCGAGCATCGAGCGCACCCTCGTCATGGTCCAGGCCGAGGTCGCCGACCGGCTCGCCGCCGGGCCCGGCTCCAAGGTGTACGGCGTGCCGTCCGTGAAGGCCAACTGGTACGCCGAGGTCAAGCGGGCCGGCGCCATCGGCCGCAACGTGTTCTGGCCCGCGCCGAACGTCGACAGCGGACTGGTGTCACTCGTCCGGCGCACCGAGCCGCTGAAGACCACCGCGTCCAAGCGCGAGGTGTTCGCCGTCGTCGACGCCGCGTTCGCCCAGCGCCGCAAGACCCTGCGGGCCGCCCTGGCCGGCTGGGCGGGGTCGGCCGCCGCCGCCGAGGCCGCCCTCGTCGCCGCGGGCGTGTCGCCGCAGGCGCGCGGAGAGGCGCTGACCGTGGAAGAGTTCGCGCGTATCGCCGAACACAAGGAGTGACGAGCAAGTGAGCGTGACGGTCCGCGTCCCCGCCAAGGTCAACGTCCAGCTCGCGGTCGGCGCCGCCCGCCCCGACGGCTTCCACGACCTGGCCAACGTCTTCCTCGCGGTCTCCCTGTACGACGAGGTCACCGCGACCCCGGCCGACGCGCTCCGCGTCACCTGCGAGGGTCCGGACGCCGGTCAGGTCCCGCTGGACCGCGGCAACCTCGCCGCCCGCGCGGCGCAGGCGCTGGCCGCGCGGTACGGGCGCTCCGCGGACGTCCACCTGCACATCGCCAAGGACATCCCCGTCGCCGGCGGCATGGCGGGCGGCAGCGCGGACTGCGCCGGCGCCCTGGTCGCCTGCGACGCCCTGTGGGGCACCGGCGCCTCCCGCGCCGAGCTGCTGGAGATCTGCGCCGAGCTGGGCAGCGACGTCCCGTTCAGCCTGGTCGGCGGGGCGGCGCTGGGCACCGGGCGGGGCGAACGGCTGACGGAGCTGGAGGTCGGCGGCGACTTCCACTGGGTCTTCGCGCTGGCCGCGCGGGGGCTGTCGACGCCGGCCGTCTTCCGCGAGTTCGACCGGCTGGGGGAGGGGCGGGACATCCCGGAACCGGTCGCCGACCAGGCGGTCCTCGACGCCCTCGCCAAGGGCGACGTGGCCGCCCTCGCGGTCGCGGTCTCCAACGACCTCCAGCCGGCCGCGCTCTCCCTCTTCCCCGAGCTGTCCGACACCCTCGCGGCGGGCCGGGCGGCGGGCGCGCTGGCGGCCCTCGTCTCGGGCTCGGGCCCCACCACGGCCTTCCTCGCCCCGGACGCCGGGTCCGCCTCCGACATCGCGGGCGTGCTGCGGGCCTCGGGCACGTGCCGGGACGTGCGCACGGCGGTGGGGGCGGCGGCGGGGGCGACGGTGGTGTGAGGGTCAGAGGTTGTCGATGGCGGTCAGGTCGATGTCGATGGAATAGGGCTTGTCGACCTTGATTCGTTCACGGTGCATGCCCACGTGTACGTAAGTCTTGGCCATCGGATCGAGTTCGTAGACGTGAATGACGGGCCTACCGCTGGATCCGCCCTGTTCAACCCGCCAGAAGTTCGCAATTCCCGCAGACGCGTATTTCTGCGGCTTCGTCGTGCGATCACGAGATTCCGAATCCGGAGAGACGACCTCGATGGCGAGGAGGACGTCCTTTGCTTCATAGCTCGTCTGGCCCGGGCCGGTGATGGCATCGGTCCGGATGACGCACACATCGGGTTCGGGGCCGTTGCGTCGGTCGAGGATGACGGTCATCTCTCGTCTGACCCGGAAACCTGGTGGCACGAACTGCCGAAGGCCGTTGACCAGAAGGTCGATCGCATCAGCGTGAAAGGCGCGTTGCGGAGTCACGAAAACCAGGCTCCCGTCGATCAGCTCGGTGTGCGGCGGGAGATCCGGCAACGTGAACAGGTCGTCCACGGTGTATCCGTCCTGCGGCGGCACCGGCCAGCGCGGGCGGCGGTGCTCTACGGACTCGGCGGTCATGGTTCCTCCCATGGACGGGATCCTGCTGCCCGCCCTCCACGTTAGCGGGACGGTCCGACACACGTCACCACAAAGAGTGACCACCCCCGCCCGCGTCCCCCCACCCCCCAGAGGGCCTACGCTTGAAGGCTGATCGATCCCCCAGGCAGGAGAGAAATGGCCGTCAACCTGGTCAATGTCGAGAACGTCAGCAAGGTGTACGGCACCCGTGCACTCCTCGACGGCGTGTCCCTCGGCGTCTCCGAAGGGGACCGCATCGGTGTCGTCGGCCGCAACGGCGACGGCAAGACGACGATGATCCGGATGCTCGCCAAGCTGGAGGAGCCCGACACCGGCCGGGTCACCCACTCCGGCGGGCTGCGGCTCGGCGTGCTCACCCAGCACGACTCCCTCGACCCGAAGGCCACCGTCCGCCACGAGGTCATCGGCGACATGGCCGACCACGAGTGGGCGGGCAACGCCAAGGTCAGGGACGTGCTGACCGGCCTGTTCGGCGGGCTGGACCTGCCCGGCTTCCCGCAGGGACTGGACACCGTCATCGGGCCGCTCTCCGGTGGCGAGCGGCGCCGGATCGCGCTCGCCAAGCTGCTCATCGACGAGCAGGACCTGATCGTCCTCGACGAGCCCACCAACCACCTCGACGTCGAGGGCATCGCCTGGCTCGCCCGGCACCTGCGCGAACGGCGCTCCGCGCTCGTCTGCGTCACCCACGACCGCTGGTTCCTCGACCAGGTCTGCACCCGCATGTGGGACGTGCAGCGCGGCGACGTGTACGAGTACGAGGGCGGCTACTCCGACTACGTCTTCGCCCGCGCCGAGCGCGAGCGCATCGCCGCCACCGAGGAGACCAAGCGGCAGAACCTGGTGCGCAAGGAGCTGGCCTGGCTGCGGCGCGGCGCCCCCGCCCGTACCTCCAAGCCCCGCTTCCGCGTCGAGGCCGCCAACGAGCTGATCGCCGACGTGCCCCCGCCCCGCGACAGCAGCGAGCTGATGAAGTTCGCCTCGTCCCGGCTCGGCAAGACCGTGTTCGACCTGGAGGACGTGACCGTCCAGGCCGGCCCCAAGGTGCTGCTCGAGCACGTCACCTGGCAGCTCGGCCCCGGCGACCGCATCGGCCTGGTCGGCGTCAACGGCGCCGGCAAGACCTCCCTGCTGCGCGCCCTCGCCGAGGCCGCCCGCACCGAGGGCGAGCAGCAGCCGGCGGGCGGACGCGTGCGCGTCGGCAGGACGGTCAAGCTGGCGTACCTGTCGCAGGAGGTCGCCGAACTCGACCCGAACTGGCGGGTGCTGGAGGCCGTGCAGCGCGTCCGCGAGCGCGTCGACCTCGGCAAGGGCCGCGAGATGACCGCGGGCCAGCTGTGCGAGACGTTCGGCTTCGGCAAGGAGAAGCAGTGGACGCCGGTCGGCGACCTGTCCGGCGGTGAGCGGCGGCGGCTCCAGCTGCTGCGCCTGCTCATGGACGAGCCCAACGTCCTCTTCCTCGACGAGCCCACCAACGACCTCGACATCGAGACCCTCACCCAGCTGGAGGACGTCCTCGACGGCTGGCCCGGCTCGATGATCGTCATCTCCCACGACCGGTTCTTCATCGAGCGCACCACCGACCGCGTCTTCGCCCTCCTCGGCGACGGCGCGCTGCGGATGCTGCCGCGCGGCATCGACGAGTACCTGGAGCGACGGCAGCGGATGGAGGAGGCCGCGGCGGCCGGCGCCCCCGCACCGGCCGCCAGGCCGGCCACGGAGGCCGGGGAGAAGAGCGCCGCCGACGTGCGCGCCGCGAAGAAGGAGCTCCAGAAGATCGAGCGGCAGCTCGACAAGATCTCCGAGAAGGAGACCAAGCTGCACGCGCAGATCGCCGAGAACGCCACGGACTTCGCGAAGGTGGCCGAACTCGACGCCGAACTGCGCGCCTTGACCGGACAGCGCGACGAGCTGGAGCTGCGCTGGCTGGAATTGGCGGAGGACGCCTGACCCGCGCGGGGCCGGTGCGCGCACGGGGCGCGCAGCGCGTGAAGGGGGCGTGAAGGCGCGTAACGGAGGCATCACGGGCCGGTCCTCCCTTGGGAACAGGGACGGACGCGGCCCGGTGGGCCGTCGGCACCGGGTGATAGAAAGGGCCGTCTGAAGACTGTCTGAGCGACCGCCCGATGACGACCCCGAGGCCAGCGCGTACCCCGGGGCGTGGCGGAAAAGCAATAAGGGGGAACGCGCTGATGACCCAGCCGCCCAACCAGCCGCCGCAGCCGGGTGGCTTCGGAGCACCGCAGAACCCGCCGCCGGGCGGTGGATTCGGGGCACCGCAGACGCCGCCGCCCCCGCAGGGCCCGCCGCCCGGCGCGCCGCAGCCGGGGTACGGGTACCCGCAGCAGCCCGGCCCGTACGCGCAGCCGGGCCCGTACGCCTCCGGCCCGTACGCCCAGCCCCAGCAGCTGGGCCCGTACGGTCAGCAGCCCGGCTACGGCTACCCGCAGCCCCCGTTCCCCGGCGGCCCCGGCACCCCGCCGCCCGGCGGCTCCGGCTCCCGCAACCCCTTCAAGGGCAAGCCGGCCCTCGTGATCGGCGCCGCGGTCGCGGCCCTGCTCGTCGTCGGCGGCACCGTGTGGGCGGTCACCGGCACCGGGGACGACGGCAAGGACAAGAAGCCGGTCGCCGAGAAGAGCGACGACGCCAAGCCCTCGGCCTCCGGCGACGCCCCGGTCAACCCGGGCGACGGCAGCGGCGACGGCGCCGAGGACCCCCAGGACCTCAACGAGGGCCGCCAGGCCGGCGAGTCCAAGGTGCTCTGGTACAAGGAGGCGCCCGACGCCCCCGGTTCCGGCGCCGACGCCGACGGCATGTGGATCACCGACAAGGCCGCGGTGAAAGCGGCGTACAAGCAGGTCTTTGCCTACAACGTCGACGATGGCAGGCCGACCTGGGACCCGATCACGTTTCCGCAGAAGATCTGCGCGGTCACCCCGGAGAAGACGGCCCAGGACACGATCGTCGTCGCCTACATGAGCGGTTCCAGCGACCGCGCCGAGTGCAACCGGCTCCAGCAGATCGACCTCGCCACCGGCAAGCAGGGCTGGAAGCAGGAGGTCGAGGACGGCGAGCTGTTCGACTCGACGCTCTCGGTCGAACTCACCGTCAGCGGCAACACCCTGATGGTCGGCCGCTCCCAGTCCGGCACCGCCTACGACGTGACCAGCGGCAAGAAGCTGTACGACAAGAAGCGCTACGGCGACGCCTGCTTCCCCGCCGGATTCGCGGGCAGCGCGACGAAGCTCGTCCAGGTCTCCTCCTGCGGCGCCGGCGGCGACAACGAGCACGACGAGGTGCAGGGCCTCGACCCGAAGACCGGCAAGGTCCTGTGGACCTACCGGTACGAGAAGGGCTGGGAGGTCGAGCGGACCTACTCCGTCGACCCGCTCGTCATCTACGCCGGCAACGACGACAAGAAGGCCTGGAACATCTCCGGCTTCACCGCCACCGGCCGGGTCCAGGCCCAGGTCGGCGTCGACGAGGACTTCGCCCCCGAGTGCGACTGGGCCATCCTCGAGCGCGACCTCCAGGGCTGCACGGGCGTCGTCGTCGCCGACAACACCCTCTACCTGCCGACCAAGGCGACCACCGGCGCCAACGAGATCGTCGCGATCAACCTCGCCGACGGCAAGGAGAAGTGGCGCGCGAAGTCCCCCGCGGACGAGTCGATGCTGCCGGTGAAGGCCGAGGGCGGCGCGCTCGTGGCCTACGTGGAGCCGTCGTACGACGCGGGCGGCCAGGTCGTGTCGATCCCGACGGGCGGCGGCAACCACACGCCGGCCAAGCTGCTGCAGAACCCGCAGAGCGTCGCGGAGATCGAGGACAGCTTCTTCTCGCGGGACGTCGACTGGGCCGACGGGCGCCTCTTCATCTCCAGCACCCGCCTGAACGGGAACGACGACGCGAAGGAGAAGTTGATGCTCGCCTACGGCAAGTGACCTTCTTCGCTCCCGCCGTCCGGCCTGATCCGTCGTCCCCGCTCCCCGAGGTACTCACGTCATGACCCAGCCGCCGCCCCACCAGCCCCCGCAGCAAGGGGGTTTCGGTCCGCCGCAGGACCAGCCGCCGCAGCCCGCCCAGCCCCCCGCCCCTCCCGCGGGCGGCGGGCCGGACCTCGGCAAGACCCCCGCGCCCGGATACGGCTACCCCCAGGCCCCGCAGACACCTCCGGCGGCCCCGCAGACGCCTCCGGCGGCCCCGCAGGCACCTCCGGCGGCCCCGCAGCCGCCCGCGGCCGCGCCGACCCCGCCGGCGGGCGCGCCGCAGCCGGGGTACGGGTATCCGCAGCCGCCGCAGACCCCCCAGCCCGGGTACGGCTACCCCGGCCAGCAGCCCGGCCCGTACGGGCAGCCGGCACCGGCGTACGGCCAGCCGCAGCCCAGCCCCTACGGCCAGCCGACACCGGCGTACGGCCAGCCGCAGCCGGGGCCCTACGGCCAGCCCGGCCAGCCGGGCTACGGATATCCGCAGGCGACCGTGCCGATGCAGGCCCCGACCGGAGGCCCGGGCGGCGGCCGGAAGATCAACGCGTCGATGGCGATCATCGTGGCGGCCGTCGTCGCGATCGCCCTCATCATCGGCGGCGGGGTCTGGTACGCGAACTCCGGCAAGGACGACGACAAGAACACCACCGCGGGCACCGGCGGCGGCACCGGCGGCAAGGGCGGCACGGACGAGAAGGGCGGCTCCGGCGGCACCCCCTCCGGCGGCGAGGAGAAGGTGCCCGCGAACCCGGCCGCCAAGGTCCTCTTCCAGGTCCCGGCACCCCCGGTGAGCAAGGACATCAGCACCGTCGTCGTCTCCGGCTCCTGGCTCACCGACAAGGTGTACGCCAAGAGCGGCATCGCCCAGATCGTCGGCTACGACCCCGACAAGGGCACCAAGCTGTGGACGATCCCGCTGACGGGCCCCGTCTGCACCGCCACCCGGCACCTCACCGAGGACGACAAGACGGTCGTCGTCCACGAGCCCGCCATGCCGACCAAGGACAAGCCCACGCACGGCTGCAGCCAGGTGACGCTGATCGACCTGAACACCGGCAAGGCGGTGTGGACGAAGACCGCCAAGACCGGTGACCAGCCGATCTCCTTCGGCAACGTCACGATCAGCGGCGGCACCGTCGCCGCCGGCAGCACCAGCGGCGGCGCCGCCTGGGACGTCGCCAGCGGCAACCTCCTGTGGTCCCCGAAGCAGACCGACACCTGCTACGACGCGGGCTACGGCGGCGGCGAGAAGCTGGTCGCGGTGCGCAAGTGCGGCACGTACGACGCACGGCAGCTGCACATCCAGACCCTCGACCCGAAGACCGGCAAGGTGCTCTCGGAGTACAAGATGGCCAAGGGCATCGAGTACGCGGGCATCGTCTCGACCAACCCCCTGGTCGTGGCCGCCGACGTCGGCGACTCCGCCGGTGACGGCAGCGGCATCTCGGACTTCTTCTCCATCGACAACAAGACCGGCAAGCTGCGCACCCGCATCTCGGCGCCGGGCGAGCAGTACGCCGCCCGCTGCGACACCATCACCAAGCTCGAGCAGTGCTCCGGCCTCGCGGTCGGCAACGACCGGATCTACATCCCGACCGAGGAGCACGAGAGCGGCGGCGACGGCTACTCCGAGACCAACGAGATCGTCGCCCTCGACCTGGCCACCGGCAAGCAGACCGGGCAGCGCGCCGACGCCGGCGAGGACTACACGATCACCCCGCTGCGCATGGACGGCGGCAACCTGATCGCCTACAAGAGCCCGCCCTACGACAAGGGCGGCCAGATCGTCAGCATCGACGGCGGGACGTTCAAGGAGACCAAGCTCCTGGAGAACCCGGCGACCGAGGCGGTGCGGGACGTGGAGGGCAGCATGCTGCCGGAGTACTCCGAGTACCTCTACTCCCAGGGCCACCTGTACATGTCGCAGGTGTACGCCAGCGAGGTGACCAGCGAGGACGAGAAGGAGTACCTGGCCATCGGGTTCGGCACCAGCGGCTGAGCACTCGTTCCCCGTCGTGTCCCCACGGCCCCGCCCCCGTTCGGAGGCGGGGCCGTATTGCGCGGGATTTCGGCGTTCCGGGGCAGTTCTCACCGGTAGGGGCAGCGCGACGTCGCCCTAGCGTGTAGCTTCCGGGGGCATGAGGGCGGGGCCGGGGCCGGGGGGCCGGGCCGGGGGGAATGAGGGTTGCTCTATGGGAGTGCGGCTCATGGTGGTCGACGACCACCGACTGCTCGCCGAGGCACTGGCCTCGGCGCTGAAGCTGCGCGGGCACCGGGTGCTCGCCGCGGCGGCGCCCGCCGCGGGGGCGGCGGAGCTGGTGATCAGCCGGGCGCCGGAGGTGTGCCTGCTGGGCACGGCGGCCCCGGCCGAGCCGGGCACCTTCGACCCGGTGGTGCGGATCAAGCGGGAGCGGCCACAGGTGGCGGTACTGGTGCTGGGACCGGTGCCCAGCCCGCGCGGGATCGCGGCGGCGTTCGCGGCGGGGGCGTCGGGGTACGTCCGGCACGACGAGCGCATCGAGGGGGTCGAGCGGGCGATCATGAAGGCGCGGGCGGGTGAGGCGGCGGTGGCGCCGGCGCTGCTCCAGGGGGCGTTCGGGGAGCTGCTGAACCCGGCGGCCCAGCCCGACGACGAGGGGCAGCGGTTGCTGTCGATGCTCACGCCCCGGGAGGTCGAGGTCCTGGTGCGGGTGGCCGACGGCGAGGACACCCGGCTGATCGCGGCCGGCATGGGGATCGCGCCGTCCACGGCGCGTACGCATGTGCAGCGGGTCCTGATGAAACTCGGCGTGGGCTCCCGCCTGGAGGCGGCGGCGCTGGCCGCGCGGACGGGGCTGCTGGACCGGGCGAGTGCGGGTGCCTCCGGCGGTTGAACGGGGTGCGGGGTGCCTGCGGCGGCCTGTGCGGGGGCGGTGGAGGTGCGGGGTGCCTGCGGCGGCCTGTGCGGGTCCGGCGGTGATGCGGGGTGCCTGCGGCGCCTGTGCGGGTTCGGGGGGTGCGCGTAGCGCCTTGCGTCCGGTGGGGGTCGGGGCCGCGCCGGGGGGTGTCCGTCCTCGGAACGGCGCGGAATCGGTTCCTCGAGAGCAGGCGGGGCGTTGACGCGCCAACCGCTGCGGGCGGACACCCCCCGACACGTCCCCTTCCCGCCGTACGCGGCTGCACGTCGTCGTGCCTCCCCCGTTTGAACGGTCCGGGGGGTCCCCCGCTCGAGCGGCGCCGGGCCGGTCGCCCGGCGTCAGTGCCCGGGCGTCACTCCTTGCCGTCCTCCTCCAGTGGCGGGGCCGGGGGAGCGATGGGGCGCAGCTTCAGCCAGGCCAGGAAGAACAGGCCCAGCACCAGCATCCCCAGCCCGGTCCACAGGTTGATGTTCACCCCCTGGGCCTTGTCGATGTCGTCGTCGGACGCCACGAAGCCCGCGATCGTCACGATGACGCCGTAGACCACGAACAGCCCGCCGATGATCCGCCGGATGTCGAACAGCCGCGCGGCGGTCGCGGACTTGCTCTCCAGCTCGGAGACCTCGTCCTGGACGTTCTTGTCGGAGTAGGAATCGGACATGTTCTCTCAATCCTCCCGCGATCAGAACGAGAACGGGATGTAGCAGGCGGCGGCCAGCACGACCGCGCCCCAGCCCAGCAGCGCCGGCTTGCGGTACCACGCGTCGTCGCCCTCGGCGGGCGCCTCCGCCATGCCCGGGGAGCGGGTGCCGTAGACCAGGCCCTGGAGCTCGGCGACCGGCTTGGGCTTGGTGAACAGGGACACGGCGACCATGACGACCGCTCCGGCGACGAAGCCGGCGATCGCGGAGACGAAGTTGGCGCCCTGGTCGGAGGGGATGTCGATGATGCCCTGCTTGTAGATGACGAAGTAGTTGACCATCGCGGCGGTGTGCCCGCGATCAGGCCCCAGAAGCCGGACTTCATCGACGCCCGCTTCCAGAACATGCCGATGATGAAGACCACGAACATCGGCACGTTGAAGAAGGAGAACAGCGTCTGGAGGTAGCTCATGATGTTCGAGAACGACGAGGCCAGGAAGGCCGTGCCGATCGAGGCCAGGACGCCGATCACCGTGATCAGGCGGCCGAAGCGCACGTAGTACGCGTCGTCGCGGTCCTTCACCACGTACTTCGCCCAGATGTCGGTGGTGAAGACCGTGTTGAAGGAGGAGACGTTCGCCGCCATGCCCGCCATGAAGGCGGCCAGCAGGCCGGTCACGGCGATGCCGAGGACGCCGTTGGGCAGCAGCTGCTGCATCAGGTACGGGATCGCGTCGTTGTACTGCAGGTCCGAGCCGGGCGTGCCGATCTTCGGGACGAGGACCGCGGCGACCAGGCCCGGGATCATCACCAGGAAGACGATGAAGATCTTCGGGAACGCGGCGATCAGCGGCGTGCGCTGGGCCGCGGAGAGGTTCTTCGCCGACAGGGCGCGCTGCACCTCGGCGAAGTTCGTCGTCCAGTAGCCGAAGGAGAGCACGAAGCCGAGGCCGAGGACGATGGTCAGCCAGTTGGCGCCCAGCGGGTTCGCGTTGCCGATGCCCGTGCCGCCCCACGAGGTCATGAAGTCGGCGCCGTGCGACGCGGTGAGGGAGTCGGACAGGCCGTCCCAGCCGCCGACCTTCTTCAGGCCCAGGATGGTGATCGGGATGAGCGCCGCCATGATCACGAAGAACTGGAGGACCTCGTTGTAGATCGCCGAGGAGAGTCCGCCGAGGGTGATGTACGCCAGGACGAAGAAACCGGCGACCACGATGGCCACCCATTCCGGCCAGCCGAGCAGCGCCTCGACGACGATCGCGAGGGCGTAGAGGTTCACTCCGGCGATCAGGACGGCGGCGAAGGCGAACAGGACCGAACTCAGCAGGTGTGCCGCTTTGTCGAAGCGCAGGAGGAGGAACTCCGGGACCGAGCGGACCTTGGAGCCGTAGTAGAACGGCATCATCACCAGGCCGAGGAAGACCATCGCCGGGATGGCGCCGATCCAGTACCAGTGCGTCGTGTAGACGCCGTACTGCGCGCTGTTGGCGGCCATGCCCAGGATCTCGGTGGCACCGAGGTTGGCCGAGATGAAGGCGAGGCCGGTGATCCAGGCGGCCAGGGACCGGCCGGACAGGAAGAAGTCCAGGCTGGTCCTGACCGAGCGGCGGGCGGCGAACCCGATGCCGAGGACGACGACGAAGTAGATCCCGAGGATCGTGTAGTCGAGCCAGTTGGTGGGGAGGCGAAGCTCCGCGGCTAGATATGTGGGGGTATGCATACGAACTCGCTTCGTTGCGCGAACTGATCCGGTGCGGAACCTACGCCTCCGGGTTCAACTTTTGAACACTTTCGATGGCGTTCTTTGTTTGATTGTGATGATCGGGGTTCTGGTTGGTTGTGATGTGTTATGTTTGATTGTGTTGGGTGATTGGGTGTGGGTGTAGAGGAGTGCGGCAGTGAAGAAGACCTCGACCCGGCTGGCCGACGGTCGCGAGCTCATCTACTACGACCTGCACGACGACCGGGTGCGCGACGCCGTGGACCGGCGTCCGCTGGAGCGGACCGTCACCACCTCCGAGATCCGCCGCGACCCGCTGCTCGGCGACTCGGTCGCCATCGCCTCCCACCGCCAGGGCCGCACCTACCACCCGCCCGCCGACGAGTGCCCCCTGTGCCCGTCCGAGGGCGACCGGCTGAGCGAGATCCCCGACGCGTCGTACGACGTGGTGGTCTTCGAGAACCGTTTCCCCTCGCTCGCCGGCGACTCCGGCCGCTGCGAGGTCGTCTGCTTCACCTCCGACCACGGCGCCTCGTTCGCCGACCTGGACGAGGAACAGGCCCGGCTCGTCCTCGACGCCTGGACGGACCGCACCTCGGAGCTGTCGCATCTGCCCTCCGTCGAACAGGTCTTCTGCTTCGAGAACCGCGGCGCCGAGATCGGTGTGACGCTCGGCCACCCGCACGGGCAGATCTACGCCTACCCGTTCACCACCCCCCGCACCGCCCTGATGCTCCGTTCGCTCGCCGCGCACAAGGAGGCGACCGGCGGGGAGAACCTGTTCGACGCGGTGGTGGAGCGGGAGCTGGCCGGCGAGCGGGTCGTCCTGGAGGGCGAGCACTGGGTCGCCTTCGTGCCGTACGCGGCGCACTGGCCGTACGAGGTGCACCTCTACCCCAAGCGGCGCGTGCCCGACCTGCTCGGCCTCGACGAGGCGGCGCGCGCGGAGTTCCCCCGGGTCTACCTGGAACTGCTGAGGCGCTTCGACCGGATCTTCGGGGAGGGTGAGCCTCCGACGCCGTACATCGCGGCCTGGCACCAGGCGCCGTTCGGACAGCTGGAGGACGTCGACGGGGTGACGCGGGACGACGTCGCGCTGCACCTGGAGCTTTTCACGATTCGCCGTACGTCCGGCAAGCTGAAGTTCCTCGCGGGCTCCGAGTCCGGCATGAACGTGTTCATCAACGACGTGCCCCCGGAGCGCGCGGCCGAGCGATTGCGAGAGGTAGCGAGTTCATGAGTGGGAAGTACCTGGTGACGGGCGGCGCGGGCTATGTCGGCAGCGTGGTCGCCCAGCACCTGCTGGAGGCGGGTCACGAGGTCACCGTCCTCGACAACCTCTCCACCGGATTCAGGGAGGGCGTCCCGGCGGGCGCCGCGTTCGTCGAGGGCGACATCCGCGACGCCGCCAAGTGGCTGGACGCCTCGTACGACGGTGTGCTGCACTTCGCCGCGTTCTCGCAGGTCGGCGAGTCGGTCGTGAAGCCCGAGAAGTACTGGGACAACAACGTCGGCGGCACCATGGCCCTGCTGGAGGCCATGCGCGGCGCGGGCGTGCGCCGGCTCGTCTTCTCCTCCACGGCCGCCACCTACGGCGAGCCCGACCAGGTGCCGATCGTCGAGACCGCGCCGACGAAGCCCACCAACCCCTACGGCGCCTCCAAGCTCGCCGTCGACCACATGATCACCGGCGAGGCGGCGGCCCACGGCCTGGGCGCGGTCTCCCTGCGCTACTTCAACGTCGCCGGCGCCTACGGCGCGTACGGCGAGCGGCACGACCCCGAGTCGCACCTGATCCCGCTGGTCCTCCAGGTCGCGCAGGGCAGGCGCGACGCGATCTCCGTCTACGGCGACGACTACCCGACGCCGGACGGCACCTGCGTGCGCGACTACATCCACGTCGCCGACCTGGCCGAGGCCCACCTGCTCGCCCTGGACGCGGCCGTCCCCGGCGAGCACCTGATCTGCAACCTGGGCAACGGCAACGGCTTCTCCGTCCGCGAGGTCGTCGAGACCGTCCGCCGGGTCACCGGCCACCCGATCCCCGAGGTCGTGGCCCCCCGCCGGGGCGGCGACCCGGCCACCCTGGTGGCGTCGGCCGCCACCGCCCGCGAGAAACTGGGCTGGAACCCGTCCCGCGCGGACCTCGCGGGAATCGTCGCCGACGCGTGGGAGTTCGCGCAGCGGCACGCGAAGTAGACCTGCAGGACGCGCAGAAGTACGGAAGGGCGAGGGGTCAGGGCATGAGCGAGGCTGTCGCACAGACGGTCGGGGAGCGGTTCCGCGAGCTGTACGGGGCGGAGCCGCAGGGGGTGTGGGCGGCACCGGGCCGGGTCAACCTCATCGGTGAACACACCGACTACAACGACGGCTTCGTCATGCCGTTCGCCCTTCCGCACACCGCGGTCGCCGCGGTCTCCCGGCGCGACGACGGCGTCCTGCGCCTGCACTCGGCGGACATCGACGCCGCCCCCGTCGACCTGCGCGTCGCCGACCTGGCCCCCGAGACGGACCGGTCCTGGACGGCGTACCCCTCGGGCGTCGTCTGGGCGCTGCGCGAGGCCGGGCACGAGATCACCGGCGCCGACGTCCACCTGGCCTCGACGGTCCCGTCCGGCGCGGGCCTGTCCTCGTCGGCGGCCCTGGAGATCGTCGTCGCCCTGGCCCTGAACGACCTGTACGCCCTCGGGCTGCGCGGCTGGCAGCTGGCCCGCCTGTGCCAGCGCGCCGAGAACGTCTACGTCGGCGCACCGGTCGGCATCATGGACCAGACGGCGTCCGCGTGCTGCGAGGCCGGCCACGCCCTGTTCCTCGACACCCGCGACCTCTCCCAGCGCCAGATCCCCTTCGACCTGGCCGCCGAGGGCATGCGCCTGCTCGTCGTCGACACGCAGGTCAAGCACTCCCACAGCGAGGGCGAGTACGGCAAGCGCCGCGCCGGCTGCGAGAAGGGCGCCGCCCTGCTGGGCGTCGACGCGCTGCGGGATATCCCGTACGCGGAACTGGACGCGGCGCTCGAACGGCTGGGCGACGAGGAGGAGGTGCGCCGCCTGGTCCGCCACGTCGTCACCGAGGACGAGCGCGTGGAGCGGGTGGTGGCGCTGCTGGAGTCCGGCGACACCCGCGCCATCGGCCCGGTCCTCGTCGAGGGCCACGCCTCCCTGCGGGACGACTTCCGCATCTCCTGCCCGGAGCTGGACCTGGTCGTCGACACGGCCCTCGGGGCCGGCGCCCTGGGCGCGCGGATGACCGGCGGCGGCTTCGGCGGCTCGGCGATCGTGCTGGTCGAGGCGGCGGACGTGGACGACGTCACCAAGGCGGTCGAGGAGGCCTTCGCAACGGCCGGCTTCACCGCCCCCCGGGTCTTCGAGGCGGTGCCCTCGGCGGGTGCGCGGCGGCTCAGCCCAGCCGCTTGACCAAGGTGTACTCGGTGATCCCCGGCGGATAGTCGGGGATCGTGCACACCACCTCGTAGCCCCGCCCGCGGTAGAAGTCCGGTGCCTGGAAGTCCCAGGTCTCCACGCGGGCCGCCGCGCAGCCCCGTTCGTCGCGGGCCGCCCGTTCCGCCTCGCCCAGCAGCGCGGTGCCCAGCCCGGCGCCCCGGCACCGGCCGTCCACCCACAGGTAGGTGACGTGGAGCCAGGTCGCCCAGGTGTGCCCGACCAGTCCGCCCGCGAGGCCGCCCCCGTCGTCCAGGGCCCAGACGTGCAGGGGGAATTCGCGTTCGTGAGGGGTGCCGCGCAGGGAACGCAGGACCGAGGAGGCGGCCGTGTTCGTCGCGCGCAGGCGGGTGCGCAGCAGATCGCGCCGTGCTCTGTCCACTTCTGTCACAAGACGAAACATGCGGCTCACCATAAACGCGCCCGGCTGTCAGTTCTGCAAAGAGCCTTCCGCTCCCGACGCCCGCCCGTACTCTGATGGACAGCACCGGTGGGGGCCGGTGCCGATCAGGGGGCGAGACAGCCGGGTACGGGGCCCGGGACGGGGGTAGTGGTGACGCACGGCGGCGGCCGTGCGGCTGCGGCGACCCGTCCCCGGTGCCGAACACGAGGACGCACACGGGGACTTCGGGTCCCGTGCCCGCGCCGGTGCCGTCCTTTGGCGACGTATCCCCCCGCTCCTCGGGAGCTGGGGAAGGGGGTTCCGTGGTGCGCATCCGAGTCCTGGTCGTCGACGACCACCGCATCTTCGCCGAGTCGCTCGCGGCCGCCCTGGCCGCCGAGCCGGACGTCGAGGTCCTGGCGGCCGGCAGCGGCCCGGCCGCGCTGCGCTGCCTGGACCGCGCCGCGGCCGAGGGGCGGCGCTTCGACGTGCTGCTCGTCGACGCCGACCTGGGCGGCCACGTGCCCGGCGCCCGGGCGGCCGTGCCCGTGCGCGACGGCGACGAGGAGGGGCTGGTGGACGGCATCTCGCTGGTCGCCGGGGTGCGGTCGGCGCAGCCCGGGGTGCGGATCGTCGTCCTCGCCGAGAAGGACGACCCCCGGCGGGCCGCCCTGGCGCTGGGCGCCGGCGCCTGCGGGTGGGTCGCCAAGGACTGTTCCCTGTCGCGGCTGCTCAGCGTCATCCGGGGGGTGCTGCGCGGCGAGACGCATCTGCCGCCCGCGCTGCTCACCGGCGTCCTGCGGGAGCTGACCGCCGCCCGCAAGCACCGCACCGAGGGCGAACGGCTGGTGGAGTCGCTGACCCCGCGCGAGCGGGAGGTGCTGCGCTGCATGGTCGCCGGCCTCGGCCGCAAGGCGGTCGCCGAGCGGCTGTACCTGTCCCCGCACACGGTGCGCACCCACATGCAGAACGTGCTGGGCAAGCTGGGCGTCCACTCCACCCTCGCCGCCGTCGCACTGGCGCGCAGGGCCGGGGTGGGGCCCGTCGACCTAACCGGGAATGTTGTCGAACGGGGCGGTCAGCTGGCGTAGCAGCGCGGCCAGTTCACTGCGCTGGGCGCGGGAGAGCTCGGCCAGGATCGCCCGCTCCTGCTCCAGGAGCCCGGCGAGGGCCTGGTCGGCGCGGTCCCGGCCCTCCTCCGTGAGGCGGACCAGCACACCGCGCCGGTCACTGGGGTCGGGCAGGCGCTCCACCAGGCCCTTCTTGGCGAGGCGGTCGATGCGGTTGGTCATCGTGCCGGAGGTGACCAGGGTCTGGGTGAGCAGCTGGCCCGGCGAGAGCTGGTACGGGGTGCCCGCGCGGCGCAGCGCCGTCAGGACGTCGAACTCCCACGGCTCCAGCTGGTGCTCGGAGAAGGCCAGCCGGCGTGCGCGGTCCAGGTGCCGGGCGAGCCTGCTCACCCGGCTCAGCACCTCGAGCGGTTCCACGTCGAGGTCCGGGCGCTCCCGGCGCCACGCTGCGACCAGCCGATCGACCTCGTCCTCCATGACGATCAGTGTAGTGGTTGTGTCGACGTGAAGTCTCTTGATGTCAACCATCTTGACGTCGAGAGAGCTGTGGAGTGATGCTGGGCACCCGCCCCGCACGGCCACCCCTGGAGGCACCATGCCCGTCGCCCCCGACTGGGACCCCGCCCAGTACCTGCGCCACGCGGACCACCGCGCCCGCCCCTTCACCGACCTCCTCGCCCGGATCCCCGAGCTCCCCACCGCCCGCCCCCGCGTCGCCGACCTCGGCTGCGGCCCCGGCAACGTCACCACCCTGCTCACCGACCGCTGGCCCACCGCCCGCGTCACCGGCTACGACAACTCCGCCGAGATGCTCGCACGGGCCCGGGAACACGCCGGCCCCACCCCGGGCGGCGGCCACCTCGGCTTCGCCCGCGCCGACGCCCGCACCTGGACCCCGGCCGAACCGCACGACCTGATCGTCAGCAACGCCACCCTCCAGTGGGTCCCCGGGCACGCCGAACGCTTCGCCGACTGGATCGCCGCCCTCGAGCCCGGCGGCACCTTCGCCTTCCAGGTCCCCGGCAACTTCGACGCCCCCAGCCACCGCCTGATGCGCGACCTCGCCGGCTCACCGCGCTGGCGCGACCGCCTCGCCGGCACCCTGCGCCACGGCGACGCCGTGCACACCCCCGAGGCCTACCTGGAGAGGCTGACCGGCCTCGGCTGCACGGCGGACGTCTGGGAGACGACGTACCTGCACCTGCTGACCGGGGACGACCCCGTCCTCGACTGGGTCGAGGGCACCGGCCTGCGCCCCGTCCTGACCGCCCTCGCCGACGACCCGCGGGCCCGGGACGCGTTCGTCGAGGAGTACCGCACCGCCCTGCGCGAGGCCTACCCGGCGGGCCCCCACGGCACCCCCTTCCCGTTCCGCCGCGTCTTCGCCGTCGCCGTCAGGGAGGCGTGATGCTCACCGCCGTCGACCATGTGCAGCTCGCCGCACCGCCCGGCTCCGAGGAACGGCTGCGCGCGTACTACGTGGATGTCCTCGGCATGACCGAGACACCGAAGCCGGCCGCCCTGGCGGCACGCGGCGGCTGCTGGTTCGAGGCCGGGGACGTACGGCTCCACCTGGGCCTCGAGCACGACTTCCGGCCCGCGAGGAAAGCCCACCCCGGCCTGAGGGTGACCGGCATCGAGGCGTACGCCGCCCGCCTGGCCGCCCACGGCGCCCCGGTCACCTGGGACGCCGACCTCCCGGGCCACAGACGCTTCTACTCCGAGGACCCGGTGGGCAACCGACTGGAGTTCCTGGAACCGTCGGCCGCGGTGCCCGCACCACGCGCATGACCACCGGCGGCGGCCAGGGCGCTCTCCGGATCCTCGATCACCCGAGGAGCGGCCTCGTCGACAACCGTCTCGATCATGCGCGCACCGTCCCGCACAACCGGACGGCCGCGCAGCCCGGACGGCCCGGATTCAGCTCCTCCGGTGCCCGATCAGCCGCGGCTTCGGCTCCAGCCCGTCCAGGCCGTGCCACGCCAGGTTCACCAGGTGCGCCGCCACCTCCGCCTTCTTCGGACGGCGCACGTCCAGCCACCACTGACCGGTCAGCGCCACCATGCCGACCAGCGCCTGCGCGTACAGCGGGGCCAGCTTGGCGTCGAAGCCGCGGTTCTTGAACTCGCGGCCCAGGATGTCCTCCACCTGGGTGGCGATGTCGGAGATCAACGAGGCGAAGGAACCCGTCGACTGCGGGATGGGGGAGTCGCGGACCAGGATGCGGAAACCGTCCGTGTACTCCTCGATGTAGTCCAGCAGCGCGAACGCCGCCTGCTCGCACAGCTCACGCGGATGGCCGGCGGTCAGGGAACTGGTCACCATGTCCAGCAGCCGCCGCATCTCGCGGTCCACCACCACCGCGTACAGGCCCTCCTTGCCGCCGAAGTGCTCGTACACCACCGGCTTGGACACCCCGGCCTTCGCCGCGATCTCCTCCACCGACGTGCCCTCGAAGCCCTTCGCGGCGAAGAGGGTGCGACCGATCTCCAGCAGTTGCTGGCGACGCTCGGCACCGGTCATCCGGGTACGGCGCGCACGCCGCGGCTTGTCATTGCTGGGAGTGCTGGAGTCGGTCGCCACAGCGACCATCATGCCGCCTCGGCGGTCTCCTTCCGGCGGCGGGAGCCTCCTTGGTCCGTGTTGCGACGCGAATCGATACGCGAGCGTGACGGCCACCGCACGTCGTACGCCCACCCCAGCCGCTCGAACCAGCGGATCAGACGGGCGGACGAGTCCAGCTGCCCGCGCATCACCCCGTGCCGCGCCGACGTCGGATCGGCGTGGTGCAGGTTGTGCCAGGACTCGCCGCAGGACAGGATCGCCAGCCACCACACGTTGCCCGAACGGTCCCGCGACTTGAACGGCCGCTTGCCCACCGCGTGGCAGATCGAGTTGATCGACCACGTCACGTGGTGCAGCAGCGCCACCCGGACGAGTGAACCCCAGAAGAACCCGGTGAACGCACCCCACCAGGACATCGTGACCAGCCCGCCGATCAGCGCCGGCAGCGCCAGCGACACCGCCGTCCACAGGACGAACTGGCGGGAGATCGCACGCAGCGCCGGGTCCTTGATCAGATCCGGCGCGTACTTGTCCTGCGGGGTCTGCTCCTCGTCGAACATCCACGCGATGTGTGCCCACCACAGGCCCTTGATCAGGGCCGGAACCGTCTCGCCGTACCGCCACGGCGAATGCGGGTCGCCCTCGGCGTCCGAGAACTTGTGGTGCTTGCGGTGGTCGGCCACCCAGCGGACCAACGGCCCCTCGACCGCCATCGAACCCGCGATCGCCAATGCGATCTTCAACGGCCGCTTCGCCTTGAACGAACCATGGGTGAAGTGACGGTGGAACCCGATCGTGATGCCGTGGCAGCCCAGGAAGTAGAAGAACACCAGCAGACCCAGGTCCAGCCAGCTCACACCCCACCCCCACGCCAGCGGCACCGCCGCCACCAGCGCCAGGAACGGGACCGTGATGAACAGCAGGAGGGTGATCTGCTCGATCGACCGCTTCTGCTCGCCACCGAGGGTGGCGGAGCCTTCGCCAGGAGCCTTCGCAGCGTCGGGGATCACATCGGAACTCGTGGTCATGCGCGTCCTCTGGGGGTCGAGGGTCGTGGCCGTCGCCGGGCCGCGGAAACACGCCACGGAAACCACGCACGGCTTCCTACGGTTCCGTAACCTACGGCCACGTAAGTATGGCAGTGCGTCACCGCGCGGCAAGAGCCCGAGAACCTGCGCGTCCGGCCCGACACCTATCCTGGAGAGCGGTCGGACAGCGCGGTCCGCTCAGTTTTCTTCCCGGACGTCCAGCCCCGTAAGCGGCGCCCGCCGCGCGAGACGCCGTCCGGGTTCCCTCCCAGACGAGCTTCAACACTGCAAGGAGCCGCACCTGTGAGCAGTGCCGACGACCAGACTGTGTCCCAGGCGACCACCAGCGCCGAACTGAGGGCCGACATCCGCCGACTGGGTGACCTCCTCGGAGAGACCCTCGTGAGGCAGGAAGGTCCCGAACTGCTGGACCTCGTCGAGAAGGTACGCCGCCTGACCCGAGAGGACGGCGAAGCCGCGGCGGAACTGCTGCGCGGCACCGAACTGCAGACCGCCGCCAAGCTGGTCCGCGCCTTCTCCACCTACTTCCACCTCGCCAACGTCACCGAACAGGTCCACCGCGGCCGCGAACTGCGCGCCCGCCGCGCCGCCGAAGGCGGACTGCTCGCCCGGACGGCCGACCGCCTCAAGGACGCCGACCCCGAACACCTGCGCGAAACGGTCCGCAACCTCAACGTGCGCCCCGTCTTCACCGCACACCCCACCGAGGCCGCCCGCCGCTCCGTCCTCAACAAGCTGCGCCGCATCGCCGCCCTCCTCGAAACCCCCGTCATCGAGTCCGACCGGCGCCGCCTCGACACCCGCCTCGCCGAGAACATCGACCTCGTCTGGCAGACCGACGAACTGCGCGTCGTCCGCCCCGAACCCGCCGACGAGGCCCGCAACGCCATCTACTACCTCGACGAACTCCACGCCGGCGCCGTCGGCGACGTCCTCGAGGACCTGACCGCCGAACTCGAACGCGCCGGAGTCAAGCTCCCCGACGACACCCGCCCCCTCACCTTCGGCACCTGGATCGGCGGCGACCGCGACGGAAACCCCAACGTCACCCCCCAGGTCACCTGGGACATCCTCATCCTCCAGCACGAACACGGCATCAACGACGCCCTGGAGATGATCGACGAACTGCGCGGCTTCCTGTCCAACTCCATCCGCTACACCGGAGCCACCGAAGAACTCCTCACCTCCCTGCGGACCGACCTCGACAAGCTCCCCGAGATCAGCCCCCGCTACAAGCGCCTCAACGCCGAAGAGCCCTACCGGCTCAAGGCCACCTGCATCCGCCAGAAGCTGGAGAACACCAAGCAGCGCCTCGCCAAGGGCACCCCCCACGAGGACGGCCGCGACTACCTCGGCACCGCCGAACTCCTCGCCGACCTGCGCATCCTCCAGACCTCCCTGCGCGAACACCGCGGCGGCCTCTTCGCCGACGGCCGACTCGCCCGCACCATCCGCACCCTGGCCGCCTTCGGCCTCCAGCTCGCCACCATGGACGTCCGCGAACACGCCGACGCCCACCACCACGCCCTCGGCCAGCTCTTCGACCGCCTCGGCGAGGAATCCTGGCGCTACGCCGACATGCCCCGCGAGTACCGCACCAAGCTCCTCGCCAAGGAACTGCGCTCCCGCAGGCCGCTCGCCCCCACCCCCGCCCCCGTCGACGCCGCCGGCGAGAAGACCCTCGGCGTCTTCCAGACCGTGCGCCGCGCCCTGGAGGTCTTCGGCCCCGAGGTCATCGAGTCCTACATCATCTCCATGTGCCAGGGCGCCGACGACGTCTTCGCCGCCACCGTCCTCGCCCGCGAAGCCGGCCTCATCGACCTGCACGCCGGCTGGGCCAAGATCGGCATCGTCCCCCTCCTGGAGACCACCGACGAACTCAAGGCCGCCGACACCATCCTCGAGGACCTCCTCGCCGACCCCTCCTACCGGCGCCTGGTCGCCCTGCGCGGCGACGTCCAGGAGGTCATGCTCGGCTACTCCGACTCCTCCAAGTTCGGCGGCATCACCACCAGCCAGTGGGAGATCCACCGCGCCCAGCGCCGCCTGCGCGACGTCGCCCACCGCTACGGCGTCCGCCTGCGCCTCTTCCACGGCCGCGGCGGCACCGTCGGCCGCGGCGGCGGCCCCACCCACGACGCCATCCTCGCCCAGCCCTGGGGCACCCTCGAAGGCGAGATCAAGGTCACCGAACAGGGCGAGGTCATCTCCGACAAGTACCTCATCCCGTCCCTGGCCCGCGAGAACCTGGAACTGACGGTCGCCGCCACCCTCCAGGCCTCCGCCCTGCACACCGCACCCCGCCAGTCCGACGAGGCCCTCGCCCGCTGGGACGCCGCCATGGACGTCGTCTCCGAAGCCGCCCACCAGGCCTACCGCAAGCTGGTCGAAGACCCCGACCTGCCCACGTACTTCCTGGCCTCCACACCCGTCGACCAGCTCGCCGACCTGCACCTGGGCTCACGACCCTCCCGCCGCCCCGGCTCCGGCGTCTCCCTCGACGGACTGCGCGCCATCCCCTGGGTCTTCGGCTGGACCCAGTCCCGGCAGATCGTCCCCGGCTGGTACGGCGTCGGCTCAGGCCTCAAGGCCCTGCGCGAAGCCGGCCTCGACACCGTCCTGGACGAGATGCACCAGCAGTGGCACTTCTTCCGCAACTTCATCTCCAACGTCGAGATGACCCTCGCCAAGACCGACCTGCGCATCGCCCAGCACTACGTCGACACCCTCGTCCCCGACGAACTCAAGCACGTCTTCGACTCCATCAAGGCCGAGCACGAACTCACCGTCACCGAGATCCTCAAGGTCACCGGCGAGAACGAACTCCTCGACGCCGACCCCGTCCTCAAGCAGACGTTCGCCATCCGCGACGCCTACCTCGACCCCATCTCCTACCTCCAGGTCGCCCTCCTCAACCGCCAGCGCGAAGCAGCCGCCGCCGGCGAAGAAGTCGACCCCCTGCTCGCCCGAGCCCTGCTCCTCACCGTCAACGGCGTCGCCGCCGGCCTGCGCAACACCGGCTGACACCCCACCACCCCCACACAACGGTGCCCCCGCGCTCACCACGAGCACGGGGGCACCACCCCATCCGCCTCACACCGCCACGAACGCCGCCGTCAACAACGCCACCCCCGACCCGGCCAGCACCCACGCCACCCGCGTCCGACGCAACCCACCCGCCACCACCACCGACGCCAACAGCAACGCACCCCCCAGCGGCACCCACGCGTACAACACCCCCGCCGGACCCGAACGCACCACGTCGTCACCCCCCGGCTTCACCACCACCGCGTACGTCCGCCCCGCCGACACGGCCACCGAATCCTCGAACACGACCCGCTCCCGCGCCCGCGACCCCGCCGACACCGGCACATACGGCCCACTGCACGAACCGCCCCCGCACCGCGCCACCTCGACCGTGCCCCGCTCACGCCCCTTGGTCAGCATCACGTGCTGCGCCGTCCCCCACGACGCCCACACCCCGGCGATCAGGATCAACCCCGTCACCACGCCCATCACCACTACCCGGCCGAACCGCAGCACGGCACGCGAAGCACGCGAGACGACCTGACGGGGACGAGCGGCAGCGGCAGTGACTGAGGCAGG
The DNA here is from genome assembly GCF_002005565.1 of Streptomyces sp. JHA26. Lineage (GTDB taxonomy): Bacteria > Actinomycetota > Actinomycetes > Streptomycetales > Streptomycetaceae > Streptomyces. Next base: position 10,608 of record NZ_BDJC01000037.1, on the reverse strand, counting down.
CATGGCCGGGATCATTGGCCATACCTATGCGGACGGTCAACTCACCCGGGTGGCACACACGGACACGTCATGAGTTGTACGTGCTCTGCGCCCGCTCCAGCCCCTCGATCACCAGACACTCCACCGCGTCCGCCGCACGGTCCACGAAGTAGTCCAGCTCCTTGCGCTCCGCCGACGAGAAATCCTTCAGCACGAAATCCGCCACCGGCATCCGCCCCGGCGGCCGGCCGATCCCGAACCGCACCCGGTGGTAGTCCGCACCCAACGACCTCGTGATCGACTTCAGCCCGTTGTGCCCGTTGTCCCCGCCGCCCAGCTTCAGCCGCAGCACGCCGTAGTCGATGTCCAGCTCGTCGTGCACCGCCACGATGTTGCCGACCGGCACCTTGTAGAAGTCCCGCAGCACCGTCACCGGACCGCCCGACACGTTCATGAACGACATCGGCTTCGCCAGGACCACCCGCCGGTTCGCCGGCCCGGGCGGACCGATCCGCCCCTCCACCACCTGAGCCTGCGCCTTGCCGTGCCGCTTGAACCGCGCCCCGATCCGCTCCGCCAGCAGATCCACCACCATGAAACCGACGTTGTGCCGATTCCCCGCATACTCGGGGCCCGGATTACCCAGACCAGCCACCAGCCAGGGCGCACCCACGTCCGCCGTCACGTCCATGCCTCCTCAACCGCCCGTCCGTCCACACATACACGTCGGCCGCTGCCCCGCAAGGGAACAGCGGCCGACCGGAAAAACCCTCGGAAGACGATCAGGCCTCAGCGGCCTCTTCGCCCTCACCCTCACCCTCGGCAGCGGGCTCCTCGGCCTGAGCGGCCAGAACCTGCAGCACCACGGCGTCGTCCTCGACCGCCAGCTTCACACCCGACGGCAGCGCGATGTCCTTGGCCAGAACCGAGGCACCCGCCTCCAGACCCTCCACGGAGACGCTCACGCTCTCCGGAATGTGCGTCGCCTCGGCCTCGACCGGCAGCGCGGTCAGCACGTGCTCCAGCAGGTTGCCACCCGGAGCCAGCTCACCCTCGGTCTGCACCGGGATCTCGACGGTCACCGTCTCACCGCGCTTCACCAGCTGCAGGTCCACGTGCTCCAGGAAACCCTTGATCGGGTCACGCTGCACCGACTTCGGAATCGCCAGCTCGTTCGTCTTGCCGTCGATGTCCAGCGCGATCAGCACGTTCGGCGTACGCAGCGCCAGCAGCAGCTCGTGACCCGGAAGCGTCAGGTGCACCGGGTCCGAACCGTGACCGTACAGAACACCCGGAACCTTGTTGTCACGACGGATACGACGCGCGGCACCCTTACCGAACTCGTTGCGCGTCTCGGCGGCGAGCTTCACCTCGGACATGATCACTCCTCGTAGAGGTAGAAACGGACGTGGTCACCCGGCCACGAACGGCCTGCTACGAAGAGCGCGTCGATAACGGACAACCACACCCGCGAACACGAGTACGGCCTCCCTCGCCGAGCAACTCCAGAAGTCTACTCGGACAGGGAGGCCGCACCCAAAACGATCTCAAGAACCCCAGGGAACCCCCAGGCGAACCCCTACTGCTCGTCGAACAGGCTCGTCACCGAACCGTCCTCGAACACCTCACGCACCGCACGCGCGATCGTCGGCGCGATCGACAGCACCGTGATCTTGTCCAGCTCCAGCTCGCTCGGCGTCGGCAGCGTGTTCGTGAACACGAACTCACTCACCTTCGAATTCTTCAACCGGTCCGCCGCCGGACCCGACAGCACACCGTGCGTCGCCGTCACGATGACGTCCTCCGCACCGTGCGCGAACAGCGCGTCCGCCGCCGCACAGATCGTGCCACCGGTGTCGATCATGTCGTCGACCAGGACACAGATCCGGCCCTTCACATCACCGACCACCTCGTGCACCGTGACCTGGTTCGCCACGTCCTTGTCACGACGCTTGTGCACGATCGCCAGCGGCGCACCCAGACGGTCGCACCAACGGTCCGCCACCCGCACCCGGCCCGCGTCCGGAGACACCACCGTCAGCTTCGAACGATCCACCTTCGCACCCACGTAGTCCGCCAGCAGCGGCAGCGCGAACAGATGATCCACCGGACCGTCGAAGAAACCCTGGATCTGGTCCGTGTGCAGATCCACCGCCAGAATCCGGTCCGCACCCGCGGTCTTCATCAGATCCGCGATCAGACGCGCCGAAATCGGTTCACGCCCCCGGTGCTTCTTGTCCTGCCGCGCGTAACCGTAGAACGGCACGATGACCGTGATGGAGCGAGCCGACGCACGCTTCAACGCATCGATCATGATCAACTGCTCCATGACCCACTTGTTGATCGGAGCCGTGTGGCTCTGGATCAGAAAGCAGTCCGCACCACGCGCCGACTCCTGATAACGGACGTAGATCTCACCGTTCGCGAAGTCGAAGGCTTTCGTCGGGACGACCCCGACACCCAGCTCGTGGGCGATCTCCTCGGCAAGCTCGGGGTGGGCGCGGCCGGAGAAGAACATCATCTTCTTCACGCCGGTCGTCTTGATCCCGGTCACAGCACTTTCTCCTCAGAGGTTTCGCAGCTGAGCCTCTTCAGGCTCGTCCGGCTGGGTGCCGGAGGCGTCTCAGCTGGTGGGGTGCGGATGTGCACTTATCACGGTACGCCGTGTTCGACGCACCGGTTTCCGGTCAGCCCTCGCCACCGGACTCCCGGGACACCGCCTCGGCCGCCTTCGCCGCCGCGCTCCCCGGACGCTTACGAGCCACCCAACCCTCGATATTCCGCTGCTGACCACGGGCCACGGCCAACGAACCAGGCGGCACATCCTTCGTGATCACCGAGCCGGCAGCCGTATAAGCACCGTCCCCGACCGTGACAGGAGCCACAAACATGTTGTCCGAACCCGTCTTGCAGTGCGAACCCACCGTCGTGTGGTGCTTGCTCTCCCCGTCGTAGTTCACGAACACACTCGCCGCACCGATGTTGGTGTACTCACCGATCGTCGCGTCACCCACGTACGACAGGTGCGGAACCTTCGTCCCCTCACCGATCGAGGAGTTCTTCGTCTCCACGTACGTACCGATCTTCGCCTTCAGCCCCAACCGCGTACCCGGACGCAAATACGCATACGGACCCACCGTCGCCTCAGGACCCACCACCGCACCCAACGAAACGGTGTTGTCCACCCGCGCACCCGCACCCACACGCGTATCCGTGAGCCGCGAATTCGGACCCACCTCCGCACCCTCGGCGAGATGCGTGCTGCCGTGCAGCTGCGTACCCGGGTGGACGATGACGTCCTGCTCGAAGGTCACCGTCACGTCGACCCACGTGGTCGCCGGGTCCACGACCGTCACACCGGCCAGCATGGCGCGCGTCAGCAACCGGTCGTTGAGGATCCGGCGGGCCTCGGCCAGCTGCACCCGGTTGTTGATCCCCGCGATCTCCCGGTGGTCCCCGGCCACGGAGGCACCGACGCGGTGCCCGGCCTCGCGCAGGATGCCGAGGACGTCGGTGAGGTACTCCTCGCCCTGACTGTTGTCCGTCCGCACCTTCCCCAGCGCGTCCGCGAGCAGCTGCCCGTCGAAGGCGAAGACACCCGAGTTGATCTCACGGATCGCCCGCTGCGACTCGGAGGCGTCCTTGTGCTCCACGATCGCGGTGACGGCACCGGAGGCCCCGTCCCGCACGATCCGGCCGTACCCCGTCGCGTCCGGCACCTCGGCCGTCAGCACGGTGACCGCGTTGCCGTCGGCGGAGTGGGTGGCGGCGAGGGCCCGCAGCGTCTCGCCGGTCAGCAGCGGAGTGTCACCGCAGACGACCACGACCGTGCCGTCCACGGCACCGCCGAGGGCCTCCAGCCCCATCCGGACGGCGTGCCCGGTGCCCTTCTGCTGCTCCTGCACGGCGGTACGGACATCGGGCGCGACCTCGGCGAGGTGCGCGGTGACCTTCTCGCGGGCGTGACCCACGACGACGACCAGGTTCTCGGGCTCCAGCTCACCGGCCGCGGCGAGCACGTGCCCGACGAGGGAACGTCCGCACAGCTCGTGCAGGACCTTGGGTGTGGCCGACTTCATACGGGTGCCCTCACCCGCTGCGAGAACGACGACGGCTGCCGGGCGAATGGCGCTCACGGGATGCCCTTCGGCTTTGAGGGGGTGGGGGTGGACATCCGCAGGATACCGGGGCGGTTCGTGGGGGACATGAGTGCGGGCCCTGACGGCGGCTTTCACCGACGGTCAGGACCCGAACCGAGCAGCTCCGCCAGCTGGATTCGAACCAGCACTACAGGGCTTCAAAGGCCCGCGGGCTACCAGTTACCCCATGGCGGATGGCTGCGTCAGACCATACCTGAGGCCGACGCGCTGCCGAGAACGATCCCGTTCCACCAGCCCTCGATCCGTCGGTACAGATCAGCGCTCTGCACGACACCGATGACCAGGCAGCCACGGTAGTGGTCACCCACGTTCTTGCGGACCGTCCTGGGGTTGTGTTTCTTGAGCGTCGTCTTCCCGAAGCGCGTGGTGTCCGTGCCCACGAGGGCCGCCCAGTACTGTTCGGCGGCCGCCACATCGGCGTTCTCGTGGATCATCACACGGAAGCGCAGGCGCTCGCGTTCTACTTTGAGCAGCTCGAGCCAGGCGATGAACACTTTGATCATGTCCGGATCGCTGTTGACGAAAAGGACGTACTCGCGGCGGCTGTAGATCTTGTCCTTCGCCCCCTCCGCCCAGTAGAGCCCCACGCCGAGGAGGAAGAGCTCCCGTTCGGTCATGCGGCCGATCTCCTGCAGTGCCGCCGTCTTGGTCTGCTTGCGTACGGCATCGCGCACTGCCAACTCGTGCTCCCACCGCTTCCGTGCCGCAAGCTTCGCCTGCTCCGACGGCTCCCGTCGCTCCGGCTTGGGAAGGTCCCGCACCCAGAGCGAGATGGAACTCTTGCTGCATCCCAGCTCCACCTGGATCTGGTCGTACGTCCAGCCCTGAAGCCGTAGCTCCCGGGCCCGCTCCCTCAGGTCGTCCTTCGCGTTCGGGCGCTTCGTCCACTCGGGAGGCGGTTCGCCCTCCAGGAGGCGGTTGAGGATGTCGTTGTTGTCGACGTGCAGGCGGTCGCGGATCTGGCGTCGGCTGAGCCCCTCGCGCCGCAGCGCGACCGCCCGCTCCCGCAGTCCCTCGAAGTCCGCGTACTTGTTCCGTGAAAGTGCCATGGGCATACCGTCCGGCCGGAACGGTCGGCTCCGGTGCTGGTCGGCGGAGAGTTCACCAGTTCGAGGGATATCGCGACGTATCGCTCGGCAAAAGTCACCGGAAACGGGTCGCCCGGCGCCCGTAGGCTGGAGGGCATGACCACGACGGGGGAAGACCACGTACCGGCCCGGGGTGGGCCTTGGTGGTGGGACAGGCGGCGCGGCGCGGTGCTCGATGTGGGCCTTGCCGTGGTGTCCGCGTTGGAGTGTGCGGCGGAGGGGGTTCCGTTCGCGAGGGACGCCGGGGTTCCGTGGGCGGTGGGGGTCGTCTTCGGGTTGTTGGCCGGTTCCGTGCTGGTGGTGCGGCGGGTGTGGCCCGTGGCGGTGGTGTTGGTGGCGATCGCCGTGACGCCGGCGGAGATGGGTTTTCTGTTGGGCGTCGTCGGCCTGTACACGTTGGCGGCGTCCGAGTTGCCGCGGCGGATCATCGGGTCGTTGGCCGGTATGTCGTTGCTGGGGACGTTGGTCGTCACGTTCGTGCGGGTGCGGCAGGACATGGCGCACGGGGATCTGGAGATCGGTGACTGGTTCATTCCGTTCGCGGCGATCGCCACGTCGTTGGGGGTGACGGCTCCGCCGGTGCTGCTGGGTCTGTATGTGGGGGCGCGGCGGCGGTTGATGGAGAGTCTGCGGGAGCGTGCGGACAGTCTGGAGCGGGAGTTGCAGTTGCTCGCGGAGCGGGCGGAGGAGCGTGCGGAGTGGGCGCGTGGTGAGGAGCGGACGCGGATCGCGCGGGAGATGCATGACGTGGTGGCGCATCGGGTGAGTCTGATGGTGGTGCACGCTGCGGCGTTGCAGGCGGTGGCGCGGAAGGATCCGGAGAAGGCGGTGAAGAATGCCGCGCTGGTGGGGGACATGGGGCGGCAGGCGTTGACGGAGTTGCGGGAGATGCTCGGGGTGTTGCGCGCCGGTGGGGACGGGGGGCGTGCGGAGCGGGCGGCGGTGCCGTTGGCGGCGGTGGGGGTGGCTGCGGCGGCGGCTGCTTCGCGGGCGGTGGGGGACGGTGGGCGTTCTGCGGAGGGGCCGTGCCTGTCGGAGTTGGAGGAGTTGGTCGGGCAGTCGGCGGCGGCGGGGATGGTGGTGGCGTTGTCGGTGGAGGGGGAGGTGCGGTCGTATGCGCCGGAGGTGGAGTCGACGGCGTTTCGGGTGGTGCAGGAGGCGTTGACGAACGTGCACAAGCATGCGGCGGGTGCGAAGACGTACGTGCGGCTTGCGCATCGGGTGTCGGAGATCGCGATGCAGGTGGAGAACGAGGCGCCGCCGGAGGCGTCGTCGGTGTCGTCGGTGCGGTTGCCGTCGGGTGGTAATGGTCTGGTGGGGATGAAGGAGCGGGTGTCCGCTCTGGGGGGTGTGTTCGTGTCGGGGCCGACGGAGGCGGGGGGTTTTCGGGTGTCGGCGGTGATTCCGGCGTCGTAGTGGGGGTGGGTCAGCCGGGGGTGGTGGTGAGGCGGGTGGGTCGGGTGCCGGTGACGAGGGTGGCGAGGGCGTGGTCGATGTCGGGGCCGAGGTACCAGTCGCCGGTGTGGTCGAGGGCGTAGACGCGGCCTTCGGTGTCGATGGCGATGAGGGCCTGGGTGTCGGTTTCGGTGCCGAGGGGGCAGGTCTGGGTGTCGAGGGCGCGGCCGAGGTCGCCGAGGGTGCGGGCCATGTGGAGGCCGTGGAGGGGGTCGAGGTGGAGGGGGGTGGGGGCGATGTGGCGGCCGGGGCCGGTGGGGGTGATGTGGAGGCCGCCGAATTCGGCCCAGGCTTCGACGGCGGCGGGGAAGACGGTGTGGCGGTGTCCTGCGGGTGAGGTGTGTGCGCGGAGGGTGTCGGCCCAGATCTCGGCTTGTTTGATGTCCCAGCGTCCGGGTTGCCAGCCGGCGTCGCGCAGGGCGGCGTCGACGGGGACGGGGAAGCGGGTGGTGGAGGCGCGGTCGGCGTGCATGTGCCTTTGGTCGGTGTCGGTGTCGGTGTCGGTGTCGGCGGGGTGTGGGGTGGGGTGGTGGGTCAGTCGTCGGTGGTGGGGTCGACGATGCGGACGCCGAAGTGGGCGCTGAGGGCGGTGCAGGCGCGGCAGGGGGTGGCGAAGCTGCCGTGGAGGGGGTCGCCGTCTTCGCGGATGCGGCGGGTGGTGAGTTTGGCGTGTTTGAGTGCTTTGCGGGCTTCGCCGTTGGTCATGGGTCTGCGGGCGGCGCGTTTGCTGCGTGCGGCGTCGGCGGTGGTGAGGTGCCGGGAGATGAGGATGGTTTCGGCGCAGCGGCCGGTGAAGCGGTCGCGTTGCCCGCTGGTGAGGGTGTCGAGGAAGTCCTGGACGAGGTGGTGCAGGGCGGGGGGTGTGTCGGCGCGGGTGGGGGTGCCGGTGAGGGTGGTGCCGCGGACGGAGAGGGCGGCGGCGACGGTGGGGAGTATGCCGTCGCGGCGGTGGCGCAGGGTGGGGGCGTGGGAGGGTTCGGCGGCGCTCCAGCCGATGCGGGGGTCGCCGGTCCGGGGGCCGTCGGGCCTGTCGGTGTGTGGTTCCGTCTGCGTGGCGCTCATGGTCGTGTTCCCCTCGTGTGCATCCCCCCGGAGGTCACAGGGTGCCAAATGTGGTGGCGTGTGCGGAAGCTGGGGCGGGGTGATACGCCCGGGGGTGGGCGGTCCGTCACGAGGGGGTGACGGCTGGTCACGGGCGGGGGTGGGGTGGGTGTGCGGGGCCGGTGACCGGTGTCGGTGTACCGCATAGGCTGTCGGCACCGCGTTCGCGTGCGGTGATGGAAGACAGTGCAGACGGACAGACGCCGCAGGGGGCTACCGCCATGACGACAGGTCGGCTCGGGCAGATCGCGCCGCCGAACGCGGCCTACGCCGGGCAGGTCGTGCATTTCCCGGATCCGGTGCGGGCGGCCCGTCACCCGAGAGGGGTGCGGGTGGATGAGCGGGGTTATCCCGTTTTCTCGCCGTATGCCCGTGCGGTGGCGGAGATCGCGGAGCCGCCGGAGGGGTTCGGGGTCGACGAGTTGCGGTTGACGGACTACGTGTCGGCGAACGCGGCGTTGTCGGCGTCGGGGCACGAGTTGTGGGACACGGTGCCGGCGGTGGCGACGCCGCACGGTTGGACGTGGCATCACGTGGTCGGGTCGCGGCGCATGGAGCTGGTGCCGGTCGAGGTGAAGGCGTTGCTGCGGCATCACGGTGGTGTCGCGACGGCTGCGGTGGATCAGTCGAAGCGGGGGACGCGGCCGTTGCAGGAGACGCGTCCGGCGCATTTCGGGTTGCCGAAGTCGGGTGTGGCGGTGACGGAGCAGCAGGTGCAGGGGGTCGAGGAGGATCTCGGGTACCGGTTGCCGGGTGCGTACCGGTCGTTCTTGAAGGCGGCGGGTGGGTGTGCGCCGGTGGGTACGGCGTTGGACGCGGAGCTGGGGTTGTTGGTGGACCAGCCGTTCTTCACGGTGCGTGAGGAGGCGGCGGTCAACGATCTGGTCTATGTCAACAAGTGTCTGCGGGATCACCTGACGAAGGACTATCTGGGCGTCGCGTTCGTCCAGGGGGGTCTGCTGGCGGTGAAGGTGAAGGGCGAGCGGATCGGTTCGGTGTGGTTCTGCTCGTACGACGATGCGCGGGACGTGGATCCGTCGTGGTCGTCGGCGGAGCGGGTGGAGCGGTTGCTGTTGCCGTGCGGTGAGGATTTCGACGCGTTCCTGTCGCGGTTGGCGGGGTCGCCGCCGGAGTTGGAGACGGTGGCGAACCTGATGGTGGACGGTGGTTTCGCGCGTGCGGTGCCCGTGGCGTCGGCGTCTTCGGCGCCGGTAGGGGAGTGAGCTGGCGATGGTGACGTTCGCGCAGGCGCAGGAGCGCGCGGAGGAGTGGGTCAACGGTGACCTGCCGGCGTACCAGCATCGTGAGGTGCGGGTGCGGGAGTTCGGGCTCGGGTTCGTGGTGTGGGCCGAGGACCGTGCGGACGGGCCGCGTTCGGACGGTGGTGCGCAGCGGTTGGTGATCGCGCGGGACAGTGGTGAGGCGACGCTGTGGCCGGCGTTGGCGGTGGGGGAGGTGATCCGCCGCTATGAGGAGGAGTACGGGCGTCCGGAGGGGGTGGACGAGCCGGTGGCCGCTCCTGCGGAGCGGGTGGATCTGAATCAGACGTCGTTCCTGTTGACGCCGCCGGAGTGGTTGCAGGAGGCGGCGGACCGGCTGGGTGTTCCGGACCGGCGGGGTGAGCGGGACGCCGGTGACGGTGCGGCGGGGGGTGGCTCCGGTGAGGGTGCGGGGGCGCTTGCCGGGACGGAGGACGGGGCGCCGTCGGCCGGGTCTTCCGTGTCGTCCGCTCCTGCTGCCGGGGGCAGTGGTGCGCAGTGGCCTGCTGCCGCTGCCGCTGCCGGTGCCGGTGGGGAGGGCGGGGACGCCTCGGGGGCCGGTGGTGGCGTGTCGGGGGCGTCGGGTGCGCCTGCCGGGGCGACGCCCTGGGCGGGGACGGACACCACCGCGGATGCCGGTGAGGACCGTTCCGTGCCGTTGCCCGAGACGGTGTTCGCGCCGCCGTTGAGCGGTGTGGACGACGTGCCGCCGCCCTCGGTGACGCCGGATGCCAAGACGGCGCTGATGTCGGGTGGCAGTCAGCTTCCGCCGACGGCGCTCGCGCCGGCGGTCGACGCCCCGAACGCGCCGGTGACGTCCGCGGGTGCGGGGACGCCGCCGCCTCCCGCGCCTGCCGCGCCTCCCGCGCCTGCCGCGCCTCCCGCGCCTGCCGCGCCTGCCGCGCCTCCCGCTCCGGCGCCGGGCACGCCGCCCGCGGGGGTGCCGCTGCCGCAGGCCGGTCCGAGTACGCCGGCCCGGCCGCTCGCGCCGAACGCCGGGGACATCGCCGACGCCGCGACCAGCAAGGCGGCTCCTCCGCGGCGTGGTGGGGGTTCGACCACGCCGCCTCCGCCGGGTGCTCCGGGTGTGCCGGGCGGGCGGTCGGGGAGTACGCCGCCGCCTGCCGCGCCTGCGGGGGGTTATGTGCCGACGCAGATGGTGTCGTCGCTCGGTCCCGAGGGCCCGGCCGGTCCGGGTACGCCGCCTCCGCCGAGCGTTCCCGGTGGGTCCTCGGACGGGGTGCACCACGCCGCGACGATGCTGGCCGGTCCGGGTGGTACGGGCGGTGGCGGGGTGCCCCTGCCTCCCGCGCCGCCTGGTGCGCCGGGTGTCCCGGGTGCGCCCGGTGTCCCGGGTGCCGGTGGTGGTCCCGGTACGCCGCCGCCTCCCGCCGCTCCGGGTGCGCCCGGATCCGCGGGTGCTTCCGGTGCGCAGGGTTCTTCGGGCGGCGGGCGCGGTGCCGTGCACCACGCGGAGACGGTGCTGGCCGCGCCTCCGGTGGGCGGCCCCGGTGTGCCTCCGCCGCCGCCCGCGTCCGCGCCGGGCGTGTCCGGTCCGCCGCAGCC
>NZ_BDJC01000036.1 GCF_002005565.1 Streptomyces sp. JHA26 | reverse complement strand
GGTAGCCGGACTGCACCGCCACGGCCAGGGCCGCCGTGCCGGACCCCGTGAGAGGCACGCCGGCCGCGGTCGCGGCGACGGCGCCCAGGGGCGCCCCCTTGAGCAGCGTGCGGCCCGCCTCCCGGCGCCCGGTCGCCAGGCGCAGGTACGCCCGGTGGCCCAGCGCCTGGTTCCACGCCCAGGACACCAGCCCCGCCACCACCAGCGCGGTCACCGTGCCGCCGTGGGGCAGCAGGCGCCCGGCGAGCGCGTAGCCGAGACCGGGCAGCGCGAACAGGGCGCCGCGCAGTGCGCAGCGCACGTGGTCGGGCCGCCAGGGGTCGGCGGGCCGCGGCGGTTCCGGGAAGCCGCGCGGCACCCGCTCGTACAACGCGGTGGCCAGGGAGAACAGGTCACGGTGCCCGTACTGTTGCTCGATCACCTCGCCGGTCAGGCCCTCCGACTCCAGGAGCGCGGCCACCTCGTAGGGGTGGACGGCCGGGGCGATGCGGTCCGCGAGGTCGGCGGCCAGCCGGTCCACCGCCTCGCGGTGGGCGCCGTGCCCGGGCAGGACCAGGGCGAGCGTGTGCCGGTCGGCCGCGCGCACGACGGGCGGCCGGGTGTCGGCCAGGCGCAGTGCCAGCGTCTCCTGCTCGGCGCCGCCCGGTTCCAGTGCCATGGGTCCGCTCATCCGGTCGCGCTCCTCACCGGCGGGGCGCCCGCGGTCACGAACGCGCCGGCGTCCGCGGCCATCGCGCGCGCCGCCGTGCCGCCGAACGCCGACAGCTCCAGGTATATCGACCGGAACGTGTCGATGGTCTGCCGGAGCGTGAACTGCTCGATCACCCTCAGCCGCGCCGCCTCGCCCATCGCGCGGCGCCGTCCGGTGTCGGCCAGCAGCTCCAGGGCGGCGGCGGCCATGGCGGCCGGGTCGCGCGGCGGTACGACGAGACCGGCGTCGCCGACGGCCTCCCGGACGCCGCCCACGTCCGTGGAGACGGTCGCCCGGCCGCAGGACATGGCCTCGATCAGGGTGAACGGGAAGCCCTCGCTGATGCTGGACAGCATCACCACGTTCCCGGCGGCGTACGCGTCCTTGATGTCCTCGACCCGCCCCTCGAAGGTGACGGCGTCCCCGTGCCCGAGCTGCGCGGCCAGCGCCTCGCAGCGCTCCCGGTAGGCCTCGCCGCCGCGCGGGGTGCCGCCGAACAACCGCAGCCGCGCCGCGGGCACCCGGTCCCGCACCAGGGCGAAGGCGCGGATCAGGGTCTCCAGGTCCTTGATCGGGTCGACCCGGCCGGCCCAGCTGAGCACGGGCTGCTCCGGCTCCGGCCCGGCGGGCGGGAACGCGGCCGGGTCGACGCCGTTGTAGACGGTGCGTATGGACTCGGGGGCCGCGCCGCCCTGCTCCTCCCACAGCCGGTTGTAGCGGTTGCCGGGTGTGATCAGGGCGGCCCGGCGGTAGGTCTCCTCGGCCAGCAGCCGGAAGAAGCCCAGGACGAGCGCCTTCACCGGCCACCGGTACGCGGCCGTGCGGTAACCGAGGTAGCGCTCGCGCAGATAGACACCGTGCTCGGTCAACAGCAGCGGCACACCGTGCCGTTCCAGCGCGACCAGCCCCGGCAGCACCGCCACGCCGCCGCTGACCGCGTGCGCCACCCCCTGCTCGGGGCCCGGGGCGGCCAGCGGACGCAGGGCGTGCTCCAGCAGGGCGGTCGCCGTCACCGCGTCGTGCAGGGTGGGCCGTGCCTCCCGCACGGCGAGCCCGCGCCTGTTCCAGACTCCCGTCAGGATGCCGATCGCCCGGTCGTCGCGCAGGAACGGGCTCAGCGCGCCGTCCGTGGCCGCCTGCGCGAGCCGGTGGAGGGCGGGACCGAAGCCGTCCTCGGCACGCGGATCGAGCAGCGCGGTCACGAACCGCTCGTAGGCGGCCTCGAGCCGGTTGCGCTCACGCCCGCGCGGGGGGCGCCCCTGGGGGGCGGGCCCCCACATGGGCACGGACACGACCCGGCGGACGTGTCCGGGGACGTCCCAGACGACCGGCTCGCGCTTGGTGCCGGTGACGGCGACGACGTCGAAGTCCAGGTCGGGCATGCCGGTGACGAGCTGGTCGCACCAGACGCTCACTCCGCCGTGGCTGTGCGGATAGGTGCCTTCGGTGAGCAGGGTGACGCGCGGCGCGCCGGGGCGCCGCGCGCCGTGGGGAACGTGCATCGATGTGCTCCACGGCCGGGGAGTGGGGTGGGGGTGCCTGCGGTGGCGGTGGGCGCTCAACGCCCGGCGCCGTGGGGCACCGGATCGCTCACGCCGGCCGGTACGCGGGTGCGCGGGGCGGCGGACGTGGCGGCGGCCGTGTCGCCGGGGCCGGCGGCGACCGCCGGGGGAGCGGCGGCCGGTGACGGCAGGGTGAGGACGAGCGGCTCCCCGGACCCGGGCGTCGTCCAGCCGGACACCGCGCCGGCGTAGGCGTCGCCGAAGTCCGTGCCCGCGCGCCGGGTGCCGGCGGGCATGGTCGCCGGTACGGCGACGCCGTCGGGGGCCTCGACGGTCACGGCGGCGCCGACGCGGTAGGCGGTGACGTGACCGGCGTCGACGGCCGCCTGCCAGGCCGCGCGGCGCTGGAGTTCGACGCCGATGGCCTCCATGCGCAGGTTCACCACGGGGGTGTTGTCGGCGAACAGACCGGCGTAGCCGTCCAGGACGCCGTCGAGGACGGGGTAGGCGATGCGGTCCTCGGCGAGGTTCGACTGGTGGATGAAGTGCGGCTTGGGGTCGTTGGAGAGGACGTGCCCGAGGGCGATCCGCGTCTCCAGGGGCACGATGTGGCTCGTGTAGCCGGTGGCGGGGTCCAGCGGTGCGGTCAGGCACGTGGAGGTGGCCGGGTTGTCCTCGCAGATGCCGCTGCCGCCCTGGGCGCGGCTGGTGTAGATCCAGTTGTACTCGTCGACCTGCTCGGCCGCCCGCCCGGCGTTGTAGAAGACGTTCATCGGGTAGCGGGAGACCGTGGTGGCGCTGCCGACCCTGCGCTGCACGGGGTCGCGGGAGTTGTCCGAGCCGAGCCAGGCGATGCCGTTGTCCGTGAGGGCGGGAGCCAGGTTGGGGTTGTCCTCGGGCTGCTGCGGGGTCACCTTCAGGCCCGAGTGCTCACCGGTCACCAACTCGTCGTTGTCCAGGGGCAGTCCGGCCGCCTCGCCCCAGACGCGGTTGGTGGCGATCTCGTCCGCGATCTCGTTGCGGGTCACCCACCGGGTGCTGCCGTCGGCGTTCGTGGCGCACTTCCACGGCACGACGCCGACGTCCTGGACGCAGCCGAGGAAGGCGTGCGTGTACGTGTGGTTGATCCACCGGAACGCACCGCGGTCGGCGATCAGCTTGTCGGCGAGCGGGTCGGCGCCGTTGTTGTCCTGGCGGTGGTCGACGCTGCCGGAAGCGTTGTAGGCCAGGTCGAAGGTGAAGTTCCTGCTCTCCTGCCAGGCGGTGGCGTGGTCGACGTCGGCGGGGACCATGCGGATCGGGTTCGGCGTCCCCTCGCCCGGCGCGCAGTCCACGTCTCCGGGCGTGCAGTTGAGCTCGGTGTCCCAGCGGTCGTCGGCCGCGAACACGTCGTCGACGTGGACCGCGAAGTAGTTGCGGTCGGCGCCCAGGTGGACCCCGTCGGTCATCCACTCCACGATGCCCCGGGCCAGCAGCCGGAACTGCTGCTGGTACTGGTTGTAGACGAAGGTGACGACCAGTTCGCGCCGCCCGTCGTGCCGGTACTCGCCCACCAGCGAGCCCTTCGTCGCCCGCCCGGGCATCGCCGCCTGGACGTACGGGACGAAGTCCGCGCCCGGCGCGGGCGTCGACAGGTAGGCGTAGGACTCGCCCACGGTGGGGGAGTTGTCCTCGAACGGCACCGCCCCGTCCAGATAGCCGAAGGGACCCGCCAGACCGGCCTGCGTCACCTCGGCCCGCACGCCGTCCAGGCTGCCGGCGTAGCCGGTGCCGACCGCGTACTGGAGCCCGACCTCGGGACGCGCGTAGGTGTACGCGTCGACCTGGGGGATCCCGTACGTCTTCTCGTAGGCGGCCAGGGCCGCCATCTCGCCCGAGCCGGCCGGGAAGGGGTTGTCGTTGGGCATGACCACGGCCTGGAACCTGGCGCGGGGCCGTCCGTCCACGGTGTCGGCCAGGAAGCCGGCGTCGATCGAGGGCCGGTCCGCGTCCCCGAGGTCGACCTGCGTGTACGGCGTCCCCGCGGTCTTCAGTTCGGCGGCGATGGCGTCGGTGGCAGGTCCTCCGTCGCTCACGACCAGCACGCGCAGGTCGATGCGCGGTGCCGGGGCGTCCGCCCGGGCCGTGCCGGCCGGTAGAGCCAGCGACGCCAGTAGCGCGCCCACTGTGAGTGCCGTCGTGCGAATGGTCCGCTTCATGCGGTGAGCTTCCCTCCCCCGGGCAGGGGTCGGCCGCCCCCTGCGGAGCCCCCACCCCATGACCACGCCGCCGCCCTGAGGCGCCGGTCGTCGACGTATGCGTCGTGTCACATAGTGAGGTCTGTGTGGAGTTTTTGTGTGCCTACTGCGGAACTTGACGGAAAAGCACATGTGTCCATTCGGCTCGCACCGGCATGTCCCCCGGTGCCGGGCGGTGCCGCGTACCGGCAGGTCGAACGCGTCCCAGGGCCTGTGTACTGCTGGGGAACGGAATCGGCGACCACGGAACGGCAAGCTCCGCCGGGTCCCGGTGCCGGTGGTCCTCCGCGGCGGACCGGCCGGTCCTGGCGCGAGATCAGGTCACGGCTGATCCACGGGCCGGCGGCCGGCCCGACGTGGGGCCGGCCGCCGCCGGTGCTCAGTACGCGAGGAGAGGTGCGGTCAGGCGCACAGGACGCGGGCCTCCGGCGTGTAGACCGGGCCGCCGTTGACGCTCGTGGAGTCGCTGAACTCGGCGTAGTAGTACGAGTAGAAGCCGATGTTGCCGTTGCAGCCGGAGTCGGCGGCGATCTGCAGCGTCAGCGTGACGGTGCGGCTCTGGCCGGGCGGGACGGTGGCACCGTAGTTGGCGCCCAGGTTGGCCGGCCCGGTTCCGGAGCACGGGACGGCCCCGTTCTCCGTGGCCAGGCTGCAGCCGGTGAAGCTGTACTTGAGGTCGGGGCGCTGGGTGGTCAGCCAGGTCGGGTCGATCGTCTGGTAGACGAACCAGATGTCGTACGTCTTGTTGTTCTTGATCGTCATCGACAGGTTCACCGTGCCGCCCGGCTGCGTGGTCGCCGCGTCGGTGCTGAACGACAGTTCGGCCGGGGCCGGGTCGGCGGCGCTCGCAGAGGGCGCCAGGCCGAACAGGGCGAGGGCGAGGGCGATGATCGTGGCGAGACCGAAGCGTCTCGTTCGTGTGGATCGCATGGCCCGGGAGACTAGGCACGGCCCCCGCGCACCGTCTGTACCGCCGGGAACGGCGGGAACGCGGCTCGGCTGGAAGTGTGCGTTCGGTGAAGGGCCTGTGACGGCACCGTCACAACGGTGCCGGCCGGTGTTCGCCCACCACAGCGCCGTGCGCGCACCGGTCCTGCCGGGAACCGGGCCGGGCCGCTCCGCCGCCCCGGTCCGCCGACGGCAATGGCGGATTCCGCGTGCCTGTCGGAAGCGGCCCGTGCGCCCGGGGCGTGGGACCCCCCGGGCGCACGGGCGCCTGGTTCACCCGTCCGTCACGGGAACCGGGTGACCTTCGACGGCACGGTGTCCGTCCCCGACGTGGGCGCGCCGGTGTCGTTGATCACGTGCGCGTACTGGCCCTTTCCGCCCAGGGAGATCACCATCAGGTGGCGCATCCTGATGCCCGACTTGACCGGCACCTGGAACCCGTGGTGCTGGACGATCGTGTCGTCGGACGTGTAGTTGCAGTAACTGCCCAGCGCCACGGCCTCGTGCTCGTTCACCGAGTCGGCGACCTTGTAGGCGGCGTAGCCGACGATGCCGTCGTGGGTGATGGCGGCCTCGTTCGGGGCGTCGTACGCCTTCTCGTTCTGGAAGAAGATCGTCCGGCCGCGCTCCCCGCTCCAGTACACGTCGTACTTGTTGAAGTGCTCCACGAACAGCCCCGTGGCGAGAACGTCGTCGCCGTTGACGCGCAGCCCGTAGTCGGCCCGGTTGGTCTCCCAGCCGACGCCGGTGCCGTGGTCGGCGCGCCAGATCCAGGTGTGGTCGACGATCACGTCGTCGCTGTCGATCACGACGGAGTCGGTGGCCAGCCCCGGGCCCGCGCCGCCGACGCGGATGAACACGTCCTGCATGGTGGTGGGGTTGGCGGAGTGGTCGGCGCTCGCGCCCGGCGTCCCGATCCGCAGCAGCGCGTCGGACCGCACCGGACCGGCGTCGATCAGGAAGCCGGCGAGCCGCACACCGTCGACGTCGGCCACGTGCAGGGCGTCCACGCCGCCGTCGGGGACGATGGTGGCGAGCCCCAGACCCAGCACGACCGTGTTCGCCCGGTTCACCTCGATGGTCCGGTCGAGGTGGTAGACACCGGGCGTGAACAGCAGGTTGAGCCCCTGGGCGAGGGCGGTGTTGATGGTCGTGGCCGTGGCACCGGGCTTGACGACGTAGAACCGGCTGAGCGGCAGGGAGGTGCCGCTGGCGTTGGCGGGCCAGGACACGCCGCGGGCGTTGGTGCGCTTGCCGGGCACGAACACCCTGTACTCGTTGCCGTCCAGGTAGAGGAACGGCTTCTCGCGCGAGACCGGCGTGGTGTCGAGCGTGGTGTACGGACCGGTCTCGAAGTTGCTCGCGGGCGCGCCCTCGACACCGGTGAAGGTCATGTTCCAGACGCCGTTGGTCCAGCCGCCGACCGAGCTGTCCCGGGTGTACCACTGCTGCTGCGAGTAGGGACCGACCGTACCGTCGATCTTCGAGTCGGCGATGTAACCGCCGGAGGCCCAGCCGTAGCCGTTGGGGGCGAGGTTGAGGCCGCCCTTGACGTGGATGCGCCGGAACGGGGCGGCCTGGGCGACGGCCCAGCGGTCGGTGCCGTTGGACGGCGTGATGGCCAGGTTCTCGGCCGAACGCCAGAAGTTCTGCGTGGCGTTGCCGTTGAACCAGCCCGCGTCCACGGTGATGTCACCGTTGATCTGCGTGTCGTCCGGGTTGAGGCCGAGCCCGGAGATGGAGGTGTAGAAGCCGAGTTGGGCGTTGATGCCGTTGTAGGTGCCCGGCTTCAGCAGGAACTGGTAGCGCCCGCCGCCGAACTGGTTCGACTCCTGCTGGGCGAAGACCTGGTCGAACTTCTGCTGCAGGTTCGGCGTGGAGGGGTCCACGACGATGACGTTCGGCCCCAGGTCACCGCCGCCCTCGACCGGGGGAGTGCCGGTCGTGCCGGTGTGGACGGCGACCTCCCACAGGGAGTAGCCGTAGGGGGTCGCGCGGACCGTGCCCCGGACGCGGACGTAACGGCCCGAGCCGCTGACGTCGTAGGAGGCCTTGCCGCCGGTGGCGCCCGTGACGCTCTTCAGCGTCTGCCAGTTCTGTCCGTCCGATGAGGCCTCGATCCGGAACTCCTTGGCGTAGGCGGCCTCCCAGTTCAGGTCCACCTTGCACAGGTCCCGCACCGAGCCCAGGTCGACCTGGACCCACTGCGGATCGGAGGCCTGGCTGGACCAGCGGGTGCCGGCGTCGCCGTCGAAGGCGGCGGAGGCGGGGGTCCCGGCGTTCTCCACGGAGGAGGCGGAGGCGGGCTTGCCGCGGGCGGCGTCGTCCGTGCCGCACGAGCCGGGCGTGGTGCCCCCGGTGGTGCCGAAGACCTGGAACTCCCACAGGGAGTAACCCCAGGGGGTGGCCCGGTGGACGCCCTGCATCCGGACGTAGCGGCCCTGCCCCGAGACGTCCAGGGTGTCGGTGCCGCCGTCGCCGCCGGTCACCGTCTTCACGTCGGTCCAGGTGTTCCCGTCCGGGGAGAGCTGGATCCGGTAGTCCTTGCCGTACGCGGCCTCCCACTGGAGGACGACCCGGGTGACGGAGGCCGTCGAGCCGAGGTCGACCTGGAGCCACTGGCCGTCGCTCGCGGCCGACGACCACCTCGTGCCCGAGTCGCCGTCGACGGCGTTGCCCGGGGCCGTCCCGGCGTTCTCGGTGGACGAGGCCGTGACCGTGCGGCCCTGGGACAGGGGGGTGTCGGCCGCGGAGGCCGTCACCTGTGCGGGGAGGGTGACGAGCGCCGCCGTGGCGACGAGCGCGACACCCAGGGATCTGAGTCTCATGCGGAAGCTTTCTGCGGGTGCGGACAGGGAGGGGGAGCGGCCTTCCCGGCCGGACGCCGGGAGCGGCCGTCGAGTCGAACCGCTTTGTGATGCCGTTTAGTTCAAGCTGTGATTTAAGTGGTGAGGCATCGATCGGGCAAGGCTTCGGACGAAAGAAAAAGTCCGGCTGCCGCCTCGGGCTCCCGGGGTCCGGTCCCTCCTCAGCGTCCGGTCGTCACGAAGACCCCCGCCCGTGCCGCCGCGACCGCGGCGTCCGCGGCGCGGTCCGCCGCTGCCTCGTCGAGGGGCTCACCGGTGGTCAGCAGGCGGTAGTACAGGGGGGCGGAGGCCGCGCGGATCACCTCATGGGTGTCGGTGCCCTCCGGCAGCTCGCCGCGCTCGACGGCCCGCCGGACACAGGGCTCCCACTCCGAGACGCGGGTCTCGTAGAACCGGCGGAGGGCGGCGGCCGCCTGCGCGTCACAGGTCGCGGCGGCGATCACCGCCTTGAACAGCGCGCCCTGCCGCGCGTCGGCCAGGGTGCGCCGCACGAGCCGGGCGTTCGCGCGCAGGTCGTCGGTCAGGCTGCCCGTGTCCGTGTGGGGGAGCGACTGCTCGGCCATGTCGGTCAGCAGGTCGGCGACCAGGTTGGCCGGGGTTCCCCAGCGGCGGTAGACGGTGGTCCTGCCGACCTCGGCGCGACGGGCCACGTCGGCGAGGTCCAGGCCGGCCAGGCCGCGCTCGGCCAGTGCGTCGCCGGCGGCCCGCAGTACGGCGGACCGCACCCGGGCCGTACGGCCTCCCGGGCGGACGGTGCCGGGCTCCACGCTGTCGGACGTCATAACGGTACTCCGGTTCCATTAGGTGCTTGCCCCTGCTAACCTGTGGACATCTTAACGGAACATACGTCCCGTTAAAGAGGTGTCGTCGCGTCGCTCGACCGACGGGGCGACCGGACGAGGGGATGCGGTTGTGGAATACAGGAGACTGGGCGAGTCCGGGCTCATGGTCCCGGCACTGAGCTTCGGCGCGGGAACCTTCGGCGGGCGCGGAGAGCTCTTCGGCGCGTGGGGAGACACCGACGAGGCGCAGGCGCGCCGGCTGGTCGACATCAGTCTGGAGGCGGGAGTGAACATGTTCGACACCGCCGACGTCTACTCGGGAGGCGCGTCGGAGGAAGTGCTCGGCGCCGCCGTCAAGGGACGCCGTGACCAGGTGATCATCTCCACCAAGGCGGGTCTTCCGACCGGTGACGGTCCCGCGGACGCGGGGACCTCGCGGGCGCGTCTGATCAAGGCGGTCGACCAGGCCCTGGGCCGGCTGGGCACGGACTACATCGACCTCTTCCAGCTGCATGCCTACGACGCGCGGACCCCGGTCCACGAGGTGCTGTCCGCACTCGACGACCTCGTACGGGCCGGAAAGCTCCGCTACACCGGGGTCTCGAACTTCAGCGGCTGGCAGCTGATGAAGTCGCTGTCCGACGCGGACCGGCACGGGTACCAGCGGTACGCGGCGCATCAGGTCTACTACTCCCTCGTAGGCCGGGACTACGAGTGGGAGCTCATGCCGCTGGGGCTCGACCAGGGCGTCGGAGCCGTCGTCTGGAGCCCTCTGGGGTGGGGGCGGCTGACGGGCCGCGTCCGCCGCGGTCAACCGCTGCCCGCCGGCAGCCGGCTGCACGCCACGGCCGACTACGGCCCGCCCGTGGACGACGACCACCTCTACCGGGTGGTGGACGCCCTCGACGCCGTCGCCGAGGAGACCGGCCGCACCGTCCCCCAGATCGCCATCAACTGGCTGCTGCGGCGCCCGACCGTCTCCTCGGTCCTCATCGGCGCCCGCAACGAGGAACAGCTCCGGCAGAACCTGGGCGCCGTCGGCTGGTCCCTGACCGAGGACCAGGTGGCCCGCCTCGACGCCGCGAGCGCCAAGGCCGCCCCCTATCCCTACTTCCCCTACGAGCGGCAGGAGGGCTTCGCCCGTGTCAATCCGCACCCTCTGAGCAGGGCGGGAGCGGCCCCGGCCAACGGCTGAGGCCGTTCGACGGGAGCGCGGCGTTGTCAGTGCCGTACGGAAGAATGCGGGCGGAAGCGAGATCAACACCGGCTGAACCGGGTAGGCGGTCTCGAGTCACTGACCGGAAAGGCCATACCGATGCCGCCCACCGCCCTGCTCCCGCAGACCGTCGCCGCCCCAGCGACCGGCCGCCCCGCCCGGCTCGGTGCCGTCCCTCCCCTCGGCGCCGCGCCCGCCCTGGCGCGTCGGCGATCCCGCCCGTGCGGTCCCCTGAGCCCCGAGGAGTCCGACATCCTGCGGATCGTCTCCGACGCGCGCACCCCCGTGTTCGTCACCGTCCGGGAGGGCGGGCGGCGCAGGTACAGCTACTGGCGGCCGCTGGACTCCGCGACCGGCAAGGGCGGTTGCTACGTGGCGCTGCCGACCGCCGAGTGCGACGGGCTGCACGCGGCCGGCCGGATCACGCTCGGCGAGCCCCTGACCGACCCGGGCAGGACGACCTACCGGGTCAGGGCCGCCCACACCCCGACGCCGGCCCTGCGCGTGGTGCGGGACCGGGGGCGCGCGGCGTAGCGGGGGACACGGGGACGCCACGGCGGACCGGCCCGGTCGGCGCCCGCCCCGGGGCCCGGACACGCCGCGGGACGGCGGTTCAGCCGGGCGGCGTGGGGCGGACGGCGAGGAGGGCGATGTCGTCGGCGTTGTCGGCGCCCAGCCCGATCAGCAACTCGTCGCAGAACGTGTCGAGGGGCTCGTGGGCGAGGTCGGCGGCGTGCCGGCGCAGGCGGTCGAGCGCGACGTCGAGCACCTCGCCCCGGCGCTCGATCAGACCGTCGGTGTACAGCAGCAGCGTCGAGTGGGCCGGCAGCGCGTCGCGGGCCGTCGGACGGGTCACCTTCGGATCCATGCCGAGCAACAGGCCCGCACCCTGTTCGAGGTAACGGGTCTCGCCGTCCCGGGTGGTCAGCAGGGGCGGCAGATGACCGGCGGAGGAGTGGTGCAGTTCCCAGGGGCCCTCGGCGGGGCCCTTGACGATGCCGTAGACACAGGTGGCGGAGGCCTCTCGATGGAGGCTGTGGTTCGCCAGGTCCAGCCGGCGCAGCACCTCCGCGGGCGGCTCCTCACGGTCCACGGCGATGCCCCGGAGCATGCTCCGCAGCTGGCTCATGGCGATGGCCGCGTCGAGGTTGTGCCCCGTGACGTCGCCGATCACCACGCCGGTGTCCCCGCCGGGCAGGACGAAGCAGTCGTACCAGTCTCCGCCGACCTGCGCGGTGGTGGAGGAGGCGGCGTAGCGGGCGGCCATCCGCAGGTGCCCGACGTCGGGCAGCACGGGCAGCAGGGAGAGCTGCAGCCGTTCGGCGATGCTGCGGGTCCGCTGGTACAGCCGGGCGTTGTCCACGCCCAGGGCGAGGCTGTGCACCAGGTCCTCGATGAGGGACAGGTCCTCCTCGGTGAAGGGCGGGACGCCGGCCGTCCGGGCGACGGTCAGCACGCCGAAGATCTCCCGGCGGGCCCGCAGCGGGGCGACGACGGCACTGCCCGCGCCGAGCCTGCGGAACAGGTCGGCGTAGTCCCGGTCGAGCTCGCTCACGGCCTGCCCCGGCGTCGGCTCCCCGGTGAGCAGCAGGGGACCCGCCCCGCGCAGCGCCCGGGCCAGCGGGCCGCGCGAGACGTCGGAGACCGGTGGCAGCCGGCCCTCGTACGCCTCGGGACGCAGCCCGTGCGGATCCCGGTGGACGACGCAGACCCGGTCCACCCGGGTGGGCTCGGTGAACAGGTCCACCGCGCACCAGTCGGCCAGTCGCCGCGTGACCAGCCGGCCGACGCACCGCAGCCCCTCGTCCAGGTCCAGGGTGTCGTTGAGCGCGGCCCCCGTGTCGGCCAGCAGGGACAGCCGGTCCAGCGCCGACATGCCGTGACCGGCGCCGGCCGGCCCGCGGTCCCGTTCGGGAGCGGACGGCGCGCGGCGCCTGCCGCCTTCCGGCAGCGGGGTCCGCCGGCCGCCGCCGGCCCCGCCCGGCACGTCGAGGGACGTGGTAGCCCGCGGGGAGAGCTGGGCGACGAAGACGGTGCGGCCGTCGGCCGTCTCCTGGGTCTGGATGAACAGGCGGACCGGGACCAGTCGGCCGTCGCGGTGCAGCGCCGGAAGCGGCACGGACCGGCCCACGATGCGGGTGCGGCCGGTCAGGAGCAGGGAGGTGAAGGCCACGGTGTGCCGCTCGCGCAGGTGCTCGGGGATGAGGGTGGTGAGCTTGCGCCCGACCAGGTCGTCCGCGCTCCAGCCGAGCATGTCCGCCGCCGGCCCGTTCGCCGCGATGATCCGGTTGGCCTCGTCGGCGGCGATGGTGGGGAGCCGGTCGGCCCGCACGTGGGAGACGTCCCACGGCACCAGATCCGAGGAGCTGATCTCCGGCTCGAGGGGGAGCACGGTCCACGCGGTGGGCCGGCCCCCGGCGAGTTGACCGACGATCTCGTCGAACAGCCAGTCCTGGAAGGCGCGTGCGCGCGGCAGCGCCGGCAGCGTCAGGAGACGCTCCTCCCGGGCCGCGTCCTCGGCCGCCGCGAGCACACGGCGCAGGGTGCGTACGGCCGGTGCCGCGTCGGCCGGGAGCGTCAGCGACACGGAGCGCGGGCCCGTGTCGGGGAGCGGCCCGCGCGGGGTGGCCGTCAGCCCGGCGCTGATCATGTTGTTGGCGTCGTGGGCGGCGTCGAGGTCCCGCGGCGACACCTCGAGGTGGTCCCCGGCGAACGCGGCGAGAGCCAGCTCGCGCAACAGGGAGTGCCGGTGCTGCTGGGACGCCGAGCACAGGGCGCTCGGCACGTCGACGAGCGTCACCGTCCGCACGGGGGCACCCGGCGCGACGGCGGCCTCCCACCCCGGCGACGGTGGCGGCGGGCCGCCGGACCACAGCTCGAACCACACCGTCTTGTGCGCGTCGCCCGCGTCGGTCCCGTACCGCGACGCCAGCTGTTCGACCAGCGCCAGCCCCTGCCCCGTACCGGCGTACGGTGGGGAGTGGCGCGGTGCGGGACCACGGCGGGGCCGGCGGTCACCGACCCCGACACGCACCCGACCGTCGTGCACGCCGACCCCCACCTCGATCTCGGTGCCCGCGTGCAGCACCGCGTTGGCGACCAGTTCGCCGACGAGGAGCTCGGCGGTGTCGGCCAGGTGCGGGGCGAGGTCCTCCAGGGCCGCGCGGACGAACCGCCGGGCCGGCGCCGCGCTCCGCGCCTCCCCGGGAAAACACCGTGACACCGCCTCCGGCGGATCGGGATGGTCCATGCTCCCCAGTGTGTGCCCCGCACGGTCGGGAGGCAGGGCACCGTGCGGGCGGGTCCCGGCCGGGCCGCCACGGCCGTCCGCCGTCCGGGTGGCGGCCGGGTGGCGGCCGGGCGGCGGATCCCTCCGGCGGACTTCTCCCGTGGCCCCGCGTCCTCCCCGTGCGCCGGGCCGCACCACCGGGCGGAGCCGCGTCAGGGCCGACGCGCCGGTGAGGCGGGGCGCCGACCGGGCAGAATCGGTCACGACAGGCCGAGCGGCGGCGACCGCGGCTCGCGACGGGAGAGAGGTGCGGTGCGTGGGTGAGCGGCAGGACCGGGAGTGGACGGCGATGACCCCGGGGGACTTCGACCGGGAAGCCCCGCTGCGGCTGAACGTGGGCACCGGCCCCACCGCCGTACCGGCCGAGCCGGACGAGTACGGCACGGCTCCCCTGTTCGGGGACACGGCACCCGAGCGGACCACCACGCGCCGGAGCCGGCCGCGTGCGAAGGCGACCGGCGCGCAGGAACGCCTGTTCTGACACGGGCGCCGTGACCGCGTGGCGGCGGAGCGAGTGAAGGGGTCGATGCCCGCGCTCGTGGCTTGCGGGGGACCGTGACACCGCCCGGGGGTCAGAGCTGCTCGGTGGCCCCGGGGGAGACGGGCCGTTCGAAGAAGGTCTCCAGGACGACGGTGGCCTGCGTCCCGCTGACGCCGTCGATCGCGTAGATCCGACGGAGCACGTCCTGCAGTTGCTCGGTGGTCGCGGTCCTGACCTTCACCAGCACCGAGGCGCTGCCGGCCGTGATGTGCGCCTCGAGTATCTCGGGAATCGCGGCGAAGCCGGCCGAGGAATCACCCATCCACGCGGTCGAGTCGACCGTCACGTAGGCCAGGACGCCGCCGCCCACCGCCGCCGGGTCCACC
This sequence comes from Streptomyces sp. JHA26, assembly GCF_002005565.1. Classification (GTDB taxonomy): domain Bacteria; phylum Actinomycetota; class Actinomycetes; order Streptomycetales; family Streptomycetaceae; genus Streptomyces. Next base: position 64,214 of record NZ_BDJC01000036.1, on the reverse strand, counting down.
TCGGCGACCGTGCGCCGGATGACGCCGCGCGAGCGCAGTTTGCGAACCCGTTCGTGGGCGGCTCCCGCGGACAGGCCGACTGCCTGACCCAGAGCGGCGTAGGACTGGGTGGCGTCCTGCTGGAGCAGCTCCAGCAGGACGCGATCGATGTGATCCACGACTCTCCATTCGGCTTCTGCTTGATCGGACCATATCTGATCCAGCAATCTTGCCGATGTGTCGCATGTGATTCGACACTGGCGAAGACAAGGGGAGAGTCGTGGCCGACGAGCTGTACGAAATGTTCGACGACCGGTTCCGCACCGGCCGGTGCATGAACGGGGACGCGGGCCTCGAGGTGCTGGCGACCGGCTGCCGGTGGGCCGAGGGGCCGATCTACGTGCCCGCCTGGCGGCAGTTGGTCTGGAGCGACATCCCCAACGACCGGATGCTGCGCTGGGACGAGGAGACCGGCGAGGTCGGCGTCTTCCGCCGCTCCGCCGGGCACACCAACGGCAACACCCTCGACCGGCAGGGGCGGCTGATCACCTGCGAACAGGGCAACCGCCGGGTCACCAGGACCGAACACGACGGCAGTCGCACCGTGCTGGCCGACCGCTGGCAGGGCAAGCGCCTGAACAGCCCGAACGACGCGGCCGTGAAGTCCGACGGCTCGATCTGGTTCTCCGACCCGGACTTCGGTATCACCAGCGACTACGAGGGCCACCGTGCCGAGAGCGAGATCGGCGCCAACAACGTCTACCGCATCGACCCGGACAGTGGCGAAGTGCGCCTGGTCGCCGACTGTTTCGGGGCCCCCAACGGCCTGGTCTTCTCGGCCGACGAGCAGCAGCTCTTCGTCTCCGACACCCGGGCCGGCCGCATCCTGGTCTTCGACGTGCGCGAGAACGGCACCCTGTCCGAGGGCGAGGTCTTCGCCGACACCGCCGGCCGCCCGAACGCGCGCTTCGACAATCTCCGCTTCGACGACGGGGGCCGGCTCTGGGCTGCCGCCATGCACGACGGAGTGCACTGCTACGACCCCGACGGCACGCTCCTCGGGCGGCTCGACGTGCCCGAGGCGGTCTCCAACATCGCCTGGGGCGGCGCCAAGCGCAACCGCCTGTTCATCACCGCGGAGACCAGTCTCTACTCCCTGGTCACGGGGGTCACGGGCACCCATCCGAGCGGGCCGGGACGCCAGCCGTGGCTGGACGCGGCGGCACGTTGACCGTCATGCGGAGGGACGCCTGTCCGGCGCCGGCGCCGGGGCCGCTGCCGTCCCCGTCCGGTCGAGGGGTGTCTTGTCCCGGGCCCCGGCGGATCGCGAACTCCACCGGCGAGTAGGCGCCGTCGGCCCCGGTCACCCGACAGGAACCGCACCGCCTCTGTCGGGTGTGCGCGGGGCCTGGCACGCAAGACGTGCTCGGAACTGCTCGAAACGGCTTTGTATCGAGCATGTATTGACATGCCCCGGCCGGGGCCGCCAGAGTCGTGCACCGACAGTGCTCCGGCAGTGACGCGGACGGCCCACTGGGGAGCGTTGCCGTCATGCCCGGAACGCCCGTTGCGTCCTGCCTGTCGCCCCGGCGCGCACCCGTCGCCACCGGCGCGCACGCGGCCGCAGCGCCGACCGACCCCGGAGGGCACCATGAACGGTCAGTCCCGAGCGCGTCTCCTCGCCGCCGCCCTGGCCGCGGCGCTGCTCACGGCCGCGGTGCCGTCGTACGCGGGCGCCCGCGACGCGTCCGCCACCGACGGCCGGCTCGGCGACGCCACCGGCTTCACCGCGGACGGCGACACCTACACCGTCAGCTCGGGCGACGCGAAGCTCCGCATCAGCTTCCCCGACGACGACCTCCTCCGCGTCCGCCTCGCCCCCGACGGGAACTTCACCGACCCGGCGAACGACGATCCCGCGGATCCCACCGCGCCGGACGCCGACATCGTCGTCAAGACCGACTACGAGGGCGCCCGTTCGAGACACACCGAGACCCGCGACGCCTACGTCATCCGCACCGACGAGGCGACCCTGACGGTCACCAGATCGCCCGTCACGCTGGCCCTCGCCGACGAGCACGGCAAGCGGCTGTGGCGGGAGACCGCACCGCTGTCCTGGTCCACCGACGGCACCGCGCAGACCCTCGAACAGGGCGCCCGGGAGCAGTTCTTCGGCGGAGGCATGCAGAACGGCCGCTTCAGCCACCGCGGCCGGAGCATCGACATCAGCCGCGACTACGACTGGAACGACGGCGGCAACCCGAACGCGGCGCCCTTCTACCTCTCCAGCAACGGCTACGGAGTCCTGCGCAACACCTTCGCCCCCGGCCGCTACGACTTCGGCGCGCCCGTGCGCACCACCCACCAGGAACAGCGCTTCGACGCCTACTACTTCGTCGGCGACGCCAAACAGGTCATCGACGGCTACACCGAACTCACCGGCCGCCCCGCCCTGCTGCCGATGTACGCCATGGAACTCGGCGACGCCGACTGCTACCTGCACAACGCCAACCGCGGCGAACGCGAGACGCTGCGCGACTCCCGCGCGATCGCCGACGGTTACGCCCGCGAGGGCATGCCGCTCGGCTGGATGCTGGTCAACGACGGCTACGGCTGCGGCTACGAGGACCTCCCCGCGACCGGCGACATGCTGCACGAGAACGGCGCCGAACTCGGCCTGTGGACCGAGGCCGACCTGACCGAGCAGGAGTCCGAGGTCGCCGCCGGCGTCCGGGTGCGCAAGACCGACGTCGCCTGGGTCGGCCCCGGCTACCGCTTCGCCCTGGACGCCTGCGAGAAGGCGCAGGGCGGCATCGAGGAGCACAGCGCCGACCGCGCGACCGTGCTCACCGTCGAGGGCTGGGCCGGCACCCAGCGCTGCGGCGCGACGTGGAGCGGCGACCAGTCCGGCTCGTGGGACTACATCCGCTGGCAGATCCCCACCTACGCCGGTTCCACCATGTCCGGCCAGCCCGTCACCACCGGTGACGTCGACGGCATCTTCGGCGGCAGCGCCGAGACCTACGTGCGCGACCTGCAGTGGAAGATGCTGCTGCCGATGACGTACGCCATGAGCGGCTGGGCGGCGAGCGACAAGCAGCCCTGGCGGTACGGCGCGCCCTACACCGCGATCAACAAGAAGTACCTGCTGCTGCACGAGCGGCTGCTGCCCTACCTCTACACCCACCTGGCGAACGCCTCCAGGACCGGCGTCGGCCCCACCCGCCCCCTGTACCTCAACTACCCGGACGACCCGGCCACCTGGGGCGACGAGGCGAAGTACGAGTTCCTCGCCGGCGACGACCTCCTGGTCGCCCCCGTCCACGAGGACAGCGACGTCCGCGACGGTATCCACCTGCCCGAGGGCCGCTGGGTGGACTACTGGACCGGCCGCGTGCACGAGGGCGGACAGACCCTGGACGGCTACCAGGCACCGCTGGACACCCTCCCGCTCTTCGTGCGGGCCGGCGCGATCGTGCCCATGTTCCCCGAGGGCACCACCGACTGGGCGCAGGGCAAGAAGTCGGGCCGCCTCGACCTCGACGTCTACCCCGAGGGCGACTCCGCCTTCACCCTCTACGAGGACGACGGCCGCACCCGGGCCCACGCCGAGGGCGAGTCGGCCGCGCAGCGCATCACCGTGAGCGCGCCGGACGCCCGCCGCCGCGGTCCCGTGGACATCCGGATCGGCGCGCTCCGGGGCACCTACGACGGCAAGCCCGCCCAGCGGCGCTACGGTCTGACCGTGCACACCGACACCGACCCCTCCGGCGTCCGGGCCGCCGGGAAGCGGCTGCGGGAGGTCGCGGACGAGCGCGCCCTGCAGGCCGCGCCGTCCGGCTGGTACTACGACGCCGGCACCGGGATCGTCCACGTGAAGACCGCCGAGGTCTCCACCGGAGACCGGACGACGGTGCGCATCGACGGCGCCACCTCCGTCGGCGGCACGCACCCCCAGGACCGTGCCGTCGCCCTCCACGCCCGCACCGCCGCCATCGGCGCCATCGGACGGTCCCAGCAGGTCGACGTCGCCGTCACCAACGGCACCGGCAAGCCGGTCACGGTCACCGGATCGGCCGTCACCGCCCCCGAGGGCTGGCAGGTGGCCGCGGCCGGGCCGACCGGCACCCATGCCCTGCCCGACGGCGACACCTTCACCGCGCGCTTCACCGTGACACCCCCGAAGGACACCGCCCCGGGCAGGTACGACATCTCCGCCCGGGCGTCGTACACGACCCGGCAGCACACCACGTACTCCGTGCACACCCGGACCGCCACCACCCTGGCGCACCCCTCGCTCGCCTCGGCGGCCGACAACGTCGGTGTGACGAAACAGGACGACCCGGGGCCCGGCGACATCGACGGCGGCGGCTCCAGCTTCATCGCCGAGAAGCTGGCCGACGAGGGCGTCACCCCGGGTGCCACCGTGGAGGCGAACGGCTTCTCCTTCACCTGGCCCGACGCCGCACCGGGCACCCCCGACAACGTGACGGGCAAGGGTCAGACCGTCCAGGTCCCCGGCGCCGAGAAGGGCGACGCGCTGGCCTTCCTCGGCACCGGCACCAGCGGCAGCGCCGGCGGCACCGCGACCGTCCACTACACCGACGGCACCACCACCGAGGCCGAACTGGGCTTCCCCAACTGGTGCTGCCTGCCCACCGACCGGTACGGGGCGAAGACCGCGATCACCACGAAGGGCAAGAACACCCCGTCCGGCCCCGCCTACGACACCGTCGAGTACCGCCTCTACACCAAGACGCTGCGCATCGACCCGGCCAAGGACGTCGCCGCCGTCACCCTGCCGGCGAACAGCGCCGTGCACGTCTTCGCGCTGGACGTGGACGACGAGGAGACCACGCCCCCGGCGAACCCGAAGGCCGGTACGCCCTGAGCCGCACCGGTCCCGCCACGGCCCCCGGCACACGCCGGGGGCCGTGGCGGGACCGCCGCCGCGGCCGCTACCGCGCCAGCTCCGAGGCGGGGCCCATGACGACGACCGGCCTGCGGTCCGGGTCCAGGGCGCGCAGCAGCGTGCGCATGTGCTCCTCCTCCAGGGACACACAGGCGTTGGTCGGCCCGTCGTGGTCCACGTGGATCCACACCCCGCCGCCCTTCTCCTCGCCCAGCGGCCGTGTGTTGTCCAGCGGGGTGGTGCCGGGCACCCGGTTGTAGTCGACGGCGATCACGTAGTCGAACGAGCCCTCCAGGTCCTCACCCAGATGACCGGTGCCCGTGGCCGAGAAGTCCGGGTCCTGGTCGTAGGGCAGCCGGGTCCCCGGATCGGGCAGCCGGCCGCCCGCGTCGCTGATCCCGAAGACGCCGACGGGCGTGCGCAGGTCGCCCGCGCTGTGGTCGCTCGTCCAGCCGCGCAGTCCGTTGTGGGCGGGCCAGGGGCCGGCCACGGCCTGCCAGCCCCGCTCGGGATCCCGCTCGTAGAGCACCACCTGGGCCTGGTTGGCGTCCGAGGTCGGGCCCCGGACGACCAGGGCCTGCCGGGTGTCCGCGGGCACCCGGGCCCGCATGACGGGCCCGAGCCCGGGAAGCGGCCGGGCGGTCGGTCCCGCCGGGGCGGGGCGGGGGGACGCCGACTGGGCGGGGCGGGGGGACGCCGACTGGGCGGGGGGTCCGTCGGGCGTCCGCGAGGCGCAGCCCGTTCCCAGCAGGCCGGTGCAGATCACCGCGCCGCTCGCCAGGGCCAGGGTTTTCCTGACGCTCATCTCAACCTCCGGTTCGGTAGGGGGCACCTCATTGGTTGACCGCCCGTACGACCGGGTCGTGCCGATGGCCCGTGTCTCGCCCGGATGGCGCACGGACGACGCCGCGTACGGGAGTGACGGAAGGGGACGCCGGCGAGGCCGGCCGGGTCGGACCGTCGGGACGCGGCGAGGTTCCGCGGACGCAACACCGTTCGCGTTCGGAGGCCTTACTCACTGGTGAGGTGCGGACATGTTGTGTAGCGTCAACGGCAGATGTCGTGGTTCGACCCGACCGCCCGCACCGTGGTGCGGGCGGTCTGCTGTGCAGTGCCTTGGACCAGGACGACCACCTCCGGGTCCGCGCGGTGCGGATCCGATATCGGCTGAAAGGCAGAGGCATGGCCAGCGGTACCGTCAAGTGGTTCAACTCGGAAAAGGGCTTCGGCTTCATCGCGCAGGACGGCGGCGGCCCCGACGTCTTCGCGCACTACTCCAACATCAACGCCAGCGGGTACCGCGAGCTCCAGGAAGGCCAGGCCGTCACGTTCGACATCACCCAGGGCCAGAAGGGCCCGCAGGCGGAGAACATCACCCCCGCCTGACCGGGACGCGTTGAACCCGGCACGGCGCCCGGAAGCACCTCGCTTCCGGGCGCCGTGTCCTTTGCCGGGCCGCGTCGCCGCGGCCGTCCCCGCCGGCCGGTGGGCCGCGACCCGGACCCCCCCCGTGCCCCGACCAAGATCACCAACGGCAGAATGACCCGTATGCCGATGACGAACACGCCGAGGACGGCGACGGTCGACGACGCTTCCGAGGTCAGCCGCATCCTGGCCCGCGCCTTCGACGACGACCCGATGATGCGCTGGTTCTTCCCCGACGGAACCACCCGCGACGCGGCGCTGGAGCGCTACTTCGCCACGATCTTCACCCGCCAGTACGTCCGCCACTGCCTGTGCGAGCGGACCGGGGCGGCAGCCGCCTTCTGGGTGCCGGCCGAGGCGCAGGCCAAGGCCGTGCCCGACGCGGAGACCATCCAGGAACTCCAGGACATCCTCGGTGACCGGGCCCCGCTGTTCCGGGACGCCGTCGAGGCGGCCGCCGCGCACACGCCCCGGGAACCGCACTGGTACCTGGCGGTCGTCGGCGCCGACCCGGCCGTCCGGGGCCGGGGACACGGCGCCGCGCTGCTGCGCTCGGGACTGGCCCGGGCCGACGCGGCGGGCATGCCCGTCTGCCTGGAGTCCTCGAAACCGTCCAACCTGCCCTTCTACGAGCACTTCGGCTTCACCGTGCGCGAGGAGCTGCGCCTGCCGGGGGAGGGGCCGGTGCTGTGGTCGATGCGGCGGGAACCGCGCCGCTGACCGTGCCACGCCCCGCGACGCCGGCACGATCCGAACGGCAGACCCTAACCCCGTTCCCGTCCCTGCCGTTGCTCCTGCTCCTGCTCCCTCTCCTGTTCCTGCCGGGTGTGGCGGCCCAGCGCGGCGGTGCGGCTCGTGGCGAGGTGGTGCAGGACGAGTTCCTGAACACGCTCGACATCGCGTTCCGCGATCGCCTGGTAGAGGGCCTCGTGTTCCAGCGCGACGCTCTCCAGGTCGTCGTGCTGGCCCATGAGCCACCGCAGCCGGCTGCGCAGGACGCCTTCGAGCTCGTTGAGCAGTTCGTTGGCGGCGAGGGAGATGACGGTCTGGTGGAAGTCGGCCGCGGCCCGGTGGGCCCGCACGGCGTCGCCGGCCCGGGCCGCCGCCAGCTCGGCGTCCACGGTCGCGCGCAGCCTCTCCAGTCCGGCGCGGGTGTGCCGTTGCGCGGCGAGCCGGAAGGCAAGGGTCTCCAGGCCCGAGCGCACCTCGTCGAGGTCGGCGATGTCGCTCGTGGTGAACTCGCGCACCACCGCCCACGTGCGCGGCCTGGGCGTCACCAGCCCTTCGGACACCAGCGTCCGCAGGGCCTCGCGGACGGGCAGCCGGCTCACGCCGAGCGCCTCGGCCAGCTCCCGCTCGACGAGCCTGCTGCCCGGCCGTCGCACCCCGTCGAGGATCTCGTCCCGCAACTGCCGGGTCACCCGTTCGGACTCGGGCGTGAAATCCCCTGACGCAGCCATCGCCGTCCTTCGTCGTTCGTCCCGTTCGCCTGCGCACCGGCTGCGGCGGTGCGGTGCGGCGGCCGGGCGGCCCGTCAGAATACCGTGCGGACGGTGTGGCCGGCGGGCCCGGCCCGGCACCGGCGCGGAGGGCGGGAGCAGGGACGGCGCGGGCCGTCAGCGGAGCACCGGGGGCCAGTTGACGATCCGTTTGGGGCGCGGTGCCGCATAGGTGCGGACCTTGGAGGTGGACAGGCCGAGACGGACCAGTGACTCCGCGATCGTCACGGCGGCCGTCACCCCGTCGACGACGGGGACGCCGGTACGGTCCACGACGCGTTCGGCGAGGCCGGCCATCCCTCCGCAGCCCAGACAGATCACCTCGGCCCGGTCGTCCTCGACCGCGCGGACGGCCTGCCGGGCGATGGCGTCCACGGCGGCCTTCTCGTCGCGTTCGAGTTCCAGGACGGCGAGCCCGCTGGCCCGCACCGACGCGCACCGGGCGCTCAGCCCGGCCGCCTCCAGCCGGTCCTCGATGAGGGGCACCGTTCGGTCGAGGGTGGTGACGACGGAGTAGCGGCGGCCGAGGAACTGCGCGGTGCTCGCCGCCGCCTCGGTGATGTCGACGACGGGGACGTCGAGCAGTTCCTGCAGTCCCTCCCGCCCGTGTTCGCCGTATCCGGCCTGGATCACCGCGTCGAAGGGCTCCGGATGGGCGCGGACGGTCTCCATGACGGCCACCGCGGCGAGGTGGCTCTCGTAGTTCCCCTCGACGGACTCCGCGCCGAAGGAGGGGGTGAGGGGGACGATCTCGGTGCCGGGCGAGGCGGCGCCGGCCGCCTGCCTGCCGATCGCGTCGGTGATGGACTGCGTGGTGTTGACGTTGACCACGAGAATGCGCATGGGGTGGGGCCTTCTGCTCGGGTGGGTCATTCGGCGGCGACGGCGATGGCCTCGCCGTCCACGTCGCGGATCGGCGCGGCACGGTCGGCGACGACCGCGTACAGGGCGGCGGCGACGACGGCGCCGATGAACCAGGAGAATCCGGCCGCGGCGTGGAAGAGGGGCACGAGGGCGACCACGACGGCGATCGCGGCACCGGGGACGAACGCGGCGACGGCGCGCGGGTTGTAGCCGCGGCGGTAGTGGTACTCGGCGCCCGCCTCCTCGGTGTAGAGGGCGGGGACGTTCACCCGGGCCTTCCGCAGCAGCCAGTAGTCGGCCATGATCACGCCGAAGAGCGGCCCGAGCAGGGCGCCGAGCCCGCCGAGGAAGTAGTTCACGACGACCGGGCTGTCGTAGAGGTTCCAGGGCGTGATCACCAGGCCCAGCACGGCGCTCACCAGACCGGCCCGGCGGAAGTCGAGCCGGCGGGGGAAGAGGTTGACCAGGGCGTAGATCGGCGCCACGAAGTTGGCCAGCAGGTTCACCGCGACCGTCAGGGCGATGAGGGCGAGCGAGGCGACGGCCAGCAGGAACATGTTCGGGACGGACCTGACGATGTCGGTTGGACCGGTGATGACGCGTCCGTCGAGGCTGAACTGGGCCCCGCTCAGGACCGTCGCGATGCAGGCGAAGAAGAGCATGTTCACCGGGATGCCGACCACGTTCCCCCGGACGATCGAGCCGCGGCTCCTCGCGGACCGCGTGAAGTCGCAGAAGTTCAGGACGAACGTCCCGTAGATCACCACCCACAGCGCGGCCGCCTGCAGGACCTGGAGCCACATCGCGCCGCCGGTGAGCGGGTCACCGGCGGACAGGGAGATCGAGCCGTCCGCGCGGACGAACATCCACACCGCGAGCGCGCACATGGTGAGCAGCGTGACGGGTGCCGCGAAGGCCATGTACCGCCGGATCATCTGCATCCCGTAGCTCACGATGAGCACCTGGAGGGCCCACAGGGCCAGGAACGTGATCCAGCCGAGGGTGGACTGGCCGAGCAGGGAGCCGGTGTCCAGACGGCCCAGCTCCGGGAACAGCGCCACCAGCAGAGCGCTGAGAACGGCGGACGCCAGATAGGTCTGGATACCAAACCAGGCGATGGCGACGACACCGCGCACGGCGGCCGGGATCTTCGCTCCCTTGATGCCGAACGCGATGCGGCTCATGACGGGGAACGGGACACCCGTCTTGTGCCCCATGAACCCGGACAGGGTGAGCAGGAGGAAGAGCAGGACGGACGCGAGCGCGAAGGCGGCCAGGATGCCCCACACGTTCAGCCCCAGGGCGAACAGGCCGATGGCGAACGCGTAATTGCCCAGGCTGTGCACGTCGTTGGCCCAGAGGGTGAAGACGTTGTAGGCGCCCCAGCGGCGGCCCTCCTTCTTCGTCGGGGCCAGGTCGTAGGTGTAGAGGGCGGAGCTGGTGGCGGTGTCGCCGGTCGGCACGGACGAACGGCGGTCTTCCAGGGCAGTCATGCGGGGACTCCTGGTTCGGGGGGCGGGGAGCTGGTGGTTTCCGCGAGGCGGAAGCGGGATTCCGTGCCCCAGAACGTAGTTTTCGCCGAACGACACCGTCAAGAGGTGAGCGGTAAATGGAATACCATTTGTGGATGGCGTCGACCAGGGAGCGCCTCCGGGAAAACCCGTTGCGGCCGGCGGCCGGAGCCCCCCACGCTGCCCTCATGTCCACCGCACTGCTGCGCCCGGCCTCCCTCTGCGACGCCCCGGCCATCACCGAACTCCTCAACGAGGTCGACCGGATCGAGATCGGCCGTCCCGAGACGGACCTGCACGAGGTCGAGGCCGACCTGAAGCGTCCGGACACGGACCTCGAGCACGACTCGTGGGTGGCCCTCGACGACGGCAGGATGGTGGCCTACGGCCTGCTGTGGGACGAGTCCGGCGGCGAGCGCGTCGACATCGACCACTACGTGCTGCCCGACCACCAGCAGACCGGGCTGCGCCTGCTGGCGGCGATGGAGACGCGCGCACTGGCCAAGGCCCGCGCGAACGGAGCCGACCGGGCCGTCGTCCACCTGCACCTCAACGCCCGGCCCACGACCGACACCGCGCTGCTCGAGGCGCGCGGCTGGAGAACCGTGCGCCGCTACCACGTGCTGCGCCGCTCCGTCGACCCCGTCGGCGACCTGCCGCCCGTCCCGCCGCCGGGCGTGCGGGTGCGGGCCTGCGCCACCGAGGCCGACCGGCTGCGGGTGCACGAGCTGTACCAGTCGGCGTTCGCCGGCCACTTCGACTTCCAGCCGCGCGACTACGACCACTGGCTGCACGACATCGGCGCCGAGCGGCTGGACTGGTCCCTGGTGTGGATCGCCGGGACCGAGGACCTGGGCGACGCCGGATTCCTGCTGGCCCGGGACGACCGCGAGGCCATGGGCTGGGTCCGCAGCCTCGGGGTCCTGAGCGAGGCCCGCGGCCGCGGCCTGGGCACCTTCCTGCTGCGGCAGGCCTTCGCCGAGTTCGCCGCGCGCGGACGGGACACGGTGGGCCTCGGCGTCGACACCGAGAACGCCACCGGCGCGCCGCGCCTGTACGGCCGCAACGGCATGACGGTCCACTTCGCCGTCGACACCTGGGAGGCGGTGCTCGCCTGACACCGGGCGGTCCGTCACCCGGACGGCCCACGCCGCCGCGTCCGCCGCCGGCGCTCCCGTCACCGCCGACGGCGGACGGACCGCCCCGGGACGGCCGGGCCGGCGCACGGAGGGGCGAACGGTGCCATAGTGATACGTGTTCCCCGCGGGCTCATTCTCTGGAGCTGGAGCGGTCGATGTTCCGCAAGCGCCCCGTACCCGACGGCGACGATCTGCTGGCCAGGCTCGGATCGCTGACCGCACGGGCGCGCGAGCTCGCGGAGCTGCAGCGTTCCCAGGTGGAGCTGGCCATCGCCCTGCAGCGCGGCATGCTCCCGGCCGACATGCCCGAGGTCCCCGGCTTCCACCTGGCCGCCCGGTACGCGCCCGCCTACGCCGGGCTCAACGTCGGCGGTGACTGGTACGACGCCTTCATGCTGCCCGACGGCCGCGTGGGTCTGTCCATCGGGGACGTGCAGGGCCACACCATCGACGCGGCGGCCTTCATGGGGCAGATCCGCGTCGGCCTGCGGGCGCTCGCCTCCGTCACCAGCGAGCCCGGCGAACTGCTCGCCCGGACCAACGAGCTGCTCCTGTCCCTGGGCACCGACCTCTTCGCCACCTGCACCTTCATGCGGTTCGACCCCGCCACCGGCACCCTGGAGAGCGCGCGGGCCGGACACATCCCCTGCGTGTGGGCCACGGCGGACGGGAGATCCGGGGTCTCCGAGGACGAAGGGGGACCGCCGCTCGGCGTCCAGGAGGGCATGGAGTACCCGGTGACCCGCTACCGGCTCACCACGGGCGGCGTCTTCCTCCTGCTCACGGACGGTGTGGTGGAAGGCCCCTCACTGCCCGTCGACGAGGGCCTCGAACGGGTCGTGCGGCTCGCCGGCATCGCGGCCGTCGCGGGCATGGAGGCGACCTCGCTGGCGGCCGCCGTGATCAAGAACGCGGCGCTGATCGGACACGAGGACGACGCGGCCGTGCTCGTCGTCGGCCACGACGGGCGGACCGTTCAGCCGTAGGGCGGGAACCGCACGCCTCCCGCCTCGCCGCCGGGGCGGCGCCGGTGTCTGATGGCTGTTGTGGTGGGTATCGCTGGTCGGCCGCGCCCGCTCGTCCGGGTCCTGGAGACACTGGTCGTCGCGGGCTGCTACTACGCGGCGGGCCGGCTCGGGCTGCTGCGGCACCTGGTCGTGGAGGGCACGGTGGTCGCCCCCATGTGGCCCCCCAGCGGCGTCGCGGTGGCCTGCCTGCTGATCCTCGGCCCGCGCTGCGTGCCCGGCATCGCCCTCGGCGCCCTCCTGGTGGTCATGTCCCTCACCACGCTCCAGCCCTCGGCGCTCGGCGTCCTCGCCGGCAACACCGCCGCCCCCGTCTGCGCGTACCTGCTGCTGCGCGCGGTGGGCTTCCGCACGGACCTGAGCCGCCTGCGGGACGGCCTGGCGCTGGTGTTCCTCGGCGCGTTCACCGCCATGCTGATCAGCGCCGGTGCCGGCGCCGGCACGGCCGTCCTCACCGACGAACTCTCCCCGGACCGCTTCTGGCCCGTCTGGTTCGCCTGGTGGGCGGGCGACGCGGTGGGCGTCGTCCTCGTCACCCCGCTGCTCCTGCTGCTGCAGCGGGTCCGCCGACCACCCCCGTGCACCCGGTGGCGGGAGGCCTCGGCCCTGACCCTCGCCGTCTGCGCCCTGGTACCGCTGGAACGGAGCCCGGTCAGCCTGCTGTTCCTGGTCTTCCCCCTGCTGATCTGGGCGGCGCTGCGCTTCCAACTGGCGGGCAGCCTGCCGTGCGCGCTCGTCGCCTCCGTCCTGGCCACCGCCGCCGCCACGGACCGGACCGGCTCCTTCGCCCGGCTGTCCGACGTCGAGGTGATGATGAGGCTCCAGGCCTTCAACGGCGCCATCGGCCTGACCGCGCTCCTGCTGTCGGCGGTCATCACCGAACAGCTCAACACCCGGCGCTCGGTGGAACGGGCCTGCCAGGAGCTGGTCGAGGCGTTGCAGCACCTGTCCGCCGGGGAGCCCGGGCGCAGGCGGCCGTCCGAGGAGCAGGACCGCTGACCCCCGCTTCCCGCACCGCGCCGCCGGCGCTGTCCGGGTGCGCGGCGACGGCATCCGCCCCACCCTGGGAACATGTCCGGTGACACTGCCGTCGTCGTCTATCCGCCCGCCCCGGACGGCGGCCGACGCGTCCGCTTCGACGGCGCCTTCATAGGCATGGCCTACACACTCGTCGACATCGCGGAGTTCCTGCGCCTCGCCGGCATGGAGGACGTGGAGGCGCCGGACGTGGAGGCCGCGGAGTGGATCGAATGGCGCGGCGGCGGACCGCACGCCTTCCCGCGATGACGGCATGCCGCCCGGCCCGTCCGGCGGCCGGGGCCGGCGACGGCGTCAGACGGGCTGCGGCGCGAAGGGGAACAGCTTGTCGCCCTCGGGCCGGACGACCCCGCAACTGCCCTCGGGAACCTCGTTCCAGACACCGGGCAGGTTGCCCAGGGGCTCCGAGACGATGAGACGGGTGTCGTCGGAAGCCTTCCGCAGGAACGGCATCCCGGGGTGCAGCGCGCGCAGCGTCTCCACGCGGGAGCTGTAGTACAGCGACCGCGAGGCTCTCTGGCTGGAGTAGCGGAACGCCCACAGCCGCCGGCCCTCCGTCACGGCGACCGTCATCTGCAGCGGGTGCTCCACGCCGTGCTCGTGACCGATCTCCTCCACCAGCCCCGCCATCCGCGCCACCGCCCCCGGCGGATCCTCCTCCAGACCGAACGTGAGGGCCAGGAAGAACATCATCTCCGAGTCCGTCGAGCCCTCGATGTCGAGGAAGAGCCGCGGGTCGACGGCGAGCGCGAGGTCGCGCCGGACCCGGTGGTACTCGGCGATCGCGCCGTTGTGCATCCACATCCAGCGGCCGTGACGGAACGGATGGCAGTTGGTCTGCTGGACCGCGCTGCCCGTCGAGGCCCTGATGTGCGCGAAGAACAGCGACGAACGGACATGCCCGGCGATCTCCCGCAGATTGCGGTTGCTCCACGCCGGGCCGGTCTCCCGCACGATCGCGGGCGTCTCCATCTCCGGACCGAACCAGCCGATGCCGAACCCGTCCCCGTTCGTGGTCTCCACCCCCAGCCGGGAGTGCAGGCTCTGGTCGATCAGCGAGTGGTCCGGCTCGTACAGGAGGGTCTCGAGCAGCATGGGCGTACCCGAGTAGGCGAGCCATCGGCACATCGTCTGCCGCCTCCCTCGTCCTGGGGGTCATGGGACACGTGCCGCACGGAGCGCCGCACGTCAGTCGACCGGCCAGGTATGGACCGGGGCGTTGAGATGCATGTAGTCCATGTACTGCCGGGTCATGCGCCGCAGGGCCTCGTGCCGGCCGACGTGGGTGGAGTCGTCGATGTGATGGAACATCTCCTTCTGCCAGACGGCGCCGTTGCGCCCCGTGACGCACCGCTGCTCGATGATGCCGAGCAGCGGCTCCCGCCAGGCCGCGTCCATGCCGGACAGCTCCAGTCCCCGGTGCGCCAGCGGCAGCAGGCGTCGCAGGACGAGTTCGGGCACGGGCACCTCTCCCATGCCGGGCCAGTACAGCAGCGCCTCGATGCCGTGCCGGGCCGCGGTGTGCAGGTTGTCCTCGGCGACGGAGAACGACATCCGTGACCACACCGGCCGCTCCTCCTCCACCAGGGCGCGGGTGAGCCCGTAGTAGAAGGCGCCGTTGGCGAGGGTGTCGGCGACGGTCGGCCCGGCGGGCAGCACCCGGTTCTCCACCCGGACGTGCGGTTTGTCGTGGGCGACGGCGTAGACCGGGCGGTTCCAGCGGTAGATGGTGCCGTTGTGGAGGGTCAGTTCGCCCAGTTCGGGAATGTCACCGCGGTCCAGCGTCTCCACGGGATTCTGCTCCTCGCACAGGGGCAGCAGCGCGGGGAAGTAGCGCAGGTTCTCCTCGAACAGGTCGAAGACGCTGTTGATCCACCGCTCACCGAACCACACCCGCGGCCGCACGCCCTGCGCCTTGATCTCCTGCGGCCGGGTGTCGGTGGCCTGCTCGAACAGCGGGATGCGGCTCTCGTGCCACAACTCCTTGCCGAGCAGGAACGGCGAGTTCGCGGCCAGCGCCACCTGCACCCCGGCGATCGCCTGCGCCGCGTTCCAGTAGTCGGCGAACTCCTCGGGGGCCACCTGGAGGTGGAACTGGGTGCTGGTGCACGCGGCCTCCGGAGTGATCGTGTCCGCGTAGGTCCGCAGCCGGTCGACGCCGTCCACCTCGATGTGGAGGTCCTCGCCGCGCGCCGCGAACACCTGGTCGTTGAGCATGCGGTAGCGGGGGTTCTCCGACAGCGCGCCCTCGCCGACGTCCGACTGCCGCAGCGTGGGCAGGATGCCGACCATGATCAGATGCGCGCCGACGGACTTCGCCCGGTCCTCCGCGTGGTTCAGGGCGCCGCGGATCTCCGTCTCCCAGGAGTCGGGGCCGCCCGCCGTCAGCCGGCGCGGCGGAATGTTGATCTCCAGGTTGAACCGGCCCAGCTCGGTGGACCAGGCGGGGTCCGCGATGGCCTCCAGCGCGTCGCTGTTGCACATCACCGGCTCGGCCTCGTCGTCGACCAGGTTCAGCTCGATCTCCAGCCCCACCTGGGGCCGCTCGGTCTCGAACCGCGACTCGCGCAGCATCTGCGCGAAGGCCTCCAGGCACTCCTGCATCTTGATCCGGTACCGGCGGCGGTCCTCGCGGGTGAAGACCAGCGCCGGGACGTCCCGTCCCATCGGCCCTCCCGTTCCCTTCCTCGGACGCCTCTCCACCCCAGCGTCGCACCGAGCGGCGAGCCGCACCACGCGGGGCGGGGAAAGGGACGGCGCCCGCCGCACCGAGTGCGGCGAGCGCCGTGTCCGACAGGCCCTGGGGCCTGTCGTTCGGATCAAGACGGCCGGTGCGGGCTCAGAGCTTGCCCGACTCCCGCACCGTGATGGTCGCGGAGGTGCGGCCCGACGGGGAGGAGCCGTAGCCCTCGATCTTGTCCACCACGTCCGTGCCCTCGACGACCTTGCCGAAGACGACGTGCTTGCCGTCCAGCCAGGGGGTGGGGACGGTGGTGATGAAGAACTGCGAACCGTTGGTGTTCGGCCCCGCGTTCGCCATCGAGAGCAGGTACGGACCGGTGTGCTTCAGCTGGAAGTTCTCGTCCGCGAACTTCTCGCCGTAGATGCTCTTGCCGCCGGTGCCGTTGCCCTCGGTGAAGTCACCGCCCTGGAGCATGAACTGCGGGATCACGCGGTGGAACGGGGAGCCCTTGTAGCCGAAGCCGTGCTCGCCGGTCGCCAGCTCGATGAAGTTCTTGGCGGTCTTGGGCGTGACGTCCTCGAAGAGCTCGAAGACGATGCGGCCCGCGTCCTTGCCGTCGATGTCGATGTCGAAGAAAACCTTGGAATTGCTCATCCCACCATTGTGACGGGTGAGGTCCGCGGACCGGTAACCGGCTGTCCCCTCAACGGGTGGCGAGCAGCAGCAACGTGTCGATGACGCGGTGGGAGAAGCCCCACTCGTTGTCGTACCAGGCGACCACCTTGACGTGGCGGCCGTCGACCCGGGTGAGTTCCGCGTCGAAGATCGAGGAGGCGGGGTTGCCGGTGATGTCCGACGACACCAGCGGGTCCTCCGAGTACTCGAGGACACCGGCCAGCGGGCCCTCGGCCGCGGCGCGGTAGGCCGCCAGCACGTCCTCGCGCGTCACCTCCCGGGAGACGGTGGTGTTCAGCTCGACGATCGACCCGACCGGCACCGGCACGCGGATCGAGTCGCCCGAGAGCTTGCCGTCGAGGTTCGGCAGCACCAGGCCGATCGCCTTGGCGGCGCCCGTCGTGGTCGGCACGATGTTGACGGCGGCGGCCCGGGCGCGGCGGGCGTCGCGGTGCGGACCGTCCTGGAGGTTCTGCTCCTGCGTGTAGGCGTGCACCGTCGTCATGAAGCCGTGCTCGATGCCGGCCAGCTCGTCCAGCACCGCGGCCAGCGGCGCGAGCGCGTTGGTCGTGCACGAGGCGTTGGAGACGACGGTGTGCACGTCCGGGTCGTAGGCGTCGGTGTTGACCCCGTACGCGAGCGTGACGTCGGCGCCGTCCGACGGCGCGCTGACGAGCACCTTCCGGGCGCCCGCGTCCAGGTGCGCGCGGGCGGCCTTGGCCGACGTGAAGCGGCCGGTCGCCTCCAGCACGATGTCGACGTCCAGCTCGGCCCACGGCAGCCGCGCCGGCTCCCGCTCGGCGAGCACCCTGATCCGGCGGCCGTCGACGACCAGGGCGTCCCCGTCGGCGGTCACCGGGCGGCCGAGCCGGCCGGCCGTGGTGTCGTAGGCGAGCAGCCGCGCCAGCGTGGCGGGCTCCGTGAGGTCGTTGACGGCGACGACCTCCAGATCGCTGCCGCGTTCCAGCAGGGCGCGCAGCACGTTGCGTCCGATGCGGCCGAATCCGTTGATGGCGATGCGAGTCATGAGTGTGTCCCTTCGTCTCGCCACCCAGGTTGGCGCGCGGCGGACACCCGGGACAGCGGCGCGATCGCCACGGTTCGAAAGGATCCCGCCAGGCCGGTGGCGAGGGCGTCACTCGCCCTGGGCGAAGGTCCGCCGGTACTGGGTCGGCGTGGTGCCGAGGATGCGCTGGAAGTGCAGCCGCAGATTCGTGGCGGTACCCAGACCGACGTCGTCGGCGATCTGCTCGACGCTGCGCTGGGACCGTTCCAGCAGCTCACGCGCCATGTCGACGCGGGCACGCATGACCCACTGCATCGGCGTGTACCCCGTGTCCTCGACGAAGCGCCGCGACAGGGTGCGCGGCGACACCGCCGCGTGCCGCGCGAGCGTCTCCAGGGTGAGGGGCTCGCCCAGCCGGTGCAGCGCCCACTCGCGGGTGGCGGCGAACCGCTCGCCGAGCGGCTCGGGCACGCTGCGCGGCACGTACTGCGCCTGGCCCCCGCTGCGGTAGGGCGCCGCGACCAGGCGCCGGGCGGCGTGGTTCGACGCCGCCACCCCGAGGTCGCCCCGCAGGATGTGCAGGCACAGGTCGATGCCCGAGGCGGCGCCCGCCGACGTGAGGACCCGGCCCTCGTCGACGAACAGCACGTTCTCGTCGACCCGCACGCGCGGGTGCCTCGCCGCCAGCGCCCGCGTGTAGTGCCAGTGCGTCGTGGCCCGCCTGCCGTCGAGCAGGCCCGTGGCGGCGAGCGCGAAGGCTCCCGTGGAGATGGCCGCGAGCCGCGCGCCCCCGTCGTGGGCGGCGACCAGCGCGTCGACCACCGCCGGCGGCGGGTCCTCGCGGTCCGGGAACCGGTAGCCGGGCAGGAAGACGACGTCGGCCCACGCGAGCGCGTCGAGACCGTGGGCGACGTGGTAGGACAGACCGTCGCCGCCGGTCACGAGACCGGGCGCCGCGCCGCACACCCGCACCTCGTACGGCATGCTGGCGCGGGTCGTGAACACCTGCGCGGGAATGCCGACGTCGAGCGGCTTGGCACCCTCGAGGACGAGGACGGCGACACGACGCAGACGGGGGGCGGACACGGGGACAGGGTATGCGGGGCGCGGGCCCCGCCGCCCCGGCCGACCCCCGGCACCGCGCCGCCGGGTCAGTCCAGGCCGAGGACGTCCATGGTGTGCTCGGCCATGCGTCGCTCCCCGAGGGCGTTGGGGTGGACGGGGACGAGGCTGTGGCCGAACAGCAGCGGTTCGATCCAGCGGGTGCCGGCGGCCCGGCACGCATCGTGACCCTCCGAGACCTGCGAGAAGTCGACGTAGGTGACGCCGGTGTCCTCGGCGGCGCGTCGCACGACCTGGTTGAGGTGCGCCTGGATGCCCCGCAGGTAAGGCACGTCGCCGGAGGCGATCGGCAGCTTCAGGAAGCACGAGGGATCGGCGGTGGCCGGCGTGATCCACGGGTAACCCAGGGCCGCCACGCGCGCGTTGGGCGCCTTCGCGCGGACGCTGCGCAGAGCCTCCTTGAGGGCGGGATACGTGTTCGCCTCGATCTGGTCGTCGAAGGACGTGCCGTGCCTGTCCTTGCAGGGGCTGCCCCTGCCGCCGCTGAGCAGGCCCGCGGTGCCGCAGGCCGTCACCGCGTTGACGAACGTGCCGTTGTCGTTGCCGCCGATGGTCAGCGTCACCAGGTCCGTGTCCGCGTCGAGCGCCTCCACCTGGGGGGCGACCCCCGGGTACTGGGCCTGCGTGAAGTGCTTCGTCTCGGCGGCGCCGCACGTCACGTCGTCGAGGCGGGCGCCCGTCCGGGAGGCGATGACGTGCGGGTAGTTCGCCGTGGAGCGCAGGCACAGCAGGTTCGTCGGGTCCACGGGCAGGACGCCGGAGCCGGCGCTGTAACTGTCGCCGAGGGCGACGTAGTCGAGGGACGGTGTGGTGTCGGCGGCGGCGGCGTCGACACCGAGGACCAGCGTGCCGACCACGGCGACGGTCGCGGTCATGACACGGCGCACGGCATGCTTCGGCATGTGCTCTCTCTTCTCGGGAAAGCGGGCACGGGAAAGCGGACAGGGGGGAGCGGGCGCGGGGCGCCCGCGCAGGCGTGCTGATCGGTGCGAGTGCGGCGGCTCGAGCGGGGAACGGAGCGACGGCCACGCCGTGGGCGAGAACGCGCACGGCGACGACCGCGGAGTACCGAACGCGAGTTACCGATCGGTTCTACCGTTAAGTAATGTGCCTGCGGCCCGTCACCGCGTCAACGTTGTCGACTGAACTTCTTACAACGGCCGCCCCGGTGCCCGGCGGCGAGGACGACGCGGAGCTCGGTCCGGGGTCGTGCCCGGTGGCGTCCGACGAGGCCCGGGGAGAACCCGGGCTGTTCTAAAGTGGCCTCCACCAGTGCAGACGACTGCGGACCAGTGAGGTAGTCACCAACCATGCCGACCGAAACGTTTGAGTTCCAGGTAGAGGCGCGTCAGCTCCTGCAGCTGATGATCCACTCGGTCTACTCGAACAAGGACGTCTTCCTGCGGGAGCTCGTCTCCAACGCCTCCGACGCGCTGGACAAGCTGCGCCTGGCCGCCCTGCGGGACGACACCCTCGACGTCGACGTCACCGACCTGCACATCGAGCTCGACATCGACGAGGAAGCCCGCACCCTCACCGTGCGGGACAACGGCATCGGGATGTCGTACGACGAGGTCACGCGGCTCATCGGCACCATCGCCAACTCGGGCACGGCCGCGTTCCTCAAGGAGCTGCGCGAGTCCCAGGACGGCGACGGGACCGACGGGCTCATCGGGCAGTTCGGCGTCGGCTTCTACTCGGGCTTCATGGTGGCCGACGAGGTCACCCTCGTGACCCGCCGCGCCGGCGAGACCCGGGGCACGCGCTGGTCGTCGCGCGGCGAGGGCACGTACACCCTGGAGACGGTCGACGAGGCGCCGCAGGGAACCGCCGTCACCCTCCACCTCAAGCCGGCGGACACCGAGAACCAGCTCCACGATTACACCTCCGCCTGGAAGGTGAAGGAGATCGTCAAGCGGTACTCGGACTTCATCACCTGGCCCATCCGCCTCGTCGGGGGGACCGGTGGCGACGGCGAGGCCGAGACCCTCAACTCGATGAAGGCCCTCTGGGCCCGCCCGCGCGACGAGGTGTCCGACGACGAGTACCACGAGCTGTACAAGCACCTCGGCCACGACTGGCGCGAGCCGCTGGAGACGATCCGGCTCCAGGCGGAGGGCACCTTCGAGTACCAGGCCCTGCTCTTCGTCCCCTCCCACGCCCCGCACGACCTGTTCACCCAGGGCCACCGGCGCGGTGTGCAGCTCTACGTGAAGCGCGTCTTCATCATGGACGACTGCGAGGAACTCCTCCCGCCGTACCTGCGCTTCGTCAAGGGCGTCGTCGACGCGCAGGACCTCTCGCTCAACGTCTCGCGCGAGATCCTCCAGCAGGACCGCCACATCCGCATGATCCAGCGCCGCCTGACC
This sequence comes from Streptomyces sp. JHA26, assembly GCF_002005565.1. GTDB lineage: Bacteria > Actinomycetota > Actinomycetes > Streptomycetales > Streptomycetaceae > Streptomyces. The sequence continues at coordinate 42,967 of NZ_BDJC01000036.1, read as the reverse complement.
AAGAAGGTCCTGTCGACGGTCAAGGACATGATGACGTCCGCGCCGGACCGCTACGCCACGCTGTGGCGGGAGTTCGGCGCCGTCCTCAAGGAAGGACTGGTCACCGACTCCGAGAACCGCGACGCGATCCTCGCCGTCTCCTCGTTCGCCACCACGCACGACGCCGAGGAACCGACCACGCTCAAGCAGTACGTGGAACGGATGAAGGACGGACAGGACGCCGTCTACTACATGACGGGCGAGTCCCGGCAGGCCATGGAGGCGTCCCCGCACATGGAGGCCTTCCGGGCCAAGGGCGTCGAGGTCCTGCTGCTCACCGACCCCGTGGACGAGGTGTGGGTCGACGCGGTGGGGGAGTACGAGGGCAAGCGGCTGCGGTCGGTCGCCAAGGGCGAGGTCGACCTCGACGGCGACCGGGACGGACAGACCGACGCCGAGAAGGAGCAGCAGGGCGAGGAGTACGCCGGGCTGCTCGGCTGGATGACGGAGCACCTGGGCGAGGACGTCAAGGAGGTCCGCCTCTCCTCCCGCCTCACGGTCTCCCCGGCCTGCGTCGTCTCCGACGCCGACGACCTCACGCCCGCGCTGGAGAACATGTACCGGGCGATGGGCCAGGAGGTCCCCCGGGCCAAGCGCATCCTCGAACTCAACCCGGAGCACCAGCTGGTGAAGGCCCTGAACCGGGCCTACACCGAGCGCGAGGACCGCACGGAGGTCACCGAGACCGCCGAACTCCTCCACACCCTCGCGGTGCTCGCCGAGGGGGGCCGGCCGCAGGAGCCGGCCCGGTTCGTCAAGCTCGTGGCGGACCGCCTGGAGCGCACCCTGTAGGCCCGCCGGAGGCGCGCGGCGGCCGGGAACCCACAGCCCGGCCGCCCGACGAGGCGGGTGGTGCGCGGGCCGCCGGACCGGGCTGAGAGGGTGAGGGCATGCGTCTGTACGAAGAACGTCTCGGTGTCCCGAGAGCCGCGTTCTGGCTCGCCGCCCTGCTGAGCGTGATGGCCGCCGTCGTCCTGCTGCCCTTCGGGACCGTGGCCGCCGTCACCGGACTGGTGGTCGTGGCGGCCCTCACCGCTCTGGGGCTGCACGCCTACGGCGCCGCCGCCATCGTGGTGACGGACCGCCACCTGACGGCCGGTTCGATCCGGTTTCCCCTCACCGCCCTCGGCATGGCGGAGATCCTCGACGCCGAGGAGGCGTTCCTCTGGCGTACCCGACGGGCCGACGTACGCGCGAGGATGCTGCTGCGCAGTCACGTCCCGACGGCCCTGCGCATCGAGATCGACGACCCGGACTGCCCCGCCCCCTACCTCTACCTCTCCACCCGCCAACCGACCACTCTGCTCGCCGTGCTGTCCTTCGCCCGCCGCTGACCGGAGCCGCCCGCGCCGGTGAGGTCCGGTCCCCAGGGAGAGGACGCGGGGCCGCCGGGCCGGCCGCTCAGGGGATCTTCACCCAGTCGAGCGTGCGTTCCACCGCCTTCTTCCAGCCGGCGTAGCCCTCCGCGCGCTGCTCGTCGGTCCACCGGGGCTCCCACCGCCTGGACTCGTGCCAGTGCGTGCGCAGTTCGTCGGTGTCCCGCCAGAACCCCGTGGCCAGTCCCGCCGCGTAGGCGGCGCCCAGCGCGGTGGTCTCGGCGACGACGGGACGGCTGACCGGTACGCCGAGGACGTCGGACTGGATCTGCATGCAGAGGTCGTTGGCGGTCACGCCGCCGTCGACCTTGAGCACGTCGAGGTGGACCCCGGAGTCCTGCTCCATGGCCTCCACGACGTCGCGGCTCTGGTAGCAGATGGATTCCAGGGTGGCCCGCGCCAGGTGCGCGTTGTCGTTGTACCGGGCGAGGCCGACGATCGCCCCGCGGGCGTCGGAGCGCCAGTACGGTGCGAAGAGGCCGGAGAAGGCGGGGACGAAGTACATGCCGCCGTTGTCGTCGACGGTGCGGGCGAGGTCCTCGCTCTCGGCGGCGCTGCCGATGATCTTCATCTGGTCGCGCAGCCACTGCACGGCGGAGCCGGTCACCGCGATGGAGCCCTCCAGCGCGTACACGACGGGCTCGTCGCCGAAGCGGTAGGCCACCGTGGTGAGCAGCCCGTGCCGGGAACGGACCAGCTCCGTCCCGGTGTTGAGCACCAGGAAGTTGCCGGTGCCGTAGGTGTTCTTGGCCTCGCCCGGACGGAAGCACACCTGCCCGACCGTGGCCGCCTGCTGGTCACCGAGCACCCCGCCGATCGGCAGGGCCGTACGCAGCGGCCGGGTCGTCCGTGTCACCCCGTACGCCGTCGGGTGCGAGGAGGCGTTGATGGCCGGCAGCATCGCCCGGGGGATGTCGAAGAAACCCAGCAGCTCGTCGTCCCAGTCGAGCGTCTCCAGGTTCATCAGCATGGTGCGGCTGGCGTTGGTCACGTCGGTGGCGTGGATGCCGCCGTCGGGACCGCCCGTCAGGTTCCACAGGACCCACGCGTCGGTGTTGCCGAAGAGCGCGTGTCCCCGCTCCGCCGCCTCGCGCACGCCGTCGACGTTCTCCAGGATCCACTGGATCTTGCCGCCGGAGAAGTACGTCGCCGGGGGCAGGCCGGCCTTGCGCCGGATGACCTCGCCCCTGCCCGAGCGCTCCAGGTTCGCCGCGATCGCGTCGGTGCGCGTGTCCTGCCACACGATGGCGTTGTAGTAGGGGCGGCCGTTGCGGGGGTCCCAGACCACCGTGGTCTCGCGCTGGTTGGTGATGCCGATCGCCGCCAGGTCGGTCGCCGACAGACCGCCGTAGCGCAGGGCGTTCTGCATCACCGAGTTGGTGCGTTCCCAGATCTCCACCGGGTCGTGCTCCACCCACCCGGAGCGCGGGAGGATCTGGGCGTGCTCCAGCTGGTGCTTCGCCACCTCGTTGCCGCCGTGGTCGAAGATCATGAACCGGGTGCTGGTGGTCCCCTGGTCCACCGCGCCGATGAAGTCCGCCATGATTCGCCGCCTTTCCAGCCGGTCTCGGTCAGTCCGCGGACGCCGGGACGCGCCCCGGGGGCTCGGCTTCGGCGGTGGGCAGGAAACGGCCGATGAACACCTTGTACAGGGCCGCGCCGAGCAGGCCGCCGATCAGTGGGGCGACGATCGGCACCCAGAAGTAGAAGTTCCCGTACTGGTCCCGCCAGGCCCCGCCGTACCCGGTGACGAAGCTGGCCAGCCGGGGGCCGAAGTCGCGGGCCGGGTTGATGGCGTATCCCGCGTTGGTGCCGAAGGCCATGCCGATCGCGACCACGACCAGGCCGATGACGAAGGGGGCCAGGTTCGCGCCCGGCGGATTGTTCAGCAGGTCGGTGAGGGCCATGATCAGCAACAGGAGGATCGCGGTGCCGATGACCTGGTCGCGGAACGCGCCCCACTCGTGGACCGGGAGCGCGGTGTTCCCGTTGGCGGGAAGCGTGGAGAAGACGAACTGCGTCTTGATGGTGTGACCGGGGTCCGCCTTCGCCAGGGCTTCGGTGTAGTTCCAGCGGACCAGGAGGGCGGCCACGAAGGCGCCGGCCGTCTGGGCCAGCGCGTAGGGCACCACCTTGCGCCACGGGAACCCCTTGAACGCGGCGAGGGCCACGGTCACCGCGGGGTTGAGGTGGGCGCCGCTGAGCCGCGCCGCCACGTACACGCCCAGGGTGACGGCGAGACCCCACGCCCAGGAGATGCTGTCGTGGTCCCCGAGGCCCCCTGCCGGGTCGGTGAGGGCCCCGCCCGCGACCACCTGGGCGACCACGCCGCAGCCGAAGAGGATGAGGACCATCGTGCCGGCGAACTCCGCCGACAGTTCACCGGCCAGAGAAGACCGTTTGCTCCGCTCAGCCATGACAGCTCGCCTTCCGCCGGCTGGGCCGGCCGTCGATCACCCGAGCGACGTCTGCCACGCTAGGGCCGGCCGCGGACGCGCGCACGTCCGGCGCGGCGGCGCCGCGGGCCGCGGACGGCGGACCCCGCCCCGTCGTGCCGCGTTCCGGGGCGGACGCGGCACGGCCGGGAGGGGTGACAAGGGCTCACGCACGCTGCTCCATACGTGTTTCCGGAACGGCCCCGGTCTCGGGGCAACCCTGTGGGGTTCTGGTGAGTCTCCTGTTCGATCACACCGTGATCCGACTCACGAGGAGACCATCATCAGCGCCATACGCAAGACCCTGACCGCCACCGCCGTCGTCGGTGCCGTCCTCGCGGGCCCGGCCGCCTGCGGAACGGCGGAGCAGCTCTCCGCCGGCCAGAAGCTGGACCAGGCCTTCGACAAGCTCGGCAAGGAGAAGTCGGTCTCCTTCGAGCTGGACCTGGACACCGACGCCAAGACGCTGAAGGCACTGGACGCGAAGTCCGACCCCGAGCCCGGCGAGGAGATCCCGGACGAGGTCGCCGAGCTGTTGAGCGGCGTGAAGGTCTCGATCACCGTGGAGTCGAAGAAGCCGCTCGAGGATTCCGGCGAGGAGGACTTCGCCGGCATGGCCATGAAGATCAGCAGCCCGGACGGCGACCTCGTCGAGTACCGGGTCGTCGACGACCAGGTCTACATCCGCTCCGACGTCGAGAACCTCGGCAAGGCGATGGGCAGCCCCATGCCGTCCGTCGAGGACCTGCCCTCGGAGGCCGGGGGTCTCAAGAACGCCTTCGAGGGCAAGTGGGTGAAGTTCAGCATCAAGGAGATGGAGGACCTCGCCGCCGAGGGGGAGGAGGGCGGGGACGCCCCCGCGCCCGAGCCGAGCCTCGACGCCAAGACGCAGAAGAAGCTCGTGAAGGCGCTGCGCGGGGTCGTCGCCCGTGAGGTGGAGCTGAAGACGTCCGACGGCGAGGGCGGCGCCGAGCACGTCACCGCCACGGCCCCCTTCCGCACGCTGATCACCGAGCTGCTGGACGAGATCCGTCCGCTGGCGGAGGACCTGCCGCCGGGCATGGACCTGCCGACGGACAAGGACCTGAAGGACGCGCCCGACACCGACGTGACGGCGGACTTCACGCTCGAGAACGGCGAGCTGACCGAGGTGGACCTCGACCTCGCCGCGTTGGCGGAGGACGCCGACGTCAAGAAGCTGGGCCTGACCCTGCGGATCAGCGACGGCGTCCGCCCCACCGCCCCGGCCGGTGCCACCGAGCTGGACCTGGCGGAGCTCACGGGGGGTCTCTTCGCCGGCCTGGGGGCGATGGACGACGAGGAGTTCGACGAGAGCGGCCTGGCCGGCCCGGACTTCCCGGAGGACGAGTTCTGACCGTGTCGGACACGTCCGGAGCGGACGCCGCACCCGTACGGTGAGCGGCCGCAGGGGTGCGGCCGTGGGGGGCGGCTCGTCCGACCGGAGGTCTCCGTGCCGGTCCCGGGCCCGGCCGGACGACGTCGCGGGCCGACCGGGCTCACCTCCTTGCGACGGACGGCCGCGGGAGGCGGAAGCGGATCACCGGGTCACGGTGACCCGGTGATCCTCGAGGAGCGTGCAGTTGGAGCCGGTCACCTGGACGGAGACGCCACCGATGCTGCCGCCCCAGTCGACGCAGTGGCCCTTGCCGTAGGCGCGGACCGGACCCGCGTACGACGTGTACCTCCCGTAGTCCCCGTCACTTCGGCCGGTGTCGGGGACGTACAGGTGCGCGGACATGTCCACGGCCGTGCCCGTGGTGTTGCGGATGGTCACGACGCAGTTGTTGCCGTTGGCGGAGTTGTAGGTCAGGTAGACGGTCCCCCTGGAGCCGATGGGCGCGGAGTTGACGGTCTTGTAGCCGCTGCCGCAGACGGCCTGCGGTGTGACGCTCGCGGCGGCGGAGGCGGGTGCGGCCAGGGCGGTGGCGCCCCCGACGAACACCGCCACCAGTGCGGCCGCGGCCAGCTTGGAACGGGTTGAGAACATTCTTCCCCCTTGCGTGGTCCGGGAGCTGTTCGGTGCTCCCGCCTGGTGTGACCCGTAACGTACCGGAATGGTTGCGTCACCGTCGGCAATTGGTTCCGGTGGCCGCCAGATTCCCCGGTGGCCCACGACTTCCGGCGGCATCCCGCTCATTCCGTCCGGGGGCGTCGGGCGAGGAAGACGAACTCCCGGCCCGGGCGGTCGGGGGCGTCACGCACGTCGTCGATCGCGAACCCCTGTGCGAGCAGGTCCGCCTCGACCTCCTCGCGCTCACGGAAGCGCAGCGTCGACTCGGAGGTCAGCACCTGCCCGTCCACGGCGAAGACGTACGTCCAGCGGAACGTCACCAGCGGCCGGCTCACGTCGGTCACCTCGACCCAGCTCTCGACCGCGCCGACGCCCGGGACGTCCGTCACGCGGTGGGAGTGCTCCCGGTCCCACTCCTCCCAGGCGCGCCGGGCCGGATCCCGGGTCTCGAACATCAGGTGCCCGCCCGGCCGCAGCGATCCGTACGTCCGCCGCAGCGTCTCGCGCCACACTCCCGGGTCCACGACCGCCTGGGCCACGTTCGCCGTCATGGTCGCCAGATCGACCCGCAGGGGCGGGAGCGCCCTCACGTCACCGCAGACCCACCGCACCCGTTCGCCGCCGGGCTTGCCCCGGGCCACGTCGAGCGACGCCGCGGCGGGGTCGACCCCGACGACCTCGATCCCGCGGTCGGCGAGGAGGAGGGCGAACACACCGGTCCCGCAGCCGATGTCCAGCACCCGGCGCGCCCCGAGCTCCTCGGCCGCGCGGACGTACGCGTCGAGATCGCTCCGATCGGGGTCGAGCGGGTCGTGGATCGCGGCGAGCCGCGGATGTCCGAAGCACTCGTCAGCCATGGAGCCGACCGTACGGCGCCCCGGCCCGCGGGACCACCCGGTCCTACCGCCGTGACGGATCGTCTCCCTCCGGACGGGGACGCCGGGTTGTCCCCGCGGGCCGCGCGGCCGACGGCCGACGTCCGGCATATGCGGACACGGTGCACGCCCCATCGACGCGCGGCCGGTATCGCTGCTAAACCTGCACCACCCGCACCCCCTGCACCCACCGTTCAAGGAGGAGCATGTGAGAGCCCGTAGCGCGGCCACCCGGACCGCCTCGGCACTTGTCGCCGCCCTCGCGCTGACCGCCGGACTGACCGGTCCCGCCGTCGCGGCGCACGGGACGGAGGCCGGACCGGCCGCCGAACCCCGGCCCGCGACGGGGGCGGTGGCGACCGCGACCGACCCCGTCACCCACGAGGAGAACGACCGCGTCCCCGAGGGCTCGGTCTGGACCCAGCACTACTTCCCGTCCTCGGACGGCTCCGGCACCCAACTGCACGCCGACGTCCTGCTGCCGGAGGAACTGGCCGGGAAGAAGAACGCGAAGGTGCCGGTCATCCTGTCGATCGGCCCCTACTTCGCCCACTCCGGACAGACCGGCCCGGAGGGCTGGTCCCACACCGGCCCCTCGTCCCGCTTCCAGGACTTCATCGAGGGCACCGACCTGTTCGACCGGGGCTACGCCTTCGTCATGGTGGACCTGCGCGGCTTCGGCGGCTCCACCGGCTGCCTCGACTGGGGCGGCCCCGGTGAACAGGCCGACGTGAAGGCCGCCGTCGACTGGGCCGCGAAGCAGCCGTGGTCCACCGGTGCCGTCGGCATGTACGGCAAGTCGTACGACGCCGTCACGGGCCTCATCGGCAACAACCTGGACCAGCGCGCCCTCAAGGCCGTCGTCGCCCAGGAACCCCTGTGGGACATGTACCAGTACATCTACTCCAACGGCGTCCCCCGCCCGAACGTGACCGGCACCGCCGACGCGTACAACTCCATCGCCACGATGCCGCCTATGGCGGACGACGACCCGCGCTACCAGGCCAACGCCCGGTACGAGGAGACCCACCCGCAGTGCCTGACGGAGAACTCGGCCGGATACCGGATATCCGACCAGCGGGACCCGTACTGGACCTCCCGCGACCTGGCGAGGATGGCCCGGGGCAGCGACACCCCGCTCTTCGTCACCCAGGGCTTCGTCGAGAACAACACCAAGCCCGAGGAGATGGAGGAGTACCTCGACAACCACCGGGGCCCCGAGCGCGGCTGGCTCGGCCAGTGGGACCACGTGCGCGGAGGCGACCGCGTCGGCGACGGACGCCTGGCCATGGGCCGTGAGGGCTGGTACGACGAGACCCTCGCCTTCTACGACCAGTACCTCAAGGGCGTCAGGCCGTCCGTCCGTTACCCGAACTACGCCGTCGAGGACTCCACCGGCGCCTGGCGCGCCCAGCGCACCTGGCCCGTCACGGAACGGACGGTCACCCTTCCGCTCGGCGGCGGCTCCTACGTGGACGACGGCGGCGCCTCGGCCCGCGCGGCCCTGACCGCCTCCGGCGACCCGGTACCGCAGCCGCCCGCCCGGCCCACCGGCACGTGGGACATGGAGCACGCGCCCGCGACCGAGCAGGCGGCACCGCGGGGACTGGCCCGGGAACTGGCGCAGCGTCAGCAGGCCGGTGCGGTCACGTCCAGCTTCTTCGTCTGGTCGAAACCGCTGAAGAAGTCCGTGCGCGTCACCGGCACCCCGCAGGTCTCACTGACCGCGAAGGGGGAGGGCAACGTGATGCTCAAGCTGTACGACGTCGCCCCGGACGGCACCGCCGTCATGTTCGACGAGCAGGTCTCCCTGGTGGACTCGGGCCGGCTGACCGTCGACCTGAAGGCCACCGACTGGACCCTGGCGGCGGGGCACGTCCTGGCCGTGGAGATCGGTTCGATCCGGACCGGCTCGTGGCGTGACACCCCGTCGGGCGAGACCATCCGGGTCAAGGGCGCGAAGCTCGGGCTGGCCCTGGACGACCCGGCCGACGACGTCGCCACCGCCGGAGACCGCTCGCCGTTCCTGGACACGTACCTGCGCCAGTACACGGTGAACCTGCCGGCCGGTCCGGCGACGTTCACGGTGGTTCCGGGCGGCCGGCTCTGACCCCCCGGCCGGCCCCGGCGGCGAAACAGCCGGGGCCAGCCCCCACCCCCCGGGCCGGCCCGGCAGCCCCCGGCGCACCACGCCGGGGGCGGACCGGCTCAGCCCCGGTCGGTGGGCCGCTCACCCGGGGGATACCCCGTCGGCAGGTCCACCGGCGTGCCGTACACCCGCATCTCCGCGGCTGCCGCGAACGGCTGCCCGTTGAGGGCGTTCAGCGCCGTGAACCGCACGTGCGAGGCCCGGACCCGGTCGAAGGAGACGCGCTGCATCTGCGGCACGTCCTCCAGCGTGCCCTTCGCCACCGTCGTCCAGTTCGTGCCGTCCTGCGACACGGCGACCTCGTAGCCGCCGACCCGGCCGTTTTGACCGCCGCTCTGCCGGGTCAGGTAGCCGAAGCCGTCCACGTCGGCCGCGCCGCCGAGCGTCAGCGTCACCCGGTGCGGGTAGGGCGCGGGCGTACCGGTGTAGTCGGTGTGCCAGATGGTGCCCGGGTCACCGTCGAGGACGTTCGACACGGGCCCCTCCCCGGCGCCGGAGGACCTGTTCTCCGAGTCGGCGGTGGCGGTCATCGAGCCGGGGGAGAGCAACGGCTCGGTGGTGACCGCGGCCCGGGCGTCCGCCGAGACGGACTTGGTGGCCCCGGCGTGGGCGTAGGTGGCGGTCGCCCGCCAGGTGACGGTGGTGCCGGCCGCGCCGGCGGGCGGTGTCAGCAGCCAGGTGGTGCTCACGCTCGCGCCCGGCTTCACGGTCCCGACGAGGTTGCCGTCCTTCTTCTCGACCTCGGCCTTCCAGCCCTCCGGCAGTCCGCGCAGCGTCATCCCGACGTTCACGGCGTCGGTGGACTCGTTGTTGGTGAAGGTGGTGACGAACTCGCCCGGCACTCCGGGGCTCAGCTCGGCGCCGGCCGGCACGCCCACGTTCGCGCAGGCGGCCCCGGTCTCCGCCTCGCCCAGGTCGGTCACGGTGACGTCGTCGACGACCAGGTCGGTGCCCTGGGCGCCGCCGAGCCTGCGCAGCCCGACCCAGGTGTCCCCACAGCCCGCGACGATCTCGCGGGAGTACGTCGCCGTGTCCAGGGCGGGCTCCAGGACGTCACGGCTGATGTCCCGGGAGGTCGTCGTCCCGTCCGCGACCCGGTCCGCGCCGGTCACCCAGGCCCACTGCCCCTCGAGGTTGGTCTGGTACGAGAACGACACCCGGTACCTGTGGCCCTCCTCGAACGGCACCGTCGCGGGCGTCGTGCGGTACACCAGCCCCGTGTTCTCCGCGTGGGACTTCAGCGAGTGCCGGCCGGCGAGCACGTCGTCGACCGCCTTGCCCTTCAACGTGCCGGTGTCGTACGGGGAGTAGGTGTTCTTCCACGCCTTCTGGCTGTACGGCTCGTGCAGGTCGCTGATGCTCGTACGGGGATCGGTGACGCCGCCGGCGTCGCCCTTCACGAACGGGCCCCAGCCCGGCTGGTTGCCCTCGAAGTCGTCGTGGGCGACGACGGTGCCGTCCCCGGCGCGGGGGAGCGGTGCGGTGGTGTCCGCCATCACGCGCACGTCGTCCAGCACGACGGCCGCCCCGCCGGCACCGGCGCCGAGCTCCACGGTGACCTCGCCGCCGCGCGGAGCCGTGAACGCGACGGAGGCCCGCTGGGAGTAGGTGTCGCGTTTCTCGTCGGCCGCCATCCAGTTGCGCGCCGGGGTGGTGTCGAAGGCGTTCACGGCCGGTTCGGCGGCGCCGCGTACCCGGAGCGTGGTGTCCCGGCGCTCGCCGGGGCCGATCTCGACGTCGGCGCCGAGCGTGTACCGCCTGCCCGGCACCAGACCGGAGACCCGCTGGGAGATGCCGGAGGCGGCGCTGCCGAGGCGGACGATGTTGTCGCCGTTGCCGGCCCGCGTGATCGCGGCGCCGCCCCGCGGGTTCCAGGCGTCCAGGTCAGCGCCGTTGAACCCGGGGTCGGTCAGCCCGGTGAACTCGCCGTAGTCCACGTCCTGGTGCGGTGCCTTGCCGCCGTTCGGCACCAGGACGTAGGGCTGCCCCTTCGCCCCGGTCAGCGTCACCTTCCCGGCCTCGGCCCTCACCCGGGCCTTCCTCACCCGGCCCTGGTCGGTGAGGGCGTACAGGGTGAAGTTCCTGTTCCTCGCGAACTGACCGGTCAGCTCGAAGGTGTGGGTGCCGCCGGACGCGCTGAAGAAGTACATCTTGTCGGCGTCGCTCGGTGAGGTGGTGCCGTTGCCCCGGGGGGAGTCGCCCCACGGCAGCAGGTAGGTGTCGCCGTCGAGCACGACCGCGTCCCCCATGGAGATCACGCGCCGGCCGTCCACGGCCTTCACGCGCACACCGCCGGTGAGCGTCGCCGACGTGCCGCGGTCCCAGTCCATCAGCTGGTAGTGCTGGAGGAACTTGGTCGGCAGGTTGTCGGTCCAGATGTTGCGGTAGAAGGCGTTCCAGTCGTCGTGGCCGGTCCAGCCCTCGAACTCGACGACGCTGGCGCCGCCGAGCAGCGGGTCGACGTTCCACACGTCGCGGTCGGAGTGGGCGATGAACCGGACGATGTCGGAGTTGATGCCCTTGTTGGTGGCGCCGCCGTAGTTCTTGTCGGCGGCCCAGTGCGACCACACCGACGAGCCCTCGAACTTGTAGGACCACTCGGAGGCGACCTCGAAGCCCATCTTCCGCAGCCCGGCGGCCAGTCCGTCGGCCAGCCAGCCGCTGGAGTAGTAGGCGTCGATGTAGACCGTCCTGATCTGCGGGGCCTCCTTGCGCAGCTGCGCGAACCGGTCCAGGACGGCGCCGGTGCCGAGGTCCTTGCGCTGGTCGATGTGGTAGGCCTGGTTGAGCCAGTCCCACCCGTTCGGCTGCCCCGCGACCAGCTCCTCGCTGAAGGTCTTCGCCTGCGCGTACGCCTCGGTGGCGTTGACGTGCACGGCGAAGTCCGCGTTGTAACCGGCACCGGTCCCGGTGAGCCGGTTCAGGTCCTTCAGTCCGCCCGCGCGCACGTTCTCGTTGCCGCCGTAGTCGGGGTGCGCCGAGTCGTGGCCCTCGCTCGCGTAGCCCTTCTCCAGCACCCACTGCCCGAGGTTGTCGGTGGCCATGGAGATGCGCTTGGTGTCGTCCAGCGTCTTCAGGAACGGATGGGTGGCCTGGCTCGCGAAGTTGAACGGGATGCGCTGCACCACCCGTTCGGGCACCCGGTCCGCGCCCAGCGGGCGACGCATGTGCTCCCGGTGCGCGAGGGCGCCGTCCTGCCAGTCGACCGTGCCGTCGCCGTTGGCGTCGGCGGCGAGGACCACGGTCGCCCGGGGCAGCTCGTAGGTGTCGACCCGCGGGTCGGTCGCGCCCTGCGGGTGGTGGGTGTAGGTGCCGACGGACAGCTCCGCCCGGCGCCTGCCGTCGCCGGCGTCGACGATGCGGGACTGCAGACGCGTGTTCCAGTTGCTGTTGTCGTTCTGCGGCGAGTCCTCGGTGGCGTTGGTGACGATGCCCGCGGACAGCTGCGCGTTGCCGACGAACGCGTACGGGGTGCCGACGGGCTCCGTGTCCGGGGCGGTGCCGTCGGTGATCGGGATGAACCGGTCGGCGGTCGTCGTCGAGTTCGTGGAGATCTTCGTCCGGGCGAGGTTGGCGCCCGGTGCGGAGGAGTCGACGGAGACCAGGGACTGGCCGGGGATCGCGAGGGTCCGCACGGTGGAGGCGGCCTCGCCGGAGATCTTCTCCACGGCGAAGACGACCGTGGCGTCCTCGGTCACGGTGATGGCCGACGTGATCGTCAGACCGGGCAGGTCCGCGAAGGTGGAGGTGTAGACGGCCCTGCTGCCCTCCGCCTTCATGGTGGTCGTGGCCCGGTGCGGGGTGCCGTTGACGGTGAAGGTGTCGAGGACGGACGCCTGTCCGCCGAGGGTGCGCGTGCCCAGCCGGTAGGAGATGACCTGCGGGAACTCCTCGGCCACCGTGACGGTCAGCCCGCCCCGGCTCAGCTGCACGGGCGTGGCCGCCGCCGGCGCGGGGGCGGACAGGACTCGGGGCAGCGCGGCACCGGCGGGTACGGCCGCGGTCGACAGCATGCCCAGACACAGGCCCAGGGCCGCGGCCACGGCGGCGGGACGCGGGCCGCGTCTGCGCCCGGGCGGGCGGGGCGACGGGGACGTCATGTTTTCCACCTGGTACTTCCTCCTCGGATCGGGTGAGGGACGGGAGACGACCGTGAGACGGTGACGGTGGCCGCGAGGGAACGGCGGCCGGGGACGGGACTGCCGGTGGATCGCAGAGCGGGTGGACGGCGGTGGGTCGGGGGTGAGTCGCCAGGGGAGGGTCAGAAGGTCTCGACGTACTCCTCGGCGGGCCCCAGCTCGGGCTCCTCGCACAGCTCCAACCGGTCACCCAGCCGCTCGAGCTCCAGCAGGGTGACGGTGTTCTCGCCCGGAACCAGCAGGGGCGCGGGCACGTAGAGTGTCCGCTGGGGGCCGATCTCCCAGTAACGGCCGAGCAGGGTGCCGTTGACCCACACGAAGCCCTTGGCGAAGCCGGGGAACGCGAGGAAGGTGTCGGCGGGCTCGGGGGCCGTGAACCGTGCCGTGGCGAACCCCGCGGTCGCGCCCGGCCCGTCGGCCGACACGGCGCGTGCCAGGTCCTCCCGCGTCCACGTGTCGAGCGGCAGCCGGTGCATGGTCCAGCCGTGCACGAGCCGCCGGCCGACCGAGACACCGCCGAGGATGCCCTTGTGCCCGCCGAGCAGCGGCCCGTAGTTCACGCGCCCCTGGTTCTCCACCAGGAGCTCCAGGACCGCCCGTTCGCCCCGGCCGTGGACCTCCAGCGAGGCGGTCCCGCGGTCGAGGACGCCGAGCGGCGCGCCGTCCAGGAAGACCTGGGCGCGGTCGTGGAGCCCGGTGACCGTGAGGACGTGGCCGCCGCGGGGCAGGAGCGGTTCGGCACGGTAGAGGACGAGACCGGACGCCTGCTCCAGCTCCTCGAAGCTCAGTGGGTGCGGGGAGGCCACCGGCTCGGACGCGGCACGCAACGCCTCCAGCAGCGGGGCCTCGGCGTGGACGGGGACCGTGCGGGGGGCCAGCAGCGCCGGCTCGGGCGGCAGCGGGCGGGCCGGCGCCCCGGTGACGGCCAGCAGCCGCTCGCGGAACGCGTGGAACTTCGGGGTCGTCGCGCCGTGTTCGGCGATCGGCGCGTCGGAGTCGTAGCTGGTCACCGTCGGCTGGAGCGCGCCGCCGTCGTGATTGGCACCGGCCCACAGACCGAAGTTGGTGCCGCCGTGCGCCATGTAGAGGCTGACCGAGCCGTCGGCGTCCAGGATGTCGTCGAGCGTCCGGGCCGCACTCTCCACGGACCTGACGTGGTGCTTCTCGCCCCAGTGGTCGAACCAGCCGTTCCAGAACTCGGCGCACAGGAACGGCTCGTCGCGGCGGCGGGCGCGCAACAGCTCGGCCGCCTCGCGGGCGTGGGAGCCGAACGTCGCCGCCGCCAGGTGTCCCGGCAGGGTGCCGCCGTCCTGCATCAGCTCGGTGGGGCCGTCCGCCGTGTAGAGCAGTTCCGTGACACCGCGCTCCACGAGGGCGTCCCGTACCCACCGGACGTAGCCCCGGTCGTCCCCGTAACTGCCGTACTCGTTCTCGATCTGGACGGCGACCACCGGCCCGCCCCGCCCCGCCTGCAACGCGGCGAGGCGCGGGATCAGCTCGTCGAACCAGCGCGCGACCTCCGCCAGGTAGGGAGGGTGGGACGAGCGCAGCCGCATGCCGGGCCGTCCGGTCAGCCAGACGGGCAGCCCGCCGTTGTCCCACTCGGCGCAGATGTACGGGCCCGGCCGCACGATCACGTCCAGGCCGGTGTCCTGGGCGGTGCGGACGAAGCGTTCGACGTCGTGTCCGCCGGTGAAGCGGTACTGCCCCGGCCGTGGCTCGTGGAAGTTCCACGGCACGTAGGTGTCCACGGTGTTCAGGCCCATGGCCGCGACCCGCTCCAGCCGGTCCGCCCACTGACCGGGGTGGACGCGGAAGTAGTGCAGCGAACCGGCCAGCACGCGGTGCGGCCGGCCGGCCCGCAGGAGCGTGCCGTGCGGATGGGACAGGACGGGCCCCGGCGCGGACGCGGGCCGTCCGGAGGGCGCACCGCCCGCCCGGCCGTCCGTCGTCCCGCCTGCGGCAGACCCTGATGTTATCGATGACATCATCTTTTCCCCTCGGCCTCGACAGGCGCACCGCGGGAACTATGGCAGACGTTGTTATCGATGCCAATGGGGTGGGTGTGGGTAGACTGCGTCCGACAGCGGTACCTGCGACGACGCGGCCGACGCCGCGGTTCTCCTGGAGAAGCGGACGATGGCATCGGAGACACCGGCAGCCGGTGAGGCACCCCCACGCACGCGTGCGGCGGGCGACGGCGTCGCACGGCAGCCCGGCATGACCGATGTGGCCCGGCTCGCCGGCGTCTCCGCGCAGACGGTGTCCCGGACGCTGGCCGGGCACCCCAACGTCAAGGCGAAGACCCGGGCCAAGGTGCTCGCCGCCGTCGAACAGCTCGGCTACCGCAAGAACAACGCGGCACGGATGCTGTCCTCGGGGCGCAGCCGGACGATCGGCGTCGTGACCCTGCAGACTACCTTCTACTCGCGCACGAACCTGACGTTCGGCATCGAGACGGCGGCGCGGCGGGCCGGTTACGAGGTCAGCACCGCGACCACCGCCTCCCTGGACACGGCCGCGATCGAGGAAGCCCTGTCCCGCCTGGCGGAACAGGGGGTCGAGGGGGTCGTCCTGTCCGTGCCGCTGGTCCACGTCAGTCCGCGGATCGAGCAGCTCACCCGTGCGGTGCCGACCGTCACCGTCGACGGGTCGCGGACCCCGGCGACCGAGGTCGTCGCCGTCGACCAGACCCTCGCGGCCCGCCTGGCGACACGGCACCTGATCGAGCTCGGGCACCGCAGCGTGTGGCACGTCGCCGGACCGGAGGAGTGGCTCGACGCCGCCAGCCGCTGCGCAGGCTGGCGCGACACCCTGGAGGCCGCGGGCCTGACCGCGCCACCGGTGCTGGAGGGCGACTGGACACCCGGGGCCGGGTACCGCAACGGGCTGATCCTGGGCAAGATCCCCGACGTCACCGCCGTGTTCGTGGCGAGCGACGAGATGGCCTTCGGCGTGATCCGGGCCCTGCACGAACTCGGCAGGCGGGTGCCCGAGGACATCTCCGTCGTCGGCGTCGACGACATCGCGCTGGCCGAGTACTGCTCGCCCTCGCTCACCACGGTCGCCCAGCCGTTCACGGAGATGGGTGCGCTGGCGGTCGCCCATCTGCTGCGGCACATCGCGGACCCGCACGCCGTACCCGAACCGGCGTCCGTCGAGCCGACGCTGATCGTGCGTGCCAGCACGGCACCGCCGCCCGGCGGCCGGGCGTCCGGGACCCCGGCGTAACGGGGCGCGGGGCACGCGCCGGGGCGGCCGGTCCGGGCGGCGCCGGAGGCCGCGGGCGCTACTTCCCGTCGTCCGCCGCCGGGCCGTCGAAGGGGACGTCCAGACGGTCGGCCACGGTGGTGAGGGCCGCTCCGAGCGGGAGCGCGACCCGGGTGAGGGCATGCCGGTCGCCCCGGGTCGGGTCCCGGTTGACGATCAGCACCGGCTTCCCGGCCTCGGCCGCCTGGCGGACGAACCGGAGACCGGACATCACCGTCAGTGAGGATCCCAGGACCAGCAGCGAGGTGGCCTCGCGGACCAGCCGGCGGCAGTGCTCGACGCGCCGCGGCGGGACCGCCTCGCCGAAGAAGACCACGTCCGGTTTGAGGACGCCGCCGCAGGCCGCGCAGGGCACCACGCGGAAGTCCCCGACCTGCTCGTCGGTGAGGTCCGCGTCACCGTCCGGGTTGATGCCGGCGGCCACCGGTTCGAAGCCCGCGTTGGCCTCCTCCAGCCGCCGGGCCAGCTCGCGGCGCGGGCTGAGGGCGCCGCAGGAGAGGCAGACGACCCGGCCCAGGCTCCCGTGGAGTTCCACGACGCCCTCGCTGCCGGCGGCCTGGTGCAGGCCGTCGACGTTCTGCGTGATCACCCCCGACAGCAGCCCGTGCCGCCCGAACGCGGCCACGGCCCGGTGCCCGGCGTTCGGCAGCGCACGGCCGAAGGTGCGCCAGCCGAGGTGACTGCGCGCCCAGTACCGGCGCCGGGCCCGGGCGGAGCCGGTGAAGTCCTGGTAGGTCATCGGGGTGTGCCGGCTCAGGCTCCCGCCCTCGCCCCGGTAGTCGGGGATGCCCGACTCCGTGGAGATGCCCGCCCCGCTGAGCACCAGCACACCGCCGGCGCGCAGCGCGTCGACGACCGGCTCCGGATCCACGGTGCCCGGCGGCAGGTCCTCGGTGGGGGTCCAGCTCAGGGTGGGGCGCATACGCATGCCGCCAGGGTACGGAAAGCCCTGGGCCCAGGGCGGTCGCGGCCGTAGGGTTCCCGCATGGTGACGGAGAGTGCGGGGGGCGGCGCGTTCCCGGGTGCGGCGTCGGTCCGGACCGTCGCTCGGCGGCCCCTCACCAGGCGATGACGACCTCGTGGAGTTCCCGCAGTGACTCGTGCGGGTCCGGCCGCGACGGTGAGCCGGCGGCACGCTCGGGGACTCCTCGTCTCCTCGCAGGACGCTCCCCGCCGCCCGTGTCAGGACCGCGGCTTCGGAGCCGATCGGCCTGGGTCCACCTCGATCCCTCAGGTCGACGGGTGGGGCGGCCCGGACCGGACCACCACGCCCGGTCACCCGGTCGAGGGAGATGTGCGCTTCCTCCCGGTCTCAGTACGCGCCGCCCCGGAACAGCAGACTGTTGTGGTGG
The DNA here is from genome assembly GCF_002005565.1 of Streptomyces sp. JHA26. Taxonomy (GTDB): domain Bacteria; phylum Actinomycetota; class Actinomycetes; order Streptomycetales; family Streptomycetaceae; genus Streptomyces. The sequence goes on along the minus strand of NZ_BDJC01000036.1, from coordinate 25,300 downwards.
CGCGGGCGGTCGCCGCGTTCGTGGGCCGCGTCGGAGCGGTCGGCGGGGGCCGAGCGCCCGGCGAGGTCGCGGAGGGCCGCCAGGCCGGCCAGCACCGTGTCGCGGTGACGCGCGGACTTCATCCAGACCGGCAGCCGGGCGAACATCGACAGCGTCGGGGAGGCGTGACGCTCCCGCAGCCGTGCGCTCACGTAGGCGGCGAGGGCGTCGACGTGTTCCTCGTCGTACGCCCACAGGATCCGTCCCGCACAGCGGGTCTGAAGCCACAGCGGCCGCCGGAAGAAGGGGTCCTCGGTGCCGCCGGGAACCGCGCCGATCAGAGCCCTGCCCCGCTGCTCGGCGGTCCAGTCGGCGACCGCGCCGCAGCCGGTGCAGCTGAGACGGCGGGGCCGGAAGAGGAGGGAGCTGACGTACTTCGTTTCGGCCGGACCGGGCACGGGTGCGACGAGCGCGCGGCCACCGCACCTCGGACAGACCACGAGCACCCGACCGGTGAACCGGACGAGCCACGTGCCGTGGTCGTGATGGCGGACCGGTGCGGAGTGGGCGGACGCGGAACTCATGGCCGACACCCTGCCAGGTCCGTCCCGCCCGGGCGACCCAGATACGGCGGACCCGGCGGAGCCGCACCCCGGTCGCGCCGTCGGTCCGTTCGCGGATCGGGGAATCCTCACGGCCACCTCGTGGGCGCCGGACGAACGTCCCCGGAACCGGCCGGTACGCCGGCCGGGGAGACGAGTGGGCGTGGGCGGGAACTTCCCTGCCCCCTCGGCGCGTTGCGGAGAAGTCATCATCGTTCCGATGGGAGATCCGGCGGCGGTGCCGTCGTGGGGGGAAGTGAGCAACGCATGGCCATGGTGGGCCTGTTCTGGATCGCCGAGGGCGACGTGTACGTGGGCGCGAAGCCGTCCGGCCTGGCGCCCGGGGTACGCCTGACACCCCAGGGCGTGGTGGCGCTCGGCGAGCGGCAGTCCGGCGTCCACCTGTGGGAGGACGTGCGCGCCCTGACGATGGCGGACGTCCCGGTGAGGTCCCTCGCACGGCAGGCCGGCCTCCTCAAGGACCTCGCCGTGACGATGGTGGTGAACCTGGCCATGCCCGTAGGACCGGACGGAGCGGACGAGGCCCCGGCGCTGATGACGCTGCGCGTCACGTCACCCGACGCCGACCACGAGCTGTCGGTCTACGCGGCCGCGGCCGTCGGCTACTCGCCGACCGAGGTCGAGCTCTCCCGCGCCCTGCTGTCCCGCCTGACCGAGGGCGCCGCGACGATGGAGACCACCCTGGCGGCGATGTCGGAGTGGGGCCGCACGTCGGAGGGCGGGACCCCCCGGGGCGCGGAGCGGGAGAGACTGCTGCGGAGTTGGGTGGGCTAGGCCGTTTCCTTCGGGTCATCTGGCTGACCAGGTGAAGATGGCGGCGAGGTGGAGTGCGGCAAGGTAGATGGTGGCGGTCTTGTCGTAGCGGGTGGCCAGGCCGTGCCATTGCTTGAGCTTGTCGATGCACCGCTCGACGGTGTTGCGCTGCTTGTACGCCTCGCGGTCGAAGGCCGGTGGGCGGCCGCCGGACCGACCCCTCTTCTTGCGCTTGGTGATCTGATCGGAGGGCTGAGGGATCACCGCGCGGATCCCGCGTCGGCGCGGATGGGCCCGGATGGCGCGGGACGAGTATGCCGCAATGCCGACGCAGCCGGTTCGAGCATCGTGGCCTGCGCAGCTTCAGGCTGTCCCTGTCTCAGAACTTTTTGAGCCCATGCTCGGGTGTAGGGAAACAGAGACCCTGGATGGTGACCTTCCTGACCGGGCGGCTCGTACACTGACGAAAATGGGGGACCACACGGCCACCGGGATCGGTGCACGTCCGGCGCCTGTCTTGCGGCGGTACGTCGACTCGTACATCGGTTTCGACCTTCGCGGGTTCGCGGCGGGGGTGCACTGCGGCCCGCCGAGCCGCGCGCTCACCGCGGTGATCAGCCTGTCAGATCCTTTGGAGGTGGCGGCGGGCGTTGACGACGGGTCACCGGTCACCCGATTCAACAGCGTGGCCGGCGGTCTGATGTGCCGGTCCGTCGCAATTCATCATGACGGACGCCAGCAAGGTGTTCAGGTATCGCTGACACCGCTGGGGGCCCGGGCCATCTACGGCATGCCGTCCGCCGAGCTCGCCAACCGACTGGTCCCACTCGACGAGCTTCTCGGAGCGCTTGCCATCGAGCTGGTCGACCGGCTCCGGTCGGCGACGACATGGGCGGCGCGGTTCACCGTGCTGGACGAATCGCTCCTCCGAGCGGTCGGCCGTGGCGCCTGCGGCGACCATGTGCATGGGGTGCGCCCCGAGGTAGCCGAGGCATGGCGCCGCCTCGTCGCCGCACGGGGTCGCGTCCAGGTCGGTGCGGTCGCCGCGGAACTCGGCTGGAGCCGTCGGTACCTCACCGAGCGGTTTCGCGGTGAGGTGGGCCTGTCGCCGAAGACCTTCGCCCGAGTCCTGCGCTTCGAGCACGCGCATGAACTGGCGGCGGCACGGGACCCGCTCCCGTGGGGCGATGTGGCGGCCGTCTCCGGCTATGCCGACCAGGCCCATCTCGTCCGGGACTGGCGCGAGTTCACGGGCCGATCGCCGACGGCCTGGCGTCGCAGCGAAGTCCTCCTCGGAGCCGGGTAGCCGCCGGCCGTCCGCCCTTCACGTCGGCATCTCCTCCCTTTTCTTCAAGACCGCCCGATCGCTGTCGTGGACGATCGTCGGCATGAGACCCGTCAACCACGAACGCAACGCCGTGGACCTGCGGACCACCCCCGTGCACCTCGGACTGGGATCGACAGCGAAACCCGTCGAGGGTTTCACGTGGGACCCGGAGGCGCTCCAGGCGTACACCGCCGCAGTTGCGGCAGACGGCGCCGAGGGCCGGATGGTGATGATCTTCGACGGCGACGGCCCCGGCGACCATGGGGAGCGCCACCCCGCCGGCGACGAACCGGTCGTCTGCCTCGGCGGGTCGGTGACGGTCACCCGTGATGTGGACGGAGTACCCGACCGCGTTCTGCTCGGGCCCGGCGAGGCCACCATCAACCCGGCCGGGGTGTGGCACGCGGTCGACATGACCGGGCCGACCTCTGTCCTGACCATCACCGCGGGCCTCGGCACCGACCACCGTCCTCGCGCCGACACCCACCCGACCGAACGCGTCGGCGTGCCGGGACCGGAAGCATCATGACGACGCGTATCGCCTGCCTCGGCGACAGCCTCACCCGCGCGCTGATCAGCGTCGACTACCTGGACATCCTCGAACGACGTCACCCTCCCGGTGATCTGCAGCTTGCCCGCTTCGGCGCCAACGGTGACTTCGCCTACAACCTCTTGCGGAGCCTCGACGCCGTCGTCACGAACCCGCCCGATGTCATCACCGTGCTGATCGGGACCAACGACGCCCGAGCGAGCCTTGCCGGCTACCGCGTCGACAAGGTCATGAAGCGCAAACAGCTCCCCGAACGCCCGTCGGCCGGTTGGTTCCAGCAGTGCCTGGGAGCCGTCGTCGAACGACTGCGAGCGGAGACCGACGCGACGATCGGTCTGCTGTCACTCCCGGTTCTCGGCCAACAACTCGACGGAGCAGCGGCGCAGGCATCGCAGCGGTACAGTCGGATGATCGCCGAAGTCGCCACCACCAGCGAGGTGGCTTACCTTCCACTCCACGAACGCCAGATCGAGGAACTGCGTCGAGCGGACCCACCGCCGATTCCCTACCGGGAGGTGACCCCCGCAGCGGGTCTCGGCGTATTCGTCCAACACGCCGTGCTTCGCCGCAGCCTCGACACGATCTCGCGGCGCCGAGACCTCGTGCTCACGACCGACCACATCCACCAGAACAGCCGCGGCGCCACCCTTATCGCTGAGGTCATCGACGCCGGTCTCCTGACCCGGAAGGCGTAGCTGGTTCCGGCGCCCGGCCAGTCGGATCCGCGAACAGGGAGCACGGGTGCTCCCGCACACGGGCATGACCAGACAACGCCTCCCGGACTGCGCGCCGTTATGCATGGATGCTGTGCACGTACCAGATCCTGCTGGACGCGCCGCCGACGGGAGAACGCGCTGGACGATCGACCACCGGCCGGTCGTACCCGACGTGGTGATCGAGTTCGCCGGGGACACCGCGGTGGACAAGCTGACCGGGGCAGCCCACACAGCCGATGCCCCCAGCACACCCCCCGTGGTTGCGCAGGCGGGGCCGAGGTGAGGCGGCGAAGCCATATCGCCGGCTGAGCCCACCCCACCAACCGGCTCCCGCAGCGCGTCGACTTGCTCGGCGGTGAGCATCGCGTCCGGCGCGCGTGTTCGATATCCACCTGGCCCCCTGGGCCTGCTGCGCCAGGACCTCAACACACTGGCCTTGCTCATCGACACGTGATGCCGCACCTGCACCGAACTCGGCACCCGCCTGGACACGGGCCCCACTACGGCCAGGACCACGCCACCGCCCACGACCTGAACGCCGCCGAGAACCACCTGGAAGGCCTCAAGCGGCGCTACGCCGACACCCAGACCGAAGTCGCCCTGTCCTTGGCCCTCGGCCGCACCTTCGACCAGGTGCGCAGCCCCCCGTCCCAGACCGCCCTGGCTGCCGCGACGCAGCCGGTGATGTTGCTGGTCTGCGGGGGTGGGGGCCGCTGCTCGGATGCCGCGCTTGCGTAGGTGCTCGCGAATCGCGCGGGAGGGGTACGCCTTGGGCGAACCAGCGCGCGGCGGCCCGTCCGAAGCCGACGGGATCCAGGTCCTGCCCGCCGGTCCAGGCCACGACGCCGTCGGGCCGCACGAGTACGGCGGGGAAGCCGAGGTCGTCGCGTGCAGGACCGGCCGCGTACCGGATCCGGCCTTCCCACCTCTTGGCCGCGCGCTGCAGCGCGCCGTCGCCGCGGAAGTCCAGCAGGACGCCCCGGCCCTGGCGCAGCAGGTCACCCAGGCGGGTGCCGTCCTCGAAGCGGAAGTCGGGGGCGGTGCAACCGACGAGCAGGTGACCGTCGCCCAGGTCGTAGCGGTCGAACAAGCCCGTCGTGCGGCGGTGCCTCAGCTCAGGGCCGTGGACAGGCTCACCCATTCGTACAGCAGGAAAACGGCGCAACCGCCCAGGAGCAGCAGCCAGAACACCAACGCGGCCGCGTCCTTGCCGGACTGCGGTGCGACGGCGGTGGCCTTGTCCGGCTCCTGCGGGGAGTAGTGGACGGGGACCGTGTCGCCCTCGGCCCGGTCCCGGGGGCCGCCGCTCTCCTTGAACCGGATCGCGCGGCCGTCCCGGGTGGTGTAGTCGTACTCGTGCCACTGCACGCGCCGGGCCACGTTGTTGACCATCTGGGTCGTGGCCCAGGCGCGCACCACCCGCGCCGGGGCGGTCAGTCCGCTCTCCCATGCCTCGCGCCGCTGCCGCGTCCGGCGGACCAGCGCGACCGCGGACCAGACCGTGGCGACCAGCAGAACCACCATGGTCAGGTGGAACAGCGCGTTCATGGCGGTGGACACCCCCGTGCTCGTTGTCAGGACCCATGTCCGCCGGACGGCCGTGCGACCGTGGCCGGGCCGGCGCATGCGGACCCTACCCGAGCGCTGTCCGGCAGGCGACGCCGCCCCGGCACCGCGGACCCGGCACCGAGGCGCCGGGGGCCGGCGCGTGGGCAGGCGCGAACCGCGGACGACGGGCTCGGGCCGGAGGACCACGTGCCGGTGCCGGTGCTCGTCCGCCCGGTCACCGGCCTCCCGGAGGAGCAGGTCCGCCGCCGTCGCCCCCATGGCACGGGCGGGCCGGCGGACGGACGTCGACGGGACGGTCGCCGCGGCGGCGAACCCGATGTCGTCGTCACCGACGACGGCCACGTCGTCCGGGACCTCGACGCCGGCCGTGTCCATGAACCGGAGCGCGCCGAGGGACGGCAGGTCGACGGCGCAGAAGACCGCGGTGGGCCGGGCCGCCGGCTCACGCCAGGTGGAAGACCTCGGTGAGGGGGCGCATGGCGGCGTCGGGCGCCTGCCCGTCGAGTTCCTCGAAGAACTCCGCCATCCCGGCCTGCCAGCGGGCGTTCACCTCGGTCGCGCCCATGGCCGCGCGGGCCGCCTCGAAGTCGTCGGTCTCGAGGTAGCCGACGAGCAGGCCGTCCTCCCGCAGGAAGAGGGAGTAGTTGCGCCAGCCCGCCTCGGTGAGGGCCGCACGCATGTCCGCCCACACGTCCCGGTGGCGTTCACGGTACTCGGCGACCTTCTCGGAGCGGACCTTCAACAGGAAACAGACACGTTGCATCGGATCACCTTGCTGCCGGTGAGCGCCGCCGGTTCGTCCATGATCAGCACGCGGGCGTCGAAGGACGGGACCGCGGCGATCTCCACGAACTGCTGGTCGGCGATGGACGGGCCGCGCGTCGACCGGTCGGGGTCGAGGGCGGCGCCGGGACGGGAGAAGAGGCCGGACGGCGCCGAAGGATCTGCTCCCTCCTTCCAGGGCGAGCACCGGAGGGTTCTCCGGCCCGGGAGGGACCATGGGCTCTCTCCAGTACGTGTGCCGGGCGGAAACCGCACTATGAAATGTTTCAACTAGATGCCCGGAAGTTAGTCCCAGCCCGTCCGGGGCGTCAAGAGTCTGAGCGCCACGCGGTCGGGGAAGCCGCGTGCGCGGCGGACGAGAACGCCAACAAGCCTTGTCCAACTGGAAAACGACCTGCTGTTGACCCCGTCCTGGCGCCGCGTCGGCGATCCGGTGGCACGGCCCACCGGACCCTCCGCGACCCTTGACGGGGTTACGGGCGCGGGCTAGTTTCAGCGACGCCCTGAATCGATTCACACGACGGTCCCGTCACACGCCCCGCGACGGGGCGACCCGCGCATCCAGAGGTGGACATGCCCGACATCACTGCCGTGAAAGCCGCACTCGCCGACCAGCGGGTCGAGACGCCTTCCTGGGGCTACGGCAACTCCGGGACGCGTTTCAAGGTGTTCGCGCAGCCCGGCGTGCCGCGCACACCTCACGAGAAGCTGGACGACGCGGCCAAGGTGCACGAGTTCACCGGCATCGCCCCCCGGGTGGCGCTGCACATCCCCTGGGACAGGGTGGACGACTACGCGGCGCTCGCCGCCCACGCGAAGGACCGCGGCCTGGAACTGGGCGCCGTCAACGCCAACGTGTTCCAGGAGGACGACTACAGACTCGGCAGCGTCTGCCACCCCGACGCCGCGGTGCGGCGCAAGGCGCTCGCGCACCTCATGGAGTGCGTCGACATCATGGACGCCACCGGCTCACGCGACCTGAAGCTGTGGTTCGCCGACGGCACCAACTACCCCGGCCAGGACGACGTCGTCGCCCGCCAGGACCGCCTGGCCGAAGCCCTCCGGGCCGTCTACGAGCGCCTCGGCGACGACCAGCGGATCCTCCTGGAGTACAAGCTCTTCGAGCCCGCCTTCTACACGACCGACGTCCCCGACTGGGGCACGGCCTACGCGCACTGCCTCAAGCTCGGCGACCGCGCGCAGGTCGTCGTCGACACCGGCCACCACGCGCCCGGCACCAACATCGAGTTCATCGTGGCCCTCCTGCTGCGCGAGGGGAAACTGGGAGGCTTTGATTTCAACTCCCGCTTCTACGCCGACGACGACCTCATGGTCGGCGCCGCCGACCCCTTCCAGCTCTTCCGCATCATGCACGAGGTCGTCAGGAACGGCGGCCTGGACCCCGCCGCCGGCGTCGCCTTCATGCTCGACCAGTGCCACAACATCGAGGCCAAGATCCCCGCCGTCATCCGCTCCGTGATGAACGTGCAGGAAGCCACCGCCAAGGCCCTGCTCGTCGATGCCGAGGCGCTGACCGCGGCACAGGCCGAGGGCGACGTCCTGGCCGCCAACGCCGTGCTCATGGACGCCTACAACACCGACGTGCGCCCGCTGCTGGCCGAGGTCCGCGAGGAGCGGGGCCTGCACCCCGACCCGGTCGCCGCCTACCGCGCGAGCGGCTGGCAGGAACGGATCGTCGCCGAACGCGTGGGCGGCGAACAGGCCGGCTGGGGCGCGTGACCGTCCCCGGAGCCCCGCACCCCCCGTCGTCGTCCCCTCCCGAAGGAAAGATCACCATGGCACCCGCCGCCCACCCCGAAGTCGCCGAGCTCCTGGCACGCTCGCACCGCCTGGGCTCGGACCCGCGCAACACCAACTACGCGGGCGGCAACACGTCCGCCAAGGGCACCGCCACCGACCCGGTCACCGGCGGCGAGACGGAGCTGCTGTGGGTCAAGGGCTCCGGCGGGGACCTGGGCACACTGAAGGCCGAGGGACTGGCCGCACTGCGTCTCGACCGGCTGCACGCCCTGAAGGACGTCTACCCCGGCGTCGAGCGCGAGGACGAGATGGTCGCCGCGTTCGACTACTGCCTGCACGGCAGGGGCGGCGCCGCACCGTCCATCGACACCGCCATGCACGGCCTGGTCGACGCGGCCCACGTGGACCACCTGCACCCCGACTCCGGGATCGCCCTGGCCTGCGCGGCCGACGGCGAGAAGCTGACCGCCGAGTGCTTCGGCGACAAGGTCGTCTGGGTGCCGTGGCGGCGCCCCGGGTTCCAGCTCGGCCTGGACATCGCCGCCGTCAAGGAGGCCAACCCGCAGGCCGTCGGCTGCGTCCTCGGCGGCCACGGCATCACCGCCTGGGGCACCACCTCCGAGGAGTGCGAGGCCAACTCGCTGTACATCATCCGCACCGCCGAGGCCTTCCTCGCCGAGAAGGGCCGTCCCGAACCCTTCGGACCGGTGACCGAGGGCTGCGCACCCCTGCCCGGCGAGGAGCGCCGCGCCCGCGCCGCCGCGCTCGCCCCGCACGTCCGCGCCCTCGCGTCCGCCGACCGCCCCCAGGTCGGCCACTTCACCGATGACGACGTCGTGCTGGACTTCCTCTCCCGCGCCGGGCACCCGCGCCTCGCGGCCCTCGGCACCTCCTGCCCCGACCACTTCCTGCGCACCAAGGTCCGCCCGCTGGTCCTGGACCTGCCGGCCGACGCCCCGCTGGAGCAGGCCGTCGCCCGCCTGCGGGAACTGCACACCGAGTACCGCGCCGAGTACCGGGCCTACTACGAGCGGCACGCCGTCCCCGGCTCACCCGCCATGCGCGGCGCCGACCCCGCCATCGTCCTCGTGCCCGGCGTGGGCATGTTCTCCTTCGGCAGGGACAAGCAGACCGCCCGCGTCGCCGGCGAGTTCTACGTCAACGCGATCAACGTGATGCGCGGCGCCGAGGCCGTCTCCTCCTACAGCCCCATCGAGGAGTCGGAGAAGTTCCGCATCGAGTACTGGGAGCTGGAGGAGGCCAAGCTGCGCCGCATGCCCGCGCCCGAGCCGCTGGCCACCCGCGTCGCCCTGGTCACCGGCGCCGGCTCGGGCATCGGCAAGGCCATCGCCCACCGGCTCGCCGCCGAGGGCGCCTGCGTCGTGGTCGCCGACCTCGACACCGAGAACGCGGCGGCCGTCGCCGGGGAACTCGGCGGACCCGACCGGGCCGTGGCCGTCACCGTGGACGTCACCAGCGAGGAGCAGATCACCGCCGCGTTCGCCGAGGCGGTCCTCGCCTTCGGCGGCGTCGACCTGGTCGTCAACAACGCCGGCATCTCCGTCTCCAAGCCGCTGCTGGAGACCACGGCCGAGGACTGGGACCTCCAGCACGCCGTCATGGCCCGCGGCTCCTTCCTGGTCTCCCGCGAGGCCGCCCGGGTGATGACCGCCCAGAAGCTCGGCGGCGACATCGTCTACATCGCGTCCAAGAACGGCGTCTTCGCCGGCCCCAACAACATCGCCTACGGCGCGACCAAGGCCGACCAGGCCCACCAGGTGCGCCTGCTGGCCGCCGAGCTCGGCGAGCACGGCATCCGCGTCAACGGCGTCAACCCCGACGGCGTCGTCCGCGGCTCCGGCATCTTCGCCGGCGGCTGGGGCGCCGAGCGGGCCGCCGTGTACGGCGTGGAGGAGGAGAAGCTGGGCGAGTTCTACGCCCAGCGCACGCTGCTCAAGCGCGAGGTCCTGCCCGAGCACGTGGCGAACGCGGTCTTCGCCCTCACCGGCGGCGACCTGACCCACACCACCGGACTGCACATCCCGGTGGACGCGGGCGTCGCCGCGGCCTTCCTGCGCTGACCCCGCGGCACGCCCTGATGCCGGTGCGGCACGCGCAACGGCACCAGGGCGCAGCGGGACCGGCGGAGCGGCCCCGCCTCTCCGCCCCGCCTTCCTCTCCCGTCCCCCTCCTCCTTCCGGCTCCCTTCCCGCCCGACCACTCCTCGCCGCGCACAGCGGAGGTACCACCACGTGACCACCACCCCGGCCTCCTCGGCCTCCCCCTCGGCGTTCGCCGCGGTCGACCTCGGGGCCACCAGCGGACGGGTGATCCTCGGCCGTGTCGGACCGGACGACCTCGACCTGACCGAGGCCCACCGGTTCCCCAACACGCCCGTCCGCCTGCCCGACGGGCTGCACTGGAACCTGCTCGCGCTCTTCCAGGGCGCCGTCGACGGACTGCGGGAAGCCGCCCGGGCCGGGGGAGTCGTCTCCGTCGGAGTGGACACGTGGGCGGTGGACTACGGGCTCCTCGACGCCGACGGCGTCCTCCTCGGCACCCCGTACCACTACCGGGACAACCGCACCGACGACGCCGCCGAGCGGGTCCACCGCCGGGTCGGTCCCGAGGAGCTGTACGGGATCACCGGGCTGCAGCACCTGCCGTTCAACACCGTCTTCCAGCTCGCCTCGGCGGTCGGCAGCAGTCAGCTGCGTGCCGCGCGCACCCTGCTGCTGATCCCGGACCTGCTGGTCCACTGGCTGACCGGATCCATCGGCGCGGAGGTCACCAACGCGTCCACCACCGGGCTGTTCGACGCCCGCACGGGCACCTGGTCCGCGCGGCTCCTCGAGCGGCTCTCGATCGACCCCGGCCTGCTGCCGCCGCTGCGCCGCCCCGGCGACCCGGCCGGCACCCTCCTGCCGCACGTCGCCGACCACACCGGCCTCGACGCGAGCACCCCGGTCGTCACCGTCGCCTCGCACGACACCGCCTCCGCCGTCGCCGCCGTCCCGGCCACCGAGCCGCACTTCGCCTACATCTCCTGCGGCACCTGGTCCCTGGCCGGCCTCGAGCTGGACGCCCCGGTCCTGACCGAGGCGTCCCGGGCCGCGAACTTCACCAACGAACTGGGCGTGGACGGCACCGTCCGCTACCTCCGCAACATCATGGGCATGTGGCTGCTGGAGGAGTGCCGCCGGACCTGGGAGGCACAGGGACTGCCCACGCACATGCCCGAACTCCTCGCCGAGGCCGCCCGCTGCCGCGCGTTCGGCGCGGTCGTCGACCCGGACGACCCGGAGTTCCTCGCCCCCGGCGACATGCCGGAACGCATCCGGGACCACTGCCGCCGCACGGACCAGCCGGCCCCCGACGGCCAGGGGGCCGTCGTCCGCTGCATCCTGGAGAGCCTCGCCCTGGCCCACCGCCGCACCCTGCGACAGGCCGCCGAACTCACCGGCCGCGACATCACCCACGTCCACCTCGTCGGCGGCGGCTCCCGCAACGACCTGCTCTGCCAGCTCACCGCCGACGCCACCGGTCTGCCCGTCATCGCCGGGCCCACCGAGGCCACCGCCCTCGGCAACATCCTCGTCCAGGCCAGAGCGGCCGGACCGGTGGCCGACCTCGCCGCGATGCGCCGGCTCGTCGCCTCCACCCAGCACCTCAGGCGCTACACCCCCCGCGGCGACAGCGCCGCCTGGGACGCGGCGGCCGCCAGGCTCGCTCCTGCCCGGACGGAACCCCGATGCGCGTAGCCCTTCTTCGCCACCTGCGTCGACGACGCCCTCCACCCGTCCATGGCGATCGCCACCGTCAAGGTGCTCGAACGCCTCGGAGTCGAGGTGGACTTCCCCGCCGCCCGGACCTGCTGCGGCCGGCCCCCGTACGACACCGGCTACGCGGCACCGACAACCCCGTCGACTCCTCCCTGCCCTACACCTCCTCCCTGTGCGGCGCCTGCCACGACGTCTGCCCGGTCGCCATCGACATCCCCGAAGTCCTCGTCCACCTACGGGAGGAGGCGGCCGACCAGGGCGGCAAGGGGCACCGGCTGGAGAGGGCCGCGATGAGGACGGCGACGTGGCTCCTCGGCCATCCGGCCGGCCAGTCCGCCACGAGCGACATCGAACCGGACCGGGTCGAAGGCGTCCACGGACCCCGGACCCTGGAGGTCGTCCTGCCGGTGGACCGACGGCCGCACGGGCCGGTGAAGGACCGCAAGCCCGTGCCGTCGGCCGGGTCCGTCGCCTAACCTCGTGCGGGGGTCCGCCGGACCGCACGTGCGGGCACAGCGAGGAGGCGATCGTGCGCGGAAGGAACACCTGGCTGTTCGCGGGCGCGTTGGCGGTGGCCTGCCTGCTGATCGTCGGACGCAACGCACCGAACGACGGCCCCGTGGCCGGGACACCGCGCGTCGCCGCCGTGAAGGACGTCGTACCGAACCGGGTGATGACGTGGAACATCTGCAACCCCTGCGACAAGAGCAACGCCGACCGGGCGGCAGAGATCGCCGCGTACGCGCCGCAGGTCATAGGCCTGCAGGAGGCGTGCGTACGTGACGTCGAGAAGATCCGCGATCACCTGAAGGGCGTCTACGGGCTCGTCTACCACGTCGAGTACGGGTCGGTCCTGCACGACCGGGGACGGTGCGGCGGGTGGCCGTGGAACCCCGGGGCCTTCGGCCAGGCGCTCCTCTCGGCGGCACCGATGACGGACCGCGTCAGCGTGGAGTACCCCGACGGCGGGTCCGAGGACCGCGGGTACATGGCCGTCACCACGACGGTGGGCGGCCGGTCCGTCCGGGTCTTCAACACGCACCTCGCCCAAAGGCGTCAGGAGGCGGTCCGGGCGGGCCAGACCGCCGTGCTCGCCGCGGCCGTCGCCCGGTACGACCGCGCCGTCGTGCTCGGCGACTTCAACGCCGTGCCGGGCACTCCCGAACTCGACCCGCTCGGGGAACTGGCCGCGGACGTGGACCCCGGATGCCGTTCCTCGTCCGCCGGCACCTGTGAGCCGACCACCGACTGGGAGAGCAAGTTCGACTACGTCTTCCTGCGGGGCATCGCCCCGCTCCGGCACCGCGTGCACCCGACCCCGTACTCGGACCACCACCTGCTGCTCGCCGACCTGCGTACGTGACCCGGCCGACCCCCTGGCACCATGTCCGGATGACGCCAGGCCGGATCATCTTCCTCAACGGCACCTCCAGTTCGGGCAAGTCGAGCATCGCCCGCGAGCTGCTCGACATCCTCGACGACGGGGTCTTCTTCCACCTCGCGGTGGACAGCTTCAACGCGATGCGCACCAGGCGCGCCCTCGGCGAGGAGGAGCTCGACACGGCGCTGCGGCGGACCAGGATGGGCTTTCACCGCTCCGTCGCGGCCATGGCCGAGGTGGGCAACGACGTCATCGTGGATCATGTGCTCAGCGAGCCGTGGCGGCTGCTCGACTGCCTGTCCGTCCTGCGCCCCGAGGACGTGCTGTTCGTGGGCGTCCACTGCCCGCCGGAGGAACTCGCGCGCCGGGAGCGGGCGCGCGGAGACCGCCCGGTGGGCCTCGCGGCTCAGCAGTACGACCTCGTCCACCGGCACGGCGACTACGACCTGGAGTGCGACACCGGAACCGCGACTCCGCGGGAATGCGCCGAGCGGATCAAGGACTTCCTCCCGCACCTTCCCCGCCGCACCGCCTTCGCCCGCCTCCGCGACCGTCACGTGGCGGGCGGCGCGGCTCCCGCGTGACGACGCCGGGCACCGGGAGGGCCCACGGAACGAGAGGGGAGCCCGCCGTCGCCCGCTCACCGAACGGCTGACGGCGATGCGCTGCCGGTACGGCGCGGCACGGCCGGGGTACCCGGTCCTCCCGGCCGTCGGACAGCCCCAGGGAGATGACCAGGCATGGCGTCCGCAACCGTGAAGGTGCCCTCGCACCGCACCACTCTGGACGGCGATCTCACCGTGCCCCCCGGCGCGCGGGGCATGGTCCTGTTCGCGCACGGCAGCGGCAGCTCACGGCTCAGCCCCCGTAACCGCGCGGTCGCCGCCGGTCTGCGCGGAGCGGGATTCGGGACGCTGCTGCTGGACCTCCTGACACAGGACGAGGAGCGCGAGGACGTCGCCACGGCCCGGCACCGCTTCGACATCGCCCTGCTGGCCCGCCGCCTGGCGGACACCGTGGACTGGCTGGGGCGGCGGCCGGGCACGGCCGGTCTGCCCGTCGGCCTCTTCGGGGCGAGCACGGGAGCGGCGGCCGCCCTGGTCGCGGCGGCGGAGCGGCCTCGAGCGGTGTCCGCGGTGGTGTCCCGGGGCGGCAGACCGGACCTGGCGGGCGATGCCCTTCCCCTGGTCGCCGCACCGGTCCTGCTCGTCGTCGGGGGCGGCGACGAGACGGTTCTCGCTCTCAACCGCGAGGCCGCGCGGCGGCTTGCGCCGCTCCACCGGATCCACGTCGTGCCGGGCGCCACCCATCTCTTCCCCGAGCCCGGCGCCCTGGAGGAAGTCACCGAGGTCGCCGCCGCCTGGTTCCGTGACCACCTGGGGGAAGCGGCCGACGGCGACCGCACCCGCTGACACCGCGGCGGACCTGAGAGAGGCAGGCATCAGATCATGCGATTCCCCGATCGCCGGGCAGCCGGTCAGGAACTCGGGCTGCGGCTCATGGAGTGGGCGTCCGACGGCGAGCTGCCTCGTCCCGTCGTCCTCGCGCTGCCCCGCGGCGGCGTGCCGGTGGCCGCCGAAGTCGCCCGGGCCCTCGGGGCACCACTGGACGTGCTCGTGGTGCGGAAGATCGGACTGCCCGGCAGGCCGGAGACGGGCATCGGCGCGGTCGTGGGCGACGAACCGCCCCTGTTCGACCAGCGGGCCCTGGCGATGCTCGGCCTCACCGAGGACCGCCTCGCCCGGGACGTGGCCCGGGAGCGGGCGGAACTGAGACGCCGCGCCCTGCTCTACCGGGGCGACCGGCCCCCGCCCGATGTCGGGAACCGCACCGTGGTCCTCGTCGACGACGGCCTGGCCACCGGCGCGACCGCACGCGCCGCCCTCCGCCACCTCCGGCGGCGGAACCCCGCCCGGTTGATCCTCGCCGTCCCCGTCGGCGCCCCCGAGAGCGCCGCGGAGATGCGCGCGGAGGCCGACGACGTCCTGTGCCTGAGCCGGCCGCCGGACTTCCTCGCGGTCGGCCTCTGGTACGACGACTTCGAGCAGGTCGGCGACGACGAGGTCATCGAGATCCTGAACGCGCACCGGGTGGCCTCGCCCCCCGGCACGTACTGACGGTCTTCCCCCGCGGCGCCGCTCACGGCCCGGTGGCGCGGACGCGACACCGGAGGTCCGTCCGCACCGGGGATCCGCCCGCACGGCTCGTCGTGAGGTCCACAGGCCCGACGTGCCGTGCGGAACGGAAACGGACAAAGCGACACGAAGGGCTTTTCTCGACCTCGCTTCCGCCTACCATGAAGACATGACCAGTCACACAGGCGGGACCAAGCCGCCGACAGAACAGGTCTGTCCGGTGTGCCACCACCCCGTCCACGGCGAGATCAGACGGCACAAGAGTCTCGGAATCTTCGTTCCCCGTTGGTACCCGGGCCGGTGCCACAACCCCGACTGCGCCGCGGCCGTCACCACCCCCGCCCGTTCCGCACGGCGGTGACGCCGCCCACGCGCCGGGTCAGCTCCCGCGCGGTCTGCGCCACGTGGTCCGCGATCCGGCCGCGTTCCGACTCGTCGGCCGACTCGCCGGGGAAGGTGACGGAGACACCCGCGATCGGGTGGGCATGGTGGTCCAGCACGGGCGCGGCGACGGAGGAGAGGCCGGGCGTGACCTCGCCCTCCTCCGTGGCGTATCCCCGGCGCCGCACCTGGGCCAGCAGGGCCCGCAGGGCCGTCAGCGACGCGGGACCTACACCGTGCCGCAGCACGAAGGCGGACCGGTCCGGGAAGATCGCCCGTACCTGCGCGGGCGGCAGCAGCGCCAGCACCGCCCGGCCGCTGGCGGTCAGATGGGCCGGCAGCCGCACCCCCACCTCGCTGACGAGCGGCGCCCGGCCCGGGGCGCGCTCCTCGATGACGTAGATGACCTCGCGGCCGTGCAGCACGGCGAGGTTCGCGTTGTGCCCGGTGCGGTCCACGAGCGTGGCCAGCGGCACCCGGGCCAGCCGCTGGAGCGGCGCCTGGCGCTCGTACCCGGAGGCCAGCTCGAAGGCGCTGACGCCGAGGCCGTAGCGCCGTTCCTCCGGCAGGTGGACCACGAAGCCCTCGGCGGCGAGGGTGTCGAGCAGGTGGTAGGTCGTCGAGCGGGGCAGCCCCACGTCACGGCTGATGGCGGCCGCCGGCACCGGTGCGGCCTGCCGCGCCAGGTAGCGCAGCACGGCCAGCACCTGGGCGGCGGCCGGGACGATGCTCATGGGGCGAGAGTAAACCAGTGGAGGGACAGGCCAAGTGTCTGGGATCCCAGACGTCCACAGGATCCAGTGTCTCGGATCCCAGACACTAATGATCCACAACCTCTCGCGCCCCCCCTTCCGCGTGCGGCTTCATGGGGGCATGACCGTTGTTGTTGGTGTCGGCGCGCTCTCCGCCGACGAAGTCGTGTCCGTCGCCCGTCTCGGTACCCCGGTGGCACTGGCCCCGGAGGCGCTCAAGGAGATCGCCCGCAGCCGCGAGGTCATCCAGGCCCTCGCCGACGACGCCAAGCCCCACTACGGCGTCTCCACCGGTTTCGGCGCCCTGGCCACCCGTCACATCCCCACCGAACTGCGTGCCCAGCTCCAGCGCAGCCTGGTGCGTTCGCACGCCGCGGGCTCGGGGCCCGAGGTCGAGCGCGAGGTGGTCCGCGCGCTGATGCTGCTGCGCCTGTCCACCCTCGCCACGGGCCGTACGGGCGTACGGACGCAGACCGCGGAGGCCTACGCCGCGCTGCTGAACGCCGGCATCACCCCGATCGTCCACGAGTACGGCTCGCTCGGCTGCTCCGGCGACCTCGCCCCCCTCGCCCACTGCGCGCTCGCCGTCATGGGCGAGGGAGAGGTCCGCACCGCCGACGGCGTGCGCAAGCCCGCCGCCGAGGCGCTCGCCGAGGCGGGCATCACCCCGGTCGTGCTGGAGGAGAAGGAGGGCCTCGCCCTCATCAACGGCACCGACGGCATGCTCGGCATGCTCGTCCTCGCCGCCCACGACCTGCGCCTGCTGCTGCGCACGGCCGACATCGCCGTCGCGATGAGCGTCGAGGGCCAGCTCGGCACCGACGCCGTGTTCGCCGCCGACCTCCAGGCGCTGCGCCCGCACCCGGGCCAGGGCGACAGCGCCGGCAACCTGCGCGCCCTGCTCGCCGACTCGGCGATCGTCGCCAGCCACAAGGGCCCGGAGTGCACCCGCGTCCAGGACGCGTACTCGCTGCGCTGCTCGCCACAGGTCCACGGCGCGGCCCGCGACACCCTCACCCACGCCGAACTGGTGGCCTCCCGCGAGCTGGCCAGCGCCGTCGACAACCCCGTCGTCACCCTGGACGGCCGGGTGGAGAGCAACGGCAACTTCCACGGTGCCCCGGTGGCCGCCGTCCTCGACTTCCTGGCCATCTCGGTCGCCGACCTCGCCTCGATCTCCGAGCGCCGCACGGACCGGTTCCTCGACCCCGCCCGCAACCGCGGCCTCAACGCCTTCCTGGCCGACGACCCCGGCGTCGACTCCGGCCACATGATCGCGCAGTACACGCAGGCCGCGATCGTCTCCGAGCTCAAGCGGCTCGCCGTACCGGCCTCCACCGACTCCATCCCCTCCAGCGCCATGCAGGAGGACCACGTCTCCATGGGCTGGTCCGCCGCCCGCAAGCTGCGCCGCGCCATCGACGGGCTCGGCCGCGTCCTCGCGGTGGAGATCTACACGGCGGCCCGCGCGCTCGACATGAGGGCCCCGCTGAGCCCGGCGCCGGCCACCGCCGCGGTGCGCGACGGGCTGCGCGAGACGGTCGACGGCCCCGGCACCGACCGCTGGCTCGCCCCCGAGATCGAGGCGACCGTCCAGTACGTCACCTCCGGCCGCGCCCTGGCCGCCGCGGAGTCCGTCACCGGCCCGCTGGCCTGACCGGGCCGCCGTCCCGCGCGTCTCCCGGGCCCGCGGGCCCGGGAGACGCGCGGCTTTTCCCCGAAGGAAGACCTCGCGGCGCCACGGACTCCGCGGGCGCCGGAGCGGACGCCCGCACCGTGGAAGAACGACGGCGGCGAAAGCCCCTACCCGCGGACCGGACACGTTATGCACCCTTGACCCGGAACTGTGGCCTCCATCACAGCCGGGGGTGATCTTGTCCTGGTGAGATCGCCGGATGCTCGGATTCCTCCTCCGCCTCCTGCCGTTCTGGGTCCGCGAGCCCCTGCTCGTCGTGGCCGGCTCCGTTCTCGGCGTGCGCCTCATGTATCTCGCCTTCCGCGACGGGCACTGGGGGGCAGCCGGCTTCGGCACGCTGTTCCTCGTCTTCACCGCGGTGCGCGTCCGCGAGGTGGTCCGGGCTCTGCGCGCACGCCGGAACCCGGGTCCGGCGGCCTCCGCGGACGGGGCGGTGGCCGAAGCCGCCCCCCGCCCCCTGCCCGAGTCCCGGCCCCAGCCCCCGGCCGCTCCGGAGAAGGAGCCCAACGCGTGGGGCCAGGCCGCCGCGGCCGTGGCCGTGTTCGCGGCACTCGGGGCCGCGCTGTGGCTGGCCCCGAAGGTGCTGCCCTCCGGCGACGACGGCACGCCGCGGGCCGTCTCGTGTCCGAGCGGGGAGCACGAGGAGCTGCCGAGCGCCTACAGGGGGACGCCCCGGCCCGCGACCGGCGACGAGCTGTGCAAGGCGCTCAACCGGTCCGACCTGGCCCAGCTCCTCGGAACGCCCGCGGAGACCGCGACCGCCGCGTCCGGCAGTAACAACACGGCCCCCCTGACCGACGGGAAGATCGCCCAGCCGGAGGCCGAGGTCCGGTTCGACACGTACACCGTGCACGTCTCGGCCACGTACAACGAACTGTCGATCGCCCAGTACGTGAAGCTGATGGAGTTCGGGGAGGAGCAGGACACCAGGACGCTCACGGTCCTCGGCCGGCCCGCGGTCCTCTCCTCGGACCACACCATGAAGCTCGAGATATCCCTCGGGGGCGGATCCGGCGGGCCGGTCGAGCAGGGCCCCCTGGCCAGGACGCTGTCCGTGGCCTTCGACGAGAAGGACCGGGGCGGCTACTACGACCTCACGGTGTGGAGCACGTCCGGAACCCTCCCGGACGACAGCGTCCTCCTCAACATCGCCGAGAAGGTCCTCGCGACGCTCCCCGGACGAGCCGTGTGACGAGGCGCCCGCGCCACCGCGGGCTCACCCGCCCCCACGTCACCGACGAGGACAGGGCGACGAACAGGAGGGCGACGAGCACGAGGACGACGAGCACGAGGACGACGAGCACGGGAGGCCGGCCGCTGACGACCGCGGCTTCCCGAACGCGCTCGGTACGCCCCGAACGACCGGCGGACGCCCGCCCCGCCGTCGGTCACCGGGACCAGGTCCAGGTCCCCGCCCCCGGGAAGGGCCGGGGAAGGGCCGGAAGCGCCGCCCCTCGCACCGGTCCGGCCGGGAGAACCCGGCGCCCCTGATACCAGAAGACCCGTCACCGGACGGTTCGTGCCCGTGAGAATGACCCGTTTTCCTCCACAACGGAGCTATCCGGCCAACCTCCCGTCCTTTTCCGCTCCCCGGACAACCGGGCATCGGACCCGTTCCTCTCACAGCGCGGGCACGGAAAGCGGGCCCCACAGCGTCGGCCCGCGGCCGTCGTCGCCGACGAGACGCGCCGCCCGCCGCCTGTCTCCTTCTCACAGCATCCGGAGAACGAGGGAACGATGACCAGAACGCGCACCACCCGGCTGCGGCGTCCGCTGCTCGCCGGCACCACGGCCGTCGCCGCCCTGGCCGTGACCGCCGGGCTCGTGGCCGCCACGTCGGAGCCGGCGGAGGCCGCGACAGGCCCCGAGCTGAGCCTCATCGCCGCGACCGGCTCGATCACGCTCACCTCCTGGAAGGAGGACCCGGGCGTCTACCTCGACCTTGGCACCTACCTCACCGCCGACGGGACGCCGCTGGAGCTGAAGGTGACCCGGAAGTCCTACAAGGACCCGGTGACCGTCACCCAGACCGTGTACGAGGGCGGCAAGGCCAGGACCAGGACGCTGCCCAAGGGCACGGTGAAGGACTTCTCCGGCCTGCCCGGCTTCGCCGAGATCACGCTCACCGACAAGGCGGGCAAGAAGGTCCTCAGCCGCACCGAGGACTTCTGTCCGAACAACGCCAGCGGCCGGGTGCGCCCCGACGCGCCCGCCACCTCCAAGTATCCGGAGAGCTGCCCCACCAACCCGTTCACCCTCGGATCGGTGTGGGGCGTCGAGAAGGGCTGGGCCGCCAACACCTACGCGGGTTCCTACACCGACTCGGTCCAGCTGGCCGCCGGTACGTACACCGCCAGGATCGGCGTCGCCAAGAAGTACCGCGACCTGTTCGGCATCGCCGACAAGCCGGCCACGGTGAAGGTGAAGGTGGAGGAGCGGAGCTACGAGGACGAGCAGGGCGTCGCCGGGTCGGCGCTCCGCTCCGCGCAGACCGCCGGAGCCGGCGAGCACTCCGGCCACGAAGCCGGCCACCGGGCGCCGACCGGGCACGCGGGGCACGCTCCGACCCCCGCCCAGGCCGCCGCGCCGGCGACGAGCGGCGCGGGCCCCTCGTACAACGTGGGCCACGGCCCGCTGAAGGCGGCGCCCCCGGCCCTGCCCTGGGCGGTGAAGAAGGAGCAGGCCGCACGCTCGATGCGGATCGGCGACACCGGCGGACGGACCGACGGCTCGCGCAAGGCGCCGGCGCTGGAGCCGCTGTCGAAGCGGCCCACCGGCAAGGCCTCCGTCCCGGACGTCCCCAAGCCCGACCTGCGCTCGCTGCCGGCCTACGGCATCGTCATCAGCGACGGCGAGGAGGACGTCCCCGGCAAGGACTACCTGGCCTTCAGCGCCAACGTGTGGAACGCCGGTCCGGCGCAGCTGGTGGTGGACGGCTTCCGTACGCCCGGCAAGGACAAGATGGACGCCTACCAGTACTTCTACGACGCCAAGGGCAAGCAGGTCGGCTACACCCCGACCGGCACCATGGAATGGGACCCGCGCCCGGGCCACGTGCACTGGCACTTCACCGACTTCGCCAGCTACCGGCTGCTGAAGGCGGACAAGAAGGAGGCCGTGCGCAGCGGCAAGGAGGCCTTCTGCCTGGCCAACACCGACGCGATCGACTACACGGTGAAGAACGCCAACTGGCACCCCTTCAACACCGACCTGGCGACCGCCTGCGGCCAGGAGAACTCGATCTCCGTCCGTGAGGTGCTGGACGTCGGCTCCGGGGACACGTACACCCAGGACCTGCCGGGCCAGTCCTTCGACATCACCGGCGTGCCCAACGGCACGTACTACATCCAGGTGCTGGCCAACCCGGAGAAGCGCCTGAAGGAGACGAACCTCGACAACAACAGCGCCCTGCGGAAGATCGTGCTCGGCGGCAAGCCGGGCAAGCGGACGGTGACCGTGCCGGCGCACGACCTGGTGAACGCGAACTGACCGCCCGTCAGGTCGTCTGAGGGAGTGAGGGAGCCCGGTGTGACCGGTGGCGAGCCGGTCACACCGGGCTCCCGGCACGACCGGTCCGCATCGGCGACCGGGCCGACGGCGGGGCCTCGAGGCCGAAGAGGCAGGAAGGCCGGTCCGGTCGAGAGGTCCTGGAAGCCGTCCCTCCCCGCGGCCCCACGAGGAGTCACGGCCCCGCGTCCTATCTGCGGTATCCCAGGATCGTCATCATCCCGCTCTCCGAGTGGTACTGGTTGTGGCAGTGCAGCATCCACAGGCCCGGGTTGTCGGCGTCGAAGTCGAGCACCAGTTTCCGGTGCGGCAGCACCGCCGCGGTGTCCTTGCGCGCGCCCACGCCGTCCAGCCCGGTGATCGCGAAGGTGTGCCCGTGCAGGTGCATCGGGTGCCACATGTCCGTGGCGTTGATGAGGGTCAGCCGTACCCGTTCACCGGCGCGCACCGGACGGCGCTCCTGCGCCGAGTAGGCCTTGTGGTCGAACCCCCAGTCGAACTTCTCCATGGTGCCGGTGATCCTGATGTGCATCTCGCGGTCGGGCTCACGCTCGTCCAGGGCCACGGAGTCGTCGGGCACGAGACGGCGTGCGGGAACGGTCATGCCGTCGAGTTCGTCCGGGTGGGCGTCGGCCGGGGGAAGGTTCCCGCTCCCCTTGTCGGTGCGCAGGACGGCGAGGGCCCTGCCCTTCTTGCCCTCGGGCAGCGCGACCAGGGGGAAGACGCCGTCCCGGGCGGTGATCACGACGTCGTACCGCTCCGCCATGCCGACGAGGAGGGCATCGGTCCGGGCGTGCTTCACCGGATAGCCGTCGGTGTGGGTGACCGTCATCCTGTGGCCGCCCAGCGCGACCCGGAAGGCGGTCTCGGAACCGGCGTTGATGATGCGCAGCCGGACCCGGTCGCCGGGGCGGCAGCGGAACACCTCGGGATGAGCGGGCCGGCGTCCGTTGACCAGGTAGTGGGGATGGGCGACGCTGCCGCCCTCGCCGTGCAGCATGCGGCTGTGGGAGGTGCGCAGCACGCGCGAGGGGCCCGCGGACTTCCGGGTCGGCGAGGGGAGCGGCGTCGCCGGCCGGCCGGGGCTCGCGCCGCCGCGGCCGGGGCCCATGGCCATGTGGCCCATGTCCATGGAGCCCTCGGGCCTGAGCTGGTCCAGGACCTCCTCGGGGGTGGAGCCCTCCACGCCGTCGAGCCAGTCGTCCAGGACCACGATCCACTCCTTGTCGTAGGACAGGGGCTCTCGCGGGTCGTCGACGACGAACGGCGCGTACAGGGCCCGGTCCGCCTGCATCCCGACGTGGGAGTGGAGCAGGTACGTTCCCGGGTGCTCGGCGGTGAAGCGGTAACGGAAATCGGACCCGGGACGGATGGCGGCCTGCGTGAGGCCCGGAACGCCGTCCATGTCGCAGCGCAGCCGCACCCCGTGGCCGTGCAGCGTGGTGTCGGCGGGCAGCCGGTTGACGAGCGTCAGGTCGAGCACGTCGCCGGCGGTGACCCGCACCAAGGGGCCCGGAAGCGCTTCGTCGTACGCCCAGCTCGGCACGGAGAGCCCGCCGAGGTCCAGCGTCGTCTCGGCGGCGGTGAACCGGTACGTGCGCACCGGCCCCGCCCCGCGCTTCCGTTCCGCCGCGAGGACTTCCGGGTCGGACGGGTTGACGTAGCCCGGGGGGCCGGCCGGAACGAACGCCGTCCCACCGGCCACTCCCCGAGGGCCGGAGTTCGGCTCCGGCCCGGGGCTCGTGCAAGCTGCCAGGAGACCCGCGCCGGCCGCGGCGACCGGGACGCGGAGCAGGGTACGCCGAGAAGGTTTGATCATGACTGAATAAGACATGCCGGATGATCGGACAGCCCGTCGGTGGGACCGAACGGCTGAAGCGCAGGGCACGAATTCCACCGGCAGGCGGACGGCCGCGGGCAACGGCTCACCGTGTCCTCGTGCTCCCGGGCGGCGCGGTGCCCCGCCGCCGGCCGGGGGGCGAGGAGACCTCCGGGTCCCGCGCGCGACATCACCGGCTCCGGCGAGAAGCGGAGCACGCGGACGGCGGACCCGCCCCGCCGCGGCGCAGAGGGATGACGCCTCAGTGCGGCGGCGGACCTGCCCGGCCCCGTCCGTAGTAGGAAAGGATCCCGCACGCGTGTGTGCCGAAGGAGGCATCCTTGAAGACCGCCCTGCGCATGCTCCTGACCGTCGTCCTGTCCGCCGGAGTCGCATCGGCCACGGCACCGGTCACGGCCGCATCGGCCGCCGACCCCTTGCAGTACGTCGCGCTCGGCGATTCCTACGCGGCCGCGCCGCTGGTACCGCCCACCGACCCGCACGACCCCGCGTGTCTGCGCTCCCTGGCCGGCTACCCCCGCATCGCGGCCGAGGCCCTGGGCGCGAAGCTCACCGACGTCAGCTGCTCCGCCGCCACCACCGCCCATCTGAGCACCGCCCAGTATCCGGGGACCGCGCCCCAGTACGCCGCGCTCACCCCCGACACCGACATCGTCAGCATCACCATCGGCGGCAACGACACCGACCTCTTCGGCGAAGCGCTGAAGTGCATCAACGTCCTGCCCCCGCCCCACGGCACCAGCTGCGCGGAGGAGAACGCCGCCGGCGGCACCGACAGGATCAGGGCCCGCATCGACGCCTGGGCGCCGACCTTCGCCACCGCCCTGGACGGCATCGCCCGACGGGCGCCGCACGCCGAGATCTTCGTCGTCGGCTACGGCAACTACCTCCGCCCCGACGGCTGCTACCCCACCCAGCCCTACTGGAAGCAGGACGCCAACCACCTCCAGGGGGCGATCAACCACCTCGGCGCCGTACTGAAGCAGACGGCCGAAGCGCACGGCGCGGTCTTCGTCGACACCTACACCCCGGGCATCGGGCACGACATCTGCGCCGACCCCGCGGACCGCTACTTCGAGGGGCTGCTCCCCACCCGCCCGGCCGCGCCCCTGCACCCCAACGCCTCGGGAGCCCGGGCCATCGGCAACGCTCTCGCCGCGGCCGTCCGCGCCTGACCGGGACCCGCCCGGTGACGCCGGCGTTCCCGGACGGCACGACGATCGAGGTCCGGGACGGACGACGGGGCCACGGGGAGAGGGCCGGTACCGGTCGTCGGGGAGCCGGGGCATGCGTGCGGGCCCGCCTGCAGGGGCCTTTCCTGCAGCGGCGTCGCATGGCGACGGCTCGTGGCGCATAGAATCCGGTCTCATGCCGAAGCCTGACGAGCTGATCGTTGACATCGCCGCCCTCGTGGAGTCGGGGCAGAGCAGTCAGATGTCCTTGACCGTGGTCACCGGCGGTGCCGTCGTCACCGGTCGCCTGGCTCCCGAAGCCGTGTGGCGGCAGAGGGTGTCGGAAGTACTGACGGACTCCTCCCAACTGAGCCAGTTCTCCGCCGTCTTCGACGCTCCCGCGAAGAAGGACGGGCCACCCACGCATCTCCACTTCCACGTCGCCCGGATCCTGCAGGGCACGGTGGGGATCCCGGAGACGGGCGGGATGTACCGCGTCGCGATCGAGGACGTCAGTGCCTGGACCGTGGGTGACTTCAGCTACTCCGACGACTGATCCGCGGCCGCGCGCCGGCCGGGACCGCCCCGGCCGG
>NZ_BDJC01000035.1 GCF_002005565.1 Streptomyces sp. JHA26 | reverse complement strand
GGCCGACGCGCAGGCCGCGCGTGCGCTGGCGCGGGCCCGGGCCACCCGGGTCCCGTTGGTGCGGCACGCCGCCCGGCCCGCCCTCGCCGACCTGGTCCCGGACGCCGAGGCCGAGGCCTACGCCCGTGCACTCCTCGCGCCGGTCGCGGCCGTGCCGGCGCTGACGGAGACGCTGCGCGCCTGGCTCTCCCTGCACGGCAGCTGGGACCGCACCGCCGTCGCCCTGTCCGTGCACCGCAACACCGTCCGCCAGCGCATCGCCCGCTGCGCGACGCTGCTGGGCGCCGACCTCGACGACGCGGACGTACGGATGGAGCTGTGGTTCGCCCTGCGCACACTGTGACCCGGCGGGGCGGGTGAGCCGCGTCCCAGCGGACGGCACCCGGCAGACGCGGACAGGCGGCTGCTCCACAATGGAGCCATGCCGATACCCGGGACACCCAGCCGCGCCGAACTCGTCGAACACCTCGTCAGAACCCGTATCGCGGGCGACGTCGCCACTCCCCGCGAGAACAACCTCTCCCATTACCGGAAGCTGGCGAACGGCGACCGCAACTACTGGTTCGGTCTGGAGCTGGGCGACCGCTGGACCGACGAGCAGGACGTGCTCGCGGTGATGGCGGAGCGGGTCGGCGTCAACGACGACCCGGAGTACCGGTACGGCCAGGACACCATCGACCCCGAGCTGACCGTGGCCGCGCTGGAGCGCATGGCCGGGCGGCTGCGCAAGGCCGCGGACGGCGGGCAGCGGGTGCTGTTCGCCACCGGCCACCCGGGCGGCCTGCTCGACGTGCACCGCGCCACGGCCGCCGCGCTGCGCGCCGCCGGCTGCGAGATCGTCGTGATCCCGGAGGGGCTGACGACGGAGGAGGGCTACGTCCAGCAGTTCGCGGACGTGGCGGTGCTGGAGCACGGCGCCTCGCTGTGGCACACGCACTCCGGGGAGCCGATGAGGGCCGTCCTGACCGGCCTGGAGCGCGCGGGCCGCCCGCTGCCGGACCTGGTCGTCGCCGACCACGGCTGGGCGGGGTACGCCGGCCGGCACGGCGTCGACTCCGTCGGGTACGCCGACTGCAACGACCCCGCCCTCTTCCTCGCCGAGTCCGAGGGCGTCCTCCAGGTCGCGGTGCCGCTGGACGACCACGTGGTCAGTCCGCGCCACTACGACCCGATGACGGCGTACCTGCTGGCGGAGGCGGGGCTGGAAGCCGGTCCCGCGTAGGGCACCTCCGGGAGCGGCCGAGAACCGCGGTGTGCGGCTCCGTCGGGACGGAACCGCACACCGTGTCTCGTTTCACCGACGGATCAGTGACCGCCGCGCCCGCCGTCGTGGCCGCCACGCCCGTTGTCATGGCCGCCACGCCCGTTGTCATGGCCGCCACGCCCGTTGTCGTGGTCACCGCGGCCGTGGTCGTGGCCGTAACGGCCGTGGTCGTTGTCGTAACGGCCGTGGTCGTGACGGTCGTTGTCGTAACGGTCGTGACCGCGGCCGTTGTAACCCCAGTCACAGTCGTCGTCATCGTCCCACCACCGGTTGTGGTGGTCGTCGCAGTAGCGGCTGTAGGAGCCGTGGTGGTCGTTGTGCGACGAGTTCGCCGACGCGGTGCCCGCTGTGCCTATCGCGATGCCACCGGCCATCATCAGTCCGGCGGCCGACACCGCGAAGAGACGCCTTGCGCGCTGTGCTCGCATGAGATATTCCCTTTCGTTCCACCGACTCCCGCACATATCGCGGAGCAATGACGGGAGCGGATGGCCGCCGCCGCGGAAGACGCGGCACGGTCGTGGGGTGTAACCGCACGTTCATGGACACGCTCTCGACCACCGGCGCCGCCGAGTCGCCCGGAACGGTTCACGGGCGGGCACATGGCCCTGGCTCGGAGGCATTTGAGCCGGATCGGCCGGGTAAGCCGTGTCTGCGGCTTTTCACTCATAGAGCCTAGCCCCCCATGTGGCGCACGTCATATCGAGGGGCCCATCGGGCGCAAATTCACCAGGGGACCCGGATCAGCCCCTCCTGGACCACCGAGACGGCCAGCCGTCCGTCCTGCGTGTGGATGCGGGCCTGGCCGAGGCCCCGGCCGCCGGACGCGGACGGCGACTGCTGGTCGTACAGCAGCCACTCGTCGGCGCGGAACGGTCGGTGGAACCACATGGCGTGGTCCAGCGAGGCCCCGACGACGTCCCCGACGGCCCAGCCGCCCCGGCCGTGCGCGAGCAGCACCGAGTCGAGGAGGGTCATGTCGGAGACGTAGGTGGCGAGGACGACGTGGAGCAGCGGGTCGTCGGCGAGCTTGCCGTTGGTGCGGAACCACACCTGGGAGTGCGGCTCGCGCGGCGTGCCGAAGTCGCCGAAGGGCGGATCGTCCACGTACCGCAGGTCGACGGCGGCCCGGGCCTCCAGGAACCGCTCCACGGTCTCGGCGGGCAGGTGCGGGTAGCTCCGCAGGCGTTCCTCGCCGGTGGGCAGGGTCGCCGGGTCCGGGGCGGCCGGCATCGGGGCCTGGTGGTCGAGGCCCTCCTCGTACGTCTGGAAGGACGCCGACAGCGTGAAGATCGGCTTGCCGTGCTGGACGGCGACGACGCGGCGGGTGGTGAAGGAGCGGCCGTCGCGCAGGCGGTCGACGTTGTAGACGATCGGCGCGCCGGGGTCGCCGGGGCGCAGGAAGTACGCGTGCAGGGAGTGCGCGTGCCGGTCCTCGGGGACCGTGCGGCCGGCGGCGACCATGGCCTGGGCCGCCACCTGCCCGCCGAACACCCGGGGGATGACGGCGGGCCGGGAGCGGCCGCGGTAGATGTCCTCCTCGATCCGCTCGAGGTCGAGCAGGTCGAGGAGGGACTGGAGTGCTTCGCTCATGTTCCTGTGACTCTGTGGCCCGGGGACCGGTCTACAGGCCCATGTCCTTCGCGATGATCGTCTTCATGATCTCGCTGGTGCCGCCGTAGATGCGGTTGACGCGGTTGTCCGCGTACAGGCGGGCGATCGGGTACTCGTTCATGTAGCCGTAGCCGCCGTGCAGCTGGAGGCAGCGGTCGATGACGCGGTGGGCGACCTCGGTGCAGAACAGCTTGGCGCTGGCGGCCTCGGCGGGGGTGAGCTCGCCGGCGTCCAGGGCCTCGGTCGCGCGGTCGGCGACGGCCTCGGCGGCGTCCACCTCGGCCTGGCAGGCGGCCAGCTCGAACTTGGTGTTCTGGAAGTGGGCGACCGGCTTGCCGAAGACGGTGCGGTCCTGCACGTACTGCTTGGCGAAGCGGACGGCGGCCTTGGCCTGGGCGTAGGCGCCGAAGGCGATGCCCCAGCGCTCGGAGGCCAGGTTGTGGCCGAGGTAGGAGAAGCCCTTGTTCTCCTCGCCGAGCAGGTCCTCGACGGGCACCTTGACGTCGACGAACGCGAGCTCGGCGGTGTCGGAGGTGCGCAGGCCCAGCTTGTCCAGCTTGCGGCCGACCGAGTAGCCCTCGGCCTTGGTGTCCACGGCGAACAGGGAGATGCCGAAGCGGCGGTCGTCCTCGCGCGGGGCCGAGGTGCGGGCGCAGACGATGACCTTGTCGGCGTGGACGCCGCCGGTGATGAAGGTCTTGGCGCCGTTGAGGACGTAGTGCGTGCCGTCCTCGCTGAGCTTGGCGGTGGTCTTCATGCCCGCGAGGTCGGAGCCGGTGCCCGGCTCGGTCATCGCGATGGCCCACATCTCCTCGCCGGTGACGAACTTCGGCAGGTAGCGCTTCTTCTGCTCGTCGGTGGCCAGCATCTTGATGTAGGGCAGGGCGAGCAGCACGTGCACGCCGGAGCCGCCGAACTGGACGCCCGCGCGGGCGGTCTCCTCGTAGAGGACGGCTTCGAACTTGTGGCTGTCCAGGCCGGCGCCGCCGAACTCCTCGGGCACGTTGATGCCGAAGATGCCCAGCTCACCGAGCTTGTAGTAGAACTCGCGCGGCGCCTGGCCCGCGGCGAACCACTCGTCGTAGACGGGGACGACCTCGGCCTCGATGAAGGCGCGGAGGGTCTCCCGGAACGCCTCGTGGTCCTCGTTGAACACCGTACGGCGCACGGCGCCACCTCCAGGGTACGTGTCTAAGCGCTTGCTCAGAGTTCACCGTACCGGTGGGTAAGGAGGGCGTCCAGAGAGGGGCGCGGGTAACCCTCGTCACTCCGTGGCGGGCCCCCGCTCCGCCCCCATCGCCGCGAACGCCCCCCGCGCCATCCGGTGCAGGAGGTCCGCCGTCACCGCGCGCCCCGGGAGCGCTCCGGGCCGGCCCAGGTGCGGGGTGGAGTTCAGGAGGCCGAAGACCGAGTGGACCGCCGAGCGGGCGCTCGGTTCGGCCACGGTCGGGTACACC
This sequence comes from Streptomyces sp. JHA26, assembly GCF_002005565.1. Taxonomy (GTDB): domain Bacteria; phylum Actinomycetota; class Actinomycetes; order Streptomycetales; family Streptomycetaceae; genus Streptomyces. Next base: position 77,270 of record NZ_BDJC01000035.1, on the reverse strand, counting down.
TCGCGGACCACCCCGACCCACAGCTCCACGTACTGCCGCTGCAGCTGCCGCACCATCTTGCGGTCGGCGTCCCGGAGGCGGTCCAGCTCACGGTCGTGCAGGGTGATGAGCGGGCGGTCGTCGAGCGCGAAGTCGATGTGGCCCTCGATGAGCGAGTCGAGGACCGCCTCGGGACCCGCGCCCGGGCCGGACGCCCCCTCGGCCTCCGCCAGGCGCCGCTTCGCCCCGGTCAGCAGCGAGTCGCTGATCCCGACCAGCAGCTCGGCGAGCATCGCGTCCTTGCCGGGGAAGTGCCGGTAGAGACCGGGGCCGCTGATCCCGACCGCGGCGCCTATCTCGTCGACGCCGACGCCGTGGAAGCCGCGCTCGGCGAAGAGCCGGGCGGCCTCCTTGAGGATCTGCTCGCGGCGGGTGGGGGCGTCGGTTCTGGTGGTCATGGGATCGATTCTAGACAGGGAGGTTAGCGGTCGTTAACCTGAAGGAAATGCGTTAACGCTCATTAACTGGTCGACCACTGGGTGAGGGGACCGCAGGATGCACGAGGCACCGGAGCTGACGAGCGCGGCCGACCCCGCGTCGGAGGCCTTTCGGGCCAACGAGGAGGCGCACCGCCTCCTCGTTCAGGAGCTGCGCGCCAAGCTGGCGGCGGCCCGGCTCGGCGGCGGTGAGCGGGCCAGGGCCCGGCACACCGCGCGCGGCAAGCTGCTGCCGCGCGAGCGCGTGGACACACTGCTGGACGCGGGCTCGCCGTTCCTGGAGCTGGCGCCGCTCGCGGCCGACGGGCTCTACGACGGCCAGGCCCCGGCGGCCGGCGTCATCGCCGGCATCGGCCGGGTCGGCGGCCGGGAGTGCGTGATCGTCGCCAACGACGCCACCGTCAAGGGCGGCACGTACTACCCGATGACCGTGAAGAAGCACCTGAGGGCGCAGGAGGTGGCGCTGGAGAACCGGCTGCCGTGCCTGTACCTCGTCGACTCCGGCGGCGCCTTCCTGCCGATGCAGGACGAGGTCTTCCCCGACCGCGAGCACTTCGGGCGGATCTTCTACAACCAGGCCCGGATGTCGGGCGCCGGCATCCCGCAGATCGCCGCCGTGCTCGGCTCCTGCACCGCGGGCGGGGCGTACGTCCCGGCGATGAGCGACGAGGCGGTGATCGTCCGCAACCAGGGCACGATCTTCCTGGGCGGCCCGCCGCTGGTGAAGGCGGCCACCGGTGAGGTGGTCACGGCGGAGGAGCTGGGCGGCGGCGAGGTCCACTCGCGCGTCTCCGGCGTGACCGACCACCTCGCCGAGGACGACGCGCACGCGCTGCGCATCGTGCGGAACATCGTCTCCACCCTCCCCGCGCGCGGCACGCTGCCCTGGGAGGTGCGGCCCGCCGTCGAGCCGAAGGTCGACCCGCAGGGGCTGTACGGCGTGGTGCCGGTCGACCCGCGCACGCCCTACGACGTCCGCGAGGTCATCGCGCGCGTGGTGGACGGCTCCCGGTTCGCCGAGTTCAAGTCCGAGTTCGGGCAGACCCTCGTCACCGGCTTCGCCCGCATCCACGGCCACCCGGTGGGGATCGTCGCCAACAACGGCATCCTGTTCGCCGAGTCGGCCCAGAAGGGCGCCCACTTCATCGAGCTGTGCGACCAGCGCGGCATCCCGCTGGTCTTCCTCCAGAACATCTCCGGCTTCATGGTCGGCAGGGACTACGAGGCGGGCGGCATCGCCAAGCACGGCGCCAAGATGGTGACGGCGGTGGCGTGCACGCGCGTGCCGAAGCTGACGGTCGTGGTCGGCGGGTCGTACGGCGCGGGCAACTACTCGATGTGCGGGCGGGCGTACTCGCCGCGCTTCCTGTGGATGTGGCCCAACGCCAAGATCTCCGTGATGGGCGGCGAGCAGGCCGCGTCCGTGCTGGCCACGGTCAAGCGGGACCAGCTGGAGGCCCGCGGGGAGGACTGGCCCGCCCAGGAGGAGGAGGCCTTCAAGGCGCCGATCCGCGCGCAGTACGAGCGGCAGGGGAACGCCTACTACGCGACCGCCCGCCTGTGGGACGACGGGGTCATCGAGCCCGCCGACACCCGGCAGGTGCTGGGGCTGGCCCTGACCGCGTGCGCCAACGCGCCACTGGGCGACCCCCAGTTCGGCGTCTTCCGGATGTGAGGAGGGGACCCATGGGAAACACACACGAGGCTTCACGCATGTTCGACACCGTGCTCGTCGCCAACCGGGGCGAGATCGCCGTCCGGGTCGTCCGGACGCTGCGCTCGCTGGGCGTGCGCTCGGTGGCGGTCTTCTCCGACGCCGACGCGGACGCCCGGCACGTGCGGGAGGCCGACACGGCGGTGCGGATCGGTCCGGCACCGGCGGCGGAGAGTTACCTGTCGGTGGAGCGGCTGCTGGAGGCGGCGGCGCGGACGGGCGCGCAGGCCGTGCACCCGGGGTACGGCTTCCTCGCCGAGAACGCCGGTTTCGCGCGGGCCTGCGAGGAGGCGGGGCTGGTCTTCATCGGGCCGTCCGCCGACGCCATCGCCCTGATGGGCGACAAGATCCGCGCCAAGGAGACGGTGAAGGCGGCCGGGGTGCCGGTGGTGCCCGGCTCCAGCGGCAGCGGCCTGACGGACGAGCAGCTCGCCGAGGCGGCCCGCGAGATCGGCACGCCGGTGCTGCTGAAGCCGTCGGCGGGCGGTGGCGGCAAGGGCATGCGGCTGGTGCGGGACGCGGCCGTGCTCGCCGACGAGATCGCCGCCGCCCGGCGCGAGGCCCGCGCCTCCTTCGGCGACGACACCCTGCTGGTGGAGCGGTGGATCGACCGGCCCCGGCACATCGAGATCCAGGTCCTCGCCGACGGCCACGGCAACGTGGTGCACCTGGGCGAGCGCGAGTGCTCGCTCCAGCGCCGGCACCAGAAGGTCGTCGAGGAGGCGCCGAGCGTCCTCCTCGACGAGGCCACGCGGGCCGCGATGGGCGAGGCGGCCGTGCAGGCGGCCCGCTCCTGCGGCTACCGGGGCGCGGGCACGGTGGAGTTCATCGTGCCGGGCGGCGACCCCTCGCAGTACTACTTCATGGAGATGAACACCCGCCTCCAGGTGGAGCACCCGGTGACCGAGCTGGTCACCGGCCTGGACCTGGTGGAGTGGCAGCTGCGGGTCGCGGCCGGCGAGCGGCTCGGGTTCGCGCAGGAGGACGTCCGGCTGACCGGGCACGCGATCGAGGCCCGGCTCTGCGCCGAGGACCCGGCCCGCGGCTTCCTCCCCTCCGGCGGCACGGTGCTGCGGCTGCACGAGCCCGAGGGCGACGGCGTGCGCACCGACTCCGGGCTCAGCGAGGGCACCGAGGTCGGCAGCCTCTACGACCCGATGCTGTCCAAGGTGATCGCGTACGGTCCCGACCGGGCCACCGCGCTGCGCAAGCTGCGGGCGGCCCTCGCCCGGACCGTGACGTTGGGCGTGCAGACCAACGCCGGGTTCCTGCGCCGGCTCCTCGCGCACCCGGCGGTGGTGGCGGGCGAGCTGGACACCGGGCTGGTGGAGCGGGAGGTGGACGCGCTCGTCCCGGACGAGGTGCCGGCCGAGGTCTACGCGGCGGCGGCACTGCTGCGCCGGGCGGCGCTGACGCCGGCCGCGGACGCCACCGGCTGGTCGGACCCGTTCGGCGCCGGGGACGGCTGGCGCATGGGCGGGGAGCGGGCCTGGACGGCGCACCACCTGCGGGTGCCGGGCCGGGACCCGGTCACCGTGCGGGTGCGCGCCACCCCGGAGGGCGGGACCGAGGTGCTGCCGGAGGGCGCGGAGCACCCCCTGCCCGCGTCCGCGGTCACCCGGTCGGACGACGGACACCGGTACGCGTTCCGGCTGGACGGCGTCGCCCACACCTTCGCCGCGCTGCCGGACGGCACCTGGCTGGGCCGCGACGGCGACGCCTGGCAGGTGCGCGACCACGACCCGGTCGCCGCCTCGCTGACCCGCGCCGCCCACGCGGGCGCCGACTCGCTCACCGCGCCCATGCCGGGCACGGTGACGGTGGTGAAGGTCGCCGTCGGCGACGAGGTCGCGGCCGGACAGAGCCTGCTGGTGGTGGAGGCGATGAAGATGGAGCACGTCATCTCCGCCCCGCACGCCGGCACCGTCACCGAGCTGGACGTGTCCCCCGGCACGACGGTCGCCATGGACCAGGTACTGGCGGTCATCGCCCCGGCGGAGGAGGAGACGGCATGAACACCCCGGAACTCGGCCTGCCCATGACCGTGCCCGCCGAGGGCCTGCCCGCACGGGTGCGGATCCACGAGGTCGGCGCCCGCGACGGTCTGCAGAACGAGCAGGCGACCGTGCCGACGGAGGTGAAGGCGGAGTTCGTCCGCCGCCTGGCCGACGCGGGGCTGACCACCATCGAGGCGACCAGCTTCGTCCACCCCAGGTGGGTGCCCCAGCTGGCCGACGCCGAGCAGCTGTTCCCGGCGGTGTCCGGTCTGCCGGTCGACCTCCCGGTCCTGGTGCCGAACGAACGCGGCCTGGACCGCGCGCTGGCGCTCGGCGCCCGGCGGGTCGCGGTCTTCGCCAGTGCCACGGAGTCCTTCGCGAAGGCCAACCTCAACCGCACCGTGGACGAGGCGCTGGCGATGTTCGAGCCGGTGGTGAGCCGGGCGAAGGCGCAGGACGTCCACGTCCGGGGTTACCTGTCGATGTGCTTCGGCGACCCGTGGGAGGGCGCCGTGCCCGTCCCCCAGGTGGTCAGGGTGTGCCGGGCCCTGCTGGACATGGGCTGCGACGAGCTGAGTCTGGGCGACACGATCGGCGTGGCGACGCCGGGTCACGTCGAGGCCCTGCTCCGCGCGCTCGTCGGGGCCGGCGTCCCCGTCGAGGCGCTCGGCGTCCACTTCCACGACACCTACGGCCAGGCCCTGTCCAACACCCTGGCCGCGCTGCGGCTCGGCGTCACCACCGTCGACGCCTCCGCCGGCGGGCTGGGCGGCTGCCCGTACGCCAAGTCCGCCACCGGCAACCTCGCCACCGAGGACCTCGTGTGGATGCTGCGCGGTCTCGGCATCGACACCGGGGTCGACCTGGGCCGTCTCGTCGCCACAAGCACGTGGATGGCCTCCCGGCTGGGCCGACCCAGCCCGTCCCGCACCGTACGAGCCCTCTCCCACCAGGAGCAGTGACAGCATGGACCACAAGCTCTCCCCCGAGCTGGAAGAACTCCGCCGCACGGTCGAGGAGTTCGCCCACGACGTCGTGGCGCCCAAGATCGGCGACTTCTACGAGCGGCACGAGTTCCCGTACGAGATCGTCCGGGAGATGGGCCGCATGGGCCTGTTCGGCCTGCCGTTCCCGGAGGAGTACGGCGGCATGGGCGGTGACTACCTGGCCCTCGGCATCGCCCTGGAGGAGCTGGCCCGGGTCGACTCGTCGGTGGCCATCACGCTGGAGGCCGGTGTCTCGCTGGGCGCGATGCCGGTCCACCTGTTCGGCACCGAGAAGCAGAAACGGGAGTGGCTGCCGAAGCTGTGCTCGGGCGAGATCCTCGGCGCCTTCGGCCTGACCGAGCCCGACGGCGGTTCGGACGCGGGCGCGACGCGGACGACGGCGCGGCTGGACGAGGCCACGAACGAGTGGGTGATCAACGGCACCAAGTGCTTCATCACCAACTCGGGCACGGACATCACGGGCCTGGTGACCGTCACGGCGGTCACGGGCCGCAAGCCCGACGGCCGTCCGCTCATCTCCGCGATCATCGTCCCGTCCGGCACCCCGGGCTTCACGGTGGCCGCCCCGTACTCGAAGGTCGGCTGGAACGCCTCGGACACCCGCGAGCTGTCCTTCGTCGACGTCCGGGTGCCGGCGGAGAACCTGCTGGGTGAAGAGGGGCGCGGTTACGCCCAGTTCCTGCGCATCCTGGACGAGGGCCGGATCGCCATCGCCGCGCTGGGCACGGGGCTGGCGCAGGGCTGCGTGGACGAGTCGGTGAAGTACGCCAAGGAGCGGCACGCCTTCGGCAGGCCGATCGGCGCGAACCAGGCGATCCAGTTCAAGATCGCCGACATGGAGATGAAGGCCCACACGTCCCGCCTCGCCTGGCGCGACGCGGCCTCCCGGCTGGTGGCGGGCGAGCCGTTCAAGAAGGAGGCGGCGCTGGCGAAGCTGTACTCGTCGACGGTCGCGGTGGACAACGCCCGGGACGCCACCCAGATCCACGGCGGCTACGGCTTCATGAACGAGTACCCGGTGGCCCGCATGTGGCGCGACTCCAAGATCCTGGAGATCGGCGAGGGCACGAGCGAGGTCCAGCGGATGCTGATCGCCCGGGAGCTGGGACTGGCGGGCTGACCCACCGCCCGCCCGGGCCCCGGCGGGCCGGGTGCGGCCGGCCCGCCGGGCGGGACACGGTCCTGCGAGCAGCCGGGCGCCCGGGCCGGTGGCCGGCGGCCGGGGCACCGGCGGCGGGGACCGGGTGGAGCAGCGGCGTCCGGTCGCGGGCCGCGGCGGCCGTCGGCACGGTGAGGGCGCCGGGCGAGGCCCCCACCAGGCCGCCGAGCGCACCGAGCACGCCGAGCACGACGAGTCCGGTGAGGGGCCGACCGCGGACGCCGAACGCGCGGCGCGCCCGGCGCGGGTCCGCAGGTGCGACAAGGGCAGGGAGGCCGTCTTCCGCTCGTCGGGACCGTGACCCGCCTCACAGGGCGGGGGTCCTTCAGGGAGCTCTTGAGGTTAGGCTAACCTAATCGCGTCTCAGGCCACCGGCCCAGCACGCACGAAAGCGGACCCAGCCATGTCGAACGCCAGAACCGCCCGCCTCTCCCGCCGCGGCATCCTCGCCGCCGGCGGTGCCCTCGGCCTCGGTGCCGTGCTCGCGGCCTGCGGGGACGACGACGCGAAGAGCGGCGGCTCGGCCGGGGGGACGGGTGCCGCCGCGTCCGGCCCGTGGACGTTCAAGGACGACCGCGGCACCACCGTGAAGCTGGACAAGGTCCCCACGCGGATCGCCGCGTTCACCGGTGTGGCCGCCGCCCTCCACGACTACGGCGTCGAGGTCGAGGGCGTCTTCGGCCCGACCAAGACCAAGGACGGCAAGGCCGACGTCCAGGCCGGCGACATGGACGTCAGCAAGCTGACGATCTTCGGCAACAAGTTCGACAGCTTCAACCTCGAGCAGTACGCGGCCTTCCAGCCCGAGGTGCTCATCAGCACGACGTTCGACGACGCCGGCACCCTCTGGTACGTCCCCGAAGCCTCCAAGGACAAGATCGCCAAGCTCGCCCCGAGCGTGGCCATCTCCGTCTACGACCGTCAGATGCCGAAGCCGCTGCAGCGCATGGCCGAGCTGGCCGAGTCGCTGGGCGCCGACATGAAGGCCACGAAGGTCGTCGAGGCGAAGAAGAGGTTCGAGGCCGCCGCCGAGCGGCTGCGCAAGGCCGCCAAGGCCCGGCCGGAGATCAAGGTGCTGGCCGGTTCCGCCGCGCCGAGCGTCTTCTACGTCTCCGGCTCGAACTACTCCATCGACCTGGAGTACTTCAAGGCCCTCGGCGTGAACATCGTGGAGCCCCCGGAGGAGGCCAAGAAGGCGACCGGCGGCTGGTTCGAGACCCTGAGCTGGGAGAACGTCGACAAGTACCCGGCCGACGTCATCATCATGGACGACCGTGCCTCGACCATCCAGCCCGCCGACATCAACGAGGGCACCTGGAAGGCGCTCCCCGCCGTCAAGGCCGGCCAGGTCATCGCCCGCTCCCCCGAGCCGATCCTGTCCTACGACAAGTGCACGCCGCTGCTCGACAACCTCGCCGAGGCCATCGAGAACGCGAAGAAGGTCAGCTGACCCCGTCCGCCCCGACTCGCAGGAGCCGTCCGTGACGACCGCCGTAGCCGCCCCGTTCCGTTTCTTCTCCCTCCGGGTCGTACGGACGAGGCGGCTCGGCCCGTCCCTGACCCGGGTCACCTTCGGCGGGCCCGACCTCGCCGCCTTCCGCTCCGACGGACGCGACCAGTCCCTGTCGCTGTTCCTGCCGCACCCCGGCCAGACGGAGCCGGCGGTGCCGGTGGAGCTGGGGGACGGCTGGTGGCAGGCGTGGCGCGAACTGCCGGACGACGTGCGGGCGGTGATGCGCTCGTACACGCTGCGGGACCTGCGCCGGGACGCCCTCGGGAACACCGACGAGATCGACATCGACTTCGTCCTGCACGGCGTCGGGCCGGGGGCCGCGGTCCAGGCGGGTCCCGCCTCCCGCTGGGCCGCCCGCGCCGCCGCCGGCGACCGGGTCCTGCTGCTGGGCCCGGCGGTCGCCGACAACCGGGCGATCCGCTTCCGCCCGCCCGAGGACACCGACCTGGTGGTCGTCTGGGGCGACGAGACCGCCCTGCCCGCCGTCTCGGCCGTCCTGGAGTCCCTGCCGGCCGGCACCCGCGCCCGCGTGTGGCTGGAGGTGCCGCACGCCGCGGACGTGCAGGAGCTGACGACCGCGGCGGACGCCGAGATCACCTGGCTGGTCCGGGAGGGGGCCGGGGACCCGGCCGACCTCGCCCTCACCGCGCTCCGCGCGGCCCGGCTGCCGTCCGCCCGCACCCCCTACGTCTGGATCGCCGGCGAGTCCGGCCGGGTCAGGGCGCTGCGCCGGCACTTCGTGGACGAGCGCGGCGTCGACCGGCGCCGCGTCACCTTCGTCGGCTACTGGCGCCAGGGCCTGACGGAGGAACAGCTCCGCGAGCAGGGCTGACCCCCGGCGCCCCGTCTCGCTCCCCCGCCCCACTCCCCCTCACCGTCAGTGACGAGCCGATGAGGCGTGAGTGACGGTCGTCACGGTGGGCACGTGTTTGAGCGACGCTCATTAGGTTAGGCTAACCTAAGTTCGAAGTCCGGGCTCCGCCCTCACCCGTCCCTCTCGGACCGTCCCCACCGGAGGACCCCCTCATGCGCTCGCACCTGCTCAACGACACCACCGCGGAGCAGTACCGCCGCTCCGTGACCCAAGGAGTCGAGCGGGTGGCCGCCAAACTCGCCACCATCGACCGGCCGTTCACCGGCGTCACGGTCGACGACCTCGCCCCCCGCATCGACGGGATCGACCTCGACCGGCCGCTGCACGACACGGCCGCGGTCCTCGACGAGCTGGAGGACGTCTACCTCCGCGACGCCGTCTACTTCCACCACCCCCGCTACCTCGCCCACCTCAACTGCCCGGTCGTCATCCCCGCCGTGCTCGCCGAGGCGGTGCTGACCGCCGTCAACTCCTCCCTCGACACCTGGGACCAGTCGGCCGGCGGCACCCTCATCGAGCGGAAGCTGATCGACTGGACGACCGCCCGCGTCGGCCTCGGCCCCGCCGCCGACGGCGTGTTCACCTCCGGCGGCACCCAGTCCAACCTCCAGGCGCTGCTGCTGGCCCGCGAGGAGGCGAAGACCCGCGAGCCGGCGAAACTGCGCGTCTTCGCCTCCGAGGTCAGCCACTTCAGCGTGCAGAAGTCGGCGAAACTGCTCGGCCTCGGCCCCGACGCCGTCGTCGCGGTCCCCGTCGACCACGACAAGCGCCTGCAGACCGTCGCCCTCGCCCGCGAGCTGGAGCGCTGCGCCGCGGACGGCCTCGTTCCCATGGCCGTCGTCGCCACCGCCGGCACCACCGACTTCGGCTCCATCGACCCGCTGCCGGAGATCGCCGCGCTGTGCGACCGGTACGGGGTGTGGATGCACGTGGACGCCGCCTACGGCTGCGGGCTGCTCGCCTCCCTGAAGTACCGGGACCGGCTGACCGGCATCGAGCTGGCCGACTCGGTCACGATCGATTACCACAAGTCCTTCTTCCAGCCGGTGAGTTCGTCCGCCCTGCTGGTGCGGGACGCGGCCACCCTGCGCCACGCCACCTACCACGCGGAGTACCTCAACCCGCGCCGCATGGTGCGCGAGCGCATCCCCAACCAGGTCGACAAGTCCCTGCAGACCACCCGCCGCTTCGACGCCCTCAAGCTGTGGATGACGCTGCGCGTGATGGGCGCCGACGGCATCGGCGAGCTCTTCGACGAGGTGTGCGACCTCGCCGCCGAGGGCTGGCAGCTGCTCGCCGCCGACCCGCGCTTCGACGTGGTCGTCGAGCCGAGCCTGTCCACGCTGGTCTTCCGCTACATCCCGGCCGCCGTCACCGAGCCCGCCGAGATCGACCGCGCCAACCTGTACGCCCGCAAGGCCCTGTTCGCCTCCGGCGACGCGGTGGTCGCGGGCACCAAGGTGGCCGGCCGCCACTACCTGAAGTTCACCCTGCTCAACCCCGAGACGACCACCGCCGACATCGCCGCCGTCCTCGACCTGATCGCCGGCCACGCCGAGCAGTACCTGGGAGAGTCCCTTGACCGCGCTTCCTGAAGCCAGTGCCCCCTACGACTTCGTGGGGATAGGCCTCGGCCCCTTCAACCTCGGCCTCGCCTGCCTCACCGAGCCCATCGCCGAACTGAACGGCGTCTTCCTGGAGTCCAAGCCCGACTTCGAGTGGCACGCCGGCATGTTCCTGGACGGCGCCCACCTCCAGACCCCGTTCATGTCGGACCTGGTCACCCTCGCCGACCCGACGTCCCCGTACTCCTTCCTCAACTACCTGAAGGAGAAGGGCCGGCTGTACTCGTTCTACATCCGCGAGAACTTCTACCCGCTGCGCGTCGAGTACGACGACTACTGCCGCTGGGCCGCGAACCAGCTGAGCAGCGTCCGCTTCTCCACGACGGTCACGGAGGTCACGTACGACGGGACGGACGAGCTGTACGTCGTCGCCACCACCTCCGGCGCCACCTACCGCGCCCGTCACCTCGTCCTCGGCACCGGCACCCCGCCGCACGTCCCGGAGGCCTGCCGCGGCCTGGCCGGCGACGTCATCCACAACTCCCGCTACGTGCAGCACAGGGCGGAACTGCAGAAGAAGAAGTCGATCACGCTGGTCGGCAGCGGCCAGTCCGCCGCCGAGATCTACCACGACCTGCTCGGCGAGATCGACGTCCACGGCTACCAGCTGAACTGGGTGACGCGCTCCCCGCGCTTCTTCCCGCTGGAGTACACCAAGCTCACGCTGGAGATGACCTCCCCGGAGTACGTGGACTACTACCACGCGCTCCCGGAGGACACCCGCTACCGGCTCACCGCCGAGCAGAAGGGCCTGTTCAAGGGCATCGACGGCGACCTGATCAACGAGATCTTCGACCTGCTCTACCAGAAGAGGCTCAACGGCCCCGTCCCCACCCGCCTGCTCACCAACTCGGCGCTCACCAGCGCCCGGTACGCCGACGGCACGTACACGCTCGGCTTCCGCCAGGAGGAGCAGGGCAAGGACTTCGAGATCAGCTCGGACGGCCTGATCCTGGCCACCGGCTACGCGTACACCGAGCCGGAGTTCCTCAAACCCGTCCGGGACCGGCTGCGGTACGACGCGCAGGGCAACTTCGACCTCGGCCGCAACTACGCGATCGACGTCACCGGCCGGGGCGTGTTCCTGCAGAACGCGGGTGTCCACACGCACAGCATCACCAGCCCCGATCTGGGCATGGGCGCCTATCGCAACAGCTACATCATCCGGGAGCTGCTCGGTGGCACCGAGTACTACCCGGTCGAGAAGACCATCGCGTTCCAGGAGTTTTCCGTATGAGCACCGCCGCCGCGAAGATCGGCGCCCTCACCCTCCGCCCCCTCGACCCCCTGAAGGACGCCGAACTGCTGCACGGCTGGGTCACCCACCCCAAGTCCGCGTTCTGGATGATGCAGGACGCGAGCCTGGTGGACGTCGAGCGGGCCTACATGGAGATGGCCGCCGACGAGCACCACCACGCCTACCTCGGCCTGCACGACGGCGTCCCCGCCTTCCTGATGGAGAAGTACGACCCGGCCCACCGCGAGCTGGTCGGCCTGTACGAGCCGGAGCCGGGCGACGTCGGCATGCACTTCCTGGTCGCCCCCACCGACCGGCCGCTGCACGGCTTCACCCGGGCCGTGATCACCGCCGTGATGACCGAGCTGTTCGCCGACCCGGCCACCGCCCGCGTCGTCGTCGAGCCGGACGTCGGCAACAAGGCCGTCCACGCCCTGAACGCGGCCGTCGGGTTCGTGCCCGAGCGCGAGATCCGGAAGCCGGAGAAGAGGGCGCTGCTGAGCTTCTGCACCCGCGAGCAGTTCGAGGAGGCGGTGTCCGCATGAGCCTCGCCGACGCCGTGGCCCACCTGACCCCCGACCACTGGGAGCGGGCCAACCGCCTCCTGGTCCGCAAGGCGCTGGCCGAGTTCACCCACGAGCGGCTGCTCACGCCCGAGCGGGACGGGGAGGCGTACGTCGTCCGCAGCGACGACGGCCTGACCAGCTACCGCTTCACCGCCACCGTCCGCGCCCTGGACCACTGGCAGGTGGACGCCGACTCGATCACCCGCCACCGCGACGGCACGCAGCTGCCGCTCGCCGCCCTGGACCTCCTCATCGAGCTGAAGGAGTCCCTGGGGCTGAGCGACGACATCCTGCCGGTCTACCTGGAGGAGATCTCCTCCACGCTCTCCGGCACCTGCTACAAGCTCACCAAGCCGCAGGTCACCTCGGCCGAGCTGGCCCGCGCCGGTTTCCAGGCCGTCGAGACCGGCATGACCGAGGGCCACCCCTGTTTCGTCGCCAACAACGGGCGGCTCGGCTTCGGCATCCACGACTACCTGTCGTACGCCCCCGAGACCGCGAGCCCGGTACGGCTGGTGTGGCTGGCCGCGCACCGCTCGCGGGCGGCGTTCACGGCGGGCGTGGGCGTCGAGTACGAGTCCTTCGTGCGCGACGAGCTGGGCGGGGCGACCGTCGAGCGCTTCCACGGCGTCCTGCGCGAGCAGGGCCTGGACCCGGCGGACTACCTGTTCATCCCGGTCCACCCCTGGCAGTGGTGGAACAAGCTCGCCGTGACCTTCGCCGCCGAGGTCGCCCGGCGGCACCTGGTGTGCCTGGGCGAGGGCGACGACGAGTACCTGGCCCAGCAGTCCATCCGCACCTTCTTCAACACCTCCCACCCCGAGAAGCACTACGTGAAGACGGCGCTGTCCGTCCTCAACATGGGATTCATGCGCGGCCTGTCGGCGGCGTACATGGAGGCCACCCCGGCCATCAACGACTGGCTGGCCCGGCTCGTCGAGAACGACCCGGTGCTGAAGGGGACGGGCCTGACGATCATCCGGGAGCGGGCGGCCGTCGGCTACCGGCACCTGGAGTACGAGCAGGCCACCGACCGCTACTCGCCCTACCGCAAGATGCTGGCCGCGCTGTGGCGGGAGAGCCCGGTGCCGTCGCTGCGGGACGGCGAGACCCTGGCCACCATGGCCTCCCTCCTCCACGTCGACCACGAGGGCGCCTCCTTCGCGGGCGCGCTGATCGAGCGCTCGGGGCTCGCGCCCGCCGAGTGGCTGCGGCACTACCTGCGGGCCTACTTCGTCCCGCTGCTGCACAGCTTCTACGCCTACGACCTGGTCTACATGCCACACGGCGAGAACGTGATCCTGGTCCTGGAGGACGGGGTGGTGCGGCGGGCGGTCTTCAAGGACATCGCCGAGGAGATCGCGGTGATGGACCCGGACGCCGTGCTGCCGCCGGACGTCTCGCGCATCGCCGTGGAGGTCCCCGAGGACAAGAAGCTGCTGTCGATCTTCACGGACGTCTTCGACTGCTTCTTCCGCTTCCTCGCCGCGCACCTCGCCGAGGAGGGGATCCTCGAGGAGGACGGCTTCTGGCGGACGGTCGCGGAGGTCGCCCGCGCGTACCAGGAGTCGGTGCCGGAGCTGGCCGACAGGTTCGCCCGGTACGACCTGTTCGCGCCCGAGTTCGCGCTGTCCTGCCTCAACCGGCTCCAGCTGCGCGACAACCGGCAGATGGTGGACCTGGCGGACCCGTCCGGGGCGCTGCAGCTGGTCGGGAGTCTGAAGAACCCCCTCGCGGGGCTGTGACGGCCCGCACGGACGGGCGGGCACCTCGGGGACGGTCCCCCGGGGTGCCCGTCGGGCGTTTCGGCCGGCCCCCTCTCCCCCGGGGGGTGCCCGGTGCGATGGAAGAATCCCCGCATGGCGGAAATCATCCAGAGGGACGGAACGTGGGTCTTCGACGGCGACACCCTGCGGCTGACCCCGGGGCGGGACAAGAACGTCAGTCCGCTCCGCAGCGAGCTGGGTGAAGTGACCGTCCCGCTGCGTGCGTTGGCGGGCATATCGTTCGAGCAGGGCAAGAAGTCCGGGCGGCTCAGGCTGCGGCTGCGGGACGGTGCCGACCCGTTGCTGCACGCGACCGGCGGTCGGCTGATCGAGCCGCACGACCCCTACCAGCTGATCGTGGAGTCCGACCGGTACGGCGTCGCCGAGTACCTGGTGGACGAGGTGCGCAACGCCCTGCTGCTGGAGGAGGTTCCGTCCGGTCCGGTGGACGCCTACCTGCTGGCGGGGCCCTCCGTCCCCCTCTCGGTGTCCGCCGGGGACGGCACGGTGAGCTTCGACGGCGAGCGGGTGCGGCTGGAGTGGAAGTGGCAGGCGGAGGACGCCAAGTCCGCCGGCGGACCGCGCGTCCTCCCGCTCCCGGACATCACCGCCGTGGAGTGGCGGCCGTCGGCGGGCCTGGAGAACGGCCATCTCCGCTTCACCGTGCGGGGCACGCCGGCCACGGTGCCGCCCAAGTACGACCGGAACGCGGTCGAGTTGTGGGGGTTCAGGAAGGACCCGCTGATGGCCCTGGTGGCCGCCGCCGTCCAGGCCCGGCTGCCGCACCCGTCCGGAGCGCCCTTTCCGGAGGACCCGGGCCCGGCCGAGCACGCCGCGGCCTCCGCCCCCGCTCCCGCTCCCGCTCCCGAGGACGACCACGACGCCCTGTTGCGGCGTTTGCGGGAGCTGGGCGAGCTGTACCGCTCCGGGGTGCTGACGGACGAGGAGTTCACCCTCGCCAAGCAGGCGGTTCTCCGGCGCATGTGAGGCGCTTGCCCGAAATCGGGCAAGATTCTTGCGAAACCCTCGCCCGTACCCCAGGATCTACCGGGTGCACGACGAACTCGTTGATCATCTGACGCGGTCCACCCCCCTCAGCCGGGGCGAGGCGCTGCGCGTGGTCCAGGACGTGCTCGCCTACTTCGACGAGACGACCGAGGAGTACGTCCGTCGCCGCCACCGCGAGCTCCAGACCCAGGGTCTGGTGAACGCGACGATCTTCGAGCGGATCGCGGCGGAACTGAAGTACCGCGCGGTGGCACCGCCGGAGCTGACGCTCCGCCAGCTGCGCCGCATCGTCTACGGCTGACCGGCCGCCGGACACGAGACCTGCGAGGAATACGGTATATGTGCGGAATCGTCGGATACATCGGCAAGCGTGACGTCGCGCCCCTGCTGCTCGAGGGCCTCCAGCGCCTGGAGTACCGCGGCTACGACTCGGCGGGCATCGTCGTCACGTCCCCGAAGGCGGCCGGCCTGAAGATGGTCAAGGCCAAGGGCCGCGTCCGCGACCTGGAGGCCAAGGTCCCGGCGCGCTTCAAGGGCACCACCGGCATCGCCCACACCCGCTGGGCCACCCACGGCGCCCCCTCCGACGTGAACGCTCACCCGCACATGTCGGCCGACCACAAGGTCGCCGTGGTGCACAACGGCATCATCGACAACGCCGCCGACCTGCGCCGCAAGCTGGAGGCGGACGGTGTCGAGTTCCTCTCCGAGACCGACACCGAGGTCCTCGTCCACCTCATCGCCCGTTCCGAGGCGGAGAAGCTGGAGGACAAGGTCCGCGAGACCCTCCGGGTGATCGAGGGCACGTACGGCATCGCCGTGATGCACGCCGACTTCCCCGAGCGCATCGTCGTCGCCCGCAACGGCTCGCCGGTCGTCCTCGGCATCGGCGAGAAGGAGATGTTCGTCGCCTCCGACATCGCCGCGCTGGTCGCCCACACCCGGCAGATAGTCACCCTCGACGACGGCGAGATGGCCACCCTCAAGGCCGACGACTTCCGCACCTACACCACCGAGGGCACCCGGACCACGTCCGAGCCGACCACCGTGGAGTGGGAGGCCGCCTCCTACGACATGGGCGGCCACGACACCTACATGCACAAGGAGATCCACGAGCAGGCCGAGGCCGTGGACCGCGTGCTGCGCGGCCGGATCGACGACCGCTTCTCCACCGTGCACCTGGGCGGCCTCAACCTGGACGCCCGCGACGCGCGCGCCGTGCGCCGCGTGAAGATCCTCGGCTGCGGCACCTCGTACCACGCGGGTCAGATCGGCGCCCAGATGATCGAGGAGCTGGCCCGCATCCCTGCGGACGCCGAGCCGGCCTCCGAGTTCCGCTACCGCAACGCGGTCGTCGACCCCGACACCCTCTACATCGCCGTCTCCCAGTCCGGTGAGACGTACGACGTGCTGGCCGCCGTGCAGGAGCTCAAGCGCAAGGGCGCCCGGGTCCTCGGCGTCGTCAACGTGGTCGGTTCGGCGATCGCCCGCGAGGCCGACGGCGGCATGTACGTGCACGCCGGCCCCGAGGTGTGCGTCGTGTCCACCAAGTGCTTCACCAACACCTGCGTCGCCTTCGCGCTGCTCGCCCTGCACCTGGGCCGCACCCGCGACCTGTCCGTGCGCGACGGCAAGCGGATCATCGAGGGCCTGCGCAAGCTGCCCGCGCAGATCTCCGAGATGCTGGAGCAGGAGGAGGACATCAAGAAGCTGGCCGCGCAGTACGCCGACGCCCGCTCGATGCTCTTCATCGGCCGCGTGCGGGGCTACCCGGTCGCCCGCGAGGCCTCCCTGAAGCTCAAGGAGGTCTCCTACATCCACGCCGAGGCCTACCCGGCCTCCGAGCTGAAGCACGGCCCGCTCGCCCTGATCGAGCCGGCGCTGCCGACGGTCGCGATCGTGCCGGACGACGACCTGCTGGAGAAGAACCGCGCGGCCATGGAGGAGATCAAGGCCCGCAGCGGCCAGATCCTCGCCGTCGCCCACCAGGAGCAGGAGAAGGCCGACCACACGATCGTCGTCCCGAAGAACGAGGACGAGCTCGACCCGATCCTCATGGGCATCCCGCTCCAGCTCCTCGCCTACCACACGGCCCTGGCCCTGGGCCGGGACATCGACAAGCCGCGCAACCTGGCCAAGTCGGTCACGGTGGAGTAGCACACCGGCACAACGTCCGACGGCCCCGCACGCGTGCGTGCGGGGCCGTCGGACGTCTCGGGTGTTCAGGGAGCCGGGGCGCCGGGCCGCCGGGGCGTCGGCTCGTCAGGGGATGACCACCACGGGCCGCTGCGCCCGCTTGGCGAGGCGGCCCGCGACGGAGCCGAAGAGCCGGCCCACGAGGCCGTGACTGGAGCCGACGACGATCGCGTCCGCCTCGTACTCCCGTCCCACCTCCTCGAGTTCGTGGCAGATGTCGCCGCCGCGCTCGACCAGGATCCAGGGCACCTCGGTCAGGTAGTCCGCGCACGCCAGCTCCAGGCCCAGCACCTCGGTGCGGTGGTCCGGCACGTCGACGAAGACGGGGGGTTCGCAGCCCGCCCACACCGTGGTCGGCAGCCGGTTGGCGACGTGCACGATGACCAGGCCCGCGCCGTGCCGCCGCGCCATGCCGATGGCGTACGCGAGGGCGCGCTCGCTGGAGGTGGAGCCGTCGAAGCCCACGACGACCCCGTGCTTGAAGGCCGGATCGCACGACCGGCGTGGCTCTTCCGCCGCCAGGGGCTCGGCCGCCGTCGGTTCGGCGACGGGCCGCTTGCGGTCCGCGGGTTCGAAGAATTCGTGAGCGGCCATGACTGTCTCGGCGTTTGTATCCTCTATGGGGGGGGCCAACAGTGTGCGGCGGAGCGGTGCTGTGTCCGGGAATCGTCTTCCCAACCCCATACCCCCAAGGGTACGGCGCCACGCCTCCTTCGCCCAGATCCCGCGCACGTCCGCCACGGGTTCCCCGGAGCATGCCTGAGGGGACGCCCGTAACGCAATGGTTGCTGCGCTGTACAGGCGGTTTGCACGGGATTCAACTGTCCGTTCCCGGCCGCGGCCCGGCGTGACCGGAGGGCCGGACGGGCGTTGATCACCGTGGGCCGGCTCCGGGGCGCGTCCGTGTCCGCACCGCACCGGCGTCCGCCGGCTGCTGTCGCGCCGGTGGGAGCGCGGCGCGGGCCGCCGCCGGGGCGGGTGCGGGGGCGTAGACCGGCTGCGGAAAACACACCGGTCGGTTGACCGGTTTCCGCGCCCCACTCCGCTTCTTTTCAGCCAACTTCCACAGGGGTTCCTCCCCCTGTCCGAACCACCCTCCATCCCCCGTTCCACCTGCACGGACAGGGTCTCCGGGGCCCCGCGCACCCTACGGGGATTGGCCACTGCCACAAGGCGCACTTCCCTGTGGCGCCCAGGAGTGCGACGCTTCGTGATCGACTGCTTCACGCCAAGTTGCCATGTCGACAATGTCCCAAGTGCCGAACCGGCCACCTCGGTACGACAGGACGCAGTAGATTCGATCTTGACTGTCTACGGCGGGGGACTCGTGCAGGACCGAGGGGAAACGTGTTGGAGCGACAGACCCGAAAGGTTGAGGGCGCCGCGACCACCGAGGGGGGCTTAGCGGGATGAGCCACGACTCCACTGCCGCACCGGAAGCCGCGGCCCGGAAGCTCTCCGGGCGACGCCGCAAGGAGATCGTCGCGGTACTGCTGTTCAGCGGCGGTCCCATCTTCGAGAGTTCCATACCGCTGTCGGTGTTCGGGATCGACCGCCAGGACGCCGGCGTACCGCGCTACCGACTACTGGTGTGCGCCGGCGAGGAGGGCCCCCTGCGGACCACAGGGGGCCTCGAACTCACCGCGCCACAGGGCCTGGAGGCGATCTCGCGGGCCGGCACGGTCGTCGTGCCGGCCTGGCGGTCGATCACCTCTCCACCGCCGGAGGAGGCGCTCGACGCCCTGCGCCGGGCCCACGAGGAAGGCGCCCGCATCGTCGGGCTGTGCACCGGCGCCTTCGTCCTGGCGGCGGCGGGCCTGCTGGACGGCCGCCCCGCCACCACCCACTGGATGTACGCGCCGACGCTGGCCAAGCGCTACCCGTCGGTGCACGTCGACCCGCGCGAGCTGTTCGTGGACGACGGCGACGTCCTGACGTCGGCGGGCACCGCGGCGGGCATCGACCTGTGCCTGCACATCGTGCGCACGGACCACGGCAGCGAGGCGGCCGGCGCGCTGGCCCGCCGCCTGGTGGTCCCCCCGCGCCGCAGCGGCGGCCAGGAGCGCTACCTCGACCGGTCTTTACCGGAGGAGATCGGCGCCGACCCGCTCGCCGAGGTCGTCGCCTGGGCGCTGGAGCACCTCCACGAGCAGTTCGACGTGGAGACGCTGGCGGCCCGCGCGTACATGAGCCGGCGCACCTTCGACCGCCGCTTCCGCTCGCTGACCGGCAGCGCGCCGCTGCAGTGGCTGATCACGCAGCGGGTGCTCCAGGCGCAGCGGCTGCTGGAGACGTCCGACTACTCGGTGGACGAGGTCGCGGGCCGCTGCGGCTTCCGTTCGCCGGTGGCGCTGCGCGGTCACTTCCGCCGCCAGCTGGGTTCGTCCCCGGCCGCCTACCGGGCCGCCTACCGGGCCCGCCGCCCGCAGGGCGACCGGCCGGCGGACGCGGAGGGCGGTGCCGCGGGAGCGTCCCGGCCGCCCGCCCCGCACGAGGGCGGCCAGCAGCCGGCCGCCGTGCCCGCGGAGAGCCAGGTCCCGTTCCAGGCCCGCCGCACCCCGGTCCCGGCCGGCGCGGCGAGCCTGCCGGGGCAGCGCAGCGCCCCGTGAGCTGAGGCGACGGCGACGCCCTGACCGCCGGACGGGCCGCTCCGGCCCGTCCGGCGTTCGAGGACGAGGCCCGTTCAGGGCCGAAGCGGGGTTCCGGGGGCGGCAGCTCCCGGCGAGGCCGGCCCCGACACCGGGGGCCCGGGAAACAGGCGCCCACCCGTACAGTGGCCGCATGAACGATCGCATGGTGTGGATCGACTGCGAGATGACCGGCCTCTCGCTGTCCGACGACGCGCTCATCGAGGTGGCCGCCCTCGTCACCGACTCCGAGCTGAACATCCTGGGCGAGGGCGTCGACATCGTCATCCGTCCGCCGGAGCGGGCCCTGGAGACGATGCCGGAGGTGGTGCGCGAGATGCACACCGCGTCCGGCCTGCTCGCCGAGCTCGACGGCGGCACGACGCTGGCGGACGCCGAGGCACAGGTCCTGGCGTACGTGCGGGAGCACGTGAAGGAGCCCGGCAGGGCCCCCCTGTGCGGCAACTCGGTCGGCACCGACCGGGGCTTCCTGCTGCGGGACATGCCGACGCTGGAGGACTACCTCCACTACCGGATCGTGGACGTCTCCTCGATCAAGGAGCTGGCCCGGCGCTGGTACCCGCGGGCCTACTTCAACAGTCCCGAGAAGAACGGCAACCACCGCGCCCTCGCCGACATCCGCGAGTCCATCGCCGAGCTGCGCTACTACCGGGAGGCCGTCTTCGTGCCGCAGCCGGGCCCCGACTCCGACACCGCGAAGGCGATCGCCGCGAAGCACGTCGTGTCCGCCCCGTAGGGAGGCCGACGAGGACGCCGTCGGGGAGGCCGCCCGGGGCGTCGCGAAAGGCGTGCGCGAGCACCCCTTCGGACCCTGTACACTTTTTCTCAGCCGGTCGGGGAGCCCCGCAAGAGGTTCCGACTACCGGCCATGGTGGGTGTAGCTCAGCTGGTAGAGCACCTGGTTGTGGTCCAGGATGCCGCGGGTTCAAGTCCCGTCACTCACCCTGAGTGATCAGCCGGTGACCTTCGGAAGAAGGTCACCGGCTGATCGCGTTGAGCGGCGCGGAGCGCGAGGGCGGACCGGCGCCGCCCCCGTTCACGACGACGCGCGCTCCACCAGCTCCGTCGCCAGCACCACCTGGTGCCGCTCCCGTCCCCGCGCCCCCGCCGGACGGCGGTCCGCGATCTCGGCCAGCAGCAGGTCGATCATCGCGCGGCCCATCTCCTCGATGGGCTGCCGGACGCTGGTCAGCGGCGGATCCAGGTGGCGGGCGATGGCCGAGTCGTCGTAGCCGACCAGCGCCACGTCGTCCGGGATGCGCCGGCCCGCCTCCCGCAGGGCCTGGCGGGCACCGGCCGCGGTGACGTCCGAGGCGGCGAAGACGGCGTCCAGGTCCGGGCAGCGGCGCAGCAGCTCCGTCATCGCGCGCCGGCCGCCCTCCTCGGTGAAGTCCCCCGGCTCGATCAGCTCCTCGGCGGCGCCGAGCCCCCCGTCGCGCAGGGCGTCGCGGTAGCCGTCGGCGCGCCGCTGGGCGCCGTAGACGTCGAGGTGGCCGGTGATGTGGGCGATGCGGCCGCGGCCCCGGGACATCAGGTGCTGGACGGCCGAGCGGGCGCCGCCGTAGTTGTCGGAGTCCACCGAGGCCAGCGTCTCCGCCGCGGAGCGCGGGCCGCTGATCACCGCGGGGATCTCCAGCTGGGTCAGCATGTCCGGCAGCGGGTCGTCGGCGTGCACCGAGACCAGCAGGACGCCGTCCACCCGGTGCGCGGCCAGGTACTGGGCGAGCCGCTGCCGTTCCCGGTCGCTGCCCGCGAAGATCAGCAGCAGCTGCATCTCGGTGTCGGTGATCTCCGCGCCGACGCCGCGCAGCATGTCCGAGAAGTAGGGCTCGGCGAAGAACCGGGTCTCCGGCTCCGGGACGACCAGGGCGATCGCGTCGGTGCGGTTGGCCGCGAGCGCGCGGGCGGCGGTGTTCGGGACGTAGCCGAGTTCCGCGACGGCCGCCTCGACGGCCGCCCGCGTCGTGTCGCTGACCCGGGGCGAGCCGTTGATCACCCGGGAGACCGTGCCGCGGCCTACGCCGGCCCGGGCGGCCACCTCCTCGAGGGTCGGGCGTCTGACGCCCCGGCTCCGCCCACCGTTGACCGTCATGGTCGTCGCCCTTCCCTCGCAGCTGTCCGGCCAGGAATCTAACAGCCCCGGTCCGTGCCCCTCCGCCCCCCATCGTGCCTCGGAGACGGCGGAATTCCCCCCTCCGCGCCGGAAGGGACCGCGAGGGCGCGACCGGTGACCGGTCACGCCCTCGCGACGCGCGGGTGAGGGTGCCTCAGTCGGAGGCGGGCAGCGCGTTGTGCCGGATCACGTCGGCGTACCAGTGGGCGCTCGCCTTGGGGATGCGGCGCTGGGTGGCGTAGTCGACGTAGACGGCGCCGAAGCGCTTCGAGTAGCCGTAGGACCACTCGAAGTTGTCCAGCAGGGACCACAGGAAGTAGCCGCGGACGTCCGCGCCGTCGGCGACGGCCCGGCTGACGGCGTCCAGGTGGGACCGGAGGTAGGCGATGCGCTGCGGGTCGTTCACCCGGCCCTCGGGGGAGACGTAGTCGTCGAAGGCGGCGCCGTTCTCGGTGACCATCAGCGGCAGGCCGGGGTGGGACTTCGCCAGGTCCGTGAGGAGGGTGTGCAGGCCGTTCGCGTCGATGGCCCAGTTCATCGCGGTGACGTCGTCGTTGGCGAGGTGGAAGGCGACGTCCTCGGAGCCGGTCCACGGCGAGTGGTCGCTGGCGCCGTGGCCGTCGTTCTTCGTGGTGGCCGCGCCGTCGGCGGGCCGGGAGACCACGGTCGGCGAGTAGTAGTTGACGCCGAGCACGTCGATCGGGCGGGAGATCTCCGCCAGGTCGCCGTCCTTCACCAGGTCGTTCCAGTCGACGAGGTGCGCGGTGTCGGCGAGCAGGTCCTCGGGGTAGGCGCCGTCGAGGAGGGGGCCGGTGAAGATCCGGTTGCCGACCGCGTCGATGCGGCGGGCCGCCTCGACGTCCTCGGGGGCGTCGGTGAGGGGGCGCACCTGGTGCAGGTTGAGGGTGATGGAGGTCTGCGCGGTCGACGGCAGGGCCGCGCGCAGGGCGCCGACCGCCTTGCCGTGGGCGAGGTTGAGGTGGTGGGCGGCGCGCAGGGTCGCGGCCGGGTCGGTGCGGCCGGGGGCGTGCACGCCGGAGCCGTAGCCGAGGAAGGCGCTGCACCAGGGCTCGTTGAGGGTGGTCCACACGCCGACGCGGTCGCCGAGGGCGCGGGCCGTGAGGGCGGCGTACTCGGCGAAGCGGTCGGCGGTGTCGCGGTGCGGCCAGCCGCCGGCGTCCTCCAGCTCCTGGGGCAGGTCCCAGTGGTAGAGGGTGGCGACGGGGGTGATGCCGGCCTCGAGGAGTTCGTCGGTGAGGCGGCGGTAGAAGTCCAGGCCGCGCTCGACGGCGGGGCCGCGGCCGGTGGGCTGCACCCGGGACCAGGAGACGGAGAAGCGGTACGCCTTCAGGCCGAGGTCCTTCATCAGCGCCACGTCGTCGCGGTAGCGGTGGTAGTGGTCGGCGGCGATGTCCCCGGTGTCACCGTTGCGGACCTTGCCGGGGGTGTGGCTGAAGGTGTCCCAGATGGAGGGCGTGCGGCCGTCCTCGGCGGCGGCGCCCTCGACCTGGTAGGCGGCGGTGGCGGCGCCCCAGACGAAGCCCGTCGGGAAGGAGGTGCCGGCGGCCGGGCGGACGGGGGTCTCGGGTCGTACGGCGGTCATGGTGAGAACGCTCCCAAATGGCGTGAGGAGGGGGCCGGACGGTGGGGCCCGGCGGTGCGGGGAAGGCGGGGTGGGGCGCGGGGGTGGGCGCCCCCGGCCGGCAGGGCCCGGGTGCGGGCCGGGCCCTGTCGGCGGGCAGGAGGGGGTGTGTCCGGGTCAGCCCTTGACGGCGCCCGCCATGATGCCGCCGACGATCTGCTTGCCGAAGACGACGAAGACCACGAGCAGCGGCAGGGTGCTGATCAGCGCTCCGGCCATGACGATGCTCTGGTCGGGGGTGTAGGAGGCGCTGAGCTGGCCGAGCGCGACCTGGATGGTGGGGTTCTCCTGGTTCAGGGCGAGGAACGGCCAGAAGAAGTCGTTCCAGGCCTGGACGAAGGTGAGCATGCCGAGCACCATCATCGCGGGCCGGGCGGCGGGCAGGACGACGCTCCACACGATGCGGAGGTTGTTCGCCCCGTCCACCTTGGCCGCCTCGATGAGCTCGTACGGCAGGGCCTCGATGAGGTACTGGCGCATGAAGAAGACACCGAAGGCGCCGACCAGGGTCGGGAAGATCACCGACTCCAGCTTTCCGCCCCAGCCGATGTCCGACATCATCATGAACAGCGGGACGACGCTGAGCTGCGGCGGGATGGTGAGCGTGGCGATGACCGCGGTCATCAGCACGTTCCGGCCGCGGAAGCGCATCTTGGCGAAGGCGTAGCCGGCCAGGGTGCAGAAGAACAGCGTGGCCACGGTGATGGAGCCGGCCACGATGACGCTGTTGACGATGGCCTTGCCGAGGTTGGCCTGTTCCCAGGCCGCTTCGAGGTTGCTGAACAGCCTGCCGCCCGGGATGAACGGCGGCGGGTCGTCGAGGACCCTCTGCTGGTCGTGCGAGGCCGCCACCAGCGTCCAGTACAGCGGGAAGACGGATCCCAGGCCGACGACGATCAGCGCGAGGTAGGTGAAGGGGCCGCCCTTGAGCTGCTGGCCGGCGCCGATCCTGAGGCGGCGGCCCTTGCCGCCGGAGGCGGGGGACGGAGCCGCGTGGACCGGGCCCGAGGCGGTCTTGTAGGGAGTACTTGTCGTGGTCATCGTTGTCGCTCCCGTCAGGCCGCGCTCTTGCGCACGAACCGGCTGACGATCCAGTTGATCAGGGCGATGAGCAGCAGCAGGACGAGCATGGCCCAGGCCACGGCGGCGGCCGGGCCGAGGTGCTGGAGCTTCCATCCGTAGTTGAAGAGGTAGATGCTGAGCGTCTCGTACTGGTGCTCGCTGCCGCCGACGGAGCCGAGCGTGCCGCCCTGCAGCAGCAGCGGCTCACCGAACAGCTGCATGGAGCCGATCGTCGAGATGACGATGGTGAACAGGATCGTCGGCCGCAGCGAGGGAATGGTCACCTTGCGGAACTGCTGCCAGCGCGAGGCGCCGTCGATCGAGGCCGCCTCGTACAGGTCGGTCGGCACGGCCTGCATGGCCGCCAGGTAGATCAGGGCGTTGTAGCCGGTCCAGCGCCAGATCACGATGATCGAGATGGCGATCTTCGAGGTCCAGTGGCCGTTGCCCCAGTCGATGTTGTCGGCGCCGAAGAAGCCCAGCACCCAGTTGAGGAGGCCGCCGTCGGCCCGGAACACCAGGGCGAAGACGAGGGCGGCGGTCGCGACGGAGGTGGCGTACGGGGTGAGGATGATCGTGCGCCAGAAGGTGCTGGCGCGCAGCTTGTAGTTGAGCAGGTGGGCCAGGCCCAGGGCGACCAGCAGCTGCGGGACGGTGGAGATGACGCCGATGATGAAGGTGTTGGAGACGGCCGTCCAGAACTCGGAGTCCTGGAGGATCTTGGTGAAGTTCTCGAAGCCGACCCACTCCGACTGGTCGAGGCTCGTCATCTCCACCCGGTGCAGGGCGATCCAGCCGGTGTAGAGCAGCGGGTAGAGCCCGAAGGCACCGAAGACGAGGAAGAAGGGGGCGATGTACGCGTACGGCGACACCTTGTCGTCGAGGCGCCACAGTCGCGAACGCCACGCGCTGCGTTCTGTGGACGCGGAGCCGGAGCCGCCGGTGTGCGGAGACTTGGCACCCCGTGTGGGGGTTGTCGTTGCCACGGAGGGAATCCTTCCCTGGGAGGTCGGGCCTGGCAGGTCGGGCCCGGAGGTTCGGGCCGGGTAGGGGCGGGAGGCGGGTGGACGGGCCGGCGCCCGTTCCGCCGGGTCCCGCCCGCGCGGTGCGGCACGCTGCCGGGCGGCCCGTGCGACGGTCTGCGGTGGGTACGGCGGCCGGGTGGTCGGGGCGGGTCGTCAGGACGAGTGGTCGGGGCGGGTCGTCGGGGGCGGGGAGGCGGGTCGGGACGCCTGGGTCGGCACCGGCGTCCCGGGTCCTCCTCCGCTCCCGGCCCCGTCCGGCCGGACCGCGGCCCGCCGCGCCCTCCCGGGCCGGCCCGGGAGGACCCGCAGGCCGTTCGGGCGGAGGGGCGCGCCCGCCCCGCGAGCCGGGTGGAGCGGTCGCGGCGCGGGCGCGGACCCGACGCCGCGCAGCAGACCCGACGCGGACGGCCGGGTCTGCTGCGGGCGGGGGCCGTCGACTTCACGGTCCCCGGTGCGCACGGTACGGACGGTGCGGGGCGGCTGGTTGGACCGCCCGCACCGTGCGCGGGTCAGCCGATGGCCTTGTCGATCGCCTCGGTCGCCGCGTCCCAGGCCTTGTCGGGCTTGGTCCCCCGCTGCTCCATGTTGTTGATCTGCGTGGAGATCGAGTCCTTGATGACGCCGTCCTTCGGGCCGAGCACGGCCACCGGGATGGACTTGGCCTCCTCGGCGTAGATCTGGCCGACGGGGGCGTTGTTGAAGTACTCGAGCTTGCCGTTCTTCACATCGGGGAGGTCATAGGCGCCCTGGTTGGACGGGAAGAGACCGGCGGCCTTGAACACGGCGGCCTGCTGCTCCGGCGCGGTCAGCCACTTGACGAGCTCGGTGGCCTCCTTGACGTGCTTGCCGCTCTTGGGCACGGTCAGGAAGGAACCGCCCCAGTTGGCCGCGGTCGAACCGGGCGCGCGCGAGATGTCCCACTTGCCCGCGAAGTCGTTGCCGGAGTAGTTCTGGATCTGCAGCGCCATCCAGGCCGGGCACACGACGGTGGCCACGGTGCCGTTGCGCAGCGCCGCCTTCCAGGGGTCCTGGAACTGCGGCACGCCCTGGCTCAGCTTCTTGTCCGCGGCATCGGCGGCGAGGTCCCAGCCCTTCTGCACCGACGGGCTGTCCTTGTAGATCGCCTTGCCGTCGGCGTCGTAGTACTGGCTCTCGGAGGAGCTGACGACGCCGTTGAACATGGCGCTGGCGGAGTCCATGAAGTAGGTGCCCTTGGGCGCCTTCTCCTTGTACTGCTCACCGAGCTTGATGTAGTCCTCCCAGCCGCCCGCTATCGCCTCGGCGACCTTCTCGCGGTCGGTCGGCAGACCCGCCTGCTCGAACAGGTCCCTGCGGTAGCAGAGGGAGATCGGGCCGATGTCGGTGCCGGCGCCGATGACCTTGCCGTCCTTGGTGGTGGCCTGCTTGGCCTTCCAGTCGACCCACTGGCTGGTGTCGATGCTGCCCTTGAGGTCGGTGAACTTGTCCGCCTGGGTGTCCACGACCTCCTTGATGCGGGCGACCTCGACGCCGACGACGTCGCCCAGACCGCTGCCCGAGTTCAGCTGCTGAAGGAGCTTCGGGTAGTAGTCCTGCTCGTTGGCGGTGGTCTCTTCCTTCACCTCGATGTTCGGGTGAAGCTGCTGGTACTTCTCGAACAGGCCGGCCTCCTTGTAGCCGAACTGCCCGAAGTCGGCCACCTTGAGGACGATCTTCCCGTCGGATTCCGAAGCGTCCGAGTCACTGTCGCTGCTGCAGGCGGTCAGCAGCAGGGCCGAGGCCGTCAGGACCGACGTGGTCAGGGCCGCTGCTCTGCGGCCACGGACGCCGCCGGTTCGGGTGATGCGCATTCCACTACTCCTTGTTCCAGTGGGAACGGGGACCTCAGGAATCAGACCGCCGGGTTCGACGGTCCGGACCTGCCCTCTCGGTTCGAGCAGCGGCCAGCCCAGAGCAACGCGGAATGCGGTGCGAAGATGCTGGTCAACGGTGTGCCATGCGAGGTGGAGGGAAGGGCCGATGGTGCTTCGTTCCGTACGGAAGACGGCCCCGGAACTCCGTGGGACCGCTCCCACGCGGCTTGCCCCGAAGACTGGTTGGTGGCGGGGTCGGGTGTCAAGACTTGAAAACGGCGTTGTTGCGTAAGCGTGTTCAGCACGTCACGGGAATGTGTCGCACCGGGGGCCGCGTTTTGCCGGGATCTCGGCCCGGCGGATCCGAATTCCCGCAGGTCATGGGCCGGTTGGCAGACAACCGGGGTGCGGGAGGGAGCCGCGCGGACGAGGTCGGCGCCTCCTGGGCCAGAATGAAGCCGGTCCCCCCACCGAACGCCGGAAGGTGAACGATGAGCCCTGCCGAACAGCCGCCCACCGCCGCGGACGTCCGGCGCCCGACCCTGAACGCGGTGGCCGCGCGCGCCGGCGTCGGCCGCGGCACGGTCTCCCGGGTCATCAACGGCTCGCCCAAGGTCAGCGACCGTTCCCGCGCGGCCGTGGAACGGGCCATCGCCGAACTCGGCTACGTCCCCGACCAGGCCGCCCGCTCCCTGGCCACCCGGCGCACGGACTCGGTGGCGCTGGTGGTCCCCGACGCGCAGACCCGCCTGTTCTCCGAGCCGTACTTCTCGGAGATCATCCGGGGCGTGTCCGCCGGTCTCGCGGACGCCGGGATGCGCATGCTGCTGGTCATGGTCCACGACCAGAAGGAGTACGCGCGGCTCGCCCCGTACCTGTCCGGACAGCGCGTGGACGGGGTGCTGATGGTGGCGGTGCACAGCGACGACACCCTGCCCGACCAGCTGGAGGCGCTGGCCATCCCGACCGTGCTGGCCGGCCGGCGCGGTGACGGGGAGCCGCTGGGGCACGTGCGCGCGGACAACCGCGGCGGCGCCGAGGCCGCGGTCCGGCACCTGCTGGCCGGCGGTCGCCGGGCCGTCGGCACCATCACCGGGCCGCTCGACATGGAGGCCGCGCGCGAGCGCCTCGCCGGGTACCGGGAGGCGCTGCGGGAGGCGGGTGCCGCCGTCACCGAGGAGCTGGTCGCGCACGGGGACTTCACCGAGGAGGGCGGGCGCACGGCCATGCGGGAGCTGCTGCGCCGCCGCCCCGACCTGGACGCGGTCTTCGCCGCCTCGGACGTGATGGCCTCCGGCGCCGTGCTGGAGCTGCGCGCCGCGGGCCGGCGGGTGCCCGGCGACGTGGCCGTCGTCGGCTTCGACGACTCCATCGTGGCCCGGCACGTCGACCCGCCGCTGACCAGCGTCCGGCAGCCGCTGGAGGAGATGGGCCGCACCATGGCGAGGCTGCTGCTGGACGAGATCGCCGACCGCGGCGCCGGGCACCGCGGGGTGGTCCTGCCGACGCGGTTGGTGGTGCGGGAGTCGGCCTGAGTGCGGCCCGGGTGCGGTCTGCGCCGGAGCCGGGCGCGGTGCGGGTGCGGCCCCGGCGGGTCTTTTGCGGTGTGGTCGCGGTCCGGACGGGTCTTTTGCGGTGGGAGCGCTCCCATGCATAATGAGGGCCCCGACACCGTGGGAGCGA
Source organism: Streptomyces sp. JHA26 (assembly GCF_002005565.1). Taxonomy (GTDB): domain Bacteria; phylum Actinomycetota; class Actinomycetes; order Streptomycetales; family Streptomycetaceae; genus Streptomyces. The sequence goes on along the minus strand of NZ_BDJC01000035.1, from coordinate 48,127 downwards.
TTCCATGCCAGAAGCGACGTCTGTCTCCTTCCCTCCCGCCTTCCTCTGGGGCGCCGCGACCTCGGCGTACCAGATCGAGGGCGCGGTGCGGGAGGACGGCCGCACCCCCTCGATCTGGGACACCTTCAGCCACACACCGGGGAAGACGGCCGGTGGCGACACCGGTGACATCGCCGTCGACCACTACCACCGCTACCGCGACGACGTGGCGCTGATGAAGGACCTCGGTCTGAGCGCCTACCGCTTCTCCGTCTCCTGGCCCCGGGTGCAGCCGACCGGCCGCGGTCCCGCCGTCCAGCGCGGCCTGGACTTCTACCGCCGCCTGGTCGACGAGCTGCTGGCCGCCGGCATCAAGCCGGCCGTCACGCTCTACCACTGGGACCTGCCCCAGGAGCTGGAGGACGCCGGCGGCTGGCCGGTGCGGGACACGGCGTACCGGTTCTCCGAGTACGCGCAGATCGTCGGTGAGGCGCTCGGCGACCGCGTGGAGCAGTGGATCACGCTCAACGAGCCGTGGTGCTCGGCCTTCCTGGGGTACGCCTCCGGGGTGCACGCGCCCGGCCGTACCGACCCGGCGGCCGCGCTGCGCGCCGCCCACCACCTGAACCTGGCGCACGGCCTGGGCACGGTGGCGCTGCGTTCCGTGATGCCCACCCGCAACTCGGTGGCGATCAGCCTCAACACCTCGGTCGTGCGGCCCCTGTCGCAGCGGCCGGAGGACCTGGCGGCGGCGCGGAAGATCGACGACCTGTCCGGCGGCATCTTCCACGGCCCGATCCTGCACGGCGCCTACCCGGAGACCCTCCTGGAGGCGACGGCGCCGGTCACCGACTGGTCGCACGTCCGGGACGGCGACCTGGGCCTGGTCCGCCAGCCGCTGGACGCGGTCTGCCTCAACTACTACACGCCCACCGTGGTGTCGGCCGCCGACGCGGACTCCCGCGTCCCGGGCGCCGACGGTCACGGCGCGAGCGACCACTCGCCGTGGCCGGCCGCGGACGACGTGGCGTTCCACCAGCCGCCGGGCGAGCGCACGGCGATGGGCTGGAGCGTCGACCCGACCGGCCTGCACGAGCTGATCATGCGCTACCACCGGGAGGCCCCCGGCCTGCCGCTCTACATCAGCGAGAACGGTGCCGCCTACGACGACAAGCCCGGCGCGGACGGCACGGTCCACGACCCGGAGCGGGTCGCCTACCTGGACGGCCACCTCAGGGCGGTCCACCGGGCCATCGCCGACGGCGCGGACGTGCGCGGCTACTACCTGTGGTCCCTGCTGGACAACTTCGAGTGGGCCTACGGCTACGAGAAGCGGTTCGGCGCGGTCCACGTCGACTACGCCTCCCAGGAGCGCACCCCGAAGTCGAGCGCCCTGTGGTACGGCCGGGCGGCCCGCACGGGGACGCTGCCGCCGCTGGACGCGGTCGGGTAGGGCCTCGGGAAGCCTACGGGGCACATGAACACGGGGTACGGCATTCCGGGGGGAGTGCCGTACCCCGCCCGTGGGGCCGGTGTGGGGCCGGCCCCACGGGGAGGATGCCGGTCCTACTTGTAGGCGGCGAGCGCCTTGGAGAAGGCGTTCGGCTGCTGGTCCACGGAGCTGCAGGTGGCGTCGGCCGAGGGCTTCGGGCCGCCGGGGCAGGCCTTGTCGCGGGTCGCGGACCACATGGACAGTCCGCCCAGGCCCTTGGACCTGGCGAACTCCACCAGCTGGGTGGCGTCGTCGACCGTGAAGACCTCACTGGCGACGTCGTTGACGCCGATCATCGGGGTGACGGCGACCGTCTTCCAGGCGTCCGCGTCGGACCGGCCGAGGACGCCCTTGACCTGGGCCTGGGTGGCGGTGGCGGCCTGCTCGGCGTAGGTGCCCATGTCGCCGCTGTACGCGGGGCCGTAGTCCATCGCCATGATGTTGACGGCGCCGATGTCCACGCCGTTCTCCTTCGCGTCGGCGAGGAGGTCGACGCCCGCCTGGGTGAGGCCCTCGGGCATCACCGGGAGGGTGAAGGAGACGTCCAGGCCGGGGTGCTGCTTCTGCAGCGCGGCGATGGCCCGGGCGCGGCGGGTGTTGGCGGCGGCGTCGGGCAGCGCGCCGCCCTCGACGTCGAAGTCGACCTTGGTGAGCTGGTAGGCGTCGACGACCTTGCCGTACGCCGCCGCCAGCGCGTCGGCCGACGTGCAGGTGGTGCCCAGTTCGGAGCCGGAGGCGCCGCCGAAGGAGACCCGGACGTCGCCGCCCTTCGCGCGCAGGGCGCCTATCTGGTTCGCCACCGCGTCGTTGCCGAGGTCGGTGACGCCGCCCCACTTCGGGGTGCAGCCGCCGCCGTCGGTGACGAAGGCGAGGTTGTACTCCTTCACGCCGGTCGCCGCGGAGTGCGCGAGCAGGTCGAAGGCCGGGTAGAGCGAGGTGTCGACGTACGGGGCGAAGCCGGCGCCCGCGGCGGTGCCGTTGCCGGGGGTGCCGGTGGGCGCCGGGGTGGTGGGGGTGCCGGTCGGGGTCGGCTCGGCGGAGCCGGTCGGGGTCGGCGTCGGGGCCGGGGGCTCGGTGGGGCGGCCGCTGGGCTCGGGGGTGGCGCCGGTGTCGGTGGAGCACTCGGCGTCGTCGACCAGGCAACCGGTCGGGTCGGCGGTGCCGTTGACGACGAAGCCGACCGTGACGGACTCGCCGGCCTTCAGCCCGTCCGTGTCCCACGTGGGCGGGGTCACGGTGACGTGCTGCCCGCTGACCTTCGACTCGGCGTTCCACAGCGAGCCGAGCTTCGCGCCCGGGGGCAGGTCGAACTCCAGGGTCCAGTCGGCCTTGGCCTGCCCGCTGGTGTTGGTGACGACGTACTGGGCGGTGTAGCCCGTCGACCACGCGCTGGTCTTCGTGTACACGGCGCCGACCGGGGCCGCCTGGGCGGTGCTGGTGAACAGCAGCGCCCCGCCACCGGCCACGGCCGCCGCGACGAGGGCGCCGATCGCCTTGTTCCTGCCACTGACCTTGCGTCGGTGCGTGCGCATCACGTGCCTGCCTTCGCTGCTCACGGTGCCCCCGGCGGGGGACCGACGGGGGCGGGGTGGGGGTGCGGCAGCACGCTAGCGAGCGGGAACCGGGCAAAGTGCCTGATCCGGGCGGGGGTTGGCGATCTTAGGGTGGGCTTAAGGAAGGGATCGGGACCGATTAAAGGTGCGGGCCGGCCGGGGCCTGCGGCGCCGCACGGCTCCCCGGTGCCCGCGCCGCACCGGTGCCGTGCGCCCGTCGAGCTGGATCCAGATCCGCACCTCGGTCCCGCCGAGCACGGACGAGCCGATCCGGACGTCCCCGCCCGTCGACTCGGCGAGCCGGCGCACGATGTCCAGGCCGAGCCCGGTCGACCCGTCGGTGCCCGAGCCCCGGCCGCGGGCCATCGCCGCCTCGGGGTCGGGTATGCCGGGACCCGCGTCCGACACGAGCACGATCACCGCGTCCTCGCCGTTGTGCAGGTCGACCGCGAAGGCGGTGCCCTCGGCGGTGTGCCGGAAGACGTTGCCGAGCAGGGCGTCGAGGGCCGCGGCCAGGTCGGGGCGGGCCACGGGTATGCGCACCGGCCGGTCGGCGCCGGCCACCCGCCACTTGCGTCCCTCGTCCTCGGCGAGCGCGGACCAGAAGCCCATCCGCTCGCGGACCACCTCGGCCGCGTCGCACCCGGCGCCGGGGCCGGCGGCGGCCGTCTGCGGCTTGGCGTCCCGGGCCGTGCGGATGATCGTGTCGACCTCGCGCTCCAGCTGCTCGACCGCGGCCCGGGTCTGCTCGGCGGCCGGTCCGTCGCCGAGCGAGGCCGCGTTGAGCCGCAGCACGGTCAGCGGGGTGCGCAGGCGGTGGGACAGGTCGGCGGCCAGTTCGCGTTCGTTGGCGAGGAGTTGGACGACCTGGTCGGCCATGGAGTTGAACGCGACCGCCGCGAGCCGCAGTTCGGTCGGCCCCTCCTCGGGCACGCGGGCGCCCAGCTTGCCCTCCCCCAGCTCGTGCGCCCCCTCCACCAGCTTCCGCGCGGGCCGCACCATGCGCACGCCCAGCCGGTCGGCGACCGCGACCGAGCCGACGATCAGCGCGGCGCCGACCCCGGCGAGCACCGCCCAGGCCGTGCCGACGCCGTTGGTGACCTCGGACTCGGGGACGTACACCTCGACGACGGCGATCTCGCCGGAGCTGAGCGCGACCGGCTGGAGCAGCGCCGAGCCGCCGGGCACCTCCGCGGTGGAGGCGCGCCCCATCGCGCGGACGGCGGCGATGTCCTCGTCGGTGACGCGCTGCCGGCCGATGCGGGTGCCGCCGTTCTTGTCACCACCCTTGCCGACGTCCTCGCCGCCGTTCCTGCCGGCGGACGCCGGCAGGTGCACGGACATCCCGGCGTCCGAGCCCGCGGAGGCGACGACGCGCTCCAGCTGGTCCCGGTCGGTGGTGATGGACAGCGCGGGGGCGACGGCGGCCGCCTCCCGTTCGGCGTTGGAGAAGGCGCGGTCCCGGGCCATCTCCCGGATGACGAGTCCGAGGGGGACGGCGAAGGCGATCACGACCATGGCGGTGACCGCCAGCGACACCTTGACCAGGGCCCACCTCATCGTGGCGGCTCCGCTCCGGAGGGCTCCGCGACCGGCGGCTCCAGCTTCACGCCGACACCGCGCAGGGTGTGCAGGTAGCGGGGCCGTGCCGCGGTCTCGCCCAGCTTGCGGCGCAGCCAGGACAGATGGACGTCGATGGTCTGGTCGTCGCCGTAGGACTGCTGCCAGACCTCGGCGAGCAGCTCCTTGCGGGGGACGACCACCCCGGGGCGGCCGGCGAGGAAGGCGAGCAGGTCGAACTCACGCCGCGTCAGGTCGAGGCGCACACCGTCCAGTTCGGCCTGGCGGCGCAGGGGGTCGACGGTCAGGCCGCCGACGCGCAGGACGGTGGACGGCGGCACCTCGCCGCCGGTGCGGGCGCGGCGCAGGACGGCGGCCATGCGGGCCGACAGGTGCTCGACCGAGAACGGCTTGGTGAGGTAGTCGTCCGCGCCCGCGTTCAACAGGCGGACGATCTCCGCCTCGTCGTCCCGGGCGGTGGCGACGATGACGGGCACGTCGGTGATGCCGCGCAGCATCTTCAGCGCCTCGGAGCCGTCGAGGTCGGGCAGTCCGAGGTCGAGGATCACCACGTCGAACCGGAAATGGGCGACCTCGCGCAGCGCCTCCAGCGCCGTACCGACGCTGCGCACCAGGTGCGAGGCGTCGGTCAGATGCCGGATGAGCGCCGAGCGCACGAACTGGTCGTCCTCCACCACGAGCACACTTGCCATGGGCGGCACCGTACGCCATGCGGACGAGCCCGGTGCGGGCCTGTGGACAACTCCGGGCGGACCCCGGGAGCGGGAGGGGACGCCCTTCGGAACCACCCCGTCCGGGCGACACGCGTGCGACGCGTGGGGCAGTATGGCCGCGATGCGCAGAGGACTCGTACACGTACTGGCCTGGCTGCTCGCCACCGGCGCGGCGGTCACGCTGTCGTGGTGGGGCGTGCACACGGTGATGGCGGGCACGGCCTACGACGCGCCCCGCGCCCTGCCCGTCACGGCGGTCGACGCGGCCGCGCGGGACGCGCGGGACTCCGGGCCGTCGGCATCGTCCACCACGCGCCCCTCGCCGTCGGGCGGTCCGTCGGCGAGCCGGTCCGGCAGCCCGTCGGCGACGCCGAGCCGGACGCCCCGCGAGCCGGGTCCGGCGCCCTCGCGGACCGCGCCGGCCACCGCTCCCGCCCCCGCGCCCCCTCCCCCCACCGCCTCCGGCCGGGTCCGGAGCTACGAGACCGACGGGGGACGCGCGGTGTTCGCCCTCGGGTCGTCGTCCGCGTCGCTGGTGTCGGCGGCCCCGGCCGCGGGCTGGTCGATGCAGGTGTGGAAGACGGAGATGTGGATCCGGGTGGAGTTCGCCTCCGGCGCGGACCGGGTGTCGGTGTTCTGCACCTGGCACGACGGCCCGCCGCGGGTGGAGGTCGGCAGTTACTGAGCCGGCTGCCGGATCACCGGAAGGCCGAGGCCGGCGGAGCCGGCGAGGCGACCGCCGCCGCGTCCGTCACGGGCCGGGCGCCTCCGGTGAAGTCGGTCAGGGCCCTGCCGTGCTCCACGCGCGCGGAGTGCGGGTCGGAGGCGGCGCGGCGGGTGAGCTCGGCGATCGGCAGCGGGCGGTCGGCGGCGGCCAGGACGGCGTTGCCGAAGCGTTTGCCGCGCAGCACCGCGGGGTCGGCGATCAGGGCGAGTTCGGGGAAGCGGTCGGCGGCGGTGGCGATCTGGCCGCGCAGGTGGGCGAGCGGCGGGCCGTCGGCGAGATTGGCGACGTAGACCCCGCCGGGCGCGAGCGCGCGCCGCACCTCGTCGAGGAACTCGGTGGACGTCAGGTGCGCCGGGGTGCGGGCCCCGCCGAACACGTCCGCGACGACCAGGTCCGCCCAGCCGTCGGGCACCTTGGCGAGCCCGGCGCGGGCGTCGGCGGTCCGGACCCGGATGCGGGCGCCGGGGTCCAGGGGGAGTTCGCGCCGGACGAGTCGGACCAGGGCCTCGTCCCGCTCGACGACCTGCTGGGTGGAGCGGGGGCGGGTGGCGGCGACGTAGCGGGCGAGGGTGAGGGCGCCGCCGCCGAGGTGCACGGCGTGGACGGGCTTTCCGGGCGGGGCGGCCAGGTCGATGACGTGCCCGATGCGGCGCTGGTACTCGAACGACAGGTACGCCGGGTCGTCCAGGTCGACGTGCGACTGCGGGGCGCCGTCGATCAGCAGGGTCCAGGCCCGCGCCCGTTCGCGGTCGGGTATCAGCTCGGCGATCCCGCCGTCGACGTCCTCGACGACGGCCTCCACGGCAGCGCGCCCGCGGCGGGCGCTCCTGGACTTTCCCATCGGGCCATTATCGAACGCTTCCCCGCCGACGCGTCCGGCCGGGCGGGTAGCCGGTCCGGGCGCCGGGGGGCGTGCGGCGCCCGGTGCTCAGCGGCAGCTGTCCGCGGCCTCGATCAGCCGGGCCGCCTCCCCCAGCGCGGCCCGCAGGACGGCGGGGTCGGTCGCGAGGTCCGCGTCGCCGGGCGGCAGCAGCCAGTCGGAGCCCTCCACCGGGGGCTCGGGGACCGGGGCGAGCCTCGTCCCCCGGCCGGCCGTCTCCGTGCAGGTGCTGCCCGGCACGTCCCAGGCGGCCGCCGTGCCCGGGGGCACCAGGAAACCGAGGGTGTCGCAGCCGTGGTCGTGGAGCACACGGCCCACCGACTCACCGGCTCCCCGCCTGAGAATGTCGACGGCCTCCAGGCCCTGCCGCGCCGGCACGGTGACGACGTCGCAGTCACCGTCGTCGCCCGCGCCTCGGACGCCTGCGAGACCGCCGCTCCGACTGGTCTGCATCCCGGCTTCCATCCCGGCCTCCACCACGGAACTCCTCCTCGGACGAGTCGGCCGGGAGTCGGGGACCTCCCGGACCACAGGGTTCAACGCGGCAGGCCGTCAACGGCTACGGGACAAGTCCGCCGCAAAGGATGGCACTTCATGGCAGATCCCGGGTGAGATATCCGGTTTGTGGCTGAACCGCGCGTGGCGGGTCCGTCACAGCAGGTACGTTCTTGCTCGCCGGAAACGGGGTGACAACCGGGAGAATCCCCACAACTCACACCCCTTCCGGCGTGGTTCGACGGTTCGCACGAGAGGACCCGGCCATGGCGTCGTCAACGGTGACCTCCGCCCAGCCCGATCGGCCACCGCGGCCGAACCTCGCCTTCCGGCGCCTGCGCGGACAGCGCTCGCCGGCCGAGTTCGCCGCGGCGGTACGCCGTGCCGCGCGCGAGATCGGCGAGCGGGTCAGCTGTGACGCGCGCTACATCGGACGCGTGGAGGCGGGCGAGATCCGCTGCCCCAACTACGCGTACGAGCGGGTGTTCCTGCACATGTTCCCCGGCCGCGCGCTCACCGATCTGGGGTTCGCGCCCCGTTCGTCCGTACGCGGACGCCGGGCGCGCACGGACGAGGACGCGCTCCCGGCGCACCTCGGCCGGCCGCCGAGTGCCACGAGTGAGTCAGGTGGGGCGGGCGAACCGTATGACACGCACAGCCTGTACGACACGCACGACGACAACGAGGAGAGCGACGTGCTGCGTCGCGCATTCATGACGAGCGGCGTCACCCTGACCGCCGTCTCGCTGGGTCCCCTGGGGTTCGCCACCGGTGCCAAGGCGACGCCGCGCGCCGCGCACCGGGCCGGGACGAGCGACGCGGGCGCCCTCGAAGAGGCCGTCCGCCGGATCCGGCTGCTCGACGACCGGCACGGCGCCGACGGGCTCTACCGGCGTGCGGCGGCCCCGCTGCGCGCCGCGTACGCGCTGCTGGACGCCGGTGCGACCCGGCAGGCGACGGCGGACCGGCTCTACGCGGGCGCCGGGGAACTCGCCATCTCCGTGGGCTGGCTGGCCCACGACTCGGGGCGCTTCGACGACGCGCGCTCCCACTACGCCGAGGCCCTCGCCACCGCCCGGATGACCGGTGACCCGGGGCTGGAGGCGCACGCCTTCTGCAACACGGCGTTCCTGGCCCGGGACACCGGCCGGCCGCGCGAGGCGGTACGGGCGGCGCAGGCCGCGCAGCGCGCCGCCCGCCCGCTGGGGTCGGCGCGGCTGATGTCCCTGCTCGCGCTGCGCGAGGCGGGCGGCTGGGCGGGGCTCGCGGACCGCGTCGGCTGCGAGCAGGCGCTGACCCGTGCGCAGCTCCTCTTCGAACGGGGCCCCTCGGACGCCGACCCCGAGTGGATGAGCTTCTACGGGGAGGCCGAGCTGGAGGGGCTGGAGGCGCAGTGCTGGTCCACGCTCGGCGACTGGTCCCGGGCGGCCGGGCACGCGCGCCGGGCGGCCGAACTGCAGGACCCGCACTTCACGCGGAACCTCGCGCTGTACTCGGCGGAACTGGCCGACGACCTGGCGCGGGGCGGGCGGCCCGACGAGGCGGCCGGGGCGGGGATGCGGGTGCTGGACCTGCTGGGCGAGGTCCAGTCGTCGCGGATCCACACGATGCTGGCGGGGACGGCACGGGTGTTGCTGCCGCACCGGCGGGCGTCGGGGGTGTCGGCGTTCCTGGAACGGCACGCGTCGTTGCCACGGACGGCCTGACCGGCCGGGGGGGGCGGGCGTAAGGGTGGGTCGCTCGGCCGGTGCCGACCGGGTGCCGCTGTGCCAGCCCGTGCCGCCCCAGGGGTGCCTCCCGAGCCGTTCGGGCACCGGGGAGGCACGACTCGCCCGCAGCTGCACGGTGTCGCAGCGCCGCAGCTACACAGTGCCGCGACCACGCGGTGACGCCGCGCCGCGGTTACGCGGTGACGCGGTGACGCGGTGTCGACCGGTCGGTCAGGTGGCCGAGGTCGTTCCAGGATTCGATGGCCGGTTCGCCGTAGGCCCAGCCCAGGGTCGACAGGGACGTCGGGTTCAGCCGGATCCGGGACGCGAAGTCGAGCGGCAGGCCCAGCCAGCGGGCGCCGATCGACCGCAGGATGTGTCCGTGGGCGAAGACCAGGACGTCCCGGTCCGCCTCCCGTGCCCACGCGACCACCTCGTCCGCGCGCGCGGTGACGTCGGCCAGGCTCTCGCCCTCCGGGACCCCGTCCCGCCAGATCAGCCAGCCGGGCCGGACCGCCTGGATCTCGGCCGGCGTCATGCCCTCGTACGCCCCGTAGTCCCACTCCATGAGCGTGTCCCAGGTGCGGGCGCGCTCGCCGAAGCCGGCGAGTTCGCAGGTCTCGCGGGCGCGGGACAGGGGGCTGGTGCGCACCTCGACGCCGGGCAGGCCGTCCAGGGGCGCCCGGTGCAGGCGCTCGCCGAGCAGCTCGGCACCGCGCCGGCCCTCCTCCAGGAGCGGCACGTCGGTCCTGCCGGTGTGCTTGCCGGCCAGCGACCACTCGGTCTGTCCGTGCCGGGCCAGCAGGATGCGCGGTGCCATGGAGGGGCCTTTCCGGGAGGGGTGTCGCAGGAGTCCCCTCCATCATCGCTCACACCGCGGGCGGGCAACCCGGGGGGACGTCCCGGCGTCTCTCAGGGCCGGGGGCGCTCCGCGGACGGGGCCCCCGGACGCCGTAGAGTGGCACGCCCGACGCCGTCGGGCACGCGAGAAGAAGGGGGAGGGCGATCGGATTGCCGCACACCGAGACACCGGGCACCGAGGCGGCCCCGCAGACTCGGCTCCGCTGGTGGACCGAGCTCCCGCTGATCGTCCTCGTGTACGCCTGCTACTCCGCGGGCCGCCTCCTGGTGCGCGGTGACGTCTCGGACGCCGTGGACCACGGGCTGGCACTCCTGGACATCGAGAAGGCGCTCCACCTCAACGCGGAGCACCCGCTCAACCGGCTCTTCACCCGCGAACCGTGGCTCGGCGTCCCGGCCGACTTCTGGTACGCGTCGCTGCACTACGCCGTCACCCCGGCGATCCTGGTCTGGCTGTTCCGCTCGCGCGCCGTGCGCTACCGGGCGGCCCGGACCTGGCTGATGACGTCCACGTTCATCGGACTGATCGGCTTCACACTGCTGCCGACCTGCCCGCCGCGGCTGCTGGACGCGAGCCACGGGTTCGTCGACACCATGGCCCACTACAGCTCGTACGGCTGGTGGGGCGGCGAGGCGAGCGCGCCGCGCGGTCTGGGCGGGATGACCAACCAGTACGCGGCCATGCCGAGCCTGCACGTGGGCTGGGCGCTGTGGTGCGGCGTGATGCTGTGGCGCCACGGCGGCACGCGCACGGCGAAGGCGGCCGGTGTCGTCTACCCGCTGGTGACGACGATCGTGGTGATGGGCACCGCCAACCACTACTTCCTCGACGCGGTGGCGGGCGCCGCCGTGATGGGCGCGGGCTTCCTGCTGGCGCCGTTCGTGATGCGGGTCGCGGACCGGGCGCGGACCCTGTTCACCGCGCGTCCCGCTTCCGCCCCGCAGGGTTCCGGCGGTGCCGACTCCCCGATTGTCAGCGGTGGATGCCAGACTTCCGCGGGTGAGCGATTTCCACGGCAGCGCGAACAGCGGCTCGGAGCGGGAGCCGAGCCGGACACCTCCCCCGCGGACGCGGGGGACGGGACTCCGGCACCGGCTCGCTGAGCTGCGCGGTCCCGACGTCCCGGCGAAGGCGCTGGACGCGCGGGCCCTGGCCGCCCTCGCCGCCAACCCGGGGTGCAGGCGACGGGCGATCCTCGACGGCGCCGGGGTGGACAAGGGTTCGCTGGCGAGTGCGCTGGGGTCGCCGTCGGTCTTCGGGCAGTCGCAGTTCGCCCTGACCCGGGGCAACGCCTTCGAGGCGCGGGTGAAGGCGGACGGCGGCGCCGAACTGCTGCGGCTCGTGCACGAGAGGCTGGACCGGGGTGCCGAGCCGCCCGCCGGGGCGCAGGTACCCGACCTGTCGGCGACCGGCCCCGAGGGCCGCACCGCCCGTACCTCGCTGGCGCTGCGGGAGGCGACCCGGGCGTCCGGCACCTGGACGCTCCTGGACCACCCGATGCTGGCCCTGGACGTCGCCGGCTCCCCCGCCTTCCTGGAGCCGGACGCGGTGGTCGTCCACCCGGACGGCACCTGGACGGTCGTCGAGATCAAGTCCTTCCCGATGCTGGACGGCTCCGCGGACCCGGCGAAGGTGGGCGCCGCCGCCCGGCAGGCCGCGGTGTACGTGCTGGCGCTGGAGGAGGTCGCCGCCCGTCTGGACCCGGCGCCGCGCGTGCGGCACCGCGTCCTCCTGGTCTGCCCCAAGGACTTCTCCAACCTGCCCACCGCGTCCGCCGTCGACGTGCGCAAGCAGCGGGCGGTGACCGGTCGCCAGCTGGCCCGCCTCACCCGCATCGAGGAGATCGCCGAGGCGCTCCCCGAGGGCGTCTGCTTCTCCCCCGCGCTGCCGGCCGACGAGCTGACGGCCGCGGTCGAGGTGGTCCCGGCGACGTACGCGCCCGAGTGCCTGTCCGCGTGCGAGCTGGCCTTCCACTGCCGTGCCCGCTCCCGGGAGACCGGCGCGGTGACCTCGCTGGGCCGCCCGGTGCGGGCCGAGCTCGGCGGGCTGTCGACGGTGGACGACGTGCTGGCGGCGGCGCGCGGGGAGGCCGGCGACCCGGACGACCCGGCGGTGGCGGCCCTGCGGCGGGCGGCGCGGCTGCGGGCGGAGGCCCTCGCGACGGCCGGTGCCGGGACCGGCGGGGTGACCGTATGACGCTGATCACCACGCTCGCCCGGCTCGAGGCGGTGCGCAGCGGCCGTGCCCAGCCCGCCGCCACCGTCCGGCACCGGCACCTGTCCGACCGCCCGCTGGTCCTCGTGCCGCTGACCACCGCCGGTGAGGCGGGCGCCCCGCTGGGCGCGCTGGTCGGCACCGACCGTCGGGCGCCGCACCTGCTGGTCGTCCCGCAGCCCCGCGACCGCGACCTGCGCTTCGCGTTCCTGGCCGAGCTGGCCGGCATCGTGCTGCCGCACGTCGAGGCGTGCGCGGAGGACGTCGAGGCCGCCGAGCGCACCGAGACCGACCCGGCGACCGGCAAGCGGGTCAAGGTCGAGGTCGACCTGTGCGCGGACGCGGCGCAGCTGATCGTGCCGAGCCGCGCGGGCATCGACTTCGTGCGGCTGCTCGGCCGGTCGATGCGCTTCCGGCGTACGGCGGAGGAGGATCCGGAGACGCCGCATCCCGCGCCGCCGAGGGTGCCGCTGCTCGGCCGGTGGCTGACCCACTACGGCGAACGGGCGCGGGTGCCCGGCTCGTCCCTCCTCCTCGCCATGACCGACCTGCTGGGCCGGCACTGGGCGACCGGTCAGTCCTCCCTGGAGGACCAGCACCTGGGGGCGCTGCTCGGGTGGATCGACCCGCCGGAGGGGTTCCCCAGCGGTGCCGAGGCCGCGCGCCACGCCGAACTCGCCCGCGACGCCGACGGCCAGCTGCGGTGCCCGCCCGCGGGCCCGGCGACCGACCCGGCCTTCGACAACAAGCTGCTCGCCCCGGCCGTCGAGCGCTACGACCGCGCGCGCACGGCGCTCGCCGCCGCCGAGGACGGGCTGGAGGCCGACGACCGGCTGGGCGCGCTCGCGGCCGCCGAGCGGGAGATCCGCGCTCTGGTGGAGAGCCGTACGCGGCCCACCTGGGACGCGGTGTGGCGGGGCCTGGACCTGCTGCGGGAGCTGCCCGCCGGGGCGCACGTCGAGGACCGGTGGACGCGCGACCGCTGGTCGTTCACCTCGCACCGCGACCGCGTCCTGGCCGGTGAGCCCCCGCAGCCGCGGCGGGACGACGCGGTGACGGCGGCGAACAAGCTCGCCACGCGCGAGCGCGAGCAGGCCCGGCTGGAGGCGCAGGAGGCGCTGGACGACCCGCTGGTGATGGCCGGGCGACGGCTGTCCGGGGAGGCCTTCGTGGGCGAGGTCGTGGACGTGGTCATGGCGTACAGCGAGGGCAGGCGGCCCGGTCCGCGCCCGCTGGTCACGGTCCGCACGGACGACCGGCCGCACCTGGGCGAGCGCGTGAAGGTGTACCGGTCGCTGGGCGGCAGGCCGCAGGCCGCGGAGTACGTCGGCGAGGACGACGAGGGCGGCCTCGTCCTGCGGATCCTGGACAAGATGGGCCGCGGCAGGGAGCCCGAGGCCGGGTCGGTGCCCGAGAAGGGCGACCTGGTCTGCTTCACCCTCTTCGAGCACGAGCAGCGCGGCGGCGCGAAGCTGCCCGCCCCGGAACAGACGCCGTGGACGCACGGCGGGCCGCCCGGTGAGGCGGCCGCCGTGCCGGAGCCCGCCGACGCCCAGACCCCGGAGGACGTCCTGTGACCACCACCGCCCCCGTTCGGGCCGGATCCGACCCGGGCGCCGAGGCGGCCCGCGCCACCTCGGCGATCCTGCACGACACCCTGCACGGCGCCGAGCGCGGTGTCGTCGTGGACTCCCCGCCCGGTGCCGGCAAGTCCACGCTCGTGGTGCGGGCGGCGCTGGAGCTGGCCGAGGCCGGACGTCCGCTGATGGTGGTCGCGCAGACCAACGCCCAGGTGGACGACCTGGTGCTGCGGCTCGCCGAGAGGGACCCGGACCTCCCGGTGGGCCGCCTGCACAGCAGCGACGCCGACCCGTACGACAAGGCGCTCGACGGCCTGGCCAACGTCCGCACGTCGGCGAAGGCCGCGGACCTCGCCGGGCAGGCGGTGGTGCTGTCGACGGCCGCGAAGTGGGCGCACGTCACGGTGGACGAGCCGTGGCGGCACGCGATCGTGGACGAGGCGTACCAGATGCGCTCCGACGCGCTGCTGGCCGTGGCGGGCCTGTTCGAGCGGGCGCTGTTCGTGGGCGACCCGGGCCAGCTCGACCCGTTCGCGACGGTGGGCAGCGAGCAGTGGGCGGGGCTGTCGTACGACCCGTCGGCCTCCGCGGTGACGACGCTCCTCGCGCACAACCCGGACCTGCCGCAGCACCGGCTGCCGGTGTCGTGGCGGCTCCCGGCGTCGGCGGCGCCGCTGGTGTCGGCGGCGTTCTACCCGTACACGCCGTTCCGCAGCGGCACGGGCCACGGCGACCGCCGCCTCTCCTTCGGTGTCCCGTCGGACGGTTCGGCCCCGGACCGGGTGATCGACGAGGCGGCGGAGTCCGGCTGGGGCCTGCTGGAACTCCCCGCCCGCCACACTCCGCGCACGGACCCGGAGGCGGTGCGCGCGGTCGCGCTGGTGGTCCGCCGCCTCCTGGACCGGGGCGGAGCGGCGACCTCCGAACGCTCCCCGGACCCCACCCCCCTCACCGCCGGCCGCATCGCCGTGGGCACCGCCCACCGCGACCAGGCCGCCGCCGTCCGGGCGGCCCTCGCGGAACTCGGCGTGCCGGACGTCACCGTGGACACGGCGAACCGGCTCCAGGGCCGTGAGTACGACGTCACGGTGGTCCTGCACCCCCTCTCCGGCCGCCCCGACGCCACCGCCTTCCACCTGGAGACGGGCCGCCTGTGCGTCCTGGCCTCCCGCCACCGCCACGCCTGCATCGTGGTCTGCCGCGAGGGGGTGACCGACCTGTTGGACGACTACCCGTCCACGGAGCCGGTCCAGTTGGGCACGCTGGTGAAGTTCCCGGACGGCTGGGAGGCGAACCACGCGGTCCTGGCGCACCTGGCGGAACACCGGGTGAGGTGGCGCCCCTGACCGACGGCCCCGCCTGCCCGACCCGAGCGGCTCCGACCGCCCGCGGCTACGGCAGCAGGGCGAAGGAGAGGGGGGCCACGGGGCGGACGACGCGGAGCAGTGCGTCCCTGTTCCCCCGAAGCCCCCGGCATGGGACAGCGGTCCATGCATACGGCCCGGACGGCTGGGAAGCCATTCTCGCGGTGCCCGGGGGGTGTGGCCCTCAGGGTCCTCAGGCCCTCTTGCGGGGGCGCGGGACAATGGACGGTGGCCCACCCGACATCGAGGGGGTCGATCGCGACGTACGAAGGAGAAGTCATGGCGGAGCACACGCCGCGTCGGGACCAGCCGCGGCTACGCCCCGCGCCCCTGCTGTTCGAGCCCGCGGAGGCGGCCTCCGACCCCGAGCACTTCTTCGACCTGGAGTCGATCGACGACCCCCGCGCGCTGCTGGAGCGGGCGACCGAGCTGACGCTCGCGTTCCGCGCCGCCGCGGACCGGGCGACGGAGTTCCAGGCGGTGGCGGCGGCCCAGCTCGCCGACCCGCGCCGCTTCGACCGGCTGACGACGGCGGACATCGCCGAGCGCGCCGAGTGGACCGAGGACTACGCCAAGAAGATGGTGGAGTTCGGCCGGGACCTGCTGCGCGGCGCCGAGGCCGGCGGACCGGGGCACGCCGACCCGGTGTGACCGCGCCCCGGCGCCCGTCCGTCTGTTCGACCAGGCCGGACGCATATGCCAGACGGGCAAGATACCCGCTCGCCACTCCCCCTGTCCCGGTTTCCCGCAACCCAGCGGAGCGGTTCCCTCACGCCCGGTAGACCTGGGGAGCATGAGCAGCACACGGAATGTCTCGGATGTCACCGCGGACGGCGCCGCCTGGCTGGCCTCGGCGGGTGCCTACCCGCGCAGCACCCTCGCCCTGTGGGAGGAGCGGCCGGACGCCCCGGTCGTCCTGCCCTGCGGTTCGGCCTTCGACGTGGTGAGCGCCCCCACGGTCTTCGGGCGCCGGATGCTGGACCGGATGTGGGACGAGGGCCCGGGGTCGGGACCCGTGGCCGAGTTCCGGGGCCGGATGCTGCTGTTCGCCGCGCCGGGCACCGCCCAGCGGCTGCCCTCGCTGCTGGAGTGGGAGGAGTGGAGCGCGCGCGGCCGGCGGGACGGCCGTGCCGGCGCCGTGCCGCCGCTGCTGTGCCACGGCGCCGGGGACGCGGTGACCGTCCCGGCCCTCGCCGACCCGTCCCCGCGTTCCGGCGCCCGCTGGCTGGTGGCCCCCGACACCCGCCTGCCGTGGCTGCCGGGTCCGGAGGTCCTGCTCTGGGCGGCCGTGCGGGCGGCCAGGGCCGCGGTGCGGATTTCGATTTTTCCCTCCGCCGACCCGGATGCTAAGGTCTACGACGTCAGCAGGCGCCGCTAGCTCAGTTGGTTAGAGCAGCTGACTCTTAATCAGCGGGTCCGGGGTTCGAGTCCCTGGCGGCGCACGTTGTCGATGGCGAGGCGGGTTCGCGGAAACGCGAACGGCCTCGCCATCGTCGTTCCCGCGCGGTCGCGGCGCGGCCCGCCCGGGAGGCTCAGCCGGGCGTGATCTTCACCGTCCAGGCCCCCGAGCCCGTCCGCCCCTCCACCTCGACCCGTACGCCGTCCCCCGGCACCGTGAAGCTCTCGCCGAGGCCCACCGGGGCGTCCGCGAGCGGCGGGTAGACCGAGTCCTCCCAGCAGGCCTCGGTGTGCGGGTGGGCGTCGATCACCTCGACCGGTCCGCCCCCGGACCGCGTCCCGCCGCGCACCCGGTACACCAGCACCCCCGCGCGGCAGGCGGCGGCGTCGTTGCCCACCGGCCCCCGCGCCTCGAAGGCGAGGGCGCTGTCGGTCCCGGTGCGGACCACGGCCAGCTTGGTGCCCCGGCCGAGCCCGAAGCTCGGCGCCCCGGCGGTCCCCGCCACCACCACGCCGGGGCCCGCGCCGAGCGGCTCCAGGGTCAGCCGGGTCGGTCCGCTGCCGCGCACGCACGTCACCTGCCGGGGCCGCAGCCAGCCCATCTTCCACTTGTGCCAGCCGAACAGGTCGGGGGCCAGCCCGAACTGGCTCCCCATCAGGTCCCAGTCGCCGACGAACGTGTCCCAGTCGCCCCTGCCGTCGGCGGGCCGGTGGTACAGGTCGGGCAGGTCGAAGACGTGCCCGGTCTCGTGGGCCAGCACCAGCCGGTCCGGCGGATGGTTCTCGAACACCGTGACGACCCGCCGGACGTCGGCGCCGTCGGCCCGCAGCGGGGAGCTCAGGTTGACGACCTTCGTGGCGTCGGAGTCGACGCCGGGGGCGTCCGGGTCGGCGACGAAGTAGACGATGTCGTAGCGGGAGAAGTCCACGTGCGGGTCGGCGGCGGCGAGCGCGTCGTGCAGGTAGGCGCCCCGGTGCTCGGCGCTCCAGTCGCGCCGTATGTCGTACGCCGTCGACGGCCTCGGCATGCGGATCCAGTTCCGCAGGGGGTGCGGGCGCAGCGTGAACGCGCCGTAGGAGGCGCGCTGGAAGAAGCGGGTGGTGGCCGGGAAGTGGTCGGCGGCCAGTTCGGCCGGTGTGGTCAGCGGCCGGGAGTCCGGGAAGGACAGGAACACCATCACCGCGGCCAGCGCGCGGGCCGGGCGCGGGTAGGCGGCGTTCCAGGTGTCCAGGCCCTCGGAGTGGTGGACCGCGGTGCGCCGGAGCTCGCAGGGCCGCGGGGAGAAGGGCTCGGCGACCGAGGGGGCGGCGATCAGGGAGGTCGCGGCGAGTGCCGACAGGGTGGTGCACACCGCGGCCGTGCTGCGCAGCCTGGGCCGGACCGCCCCCGTCGCGAGGCACCTCGCGCCGAGCCCCTCGAGGGCCTCGCGGGGAAGTCGCCTCAGGGGGAACGGGCGCGGCACGGGGACCTCCGGATGCGGTTCACGGGACACCGCACCCAGCTTGTGCTGGTTTGTCGTACTGCGCCCTGTTCGCCTGCACCGGATGGGTGAGTCACGCGGGATTCCGCCGGAGCGGGCCGGAGCCGACGCCCCCGGCCCCTTCACGGAACGTCACAACTGGTCGGAGGCGTGACGGAGTCGTCCAGAGACGGGCAGAAACGATCACCCGGAGGGCCTACTAGGTCCGGAAGGCGGATCGGCGGCTGGAAGGGCCCGGAGCCAACCTCTATGATCGGCACACTTTCCTGCACGGACAGACGGACCGAGATCGAGGCACTGCGGGAGCGAGCGGTGAACGGAACCTCCGAAGGGCCGGCGCCCGCGGCAGACCTCGACCGGTCGGCCGTCACGGACAGTGACACCGACCTGGCCGCAGGTGCCGGACCGGTCGCAGGTATCGACTCGGCCGCAGACACGGTCCCGATCGCGAGTACCGAACCGATCGCAGGTGCCGGACCGATCGCAGGCGCCGGACCGGCCGCAGACACCGCCCAGGCCGCTCGTACGGGCCCCCCGCCCTATCGCTCGGTGTTCACGGCCGCCCCGCTCGCGATGGCCGTCGTGGACCCCGAGGGCCTGGTCGTCAGCGCCAACGACACGCTGGGCACGCTGCTCGGCACCGATCCCGCGTCCCTGACCGGCCGCGCGGCGGCCGACCTGGTCGACCTCGCGTCCGACGCGGACACCTGGCACGCGTACCGCGAGGTGCTGTGCGGCCGGCAGCCCCGGCTGCGCTGCACCCGCCGTCTGAAGCGGGCCGACGGCCACTCCCTGTGGGTCCAGGTCACCGTGACCCGGCTGGCCGGGGACACGCCCGGTCTGCTGCTCTCCGTCTCCGACATCAGCGCCCGGCGCGAACTCCAGGCCCGGCTGCGCCACCTCCAGATGCACGACCCGGTGACCCGGCTGCCCAACCGCTCCCTGTTCTTCGAGCGACTGACGGCCGCGCTGGAGGCGGAGGCGTACGAGCACGGCGGCACCGGCCGGGTCGGCCTGTGCTACCTGGACCTGGACGGTTTCAAGGCCGTCAACGACACCCTCGGCCACCGCGTCGGCGACCGGCTGCTGGCCTCCGTCGCCGAGCGGCTCACGCGCTGCGCCGAGGAGGCCGCGGGCACGCGGGCCGGGGTGCCGCTGGTGGCCCGCCTCGGCGGCGACGAGTTCGCCCTGCTGGTGGAGGACTCCACGGGCACCGACCAGCTCGCCGACCTCGCCGAGTCCGTGCTGGCGGCCCTCCAGGAGCCCTTCGAGCTCTCCGGCCGCCGGCTGTCGGTCACCGCGTCGGTCGGCGTGGTCGAGCGGCACGCCGCCGGGACGACGCCCACCGCGCTGATGCAGGCGGCCGACACGACCCTGTACTGGGCCAAGGCCGACGGCCGGGCCCGCTGGACCCTGTTCGACCCCGAGCGCAACGCCAGCCGCATGACCCGCCAGGCCCTCGCCGCCACGCTCCGTCCGGCCATCGACCGCGGTGAGTTCGCCCTGGAGTACCAGCCGCTGGTGGGCATGGACGACGGCCGGGTGCGGGGCGTCGAGGCGCTCGTCCGCTGGAACCACCCCCAGTTCGGCGTCCTGGCGCCGAATCGGTTCATCGCGCTGGCGGAGGAGGACGGCTCGATCGTCCCGCTCGGCCGCTGGATCCTGCGCACCGCCTGCGGGCAGGCCCGCCGCTGGCAGCTCGACCACCCGGACGGGCCGCCCCTCTTCGTCAGCGTCAACGTGGCGGTCCGCCAGGTCTGGGACTCCGACCTGGTGGCGGACGTGGCGGCGACCCTGGAGGAGACGGGCCTCGCCCCGCACCTGCTCCAGCTGGAGCTGACGGAGTCCGCGGTGATGGGCTCGGCGGGCCGGCCGCTGCAGGTGCTGAAGGCGCTGAGCGACATGGGCGTCCGCATCGCCATCGACGACTTCGGCACCGGCTACTCGAACCTGGCCTACCTCAGCCGGCTGCCGGTGTCGGTGCTGAAGCTGGACGGCGCCTTCGTCCGGGGCTTCCAGTACGACGGGGTCGCCGGCGCCGCCGAGGCGTCCGACGACGCGGCGAGCCCGGCCGACGAGGTCATCGTCGAGGCGATGGTCCAGCTCGCCCACCGCCTCGGCCTGACCGTCACCGCCGAGTGCGTGGAGACCTCCGACCAGGCGAGCCGACTGCGCCGCATCGGCTGCGACACCGGCCAGGGCTGGCTGTACTCCCGGCCGGTGGCGCCGGACCGCATCTCCGCGCTGCTGGGCGCCTCCGGGACGCCCGGGGTTCAGGCTGGCGCCGGCAGGCCGTAGGCGTCGGCGATCAGCTCGTAGGAGCGCAGGCGCACGTCGCCGCCGTGGGCGTTGGCGGTGAGCATCAGCTCGTCGGCGCCGGTGCGCTTCTGCAGGTCGTCGAGGCCGGCGCGGACCTCGTCGGCGGTGCCGTGGATGACGTTGGCGTTCCAGGACGCCACGAACTCCCGCTCCATCGGGCTGAAGTCGTACGCCTCCGCCTCCTCGGGCGTCGGCACCAGTCCGGGGCGCCCGGTGCGCAGCCGGACCATGTTCAGCGCGGCGGCCAGCACCTGCCGGCGGGCCTCCTTCTCGTCGTCGGTGGCGAGCGCGGCGACGCCGATGAGGGCGTAGGGCGCGTCCAGCACGGCCGACGGGCGGAAGGACTCGCGGTACAGGTCCAGCGCCGGGACGGTGTTCTGCGCGGAGAAGTGGTGCGCGAAGGCGAAGGGCAGCCCCAGGGCGCCGGCCAGCCGGGCGCTGAAGCCGGACGAGCCCAGCAGCCACACCGGCGGCCGGTGCGGGGACTGGACGCCGCCGGGGGACGTGGCCTGGACCGGGCCCGGCACGGCGTGGATGCGGCGGTACGGGTGCCCGTCGGGGAAGTCGTCGTCCAGGAACCGGATCAGCTCGGCGAGCTGCTGCGGGAAGTCGTCGGCGCCCTCGTTCAGCCGGTCGGTGCGGCGCAGGGCGGCGGCGGTCGCCCCGTCGGTGCCGGGGGCGCGGCCGAGGCCGAGGTCGACGCGGCCCGGCGCCATGGCCTCCAGGGTGCCGAACTGCTCGGCGATCACCAGCGGGGCGTGGTTCGGCAGCATGACGCCGCCGGAGCCGAGCCGGATGCGGCCGGTGTGGGCGGCGAGGTGGGCGAGGATCACGGCGGGCGAGGAGGAGGCCACGCCGGGCATCGAGTGGTGCTCGGCGACCCAGTAGCGGTGGTACCCGCGGGCCTCGGCGAGGCGCGCGATGTCCACGCTGGTCCGCAGCGCGTCCGTGGCGGTGCGGCCCGCGCCGACGGTCACCAGGTCCAGTACGGAGAGGGGGACGGGAGCGGTGCCGTGGGCGGTGCCCCGGATCTCCTCTGCGGCGTCTGCGGCCATGGTGGGGTGCCTCCTGTTGTATGCCGGTTCGCGAGTCGCTGCGCTGCCTAACAGGAGGGTGCCTCCGGTTATTCCCCGGCGGGTGCCTCGAGGGCGTCGGGGAAGGCGGTGAGGGCGGTGAGGGCGTACCCAGTCCTGCCCGGAGCTGTCCCACGACGTCCGCGCGGCCCGCGGGCACGGCCTCGTCGGCGCCGGCATCACGTGCTGGGGCGACAAGGGCTGTCAGGACGCCCTCGGAACGGTCCGGGTTCCGTTCCGAGACCGCTGGGAGACGCTCTCCGCAGGTCAGCAGGCCGTGAGCCGGTCGGCCCGTTTTCCATGGGGCTGATCGGTCGGCTGGTCGCCCGGCTCAGGTGGCGACGAGCGGCTTGAGCCTCACCCGAGCCGGGACCAGGTGAAGACGGCGTAGCCCTCCCCCTCGCGGGGTGCCCTGGTCCACGAGTGGGTGGTGAAGCGGTGCAGGGCTCCGTCGGTGAGGGCGAAGCGGGGCAGGGACAGGGCGAACTCGGTTTCCAGGGCCGCCAGCAGGCGTCGTTCGTCCGTCGTGTCCTCGAACAGCCGGGCCGGGTCCAAGGGGGCCGGGACCTCCCCCGTGGTCTCGGTCTCCTCGCCCCGTACGGTGAACGCGAACTGCTCACGTCCGCGTTCCGCCACCGACAGGTGAACCACTCGGTCCGTGTGCATCCGGGCCGGCTGGACCCAGAGCGTCACGCAGCGCCCCTGCGCGGAGGCCGCCGCGGCGGGAGAGGCGAAGAACTGGCCGCCCGGCGCCTGCGCGGGGGCCTCCTCGAAGCCGAACGTCCACCCGGACGCCGTCCGGCCCACGGAGAGCACCGCCCGGTCCTCCCAGGGCTCGCCGGTGCCCGCCCCCGGGCCGGGGTGCCCGAAGACGCGCTCCCGGGGGCCGACGGGCTGCGGGCTCAGACCCGTGCCGCCCGGCTCCCCGATCAGGCCGGGCAGGCCGGCCGGGTCGGTGCCCTCCACCCACAGGCAGCGGTAGCCGGTGCGTATGCGGTTGCGCGCGTCGTCCACCAGCCAGCGCAGCCCCGGCGGGTCCACGTCGGGCGCGGGCTCCGGTGCCGGGCCGGTGCGGCCCGCACGGGGCGTGGACACCAGTTCCCGCCAGCGTTCGGGCGTGACCACCTGCCGCAGTACCGAGTCGGCCGTCAGGCCCACCGGTGCCACCAGGGCCGGGCCGGGCGGTGACCAGGACGGCAGCGCCGCCCGGATCGTCCGCCACGCCCCGTCCACGTCACCCCAGCGGGCCGCCTCCCGCGCCTCGGCCACCGCCCGCCCGAACGCCCCGCCGGGCTCGTACCGGTGGACACCGTCCCGGATGCGGGCGACGAGGTCGTCCGCCGCCGCCCGCATCGCGTCGTCGAGTTCGAAGCCGGGGGTGAGGGGCCCGGGCGACTGCCGGTACCGGTTGTCCTCCAGGTGCGCGGCCGCCAGCACCGGCAGCAGCTCGTCGGTGTAGCGGGGGTCGGTGACCAGGGCGGCGTAGGCGAAGCGCAGGTTGACGGCCGGGCGTACGGTGAGCTGCCGCAGCAGGGCCGCCGACCCGGGGCGGCCGAACGACCATGCCTCGGCGAGCAGTCCGGCGGCCGCGTCCCCGTGTCCGCGCAGCGCCTCCTCCCTGGCCCGTTCGACGTTGGCGTCCTGGGCGCGGGTGGTGGCGTTCTCGAACCCGGGCACGGAGCCGGCCCGGTCCGCGTGGAACGCGCGGTACCGCGCCTCCATGTAGGCGCGGAACGACGGGTACCGGTCCGGGAGGTCGCCGCTCCAGCCCTGGTACACGTACAGCGCCCATTCGCCGTCCTCGCCGACGTCCCCGGGGTCGAGCAGGGCGTGCGACATGTCGGACTCCGTCTCCAGCCGCAGCGCCCGCCGCCACATGCCGGCCAGCAGGCGATTCTCGTCGCTCGGGGCCTCGTCCAGGAACTCCTCGTAGATCTCCGTGAGCCCGTACGGGTCCCCGAACCAGTCGATCTCCCCGACGCCGCCCAGCCGGTACACCGACGCCGTCGCGTCCACCCACCAGCCGTCGGCAGCGGTCAGGAACTTCCGGTAGGACGGCGGCAGTCGCGTGCCGAGCCGCCGCTCGGCCGCCACGACGGCCGCCTCCGGAGCGGGCGGCCCGCCGAGCCGCTCCCGGTGGGTCCCGTGCTCGTCCGGCACCCATTCCGCCTGCCAACGCCCCAGGAATTCGCACCAGTCGAAATCGCCGTCCGTCGTCATGCCGGGCATCCTGTCATCCGGCACCGACACGGGGCGTCAGGTGAGCCAGTGGCCGTCGCGCATCAGCTCGCGGCCGGTCAGCTCGTTCTCCTCACGCCAGGCCTGGACGCGGCGCGGGACGAGGCGGAACCAGCGGTACGCCGTGGCCGAAGCGCGCGGATCGAAGCCCGTGCGCGCGGCGAACCGGTCGCCCCGCTGCGGCGGCAGCGCGTCGAGCTCCAGGACCTCGACATCGACGTCGATCACGGTGACGTCGCGGGTGTGGCCGAGGGCGAGCCGGGCGGCCCGGGTGGCGGCGAGGTTCCTGCCGGTGGGGCTGTCCGCCGGCGTGGCCGCCAGCAGCACCTCGCCGTCCCAGTCGAAGGACAGCGGTACGAGGTACGGGGCGCCGTCCGCCGAGGCGCTGGCCACCCAGACGTCGACGTCGTGGGTGAGCCGGTGCTCGGCGTCCCGGCGGCGCCGGGCGCGGGAGCGGGCGACGGTGGCGGTGGCGGTGGCGGTGCTCATGGTCACTCCTGTCGGCCGAGGGTCGCGACCACCCGGTTCGGGCCGGGTGGATCGCCGTGGTCGGAGCCTCCCGCGGCCGGGGTGCGGGCCGCTTCCGTGCCGACCACGGAAATCGCCACGGACGACGAACCGCCACGGATAATGACCCGGTGACCAGTCCAGGGATATCGGCGCGGGAAGCGGAAGTGCTCGCGCTGCTCGGGGAGCACCTCAGCAACGCGGAGATCGCGGCCCGGCTGGTCCTCTCCGTACGCACCGTCGAGTCGCACGTCTCCTCGCTGCTGCGCAAGCTGGGGCTGCCGGACCGGCGGGCACTCGCCCGGCACGCGGCCGAGGTGGCGCGGGCGGAGCGGTCGCGGTCGGCGCCCGCGCTGCCGGCGCCGTTGACGTCGTTCGTCGGCCGGGTGCGGGAGCGCGGCGAGCTGGCCGAGGCGGTGAAGGCGCACCGGCTGGTGACCGTCACCGGTCCGGGCGGGGTCGGCAAGACGCGTCTGGCGCTGGCCGTGGCGGCGGACGTGGCCGGCGACTTCGCGGACGGGGTGTGGTTCGTCGACCTCGTCCCCGTGGCCGAGCCGGACCGGGTGGGGGCGGCGGTCGCGGCGGCCGTCGGCGTGGGCGAGCAGCCCGGGCACGGCGTCGACGACGCGGTGGCGGCCGCGCTGGCGGACCACCGGGCGCTGCTGGTGCTGGACAACTGCGAGCAGGTGCGCGAGGGCGTGGCGCCCTTCCTGGAACGGCTGTTGGCCGCCTGTCCAGGGCTGCGGGTGCTCGTGACGAGCCGGGCCCGGCTGATGGTGCCGTTCGAGCGGGTGCTGCCGGTACCGCCGCTGTCCGTGGCCGGCGGTGACGCGTCGGAGGCGGTGGCGCTGTTCATGGACCGGGCCGTCGCCGTCGGGCAGCCGCCCGGTCCGGCGGCGGGCGACGGGATCGTGGCCGTCTGCGAACGGCTCGGCGGCATGGCGCTGGCGATCGAGCTGGCGGCGGCACGCTGGTCCACGCTCGGCCTGGACGGTCTGACGGCCGGTCTCTCCGACCCCCTGCGGATCCTCACCGGCGGGCCCCGCGCGAACGACCGGCACCGGTCGCTGCGGGCGGTACTGGACTGGAGCCACGACCTGCTGGACCCGTGGGACCGGGCGCTGCTGCGCCGGGTGTCGGTCTTCGTCGCCCCGTTCACGGCGGAGGCGGCCACGGAGGTCGCGGCGCTCGCGGCGGGGGACGCGGCGCTCGCGGCGGGGGACGCGGCGCTCGCCACGGGGGACGCCGACGCCGCGGGACGGCCTGTCGGCGAGGACGCCACCGGGGCCGCGGGACGCACCGCCGGCGCCGGCACCGGGGCCGGCGAGGTCGTCGGGCTCGCCGCCGGCGCGGGCGCCGCCGTCGTCGACGGGCTGGGGCGGCTCGCCGAGCAGAGTCTGCTCATCGTGACGCCGTCGCCGACCGGCACCCGGTACCAGGCGCTGGAGCCCATCCGCCAGTACGGGGCCGAGCGGCTCGCCGAGGCCGGTGAGCCGGCCGTGGTGCGCGCCCGGCACCTGGCCTGGTGCCTGGCGGCGGCGACCGCGCTGGAGGACGCGTCGGGGCCGGACTGGCGGGCCCGTTTCGACGCGCTCGCGGACGACTGCCGGGCCGCCCTCGCCTGGGCCGCCGGCCGACCGGAGCGGCGCGCGGACGCCCACCGTCTCGCCCTGTCGCTGGCCCGGCTCGCCTTCACCCGCACCCTGCTCGGCGAGGCCCAGCAGCGCTACGAGCAGGCCGCCTCCCTCACCGACGACGGCACCGCCGCCGCCGAGGCGCTGCGGCAGGCCGCCGCGGTGGCCGGGTGCCGCAGGCTCGGCGACGACATGTACCGCCTGCACCGCGCCGCCGCCGATGCCGCCCGGCGGGCCGGGGACGGTGCGGGGGCGTGCCGCGACCTGGCGGCGGCCGCCACCGTCGCGTACCGCTTCTCCACCCTGTTCCCGCGGATTCCCCCCGTGGCGGAGGTGACGGCCCTGCTCGCCGGGGCGCGGGAGCGGTCCGACGGCTCCCCCGCGGCCGAGGCCGCCGTCGCGCTGGCCGAGGCCGCGGTGCTCGACGACGCGTACGGCGCGGTCCAGGGCACCGCGGAGAGCACCGTCGCCGACACCGTCGGCCGCGCCGAGCAGGCCGTCGCGCTCGCCCGGCGCACGGGTGACCCGGTGACGGAGTCCGCCGCCCTGGACGCGCTGTCCGGCGCCCGGGGCTGGGCCGGTGACGCCTTCGCCGTCGCGGCGGCGGCCCGGCGCCGGGTCGACGTCCTGGCCTCCGCCGCGCCCGCCCCGGCCGCCACGCACGAGTCGATGGACGCCCTCGCCATGGCGGCCGCCACCGCCCTCGGCGTGGGAGCGCTGGCGGACGCCCGGCGGTGGGGCGGACGGCTCGCCGGCCACCCGCTGCTGGCCGAGGCGGGACACCACGCCACGGCGTGGCTGCTGACTGCGGACGCGTTCGCCGGGCACGGCCACGAGGTGCTGGGCCGCAGCACGCGGTTCCTGGAGGCGTGGGAGCACAGTGGCCGCCGGCCGTCGCTGTCCCTGGGCGCCGCCGCCGCGTCGGTCGCCATGGTGCACGGCCTGCGCGGCGAGCACGACGAGCGGGCGGCCTGGCTGGCGGTCGTCGACCGGGCGGACACGGCTCCCGAGCAGCACCGTCTCGGCTACGGCGCGGTCCTCGACGCCATGGTCCTGCTGCACCACGGGGACGCCGGGGCGGCGCTGGAGCGCCTCGCGCCGGACCCCGGTGAGGTGTGGAAGTGGGTGTGCTGGATCTGGCTGCACTGGTACGTGGCCCTCAGGGCGGAGGCGGCGGTGCTCGCCGGTCACCCGGAGGCCCGGGCCCGCGTCGAGGCCGCGCGGAAGACGGTCGCCGGGAACCCGGTCGCCACCGCCCAGGTGGAGCGCGCGGAGGCGCTGCTCGACGGTGACCTGCCGGGGCAGCTCGCCGCCGCGGCGGCCTTCGACGCGGCCGGCTGCCCCTACCAGTCGGCGCGCACCCTGCTCCTCGCCGGGGGCGGGCACGCCGCCGCCGGCGAGGCCGCGCTCACGGGTCTGGGGCTCACGGGTCTGGGGCTCACGGGCCCGGGGCGCACGGCCCCGGGGCGCACGTCCTAGCTCACCGCCTGCTTCACGAGGGCGGCGATGCGCTCCTCCACCTCGGGCGTGACCTCGGTCAGGGCGAAGGCGGTCGGCCACATCGCGCCGTCGTCCAGCTGCGCCGGGTCGTTGAAACCGAGCGTCGCGTAGCGCGCCTTGAACTTCGCCGCGCTCTGGAAGAAGCAGACGACCTTGCCGTCCAGCGCGTAGGCGGGCATCCCGTACCAGAGCTTCGGCGCGAGCTGCGGAGCGGTGGCCGTGACGACGGCGTGGACGCGTTCGGCCATGATCCGGTCGGAGCCCTCCATCTCGGCGATCTTCGCGAGCAGGTCCCGCTCGGCCTCCGCCGCCTTCTCCGCCTTCGAGCCGCGCCGCGCCGCCTTCTTCTGCTCCTGGGCGTGCTCCTTCATCGCGGCGCGCTCGTCGGCCGTGAAACCCTCGTACGCGGTGTCGCCGGTGGCGGTCATGGTCACTCCCGTGAGTCGTGATGCGGGTTCGGCCGGGTCCGTGTCCGGCCGCTGTGGTCACAGCCTCTCCCGGCCGCCGCGCCCACGCCTCCGTGCCGACCACGGACAGCACCACGGAACCCGGTACGGAACCGGCCCGGAGCCGGTACGGGCCCGCCGGCGCGCGTCCCTCACACCTGGACCACCGGCTCCCGCGTGAACAGGGCCCCCAGCTCCGGCGCGTTGACCCGGCGGTCGGCCAGCCGCAGCCCCTCCCAGACGGTGACCTGGTTGGCGGTGAGGACCGGCTTGCCCAGCTCCTTCTCCAGGAGCGGGATGTGCGCCGCCGTGTGCAGGGCGGTGTCGGGCAGGAGGACGGCCTCCGCGTCCGGGTGGTCGGCCGCGCGGGCCAGCGCCAGCACCTCGGCCTCGGTCCAGGTGCCGACCTCCGCGGCCGTGACGACGCCGGAGCCGACGACGGCGACGGTCTCCAGGCCGGCGGTGCGCAGGAAGTCCGCGAACAACCGGGCCACGTCGTCGGGGTACGTCGCGCCGACGGCGACCCGGCGCACCCCGAGCTCCTTCGCCGCGTGCACGAAGGCGAAGGAGGTCGAGGAGGCGGGCAGGCCCGCCGTCCGGGCCAGGGTGCGCACCTGGTCCTGGGCGCCCTCCCAGCCGTGCACGAAGCTGCCGCTGGTGCAGGCCCACACCACGGCGTCGGCCCCGGCCAGACGGAGTTCCGCCGTGCCCGCCTCGAGCCGCTGCGGCGAGCCCATCTCGCGCAGGGCGTCGACGCGGTGCGCGTCCTCGCCGATGTCGGTGTGCACCAGGTCCACTCGGATGTCGCTGCCCAGGAGCTGCTCGATGCGTGGGTAGTCGTCCTCGCCGGAGTGGCCCGGGTACAGGAACCCCAGTGCTGTCATGTCCACCCTTCCTGCTGCTGTTCCGTGCCGGGGACTTCGGGGGTCTCCGGCAGTACGGGACCGGCCGGCCCCGGCACCGCGGGGCCGGTCCGCGCCGCCGGGTCGGTCAGCGCCTGGTACGGCCCCACGGCACGGGTACCCAGTCGGCGCAGCGCCGCCCACATCGTCACTTGGTTGGCCGAGATCACCGGGATGCGCAGCTCGGCCTCCAGCTGCGGGATGACGTCGTAGGTGGGGAGGTTGGTGCAGGAGAGGAACAGCGCGTCGGCCGCCTCCGGGTGCGGCACCGCCCGGCGTGCCATCTCGGCCACGTCCCGGTACGGCACCTTCCAGATGTGCCGGGTCAGCCCCATGAACGCGCAGCCCGTGACCGTGACGCCCGCCTCGGCGACGTACTCCTCCAGCACCCGGGTCACCGACACGGTGTACGGCGTCACCAGCGCGACCCGGTGGACGCCCAGCTCGGTCAGCGCGTCCAGCAGCGCGCCCGAGGTGGTGACGGACGGGACCGCGCCGGCCCAGGTCATCGCCTCGCACATCGCGCGCTCGCCGGCGATGCCGCCGACGAAGCTGCCGGAGGCGCAGGCGTAGGCGACGACCTCGGGCGTGATGGCGTTGAGGGTGCGCACGGCCTCGCCGAGCGTCTCGTGCTCGCTGACCGTCCGGGCGAGGTCCAGGCCGACCTCGACGGGCACGTAGGGGGTTCGCGTCATGTGCAGCGAGACCTCGTCGGGCACCCACCGCCACAGCTCGCGGTCGAGCGCGAAGTCGAACGGGGCGACCACGCCGACCCCGCGTTGCGGAGCTGGTCCGCCGAGAAAGGAGATGTCCATGGCACGCACCGGCCTCACACAGAGGAAGGAGAGGGCAACGCACCGTACGCACGGCCGTGTTGACGAAGGTAGGTTCTGGTGCGAGCGTGGTCAATCCGCCCGTGTCACCAGGAGGTGAACAGCCGGCCGACCCGCCGTCGCCGCTCCGCCAGCCGCCCCTCCCGCCTTCCGGAGAGCCGTCGCCGATGACCATGCCCACCCTCCTCGTCCTGGACGCCGGTCAGCCGCCCCGGCTGGGCCGGCTGACCGGCCGGGTCCGGATCGAGCACGCGGACGAGGCGACCCTCGCCGAGCGGCTGCCGCACGCGGACGTGCTGCTCGTGTGGGACTTCGCGTCGCACGCCGTGCGCCGGGCCTGGCCCGGTGACGGGCCGCGTCCGCGCTGGGTGCACACGGCGAGCGCGGGCGTCGACCACCTGATGTGCCCCGAACTGGCGGACTCCGACACGGTGGTGACGAACGCGCGCGGCGTCTTCGACCAGCCGATCGCCGAGTACGTCGCCGCCCTGGTGCTGGCGATGGCCAAGGACCTGCCCCGCACGCTGGAGCTGCAGCGGGAGCGGACCTGGCGGCACCGCGCGTCGCAGCGGGTGGCCGGAACCCGTGCCTGCGTGGTCGGCTCGGGGCCGATCGGACGGGCGGTCGCCGGGACGCTGGAGGCCCTCGGCGTCACCACCGCGCTGGTCGGCCGGACCGCGCGGCCGGGGGTGCACGGCCCGGAGGACCTGGACCGGCTGCTGGCCCGCGCCGACTGGGTGGTGGCCGCCGCGCCGCTCACCGACGACACGCGCGGCATGTTCGACGCCCGCCGGTTCGGCGTGATGCAGCCCTCCGCCCGCTTCGTCAACGTCGGGCGCGGACAGCTGGTCGTCGAGGCCGACCTCGCGAAGGCGCTGTCCGAGCGGTGGATCACGGGCGCCGCGCTGGACGTCTTCGCGCACGAACCCCTCGGCTCCGACAGCCCGTTGTGGCAGGTCCCCGGGCTGATCGTCTCCCCGCACATGAGCGGCGACACGGTCGGCTGGCGGGACGACCTGGGGGCGCAGTTCGTCGAGCTGTACGAGCGGTGGGCGGCGGGCGAGCCGCTGCCGAACGTGGTCGACAAGAGGCGTGGGTACGTGCCCGGGCCCTGACGTCCCCGCGACCGGTCCCGGCAAGGTCCCCGGCAAGCGGCTCAAGGAAGCGTTCCCAGGAAGCGGGAGGGTGCATGACCGACCTCACCGAGCTGACCGCCGTGCGGCTCGTCGACGGTTACCGCAAGGGCGAGTTCAGCCCCGTGGAGGTGACGCGGGCGGTCCTGGACCGGGCCGAACGCGTCCAGCCGGAGGTGAACGCGTTCGTCCGGCTGACCGGCGAGGAGGCGCTGGAGCAGGCGCGGCGGGCCGAGGAGCGGTGGCGGCGCGGGGAGCCGGTCGGGCGGCTGGACGGGGTGCCGGTCACGGTCAAGGACATCCTGCTGATGCGCGGCCACCCGACCCTGCGCGGCTCCCTGGCCGTGTCCCCGGACGGCCCCTGGGACGAGGACGCGCCGTCCGTCGCCCGGCTGCGCGAGCACGGCGCGGTCCTCGTCGGCAAGACGACGACGCCCGAGTTCGGCTGGAAGGGCGTGACCGACTCGCCGCTGAGCGGCGTCACCCGCAACCCGCACGACCCGTCCCGCACCGCGGGCGGCTCCAGCGGGGGCGCGGCGGCGGCCGTGGCCCTGGGGGCGGGGCCGCTGGCGCTGGGCACGGACGGCGGCGGCAGCGTGCGGATCCCGGCGTCCTTCTGCGGGATCTTCGGCCTGAAACCGACGTACGGCCGGGTTCCGCTGTATCCGGCGAGCGCCTTCGGCACGCTGGCGCACGTCGGTCCGATGACCCGGGACGCGGCGGACGCGGCGCTGATGCTGGACGTGATCGGCACGCCGGACGCCCGCGACTGGTCGGCGTTGGGCCCGGCGCCCGGCTCGTACTCCGAGGCCCTGGCGGACGGGGTGCGGGGGCTGCGGGTGGCGTACTCGCCCTCGCTCGGCGGGCAGGTGGCGGTGCGCCCGGCGGTGGCGACGGCGGTGCGGCGGGGCGTGGAGCGGCTGGCGGAGCTGGGCACGTACGTCACCGAGGCCGACCCGGACTTCGCGGACCCGGTGGACGCCTTCCACACCCTGTGGTTCAGCGGGGCCGCGCGGGTCGCGCAGGGGCTGCGGGCGGCGCAGCGGGAGGTGCTCGACCCGGGGCTGCGGGAGATCTGCGGGGCCGGGGCGCGGTACTCGGCGCTGGACTACCTGGCCGCGGTGGACGTCCGGATGGAACTGGGCCGCCGGATGGGTCGCTTCCACGAGACGTACGACCTGCTCGTCACGCCGACGTTGCCGATCACCGCGTTCGAGGCGGGTGTCGAGGTGCCGAGGGGGTCGGGGTGTCGGCGGTGGACGGGGTGGACGCCGTTCACGTATCCGTTCAATCTCACGCAGCAGCCTGCGGCGACGGTGCCGGTGGGGTGGGACGAGGGTGGGTTGCCCGTGGGGTTGCAGTTGGTGGCTGCCCGGCATCGGGATGATGTGGTGTTGCGGGCGGCGCATGCGTTGTACGGGGCGGGGGTGGGGAGGTCGGACGGTCGGTGACCGGCGTGGGCGTGGGCCGGGCGTGGGGTGCGCGGCCCGGCGCTGACGGGGCGCCTCCCCTGCCCGCGGCTACCTGCGGCGGAAGCTCAGGGTTTCTCCCGCTGCTCCCGTGCGCCACAGGTCGTTGCAGGACTCGGCCATCGGGGGCAGGCCCTCGACGACCTCGCCCCATACGGTGCCCGGTACCCAGCCGACGTCGCCGTTGAGCAGCAGGTTGTTGCGCTCGTAGAACAGGGCCAGGTCGACGAGGGTGGTGCCGGGGTGGACCTCGCGGTCGTAGCCGTACGCCCTGGTGCCCAACTCGGCGCCCGCGAAGGCGAAATAGCACAGGTCGCCCGGGATGGGCGTGACGGTCGGGTTCTCCAGCGGTGGCTCCTCCGCCGCGAAGGGCGGGAAGAGGGCGTAGATCTCGTTACGGGCGTATTTGGCGTGGTACACGTCGCCGGCCAGGGGGAGCGCGTTCCAGACGGCCGCGCAGGTGAGCGGGGCCCGTTCGTCCAGCAGTCGGGCCGTGCACGTGATTCCGCGGGTGACCAGCGAGACTTCGATGTAGCGATCGGCCATGCCCTCCATGGCAGTGGGCCGGGGCGCCGAGGTCAAGGGTGGCAGGCCGACGTATCGGACCGAAAAAGATCGGCATAACCTTCGGGGCTTCGGGTAGCTGCGCGCCCATGGCTCCACCACACAGAACCCCTCCATGGGGCATATCCGTCCGAAGGCCCGGGAGTTCGGGGCCCACTCGCCGAACGCTGCTCGCGGGGGTCGCGGCGCTCGGCGCACTGGGGGCCGCCGGCTGCTCGCGGGTCGCCACCGCGTCCGACGTGAAGGGTGGTGACCTGCTCGACCGGCTGCGGGCGCAGGGCGTGGCCCGGCTCGGCATCGCGGGCGAGATCCCCTTCGGGTACATCGACAAGAACGGGGAGCTGACCGGCGAGGCGCCGGAGCTGGCGAAGGTCGTCTTCAAGCGGCTCGGGGTGGACCGGGTGCAGCCGGTGCCGACGGAGTTCGGCTCCCTCATCCCGGGGCTGGCGTCGCAGCAGTTCGACGTCGTGGCGGCGGGGATGTACATCAACCCGGACCGCTGCGAGCAGGTCGTCTTCTCCGACCCCGACTACCAGATGCTCGACTCCTTCATCGTGCGCAAGGGCAACCCGCTGGGCCTGCGCAACTACCAGGACGTCGTGGAGAAGAAGGCCAGGTTCGCGACCGGCACCGGCTACGCCGAGATCCAGTACGCGGTGGAGGCCGGGTACGAGGAGGGCGACATCCTGATCGTCCCCGACCAGGTGGCCGGTCTCAACGCCGTCGAGGCCGGGCGCGTGGACGTCTTCGCGGGTACGGCGCTGACCACCCGCGAGGTGGTGAAGAAGTCGAGCAAGGCCGAGGTGACGGAGGCGTTCAAGCCGCTCGTGGGCGGCAAGCCGCACGTCGACGGCGGTGGTTTCGCCTTCCGGCCGACCGAGACCAATCTGCGGGACGCCTTCAACGTCGAGCTCCGCAAGCTCAAGGAGAGCGGTGAACTGCTCCGCATCCTCAAGCCGTTCGGGTTCACC
Source organism: Streptomyces sp. JHA26 (assembly GCF_002005565.1). Lineage (GTDB taxonomy): Bacteria > Actinomycetota > Actinomycetes > Streptomycetales > Streptomycetaceae > Streptomyces. The sequence goes on along the minus strand of NZ_BDJC01000035.1, from coordinate 14,510 downwards.
GAGGACGAGATGACCGATCTGACCGCGAAGGAGCTGTGCGGCGGATGACATCCGGACTGTGGGAACTCGTACTGCGGGGCGTCTGGGTCACGGTCCAGCTGCTCTTCTTCAGCGCGCTGCTGGCGACCGCCGTCTCCTTCGTGGTCGGCGTCGCGCGCACCCACCGGCTGTGGATCGTCCGCTTCCTCGCGGGCTTCTACACCGAGGTGTTCCGCGGCACCTCCGCGCTGGTGATGATCTTCTGGGTGTTCTTCGTGCTGCCGCCGGCCTTCGGCTGGCAGCTGGTGCCGATGTGGGCGGGCACGCTGGCGCTGGGCCTGACCTACGGGGCGTACGGCTCCGAGATCGTGCGCGGCGCGCTCGCCGCGGTGGACCCGGCACAGCAGGAGGGCGGCATCGCCCTGAGCTTCACGCCCTGGCAGCGGATGAGGCTGATCCTGCTGCCGCAGGCGGTGCCGGAGATGATCCCGCCCTTCTCCAACCTGCTGATCGAGCTGCTCAAGGGCACCGCCCTGGTGTCGATCATGGGCATGGGCGACCTGGCCTTCAGCGGCAACCTGGTGCGCCTGGCGCTCCAGGAGAGCGCGGAGATCTACACGTACGTCCTGCTGATCTACTTCGTGATCGCCTTCCTGCTCACGCGGGGGATGCGCGGTCTGGAGAAGAAGCTGAAGGCGGGCGTCGGGAAGGCGGTCCCGAAGGGGAGGACCGTCGCCCCTGAGCCGGCCGGGATCGGGGGTGCCCGATGACGTGGGACTGGAACGCGGTCTCCGAGTTCATGCCGCACTTCTGGGACGGCCTGCTGGTCACCCTGCAGATCCTGGTGCTCGGCTCGCTGATCTCCTTCGCGCTGGGCCTGGTGTGGGCGCTGCTGATGCGGGTGCCCTCGCGCTGGGTGACCTGGCCGGTCGGGGTGGTCACGGAGTTCGTGCGCAACACCCCGCTGCTGGTCCAGCTGTTCTTCCTCTTCTACGTGCTGCCCGAGTGGGGCGTGACCGCCTCGGCGCTGACCACCGGCGTGATCGGCATCGGCCTGCACTACTCGACGTACACGATGCAGGTCTACCGGGCCGGCATCGAGGCGGTGCCGGTCGGCCAGTGGGAGGCCGCGACGGCGCTGAACCTGCCGCTCGGGCGGACGTGGACCGCGGTGATCCTGCCGCAGGCCGTCCGCCGGGTGGTGCCCGCCCTCGGCAACTACGTGATCTCGATGCTGAAGGACACGCCGCTGCTGATGGCGATCACGGTGCTGGAGATGCTCGGCGAGGCACGGCTGTTCTCCCAGCAGAACTTCCAGTTCACCGAGCCCCTGACGGTGATCGGCGTGGCCTTCGTCATCGTCTCCTACCTGGCCTCCCTTGCCCTGCGAGCCCTGGAGCGACGCCTTGCCCACTGACACCCTCCCCCATCCCGAGAAGAGTCCCGAGCGCAGCACCGGCGAGCTGATCCGCCTGGAGCAGGTCACCAAGCGGTTCGGGGACAACACCGTCCTCGACCACCTGGACTTCTCCGTCGACGCGGGCAAGCACGTCACGTTGATCGGTCCGTCCGGGTCGGGCAAGACGACGATCCTGCGGCTGCTGATGACGCTGCTCAAGCCCGACGAGGGCACCATCACCGTGGACGGGCAGAAGCTCTTCCCGGCGACCGAGAAGGAGCGCCGCGAGGCCCGCAAGCAGATCGGGATGGTGTTCCAGCAGTTCAACCTGTTCCCGAACATGAGCGTGCTGCGCAACATCACCGAGGCGCCGGTCACCGTGCTCGGCATGTCCAGGGACGAGGCGGTGGAGCGCGCCAAGGGCCTGCTCGACATGGTGGGCCTGGCCGACAAGTGCGACGCCCGCCCGGCCCAGCTCTCCGGCGGCCAGCAGCAGCGGGTGGCGATCGCCCGGGCGCTGGCGATGCGGCCCAAGGTGCTGCTGCTGGACGAGGTGACCTCCGCGCTGGACCCGGAGCTGGTCGCCGGCGTCCTCGACCTGCTGCGGGACATCGCGCGCAGCACCGACATCACCATGCTCTGCGTGACCCACGAGATGAACTTCGCCCGGGACATCTCGGACCAGGTCCTGATGTTCGACTCGGGACGGGTCATCGAGGCCGGTGCGCCGGAGAAGATCTTCAGCGAGCCGGAGCACGACCGGACCCGGGAGTTCCTCAGCGCGGTGCTGTGAGAACAGGGCCTGCCCCGACGCCCCGACGCCCGAGGCCGGGGCGACGGGGCAGGCCCCTGGCATGTGCCAGAGGGTCGGCGCCACGGCCGGGAGGCCCGCGTTCTCGCCGACGTCCCCTCTGCGGGGGCCGCCCGGCGGCTATCGTGAGGAGGACCCGCTGTCCGGACCAGGGCCTTCGAAGCGAGCGCAGGGGGAGACCACCGTGGCGCTGCAGCACAAGCCGACCGCGTCGTACCACTCGGTCCAGGACGCCCTGCGCGTCCTGGAGACGGTGGCGCGGCACAGCACCGGAATCACCGACACCGAACTCGCCCGGCAGTCCGGCCTCGGCCGGGAGCGGCTGACCCCGCTCCTGCGCATGCTGCGCCGCGAGGGCTACGTCGAGCAGACCGCCGACGGGACCTGCGTCACGGGCGCGGCCCTGGCCCGCCTGGGCTCGGCGCACGGCCGCGAGGAGGCCCTGCGCGACACGCTCCAGCACACCCTGGACCGGCTGCGCGACTCGGTGGGCGCCGCCGTCTACCTCAGCCGGTACGTCGACGGCGAGGTCAGCGTCACCCAGTACGCCGACAGTCCGGCCGCTCCCCGGGTGAACGAGTGGGTGGACTTCCGCGTCTCGGCGCACGCCACCGCGGTCGGCAAGAGCCTGCTGACCCAGCTGGACCACGCCGGGCGCCGCGACCACCTCGCCCGGCACCGGATGGCCCGGCTGACCTCCCGCACGATCACGAGCGACCGCCTGCTGCTGTCCCGGCTGGAGTCGCAGCCGCCCACGGTGCCCGTGCTCGACCTCCAGGAGTACGCGGTGGGCACGGTCTGCGCGGCCGTGCCGCTGACGGCCGGTTCCGCCGCGGGCTGCCTGGCCCTGTCCCTGCCCGTCGCGCACGCGCACCGGCTGCGGCGGGCCGCGGACGCCCTGAACCGGGGCGCGGCACGGGTCCTGCTGCCGCTGGCGCTCTAGGCCGATCCGGTCCGCGTGACCGGTGGTCGTGAGCACCCCTGAGGACCAGGTAGTATTTTCCTCGTCGCCGACCGCGGGAAGCGGAAGGCGGGAGTCATGCGCCGCTAGCTCAGTTGGTTAGAGCAGCTGACTCTTAATCAGCGGGTCCGGGGTTCGAGTCCCTGGCGGCGCACAGAAGAGGGCCCCTCGCACACGCGAGGGGCCCTCCTTCGTGCGGAAGGCCGTCAGAAGGTCACGTCCGAGCAGGCGTAGAACGCGTTGCCCGTGTCGGCGACCGTCCACACCGACAGGATCACGTGGTGCCCGCTCAGCCCGGACGGCAGCGTGCCGCTGTGGGAGAGCGTGGCCGGCGGCTGCTTGCCGCCGTAGGGCACCGTGAAGAACGGCGTGAGGTTGAGGTCGGACCGGGACAGGGCGTGGTCCTGGTTCCAGCCCGGCTTGGTGACGTAGTACCGGAAGTCGGTCGTGGCGTGCCGGGCGGTGAACTGCCAGCGGAAGGTGTAGCTCTGTCCGCCGTTCACCTTGGTGGTCGGCCACGCCTGGCCGTTGGGCTGCCGGGGGGCGTCGAGCGAGGCGAACGTGCCGTGCCCCGCGGAGCAGATCTTCCCGTCGGCCGGTCCGGCGGCCGGGAAGCCCTTGGGTCCCTCGACGCTCTGCGGCTCCCACTGGATGGAGCCGCAGCCGGTGACGGTGCCGTTCTGGCACACCTTCTGCCGGCTGACGGGGAGGTCGGTGTAGCCGTGGCCGCTGGCGCCGGCGGACGAGAGCACCAGGGCGCCGGTGGTCGCGATGCCCACCGCGGCGGCGGACAGCTTGGTCCTTGTGCGCATACTGCTTCTCCTGTGACGTGGGGAGGGAAGTGCAGCGAACTTTCTTGGTCTAGACCAAGTCACAGGTTATGGCCGTGGATTGACCATGTCCATACCAATGGGAAACCCGGTCCGGGACCCGCCCCGGTCCCGCTCGGGCTCCACCCCGGCCCCGCTCACACCCCCGGCTCACCCCGTCCCGCGCAGAACGCCACCGTCAGGTCCTTCACCAGCACCTTGCGCTCGTAGTCGTCGAGTTCCACCAGCCCGCGCATCGTCAGCCGGGTCACCGTGTCCTCCACCGAGTCCACGACCGAGGTGAGCACGCTCGCCCGCTGCGCCGCGTCCAGCGCGGCGATCCGGCGCCGGTGCATCGCGGCGGCCACCTCCGGGGCGTACTCCACCCGGACCGGCCGCACCGAGAACACCTCCAGGCCGACCGGCGCCGCGTCCGCCGCCACCAGCCGGGTCAGCGTCTCCCCCGCCACGTCCGCCGCGCCGCGGACCGTGCCGGCCGGCTCCACCGGGACCCGGGCCAGCGCCGCCTCGACGCACTCGCGCAGGTACGCCTCGTGGTCCTCGACGCCCAGCGTGGCCCGCACGGTGTCCCGCACCCGCCAGACCACCAGCGTCACCGTCCTCAGCGGGACGCCGTTGCCGTCGGCCGCGGGCATCGGCTCGCTGCGCCAGTGCCGCAGCCGCACGTCGACCCGGCGGCGCAGGAACAGCGGGTTCACCCACATCAGGCCGGTGCGCCGGACGGTCCCCCGGTAGCGGCCGAACAGGCCGAGCACCCACGCCTGCCCGGTCCGGCCCCGGGCCAGCCCGCCGAAGCCGAACAGCCCCAGCGTCCCGGCGGCCACGTACGCCGCCCACTGCGCGGGACCGGGCCCGGCGCCCGCCCGCGCCGGCAGCCCCAGCGCCTCGGCGGCGAGCGGCGGCACGATTCCGGCCCACCAGGAGGTGACCGCGCAGCCCACCGCTCCGCAGACACCCGCGACCACACCGGCCGCGCCGGGCAGCACCCGGGCCGGACGCTCCGACAGTTCCGGGTCGACCGTGGCCACGGGCCGGGGCCGCGCCGCGGTGGGGCGCCGCAACCGCGGCTGCTCCCCCGTGCCCTGCCGGCGGCCGACGACCGCGGGCCGCAGCGGCACCGGCGACGGGGCGGGGTCGTCCCGGAACAGGAGGTGGACCGGGATCTCGGTGGTCGCCTCGTTGTGGATGATCCGCGTGGGCCGGGCCGCACCCTCCACCGGGCCACCGGGCCCGGGAGCCGGGGCGGGAGCCGGAGCCGGTGCCGGGGCCGCTTCCGGAACCGGTGCCGATGCCGGCTCCGGGACCGGTGCCGGCTCCGGGGTGGTCGAAGGTGTCGTCGAAGAGGTCGTACTCATGCGTGCTCCAGCCTCCGCGCCAGATGCGTCATGAACGGGTGATCACGAACGGTGACCCCGGGGGGCCGGTCACGAGAAGAGCCGTCGCCAGGTCTCCGGGCCCGGGCAGCCGTCCGCCGCGCCCCCGCGCCAGCCCTGGGCACGTTGGAAGGCCTCGACGTTCCGCCGGTCCGCCTCGCCCCAGCGCGGTCCCGGTCCGCTCGTGTAGTACGTGCCGAATCCTTTCCTCACCAGTTGTTCGCCGAGCCGGGTGACATACGGGTTGTCCGCGCCGGGGCGGAACATCGCCCGGCCCGGATAGCCGGGCACCCCGTGCGAGGCGGGCACCGCCCCACCCGCCGCGGCGGACGCCGTGCCGCCCGTCGCGGGCACCGCCTCACCCGCCGCGGTGGACGTCGTACCGCCCGCCGCGGACGTCGTGCCGTCCGTCACCCCCTTGTAGCGGTAGGGGAGGTACTTGGCGGAGTTGCTCCAGTAGGCGTAGGGCGTGGACAGCTTGCGGGTGTGCGGCGAGGTCTGCTCGTAGGCCGTGTAGGAGGTGCGCGTGCCGTCCGTCCAGCCGCCGAAGATCACCACGTGGGAGCCCGCCCGCGGGTGGGACGCGTTGTGGAAGAGCAGGATGTCGCCGGGCTGGAGCTCCTCCTCGGTGATCCGGTCCGCGAAGGCGCCGAGGCTCCCGGTCCATTCGTTCGTGGGCAGTTTCCAGGCCATCGACACGTAGCCCGAGCAGTCCTGCCGGTAACCGTCGGACCAGAAGGAGGACGTGCTGTAGGGCACCTTCGCGGTGACCCACTTCCTGGCCCGCGCGATGATGTCCGTACGGGTGATCGCGGGCAGCTTCGTACCGGCCGCGGGACTCGCGGGGCGGCCCGCCGGGCCGTGCAGCGGGGCCCGGAGCCCCTGCGGGGTGTCGCTCTCCTCGCCCGCGGGGACGCCGGGCCGGTGGAGGGCGTGGGCGGCCGGGGCCGCCGCCGCCTGGCCCGCGCCAAGAGCGGCGGCGGCGGTGGCCGCGGTGGCGACGGCGAGGACGCGGTGGGCGGCCGGATGGGCCGGGGCCCGGCCGGCCCGGGAGTGCGGCAGGACGCTGCGCCAGTGCCGGCACCCGGGGCAGTCGCAGTCGCTCACGGGATCGACTTCCTCGAATACCGGAGTCTCCATGCGATTCCCCTCACACTGCAGGTGAAAAAGTCCGCGTCGGTGTGCGCACCGGCGCACGGTGATCAGTTTCCCAACCGTCTTGTTCACGCGCATGTTGACGGTCCGAACGATGTACCCGGGTGGTGCGCACGGGGGACGCCCGCCACGGCCGTGGTCCGCGGCACCCGTCGGCGTCGGGTAGAGTTCTCCAGGTCAGCAGGCGCCGCTAGCTCAGTTGGTTAGAGCAGCTGACTCTTAATCAGCGGGTCCGGGGTTCGAGTCCCTGGCGGCGCACAGACGGTCGAAGGCCCTCCGTAGCACACGGAGGGCCTTCGGCGTACCCGGGGCCCGGGCCCCGGGCCCCTTGCGATCATGACGAACGCCGTAGAACCCTGGTCCGGTTGGGGGCCCGGGTGCCGTGGGGGGCATCATGCAACCGGGGGTCGCCGTTCCATGTCTATAAGGTGTGGATGCCGTGGTGACAGCAACCCACCACTGTGACGTCCGTGGAGGTCGTGGGGGACCGGGCGGACGAAGTAAGCGACCAAACGCGCGGTGACCCGCGTGTGGGGGGATGACTCATGACGTCGACGCCGACGGGCGCCGGGCAGGACCACGACCCGTCCCAGACCACCCAGCTCAGGGTGCCCGCGCACCGGACCTGGAACACCGGTTCGTTCCGCCGCATACGCAAGGCGCTGCCGAAGTACGACTACGAGCACTACAGCCGGCTCGCGGGTCCCCTCACCCAGCCGGACCCGCACAAGCCCTACAAGGTGCAGTACCGCTCGCTGCTCTCGCAGGAGCCGCACCGCATCCGGGTCGCCCTGATGCTGGTCGCGGCGCCGCTGCTCTCGGTGGTGCTGCTGGTCTGGCTGCTGCGGCCCGAGCACTGGACGGAGCGCGACTACCCGGCCTTCGACTGGCTGCCCGCGCTCGACATCGTGATGCTCGTCTCGATCGGCCTGATCGAGCTGTTCCGCTGCCTGAACGTGCTGTCGAACGCGCACGCCACGCTGGTCGCCCGGGACCCGGTGCCCGTGGTGCCCGAGACCGGCACCCGGGTCGCCTTCCTCACCTCCTTCGTGCCCGGCAAGGAGCCGCTGGAGATGGTCACGAAGACCCTGGAGGCGGCCGTCAAGATCCGTCACCGCGGTCTGATGCACGTCTGGCTCCTCGACGAGGGCGACGACCCCGAGGTGAAGGCGGTCTGCGAGCGCCTCGGCGTGCGCCACTTCTCCCGCAAGGGCGTCGCCAGGTGGAACACGGCCAAGGGCCCGCACCGCGCCAAGACCAAGCACGGCAACTACAACGCCTGGCTGGACGCGCACGGCGACGACTACGACTTCTTCGCCTCCGTCGACACCGACCACGTGCCGCTGCCGAACTACCTGGAGCGGATGCTCGGCTTCTTCCGCGACCCGGACGTCGGCTTCGTCATCGGCCCGCAGGTCTACGGCAACTACGACAACCCGATCACCAAGGCCGCCGAGTCGCAGCAGTTCCTCTTCCACGCGCTGATCCAGCGCGCGGGCAACCGCTACGGCGCGCCGATGTTCGTGGGCACCTCGAACGCGGTGCGCATCAAGGCGCTGAAGCAGATCGGCGGTCTGTACGACTCGATCACCGAGGACATGGCGACCGGCTTCGAGATCCACCGCCACAAGAACCCGGTCACCGGCCGCAAGTGGCGCTCGGTCTACACCCCGGACGTGCTCGCCGTCGGCGAGGGCCCGAACGCCTGGACGGACTTCTTCACCCAGCAGATGCGCTGGTCGCGAGGGACGTACGAGACGATCCTCAAGCAGTACTGGAAGGGCTGGTACTCGCTCCCGCCGAGCAAGCTCTTCAACTACACGATGATGATCATCTTCTACCCGATGTCGGCCCTGAACTGGATCCTGGCGGCGCTGAGCTGCGCGCTGTTCCTGGGCGCCGGCGCCTCGGGCGTGAACATCGACCCGGTGGTCTGGCTGATGCTCTACGGCAACGCCTCCGCCCTGCAGATCGGCCTGTACGTCTGGAACCGCCGCCACAACGTCTCGCCGCACGAGCCGGAGGGCTCCGGCGGTGTGGCCGGCATGGTGATGTCCGCGCTGTCGGCGCCGCTGTACGCCAAGGCGCTCGTCGACTCCGTGCTGCGCCGCAAGAGCAAGTTCGTGGTCACGCCCAAGGGCGACTCGGCGAGCCCGGACACCCTGTTCGGGACCTTCCGGTACCACTGGTACTTCATCGTGATCTTCGGTGCCTCGATCGCCGCCGGGATCACCCTCGGCCACTCGCACCCCGCCATGATCATCTGGGCGACGTTCGCGCTGCTGATCACCGCCTCGCCGATCTTCGCCTGGCGGCACTCCCTGCGGGAGGCGAGGAAGAAGCCCGCCTCGAAGGCCCCCGCGGCCCCGCAGCCCCGGCCCGAGGACGCGGCGCCCGCGGGCCCGTACCCGCACCAGACGCCGCCGGGGCAGGACGCCCCCCACGGAGCGCACGGTGCGTACGGCGCCCACGGTGCGTACGGCGCACACGCCGCGCCCGGCGTCCACGGCGCGCACGCGCCGCAGCAGAAGCCCAGCTGGGCCGCCTCCCCCGACGGGGAGAGCGACCAGACCATGCAGATCGCCCTTGGTGGACTTGGGGGACGTAAGGAATGAAGGACCGTGCCGGCCGCCGCCGGGCCCGTCGCTTCGCGATAGGCACGGCGGTGGTAGTAGCGCTGGCCGGGATGAACGGGCCGTGGCTCTACCGCTTCGGAACCGAGAAATACCACCAGTACAAGATCAACAAGCCGGAGTACAAGGCCGCCAACGGCAAGTGGGAGATCATCGAGTTTCCCGAGGAGTACCGGCAGAACACCATCCACGCGGCGCTGCTGCGCACCGGCAAGGTGCTGCTCGTCGCGGGGTCGGGCAACAACCAGGACAACTTCGACGACAAGAAGTTCGACACCCGGATCTGGGACCCGGTCAAGGGGACCATCAAGAAGGTGCCGACGCCCGCCGACCTGTTCTGCACCGGCCACACCCAGCTCGCCAACGGCAACCTGCTGATCGCGGGCGGCACCAAGCGGTACGAGAAGCTCAAGGGTGACGTCACCAAGGCCGGCGGCCTGATGATCGTCCACAACGAGAACCCGGACAAGCCGATCACGCTGCCCGCGGGCACCAGGTTCACCGGCAAGGGGAACGGCAAGACGTTCGTCTCCAAGGACCCGGTGCTGGTGCCGCGCGCGAAGAAGGTCTTCGACCCGGTGACCGGCGAGTACCTGCGCAACGACCCGGGCCTGGGCCGGATCTACGTCGAGGCGCAGAAGAGCGGCGCCGCGTACGAGACGGGCACCCAGGACAACTACACCGTCGAGGGCCTGTCGGGCGCGGACGCGCGCAACACCTACGGCATCGCGCAGAAGCTCGCCCTCGACAAGAAGGACTTCCAGGGGATCCGGGACGCCTTCGAGTTCGACCCGGTCGCCGAGAAGTACATCAAGGTCGACCCGATGCACGAGGCCCGCTGGTACCCGACGCTCACCACCCTGAGCGACGGCAAGATCCTCAGCGTCTCCGGCCTCGACGACATCGGCCAGCTGGTCCCGGGCAAGAACGAGGTCTACGACCCGAAGACCAGGAAGTGGACCTACACCGACGAGGTCCGCCAGTTCCCGACGTACCCGGCGCTGTTCCTGATGCAGAACGGCAAGGTCTTCTACTCGGGTTCGAACGCCGGCTACGGCCCCGACGACGTCGGGCGCGACCCGGGCGTCTGGGACGTGGAGACCAACAAGTTCACCAAGATCCCCGGCATGAGCGACCCGAACATGCTGGAGACCTCGGGCACCGTGCTGCTGCCTCCGGCGCAGGACGAGAAGTACATGGTGATCGGCGGCGGCGGGGTCGGCGAGTCCAAGCTGTCCAGCGAGAAGACCCGCATCGTCGACCTGAAGGCGGACGACCCGAAGTTCGTGGACGGGCCGTCGCTGGAGAAGGGCACGCGCTATCCGCAGGCCTCGATCCTGCCCGACGACAGCGTGCTGGTCTCCGGCGGCTCGGAGGACTACCGGGGCCGCAGCGACTCCAACATCCTCCAGGCGCGGCTGTACCACCCGGATACCAACACGTTCGAGCGGGTCGCCGACCCGCTGGTGGGCCGCAACTACCACTCGGGGTCGATCCTGCTGCCCGACGGGCGCCTGATGTTCTTCGGCTCGGACTCGCTGTACGCCGACAAGGCCAACACCAAGCCGGGCAAGTTCGAGCAGCGCATCGAGATCTACACGCCGCCGTACCTGTACCGGGACTCGCGGCCCGACCTGTCGAGCGGCCCGGAGACCATCGCGCGCGGCGGGTCGGGGACGTTCACCTCGCGGGCGGCCTCGACGATCAAGAAGGTGCGGCTGATCCGGCCGAGCGCCTCGACGCACGTCACGGACGTCGACCAGCGGTCCATCGCCCTGGACTTCACGGCGGAGGGGGACAAGCTGACGGTGACCGTGCCGAAGGGCAGGAACCTGGTGCAGTCGGGGTGGTACATGCTGTTCGCCACGGACGGCGAGGGAACGCCTTCCAAGGCGCAGTGGGTGCGCGTGCCCTGACGCCGCGCCGCATGCGACGAGGTCCCCGCGCCCGAAGGGCGCGGGGACCTCGTCGTCGGCCGGACGCCCCGGGTGCGGGGCCGTGCCGTCAGCCGGTTCCCCCGGCCAGCTCCAGGGCGTAGTCCGTCCACCACACGCCCGCCCTCGGGCCGCCCTTGCACTCGCCGTCGGACTCGCCGGGGCGCTTGATCCACAGGTAGGCGTCGACCAGGGGGTCGGCCGTCCTGACGGTCGGGGTCTCGCCGAGGGCGCGGCCCGGCGGGTTGCACCAGCGCTCGTCCGGGGCGCCCTCGGTGTAGGGGCCGTTGCCGTTGCGGCTGGTGTCGACGACGAAGTGCTTGCCGCCCACCTTGGCGGAGAGCTGCTTGCCGTAGGCGATGGAGTCCTCGGTGCTGTAGAAGTTCGACACGTTGACCGCGAAGCCGTCGGCCTGGTCGATGCCGGCCCACTTGAGCGGCTCGAATATCTGGTCGGGGCGGCCCCAGCCGGCGTTGCCCGCGTCCAGGTAGACCTTGGTGTTCTTCAGCGCCGCGAGCTTGGCGACGGCACCCTTGAGGAGGTCGTAGCGCTCCTCGTGGAACTGGTCCGGCGTGCAGCCGTCGACCAGGTGGAGCACCGCGTCCGGTTCCAGGACGACGGTGGCGGCGCGGTCGCCGATGCCCTTGGCCACGTCGTCGATGAACTTCCGGTAGGTGTCGCCGTCGGCGGCGCCGCCCTGCGAGTACTGGCCGCAGTCGCGGCGCGGGATGTTGTAGAGGACGAGCAGCGCGGTGCGTCCGGCCTTGTCGGCGGCCTCGGTGAAGCCGCGGGCCTGTTCCTCCGGGTTCTCCGGGCTGATCCACTCGCCGGTCGGCTGCTGGGCGATCCTGCGGATCAGGGCGGCCTGGTCCTTCTTCCCGGCCCTCTCCAGGGACTCCACCTGCTGGGCCGCGTTGCTGCCGGGGTTGACCCAGAACGGGTCGGTCTCCTCGGGCTGCTGGGTGATCTTCGCCCCCACCTCCTCGGGGGCGCCCTTGTCCTCGCCGTCGCCGGACGAGGAGCACCCCGCGACCAGCAGTGCCGCCCCCAGCAGCGCTACGGACGCCCGCCTCGCGGCCGCCGCCCCGGCCCCCCTGCTGCCGTACATCCAGCCCCCCTCGGTGCCCTGTTCGAGGGCTCAATCCTGACACACGAAGGTCATGAGCCGGTGCCCGTGAGGTACGCCGAGACGACCACGTTGGCCGTGTAGCCGCCGGTGGCGCGGTCGAAGGTGCCGCCGCAGGTGATCAGCCGCAGCTCGGCCCGTCCCGCGTCGTGCGGCCCGTAGGCCTGCCGGGCGTCGAAGCCGTCGCGGTCGAGGACCTGGACGTCGTCGACGGTGAACTCGGCGGCCTCGGCGCCGGCGCGGACCACCCGGATCGTCTCGCCGGGTTCCAGGGTGCTGAGCTTGTAGAAGACGGCGGGGCGGGTCTCGGTGTCGACGTGTCCGACCATCAGCGCGGTCCCGGCCGCCCCGGGGGCCGCACCGGCCGCGTACCAGCCGACGGCGCCGGCCCGGTCGAAGGGGGGCGGCTCGATCGCGCCCTTCGCGTCGAGGTCGCGCGCCAGCACCGGGGCGCTGATGCCGAGTTCCGGGACGTCGAGCCGCTCGGGCGGGGCGTCGCCGAGGGGGGCGTGGGCGGGGGGAAGCGGTGTGCCGGGGGGCCGTCCGGCCGCCGCCATGTCGCCGGTGGCCGGACGGGACACGCCCTCGCGCACGTCGGTGGCCTCGCGGCCCCACAGCCACAGTCCGAGGAGCAGCACCACCCAGGCGGTGCCGCTCACCAGGCGGCCGGGGCCGACGGGGGGTATGTGTTCCGGTTCCCGGTGTCGATCGTGGTCGGACATGGTCAGTCCGTCCTGCGGCTCCGGCTGCGCACCCCGCGCAGCCCCACGGCGACGGCGGCGATCCCGGCGAGCGCCAGGCCGGTCACGGTGTGCGCGGTGCCGGGGGGATCGACGCGCGCCCCGTCCCCGGTGTCCGGCGCGGCCAGTTCCGCGGTGCCGCCGCCGCCCGCGTCGACGGGGGCGACGGGGGAGGCGGGCGCGGACGGGCGGTGCTCCGTGCGATGCGGTCCGCCGACGGTGATGGTGCCCTGGCGGGCGTCCCGGCCGCACGTGACCCGCACGGCGTAGGCGCCGGCCGCCGCCGTGGTGCGGACCTGGCTGGAACCGACGAGGACGCCGTCCCCGGCGGCCGCGGAGAGCCGCACGTCCGACTCGAACGCCGCCGACACGGCGACGGCCGTCCGCTCGGTGCAGTCGGGCACACGGAGCGTGACGTCGGTGCCGGGAGCGGGGGAGGACGGAGCCACCGACACCCCGGTCCCGTCCGCCGCGTACGCCGCCGGTGCGACCGGCGCGCACACCGCGGCCAGCGCGGCTCCGGCACAGAGAGTTACCTTCAGCGAGCCCATCGTGTACCTCCAGTCACCTGGAGACTCCCCCGCGAGGGCCGCCCCCGCATCCGGTGCGGGGGCGGTGTTGCGCCGAACGGGCGACGCGGGGGACGCGGGGGTTTCAGATCCGCTCGACGAGGTCCGCGATGGAGTCGACGACCTCGGACGGCCGGTACGGGAAGTCCTCGATCTGCTCGGGCCGGGTCAGGCCGGTGAGCACCAGGAAGGTCTGCATCCCGGCCTCCATGCCGGCCAGCACGTCGGTGTCCATGCGGTCGCCGATCATCGCGCTGGACTCGGAGTGGGCGCCGATCGCGTTGAGCCCGGTGCGCATCATCAGCGGGTTGGGCTTGCCCGCGAAGTAGGGCTGCTTGCCGGTCGCCTTGGTGATCAGCGCGGCCACCGCGCCGGTCGCCGGGAGCGGGCCCTCGGCGGAGGGACCGGTCTCGTCGGGGTTGGTGCAGATGAACCGGGCGCCGGCGTTGATCAGCCGCACCGCCTTCGTCATGGCCTCGAAGGAGTAGGTGCGGGTCTCGCCGAGGACCACGTAGTCGGGGTCGTGGTCGGTGAGGATGTAGCCGATGTCGTGCAGGGCGGTGGTCAGTCCGGCCTCGCCGATGACGTACGCCGAGCCGCCGGGCCGCTGGTCGTCCAGGAACTGGGCGGTGGCCAGCGCCGAGGTCCAGATGGACTCGACCGGCACCTCCAGGCCCATGCGGCGCAGCCGGGCGTGCAGGTCGCGCGGGGTGTAGATCGAGTTGTTGGTCAGGACGAGGAAGGGCCTGCCGGACTCGCGCAGCTTCTTGACGAAGGCGTCGGCGCCGGGGATCGGGACGCCCTCGTGGATGAGCACCCCGTCCATGTCGGTGAGCCAGGACTCGATGGGCTTGCGGTCTGCCATGTGCGGGATCTCCTGCCGTACGCGGTCCAGCGTGCTCCTCAGCCTAAACAGAGCGGGATCTTGGGGGAACGGCCGTCTCAGCCGCCGGTGGCCCCGCCCGGCGCGCGGGCCTCGCCGGGCGGCCGGGGGCCGTCG
>NZ_BDJC01000034.1 GCF_002005565.1 Streptomyces sp. JHA26 | reverse complement strand
GCCGTCGCCGGTCCGCGGCGCGGGGTCCCTCCGGGGGCGGCCGGTCCCGCCGCCGGCGTGGTCCGCGCCGCGCCCTACGCGTCGATGCGCGCGTCCAGGTCCGACATGAGCAGATCGCCGACGACCGCGGAGGCGGCGCGGTAGCCGCCGCTCGCCGCGTGGACGACCTGCTCGGCGAAGCCCATCGCGTTGCCCGCGGTCCACACGCCCGGCACGCTGGTCCGGCCCGTCGGGTCGACCACGGGGTAGGCGCCGAACGGGGTCTCCTGGAGCTCGGCGCCCAGCCGCTCCATCAGGCCGGTCCGCGGCACGGCGCGCGGGGCGACGAAGAGCACCGACCGCTCGTGGACGGAGCCCTCCCCGGAGGGGGCGCCCCCGGCCAGCCGGACACCGGTGAGCCGGTCGTCCTCGACGCGCAGCCCCGCGACCTCGCCGGGCACCACCTTCACCCCGGCCGCGGAGAGCCGGCGCAGGTCGTCGTCGGACAGCTCCTCCTCGGCGACGGTGTGCAGGAAGAGGGTCACGTCGTCCGACCAGCCGGAGACCATCAGCGCCTGGTGGACGCCGAGCGGGCTGGTGGCGAGGACGCCGAAGCGTTCGTCGCGGACCTCCCAGCCGTGGCAGAACGGGCAGTGCAGCACGTCCCGCCCGAAACGTTCGGCGACCCCGGGGACGTCCGGCAGCTCGTCCTTCAGACCGGTGGTGACGATCAGCCGCCGGGCGTGCACGGTCCGCCCGCCCGCCAGCTCCACGGCGAAGTCCTCGCCCCGGGTCACGTCCACCGCGCGGTCCCGGACGAGCTCGACGCCGTAGCGCGCGATCTCCTCCCGGCCGAGCGCCAGGAACTCGGCGGGTGACACGCCGTCCCGGGTCAGGTACCCCTGCAGGTGGTCCGAGGGGGCGTTGCGCGGCTCACCCGCGTCGACGACCAGGGTGCGGCGCCGGGCCCGGCCGAGGACGAGCGCGGCGGACAGCCCGGCCGCGCCGCCGCCGACGACGATCGCTTCGTACTTCTCCGGGGCCTTCTGCGAGTGCTTCCCCGGGTCCTTCTCCGGCAGGTCCTGCTTCTCGGTCATGGTGACCACCTCCACGTCAGAAGGTCGCCCGCACACCCCCGGATCGACAAACGTATTTGCCGGTTCTGCAAGAATGGGCCTATGACTGCAGACGACGTACTCGCGGGAGTCGGACCGCGGCTGAGGCAGATCCGCAAGGAGCGCGAGGTCACCCTCGCCGCCCTGTCCGAGGCGACCGGCATCTCGGTCAGCACCCTGTCGCGGCTGGAGTCGGGGCTGCGCCGGCCGAGCCTCGAGCTGCTGCTGCCGATCGCCCGGGCCCACCAGGTGGCGCTGGACGAGCTGGTCGGCGCACCGCCGGTCGGCGACCCCCGGGTGCGCGCCCGGCCTGTCGTGCGCCACGGCCGCACCCACTGGCCGCTCACCCGCCAGCCGGGCGGCCTCCAGGCGTTCAAGGTGCTGGAGCCGCAGCGGAAGGAGGAACCGGACCCGCGGACCCACGAGGGCTACGAGTGGCTCTACGTCCTCTCCGGCCGGCTCCGTCTGGTGCTCGGCGAGCACGACGTGGTGCTCGGCGCGGGGGAGGCGGCCGAGTTCGACACGCGGGTGCCGCACTGGTTCGGCTCGACGGGGGAGGGGCCGGTCGAGTTCCTCAGCCTGTTCGGCCCGCAGGGGGAGCGGATGCACGTGCGCGCACGGCCGGCCCGGCCGTGACGGACGACCTGCCGCCGCCTGTTCCCCGATCGGCAAGCGACCGCTTAGTATGCGGGGAACCGGACCGACAGTGACAGTCGCGTGGAGGCCCCGCATGCAGGCATGGCAGGTGCACGAGAACGGCGAGCCGGACGAGGTGATGCGCCTCGGCGACGTGCCGCCCCCGACACCCGGCGACGGCCAGGTCCTGCTGAGGGTCCGGGCCGCCAACATCAACTTCCCGGACGCGCTGATGTGCCGGGGCCAGTACCAGGTCAGGCCGCCCCTGCCGTTCACCCCCGGCGTGGAGGTCTGCGGCGAGACCGAGGACGGGCGCCGCGTCATCGCCAACCCGGCGCTGCCCCACGGCGGCTTCGCCGAGTACGCCGTCGCGGACGCCCGCGCCCTGCTGCCCGCACCGGACGCCCTGGACGACGCCGAGGCCGCCGCCCTGCACATCGGCTACCAGACGGGCTGGTTCGGCCTGCACCGCCGGGCCCGTCTGGAGGCCGGCGAGACCCTGCTCGTCCACGCCGCCGCCGGAGGGGTCGGCAGCGCGGCCGTCCAGCTCGGCAAGGCCGCCGGGGCGCGGGTGATCGGCGTCGTCGGCGGTCCCGAGAAGGCCGCCGTCGCCCGCGAGCTGGGCTGCGACGTCGTGATCGACCGGCGGAGCGAGGACGTCGTCGCCGCCGTGAAGGAGGCCACCGGCGGCCGGGGCGCCGACGTGATCTACGACCCCGTCGGCGGCGACGCCTACACCTGGTCCGCCAAGACCGTCGCCTTCGAGGGCCGGATCGTCGTCGTCGGCTTCGCGAGCGGCACCATCCCGAGCCCGGCGCTGAACCACGCCCTGGTGAAGAACTACTCGATCCTCGGCCTGCACTGGGGCCTGTACAACACCAAGAACCCCGAGCTGGTCCGGCACTGCCACGAGCAGCTCACCGAGCTGGCCGCGCGGGGCGCCGTCAAGCCGCTGGTGAGCGAGCGGGTGCCGCTGGAGGGGGCCGCGGGCGCCGTGCAGCGGGTGGCCGACGGGAAGACGACCGGCCGGGTGGCCGTCGTCCTGGAGAAGGGGGCCGACGCATGACCGACGCCGACGAGCTGCGCCGACGCACACGGGAGCTGCTGGCCGCCCATCCGCCGGCCGACACCGACCGCCTCGACTTCCTCCGGGCCCGCTTCGACGCCGGGCTCGCCTGGGTGCACTACCCCGAGGGCCTCGGCGGACTCGGTGCCCCGCGCTCCCTCCAGGCGGTCGTCGACGCCGAGCTGGCGGCCGCGGGCGCCCCCGACAACGACCCCCGGCGCATCGGCATCGGCCTCGGCATGGCCGCCCCGACCATCCTCCAGTACGGCACCGAGGAGCAGAAGCGCCGGCTGCTGCGCCCGCTGTGGACCGGCGAGGAGGTCTGGTGCCAGCTCTTCAGCGAGCCGGGCGCCGGGTCCGACCTCGCCGCCCTCGGCACGCGGGCCGTCCGGGAGGGGGAGGACTGGATCGTCGACGGGCAGAAGGTGTGGACCTCCAGCGCCCACCTCGCCCGCTGGGCCATCCTCATCGCCCGCACCGACCCGGACGTGCCCAAGCACCGCGGCATCACCTACTTCCTCTGCGACATGACCGACCCCGGCGTGGAGGTCCGGCCGCTGCGCCAGATCACCGGCGAGGCCGAGTTCAACGAGGTCTTCCTCACCGGCGTCCGCATCCCCGACTCCCTGCGCCTCGGCGACGTCGGCGACGGCTGGCGGGTCGCGCAGACCACGCTGAACAACGAACGCGTCGCCATCGGCGGCACCCCGATCCCCCGCGAGGGCGGCATGATCGGCAAGATCGCCGGGACCTGGCGGGAACGCCCCGAGCTGCGCACCCACGACCTGCACCAGCGGCTGCTCGGCCTGTGGGTGGAGGCCGAGGTCGCCCGGCTCACCGGCGCACGGCTGCGCCAGCAGCTGGCGGCCGGCCAGCCCGGCCCCGAGGGCGCCGGCATGAAGCTGAACTTCGCCCGCCTCAACCAGGAGATCAGCGGCCTCGAGGTCGAACTCCTCGGCGAAGAGGGCCTGTTGTACGACGACTGGACCATGCGCCGCCCCGAGCTGGTGGACTTCACCGGCCGCGAGGCCGGATACCGCTACCTGCGCTCCAAGGGCAACAGCATCGAGGGCGGGACCAGCGAGGTCCTGCTGAACATCGTCGCCGAGCGCGTCCTCGGCCTGCCCGCCGAACCGCGCACCGACAAGGACGTCGCCTGGAAGGACCTGGCCCGATGAGCGCCCAGCCCGATCTGCTGTACTCGGAGGAGGAAGAGGCGCTGCGCGCCGCCGTCCGGGACCTGCTCACCGACCACTGCGACCCGGCCGGCGTCATCGCGCGCACCGAGTCCGACGCGCCCCACGACCGCGCCCTGTGGAAGACGCTGGCCGAGGGCATGGGCCTCGCCGGGCTCCTGGTGCCCGAGGCACAGGGCGGCCAGGGCGCCACCCACCGGGAGGCCGCCGTCGTCCTGGAGGAGCTGGGCCGGTCCGTCGCGCCCGTGCCCTATCTGACCAGCGCGGTCGTCGCCACCGAGGCCCTGCTGGCCTGCGACGCCGGGGACCTGCTCGGCGAGCTGGCCTCCGGGCGCCGGATCGGCGCCCTCGCCGTCGGCCTGCACACCGCGCCGGGGGCCGCCCACGCGACCGCACGGGTCGGGGACGGGGCGTTGCACGGGGAGCTGACCGGCATCGCCGACGCCGCCGTGGCCGACGTCCTGCTCGTCCCGGCGGACGACGGCGCCCTGTACGCGGTGGACGCCGACGCGGCGACCGTCACCCCCCGCCCGTCCCTGGACCTGACCCGGCCCCTGGCGACGGTCGTGCTCGACGGCGCGCCCGGACGCCGGCTCAGCGACGCGGAACCCGCCGTACGGCGCGCCCTGCGGGCCGGGGCCGGACTGCTGGCCTCCGAGCAACTGGGCCTCGCCGACCGGCTGCTGACCGACACGGTCGGCTACCTCAAGGAACGCCGGCAGTTCAACCGCCAGGTCGGCGGCTTCCAGGCGCTCAAGCACCGGCTCGCCCGGCTGTGGCTGGAGGTCGCGGGCCTGCGGGCCGCCGCCCGCAACGCGGCCGACGCGCTGGCGACCGGCGAGGACACCGACGTGGCCGTCGCCGTGGCCCAGGCGTACGCGGCCCAGGTCGCCGTCCACGTCGCCGAGGAGGCGCTGCAACTGCACGGCGGCATCGGGATGACCTGGGAGCACCCGGTCCACCTCTTTCTGAAGCGGGCCAAGGCCGACTCGATCGCCCTCGGCACGGCGGGCGCCCACCGGGAGGCGCTGGCCGAACTGGCCGACCTGCGCGCTCCCTGACGGAACGCCAGGCAGAGCGGTGCCCGTCCCTCCGGGGGCGGGCATCTCCCGTCCACGCCCCTCCCGCGAAGTGAACGACCGACGGACGTCCGGCCAACTCCCCGCACACCCCTGCTCCCTGAGCGCTCCGGGACCCCATACTCACAGCGTCCCGTACGGCACCCCCAGGGAGGCAGAGCATGGCCCGCACCACCCGACGCAGAGCCCTCACCACCCTCGGCGCCGCCCTCGCGGGCGCGGTCGCCCTGCCCGCCGGCACCGCGCTGGCGGGCGAAGGCAGGCACGGACCCCGCCCGTTGTGGCGTGCGCACGCCCACAACGACTACGAGCACCCCCGCCCCCTCCTCGACGCCCTCGACCACCGCTTCGGCAGCGTCGAGGCCGACATCCACCTCGTGGGTGACCGACTCCTCGTCGCCCACGACCCCGAGGACCTCGACCCGGCGCGCACCCTGGAGTCCCTCTACCTCGACCCGCTCGCCGCCCGCGTCCGCGCCCACCACGGCCGGGTCCACCGGGGCGAGCGGCGCCCCCTGCAACTCCTCGTCGACATCAAGACCGAGGGAGCGGCGACGTACCTGGAACTCGACCGTCACCTGCGCCGCTACACCCACCTGTTCACCACCTACGCCCACGGCCGGGTCCACCCCGGCGCGGTCACCGTGGTGGTCTCCGGCGACCGCGCCGCCCGCGCCCCCATGGCCGCCCAGAGCACGCGCCGGGCCTTCTACGACGGCCGTCTCACCGACCTCGGCACCTCCGCCCCGGCCTCCTTCGTGCCGCTGATCAGCGACAACTGGACGCTCAACTTCACCTGGCAGGGCGTCGGCGCCTTCCCCGAGGCCGAACGGAGCAAGCTGCGCGACATCGTCGGCGCGGCCCACGGACGCGGGCAGCGGGTGCGCTTCTGGGCCACCCCCGACCTGCCGGGCGCCGCCCGGGACGCGGTGTGGGGCGAGCTGCTCGCCGCGGGCGTCGACCACCTCAACACCGACGACCTCGCGGGGCTCGAGGCGTTCCTCGACGCCCGCCGCAGCGCGTAGCCCGCCGCCGGAACATCACACGTTCGGCGGACAGGTCAGCCGCCCGGAGAAACCCTCCGTTACGCCACACTTACGGCCGAACGCCGCGAAGTGGACGTGGCGGAGGAGGTTGACGATGGCCATTTCCATCTCTGTGGTGTTGCTGCTGACGATCCTGGCGGTGCTGTTCCTGCGCAACGGCGGACTGAAGATCTCGCACGCGCTGGTCTGTCTGCTGCTCGGCTTCTACCTGGCCGGCACGAGCATCGCCCCGACCATCAACAGCGGTCTCATGGCCACGGCGGACATCGTCGGCAGCCTCAGGCCATGACGTGACGGAAGGTCGGGGCGGCGCCCGGGGGCCGGGGGTCAGGCGTCCAGGACGCGGGAGCGGATGAGGAAGCGCACCCCCTCGGGCGCCTCCAGCGAGAAGCCGCTGCCCCTCCCCTCGACGACGTCGACGATCAGCCTGGTGTGGCTCCACACCGCGAACTGGCTGCGGGACATCCAGAACGCCACCGGCTCCTCGACGCCCTCCACGACCAGCTCCGCCAGCAGGACGTCCGCGGCGCCGGTGCGGAACTCGCCCGCCGGGTAGCACATGGGGGCGCTGCCGTCGCAGCACCCGCCGGACTGGTGGAACATCAGGGGCCCGTGCGCCGCGTGCAGGCGCCGCAGCAGATCGGCCGCTGAGGCGGTGAGCTCGACGCGCGGGGTCTCCTCGTATGTGTCGCCCATGCCGTGCATGTCAGCACGGGTGAGGTTGCGAGTGCGTTGCGGGGTTCCGGTGCCCGCGGCCCGGAAGCCTTCCTCGGCGTACCTGCGGTACACCTGCGAAGTCGTACGTGTTCCGGTCCGGTGGCCGACGACGGCAGCGCTCCCGTCCGGGACGGCGATGTGGCCGGCGGCCCCCGGGCCGCGACCCCGTGGATCGGCGGCGCGCTGTCTCAGACCTCCCCGGCCGCCGAGCGGGGGAGCACCGTGACGCGGTGGAAGTTGCACCCCGGGGGCAGGTCCGAGGCGGGCCGCGACTGATGGGCTTTCAGGGCGATGCTCACCAGGCTCAGCAGCAGGTCGACGTCCGTGTCGCAGTCCAGGTGCACGGTCACCCAGCGGGAGCCGGGGACGAGGTGTATGGCGCTCGAGCCGCCGAGGTCGTACTGGAAACGCTGGATGGCCCGGTGGGTCAGGTGGAGGTCCACGTCCCGGTCCGAGTGGAAGTGGACGATCTCGTCATGGGCGGAGCGCAGTGCCCGCCCGGTTCCGCAACTGGCCGGACCCTTGGTGAGGTCGGGCCAGGCGTGCAGCCGCTCGAAGGCGCGCTGGGCCAGAGTCATGCCCCTATCGTCGCCGGATCACCGCGCCGCAACCAGGGGTTGAGCGATTTGTAACCGGCACGTGAGGTCGACGGGCGTGCCGGGAGCCCGGAGCGGGCGTCGCGCACGACCGCGCGGCGCCCGCCCGTGCCGTCCTACGCCACGCAGCCGACCGTCCCCACCGGGAAGTCGTTGCCCGTGGAGGTGGCGGTGAAGCCGAAGGACACGCTGCCGTCCGGCGGGACGACCCGGTTGTGCTCCACGTTGCGGACCGTGAGGGTGCCGTCGTCGCCGCTCGACAGCGAGCCGTTCCACACACTGCCCAGCGTGGTCCCCGCCCCGGGTTGCCACTGCACGGCCCAGCCGTTCAGCGGCTCCGTCCCGTGGTTCATCACCTCGACGGAACCCTGGAAGCCGCCGTTCCAGGAGTTCTGCACGGAGTAGACGGCCATGCAGTCACCGGTGTGCGTGGGCGGCGGCGTGGTCGGGGGCGTCGTCGGCGTGGTGCTGCCCGAGCCGCGGATGCCGGTCACCTCGCCGTTGCCGCCGTCGAAGACGACGTCGGAGCAGGAGAAGAAGTTCTCCTGGCTGTCCGAACGCACCCACTGGATGAAGATCAGCGCATCGCCCGAGCGGCCGGAGGGCAGCGCCAGGTCCCAGTAGTAGTGGCCGCCCGAGGCGCCGGGCGAACCCTGCTGGGGCGGGTTGGTCACCGTCTGGATCAGCTGGAGGTCGTCCCAGCCCAGCTCGGACGTGGGCGACCACCCCGGCTTGGTCAGGTAGACCCGGAAGTCACCCGGGTGGGCCGCCCAGTTGCTGTACTGCACCTTCATCGTCGCGCCCGACGTCAGGTGCGTGCGGGGCCAGTCCGCGCGGGCGGCGTTGTAGGCGGAGAAGTCGTACGGGGAACGGTCGCCGGCGCTGCACAGCGTGCCGTCCGGTACGTAACCGGCGCCGCGCCCACCCGCTTTGGAGTCGAGCACGGCGAACCAGTTGTACAGCGCCGTGGCCCCGCTCTCGTCGAGCGCGTCCTGGCACGCCGGGTTGGTCGGGTCCAGGGCGCCGGTGCCGGTGATGGCGTCCAGCTGGCACAGGTACGTGCGCGAGCCGGGCATCATCGCCACGCCGTGCGCCTCGGCCCGGCCCTGCCCGAAGAGGACGGTCACGCCGAGCGCGCCGAGCAGGGTGGCCAGTACCGCCGCCAGGGACAGGTATCTGCTGCGTCGAACCATGGGGGTCTCCTGTTTCGCTCAGTAGGTGCTGGTGATCAGCGCATGACAACCAGGAGGTGTGTGCCGTGCGGTGGAGCCCCGCCCGGCCGGGGAAGGGTGCCGACCGGCCGGGCGGGGGAGTGGGGGGACATCGGAGCGGAGGGACATGGGTGCGCGGCCGGTGGCCGCGGTGTGCGGCGCTACGCGGTCGCGCAGGCGGTGCCGTTGAGGCGGAAGGCGTCCGGCGCGGAGAACGAGCCGGTGTAGGTCCCCTGGAAACCGAACGTCGCGCTGCCGCCCGGCGCGATCCGGGTGTTGTGGTCCAGGCCGGTCGCCGTGACGGTGCCCGTGGACGGGGTCACGGAGGCGTTCCAGGAGTTCGTGACGTGCTGCCCGGAGGGCAGCGCGAAGGCGAGCCGCCAGCCGTCGACGGGGGAGGCGGCGGTGTTGGTGACGGTGACGTTCGCGGTGAAGCCGCCCGGCCAGACGTTCGTGGCGTACGCGACCTCGCACGCCGCGGAATCGCCCGGCTCACCGGGTCCGCCGGGGGTGCCGTCCGTGTCGACGGCCGACGAGAAGGAGGTCACCGCCAGGCCGGCGCCGCCCTGCCAGGGCTCGAAGCCCGCCTGGACGCTCGTCAGGTACCAGTCGTTCGCGGCGAGTCCGCGCGAGACGGCCTGTCGGGCGAAGTCCATGACGTCGAAGCTCCAGCTGCCGATCGCCGACGGGGCGACGAAGGACAGGACGTCGTTGGAGCCGTTGTTGCCCGACCACACCTCCCAGGAGCGGCCCGCCACGGTGGCCGTGCCCACCCGGGAGCCCACCGGCTGGACCGGACCCGTGTGATGGAACCAGACCATGATCTCGGTCCGGTTCACGCCGTCGGTCCGGGGCGTCGGGTCGAGCCAGATGTCGTAGGCGGCGTCGTAGACCGCGTTGTCGACATAACCGAAGGACACGCTGGTGGGCGCCTCGGCGATGTCGCTCAGCCGGGCCGGGAGGCGCGTGCCCGGCGCGCAGGCGGTGTAGTGGCAGCCGTCGAAGACGGACGGGTACGACTTCGGGGCGCCGTTGGTGGGCACGGAGCCGTCGGCCCGGTCGACCCGGAAGCCCGAACCGGTGACGGTGATGCACTGCTCCGCTTCGGTGCCCCAGCGGTTGTTCTGGACGATGTAGCGGCCCTGGACCGTCGCCGTGCCGAACGCCTCGCAGATCGCGGTGTCCGCCTGGGCCGGCGCCGCGGTGAGGAGTGACGCCACCAGGGCGAAAGGTGCGAGCAGCGCGCCCAGGAAGGCCCGTAAGGGGCGGATGTGGTGCCGTGGCGGTCGCATGGGGGCCTCTCCCGAGAGGACGTGGGGGACGGGGGCCGGCGGGGGAGCGCTCCCGTCTCCCCACGGATGGGAGCGCTCCCACCTACCGGTGTGCTGAGGACTGTAGAAGTCGTTCATGTCCCTGACAAGACTGTGTGCACCAGTGGTGTCGAAGGAATTTCGAAGGTGCAGGTCAGGAGGCGTCACATCCGCCCGGGTCCGCTCCCCACGCGGCGGCGCACAGGGCGCGGTCGAGCTCCTGCGCGTAGACGGCGGCGGCGAGCCAGGCGCGGGCGAAGCGGCCGGTGTCCGCCGGGAGGAGCCGGCCGAACGGGTCCCGCGAGCGGTCCGCCGCGGCGGCGTGCAGTTCGTCGAGGAGTTCGCCCGCGGTGACCAGGCCGCTCCGGCGCAGTCGTGGGCCGTCGGCGTCCCGGCCGCCGGGGAACGCCAGCACGCGGCGCCCGCCGGAGACGGCCTGGTGGACCCGCCGGCGCAGCAGGTGCACCGGGGCCTCGTCGGTGTCGGGCACGGGCCCGGCGGCCGGCGTCACGGACGTGGGCAGGTCCGCGCGGCGGAGCCGGTCCAGGCCCAGGTCGACCCGGGCGCCGGGATCGGTGGGATGGCTGACGGCCAGGAGCAGCGCGCGGGGGAACGGGGCCGGCGTGAGACGGGCGACGACCCGCAGGCGGGCCCCCCGGGCGGACGCCAGGAGGCGGAGGTTGTCGCGGTGGGGCAGCGCGGGATCGTCGTGGGCGGCGGCGAGGCGCAGCGTCAGTCCGGCACAGTCGGCGATCAGGCACTCGCCCGCCGCCTCGCGCACCGTGCCGGTGAGCGTGACGTCCAGGAACAGCAGGTCCTGGTCGGTCGTCAGCGCACGGGTGACCTGCTCGGCCACCGGGACCGCCCACAGGCGGTCGAGCGGCTCGGCGTGCCACGCGGCACCGGACGCGCGGACCGCCCGGACGCCCGCCCCCGCGCCCAGGCGGCCCGTCGGGGAGACGGTCGCACCGGACACGACGAGCCCGGCACGCGAGAGTTCACGGTGGGTCAGGGTCGTGTCGCCGATGCGTACGCCGCGGTCGGCGGCGCCCGTGGCCCGGCCGGCGCCGCCCGGCGCGACGTCCGAGACGGTGTGGAGCCTGCCCGTGGCGTCGGCGGTCCAGGTGACGGCTCCCGCGTGTCCGGTCGCCGTGAGCACGGGCTCGGAGAACAGCCCGTACAGGCGCAGCGAACCCTTCGGGGTGTACGGCTGCCGCACGCTGCCGCGCAGCGCGGGGAGTTCCCGCCCGCCGGCGTCGGGGAGGCGGTGGGCGAGCCGCAGGACCTCGCGGAGCGCGGCGGCGAGGTCGGTGAGGCGGTAGGCGGCGTCGGCGCTCCGGGCGGCCCGCAACGCCGTGACGACGGAGATCGCGCGGCCCGCCGCCCGGGGGAGCCCCGCGAGCCGTGCGGAGTGCGCCGCGCGCAGCAACTCGGCCTGGATCACGGCCCCGGCGCCGTCCGTACCGGCCTCCAGCACCGCGGCGGCGGCGTCCCACAGCTCCGCCGCGGCGGCGCGCTGCTCGGGGGTGGCCGTGTCGGGGGCCGGGGCGGGCGCCGTCGACGGGGGGGCCCGTGTCCGAAAGGGCTGTGGGGGTGCCGTCCGGCCGCTGCGGCGGGTGCGTGACCGTGGACGAGGTCGGGTCGGCGGCCGCCGGCCGGGCCTGGTCCGAGGCCGGCGGGTCTGCCGGTTTCGGGTCGGTGGCCGGTAGGTCTGCCGGGTCGGCGGCCGGTGGGTGCGTCGGGTCGGTGGTCGGCGGGTCTGTCGGCTCCGGGCCCGTGGTCGGTGGGTCCGTCGGGTCGGTGGCCGCCGGCCGGGTCGGGTCGGCGACCGGCGCGGCCGAGGCCGCGGCGGCGCGGTGCAGGCAGCCGGGCGCGAGCAGGCAACCGCAGCGGATCGCCTCCGCACGGGTCACCACGCCACCGGGGGCGTGCAGTTCGAGGTCGGTGTCGTCGTCCACGGCGATGCGCACCACGTCGCCCTCGCGGACCGCCGGCCGTCCCGCCACCTTGGTGACGCCCGAGTCCAGTCGCTTGCGCAGCCGGGGGGTCAGCGCCGCGACGAGCTCGGCGGTCACCGCCGGATCGACCGGAGGGAGGTGTGGGTTCACGCGATCTTCTCCCCTACCCAGCGGGCGAGTTCGAGCGGACTGAGGGCGGCGACCGGCATGCCCGCCGCGACGAGTCGACCCGCGACGCCGGTGGAGTACCGGGGCCGCCCCGCGTCGTCGAGGCTCGCGCACCCCAGGACGTGGCAGCCCGCCCCGACCAGGGCCCGGACCTCGGCGAGCAGACCACCCACCGGATGACCCTCCTCGAAGTCGCTGACCACCACGACGAGGGTGCGCGACGGTACGGTGACGAGCTCGCGGGCGTGCCGCAGACCCGCGGCGATGTGGGTGCCGCCGCCCACGCTGACCTCGAGCAGCAGGGACAGCGGGTCCTCGACGTGGTCCGTGAGGTCGACGACCCTCGTGGAGAACGCCAGGAAGTGCGTGGACAGGGTGGGCACCCCCGCCAGCACCGAGGCCGTGAGCGCGGACCAGATCGTGGACGCCTCCATGGACCCCGACACGTCGGTCACCAGGATCAGCCGCCAGTCGGCGGCGCGCCGGGCGCGGGTGCGGAAGACGGGGTGCTCGGGGACGACCCGGACGGTGCCGTCCGGGCCGCGGCGCGCGGAGGCCAGGTTGGCCCTCAGCGTACGGGCCAGGTCCAGGCCGCCGCCCGGCCGTCGGCTCGGGCGGGGCAGGACCGTGCCGTGCAGCGCGGGGCGCAGCCGGGTGGCCAGCTGCCGGGTCAGCGCGTCGACCAGGCTCCGCACGAGCGGCCGGAGCGCGGCCAGGCGTGACTCGGGCAGGCCGCCCGCGTGCCGGAGCACGGTCCGCAGCAGGTCGACGGAGGGCCGGGCGCTGTCCGGGTGGAGCTCGGCCAGGACGTCCGGCCGGCCCGAGGCGGCCGCGGCCGCCAGCACCTCCTCCCGGATGCCCGGGCCGAACAGCGCCGCCAGGTCCTGCGACCACTCCCGCACGCCGGGATAGGGAGCCTCCCGGCCGCCGCCGCGGCCGGGACCGGTCAGGTCACCCCGGCTGCCCTCGCCCCGTCCGCTGCCGTACAGCTCGTCCAGCGCCGTGGCCAGTGCGGCCGCCGACGGGGGCAGCCGGTCGGTCCGGCGGCCCAGCACGAGCCGCCAGCGGTCGGCGGGAGCCGGCCGGCGTTCCCCGGCGGCGACGGGCGGCGCGTCCCCGCGCGCGGCGGCGGGGCCGGGTGTTCCGGCCCCGCCGGGCGGTGGCGGGGGCAGCAGACCGAGGGCGCCGAGGGTGGCGCGGGCCGCGAGGTCCGCGCCGGTCCACCGGGCGAGGGCGACGGGATCCACGGTGCCGGTGTCGGCCAGGTGTCCGACCGCCAACCGCTCCTCGACGGTGGACAGGAGCCGGTCGCGGGCCGCCGGGCTGAGGGCGTCGAAGCCGCCGCGCAGAGCGGGCAGACGGTCGAGGAAGTCCCGGTCGGGCAGCTCGGACACCCGGTTCAGGAGCGGTTCCAGCGCCGGGGCGGCCGACTCCAACAACGGGCCGGCGGCCGTCAGCAGCCCGGTCAGCCGTGCGGTGAGCGCGGCCCGGGACGCGGGGTCGTTCGCCGTGTCGACCCACGCGGCGACCCGCTCGCCGAGCACCCGCGCGTCCTCGTGCCCGAGGAGCACCCGGACGGCTCCGGCGGCACCGCGCATCAGAGGCGAGCCGTCCTCGGCCAGCCGGGCCAGGGCGTCGGTCAGCCGGACGCCGCCGAGGAGGTCCGCCCGGTGGGCGAGCTCCAGCAGGGCGTGCGCGTCCGCCGGGTCCTCCGAGCCGGCCAGACCGTCCACCTGACGCACCGCCGCGGCGGTGAGCAGCTCGGCCACGGCGGCGGCCCGGGCGGTACGGTCCCCGTCGGCACCCAGCCCGGCGAAGTGCCCCGCCCGCAACCGGTCCAGCAGGCCCAGGCCGGTCAGCAGTTCGGGCAGTGCCGCGGCGCCGGGCAGCACCTCGGCGGCCTCCGCCAGCCGCGAGTCCGCCGGCCCCGGCAGACCGCACTCCGCCGCCTGCCGCAGTCCCTCCAGCGTCTGCGCGGGCGTGGGCCCTCCCTCGTCCCGCTCCGCCCGCCACCGCTCCCGCAGCACCCCTTCGGCGGCCTGGGCGGGCGTGACACCGCGTACGCCGACCGCGGACAGCACGGCCTCGGTCGCCGGTGTCCAGCGCACCTCCCACCGGGTGGTCAGCGTCTCGGCGCCCCCCGCGCCGACGACCTCCCGCGGTTCCGCGTACGGCACTCCGCACACCGTCAGCCGACGCAGCATCAGGTCGCGCCGACGGTCGAGGTCGGAACGCCGGGGATCGAGGCGCAGGTCCCGGGTTTCCGAGCCGCCGGGCCCGTCGGTCGCGGGACCCGGCAGTCCGAGGGCGGACAGCTCCGCCTCCACCGCCGGGGCGAGACCGCTGCGGGGCGCGCCCGGGGCGGGGCGGCCACCGCGCGTCCCGACGAGCACCTGTTCCATCGCCCGCGCGACGGCCCGCCCCCTGCCGTACGGCTCGCCCTGCGCGAGCACCGTCTGCACCGCCTCGACCAGCTCCCCCCGGCCCGGCGCCGGCAGCCCCCGCAGCCGTGCGAGGTCCGAGGCGAACCGGGTGATCTCCCGTGCGTCGGCGGGGCCCGACGGATGACCGAGGGCACGCAGCCGCGCGCACACCCGCACGGCCGTCCCGGTCAGTGCCTCCTCCAGCGCGGCCGGATCGCCCGCCGCGCCCAGGACCAGGTGCTGCCACTCCGGGTCCCGGATGCCGGCCGGATAGCCCGACCGCTCGTCCAGGAGGGCGTAGGTGTACGGGATGAGCGAGGTGGTCCACACCGGCCGTCCGGTACCGGCCCCGGTGCCGCGTCCGGTCCCGGCGTCCGCGTCGGCCTCCTCCTCCCCCTCCCCGGCGGGGAACGCCAGTGCCGGGGCGTGGAAGGCACCGACGACCACGGCGGCCCGCTCCCCCCGCGCGGTGGCGGCGGCCAGCCGGTCCCGCATCCACTGCTCGCGGCGCAGATCCAGCTCGGGCACCCCGCCCGAGGCGGCCGCCTCCTCGCGCAGCGCCCACCCGGTCAGCAGCGCGGCCCGGCGCAGTGCCTCGGGTGCCGAGCCGGGAGCCGTCGCCTCGACGAGACGGTCCCAGAGGTCCTCGCCGGGGCGGCCGGTCAGCCGGGCCCGCAGCGCGCGGGTGAGGCCGTGCCCACCGGTGTCGGGCGCGGAGCCCCGGCCGCCGCTCCACGCCCGGTCGGCCAGCGGCAGGTCGCACGCGACGACCGGGATCCCGTGCCGGACCGCCCAGCGCACGGCGACGAGTTCGGGGGAGAAGTCGGCGAAGGGGTAGAACGCCGGCCCCCCGCCCCCCTCGGTGGGTGCCGCGGCCAGCGCGACCGGCGCCCGCGTCTCCTCGTGGCCGAGCCAGGGCAGCCACTCCTGCATCTCGGCGGGAAGCTCGACCAGCAGGACGTCCGGAGCCGCGCCGTCCAGCAGCGCGGGCACGGCCGCGGCCAAGGACGGCGCGTGATGCCGTACACCGATGAGGTAGGGCGCCCCCGGATCGGTGAGGGCGTCGGCCGCCTCACCGGGGGAGAGGGACGGTGCGGGGGAGGGGAACGGGGAGAGGGACACGGCCGTCAGGCCTCCAGGACCGTGCGCAGGTCCCACAGGGTGCGCCAGGTGGCCGAACCCTGCTCCGCGCGACGCCGCACCGGACCGTCCCAGTAGCCCCGAAGCCGGGCCGCGTCGGCGGGATCGTCCTTGCGCACGACACCGAGCAGGTGCCCGGGCAGCAGCCCCAGCACATCGCGGTCGCCGGGGAAGTAGGCCGCGGCCAGCCCGAGCGCACCCGCCACGGACACGGCTTCCGCGGTGCTCATCACGGTGGACGGCCGCTCGACCTCCCAGCCCTCCGCCGACCGTCCCTCGCGCAGGTCACGGAACGCGGTGACCAGCGCCTCCAGCACGGCGTCGTCGACCCGGAAGGGCGCCCCCGCCCGCTCGACCGAGGCCCGCGCCTGGCTGCGCACCAGCGCCGTCTCCGCGTCGAGGTCGGGGATGGGGCCGACCGTCTCGAAGTTGAAGCGGCGCTTGAGCGCGGCGGACATCTCGGAGACGCCCTTGTCGCGCAGGTTGGCGGTGGCGATGAGGTTGAACCCCGGTGCCGCGTGGGCCAGGGCGTCGTCGGTGCCCGCGAGCTCGGGCACGGCGATGCGCCGCTCGGAGAGCAGGGAGACCAGGGAGTCCTGCACCTCCGGCAGACAGCGGGTGACCTCCTCCACCCGGGCGATGCCGCCGCGGGCCATCGCGGTCAGGACGGGCGAGGGCACGAGCGCCTGCCGGCTGGGTCCCCGGGCCAGCAGCAGCGAGTAGTTCCAGCCGTACTTCAGCTGGTCCTCGGTCGTGCCGGCCGTGCCCTGCACGACCAGGCCGCTGGTGCCGCACACGGCGGCGGACAGCAGCTCGGACAGCAGCGACTTGGCGGTGCCCGGCTCACCCACGAGCAGCAGGCCGCGCTCCCCGGCGAGGGTGACGACGCACCGCTCGACCAGCGCCCGGTCGCCGACGAACTTGCCCTCCACCGTCAGACGGCGCGGCACCCCCTCGGGCACCTCGGCGTCGTCGGGCAGGCGCAGCGCCCGGCCGTCGCTGCCCATGACGAACGTGACGACGGCCCGGGGCGTGAGCCGCCAGGCGGGCGGGCGCGGGCCCGCGTCGTACGCGGCGAGGAAGGCCAGTTCAGTGGCGTACCGGTCCTCGGGAGGCACGATCTGGCGGGCGGTGTCGGGGGACAGGGCGGTGGTCATCGGCGGATCTTCCAGGGGGCTCGGAGCGGTGGTCATCGGCGGCGGCCCTTCCGTGCGGGCCGGGTGACGAGTTTCTCGTAGGCGGGCGCGTCGCCGGAGCGGACGCGGTCCCAGGCCCGGGCGAACAGCTCGGGCACCGGCAGCGCCGGCACGGCCCGCAGTCCTTCGCGCACCGGGTACAGGCCCTCCTTCCACGTCTCCACCGGCAGTGCGGGGGCCTTGAGGCCGAGCCAGCCGCAGGGCAGGAACAGCGAGCGCCCGGCACGCGGCCGCTTGGCCTCCACGACCAGGGCCGTCGCGGCGAGTTCGGCGCGGGCCTTCTTCAGGCGGGCGGGCTTCCAGCCGGTCCAGCGGGCCACGTTGCGGTCCGTCGGGTCGGGCAGGGCGAGCAGCTGGAGGTAGAGCGCCGCCGCGTCCTCGCCCAGGCCGTGGGCCTCGGCGACCTCGGCGACGAGTTCCGGCACGCCGACCGTCGGGTCCTGGGCGTAGCCGACGGGCCCTTCGGGATCGTGTCCGGCGGCGACGGCCCGGGTCTGCTCGTCGTCGAGGAGGGTCCGCAGCGCCCGCAGGCCCGTCGCCCGTGCGGGGCCCACGAGTCCCTCGAGCAGCCCGAGGACCGCGTCGTCCGGCCCGGTGAGGCCGGCCGGACGGATCAGGACCGTCTCCGCGTCGCCGTGCCAGGGGCGCAGCGCCAGCGCCTCCCCGACCCAGGTCGTGCCGTCCTCGTCGGCGCCGCCCGTCTCGGGCAGCCCGTACGCCTTGCGCAGCTCGCCGGCGGTGTACCCGCCCTTCTCGGTCCACCCGACGTTCAGGTCGAGCAGGAGCGCGGGGTCGGCGACGCGGCGCCGCAGCGCGGCCAGACCGTCCGGCAGGGCGGCACGCAGGGAATGGCCGTACGGCAGGGCGTAGGCGAGTGAGGCGAGAGCGGCGACCGCTCCGGTCAGATGGTGGCTCCCGGGCAGTGCCGCGGGGTCCTCCGCGGCCAGCCGGCCCTCCTGGTCGGGCCGCTGCACGGTCGTGCGGGCGATCCACGCGGTACGGCCCGGGTTGAGGACGGACTCGGCGTATGCGGTCGGCAGCCCGTCGAGGCAGGCGGCCAGGTCCTCGGGCACGCGGACGAGGGAGCCGAGGCGCTCGGCCCACACCCGGCCCGCCGACCGCGTGTCGGGCCCGGACGTCCACAGCTCGGCGGGGTCCCCGGGCAGCAGGGCGCCGATGAGCGCCGCCCGGTCCTCCGCGGTGAGCGAGCCGAGCATGCCGTTGCCCACCGCGAACTGACGCGGCTTCAGGCCGGTGACGACGAGCGCCTCGGGTCCGGCGGCCGCCGGACACCCCGCGAGCAGCACCGCGGCCTGGACCGGGCCCAGCGCCCCGCCCGTCGCCTCGGCGAGCGCGGCGGGCGCCTCGGCCTGCCACGGCGCGGCGTCCTTCTCCCGGACCAGCCGGACGACGGCGGTGAGCTCGTCGGCGGTGAGCGCCGGGGTGCACCGGGTCTCCCGTTCCAGGACGAAGTGGGCGACGGCCCCGAAACGGCCCGTCGGATCGTGGTCGAGGGCCAGCCACTGCACACGGTTGCGGGCGTAGTCGGTGCTCCGGCAGCCGAGGACGACGACGGTGCGGCCGTCGCGGCGCATCACCTGCCCGACGCGCTGCCGGTTGTCGCGCGGCTCGCTCAGCACGACCTCGCGCAGGGTGTTCCCGGGGGCGGTGAGGAGCCCCTCGGCGAGTGCTTCGAACAGCAGCAGCAGTGCTTCGCGTTCGGCGGCGGGCAGGGCCGGGGAGGCGGCGCGGTAGGCGAGCGGGCGCAGCGCGGCCAGCAGCGGCGGCCAGACCAGGCCGATGCCGGGGACCGTGTGCTCCTCGCTGTGCCACCCGTCGCCGAGCGCGGCGAGGCGGGCGTGGTCGGGCAGTTTCCTGCCGTCGGCGGGCTTCCCCGACAGCACGTGGTTCACCGCGCGGATCTGACGGAGCGTGTGCCACTGCTCCCTGCCGCCGTAGCCTCCCCACAGTCCGGTCAGGCCGGACGTGGCCTCGCGCAGGATCTCGTCGGTGCCGTGCTCGGGGCGGTGGTCCGCGAACATGCCCTCGGTCAGCCGGCGGTCCGGCTCCGGCTTCTCCACGGGCGGTGTCGCGAACGTGGTGGCCTGGCCGGCGACCTGGAGCGCCGTCCGCACCAGGCCCGCCACGCCGGTCAGCATCCGCTCGTCGGTGAGGTCGGGCAGCGAGCGGGACACGGCCCGGCGCACGACGTCGTCGGCGCTCGGCACGACGGGCCCGCCGTCGGCGTCCACCGTCGTAGCGGGGACCGCCGGACCACCGGGGACCGCCGGACCACCGGGGGCCGCCGGACCACCGGGGCCCCGGCCGCCGGCCGTCCCGGCGGGGCCGTTCGCCGCCCCGCCGGCGCGAGCGGCCGCGGCCACCCGGGCCTCGCGTTCGGCCAGCGCCCGTGCCGCCTCCCGCAACATCTCGGCGGCGCGCTCGTCGGTGAGGGACCGCAGCACGGCCGACGCGGCCTCGTCCCGGGGACGCAGCGCGTGCCAGAACGCGACCGGCGGCACGAACGGCGTGCCCGCGGCGAACGTCCCGCCCCGCTCGTTCGGCGTGACGTGGCCGAGCTCACCGCCCGCGGTGGGGTCGTCCGGCGCGAACAGGGAGATCCGCCGGTGTGTCCGGGCCACGACCGGCGCGGCGCCCCCGGGCAGCCGCAGCGCGCCGAGCGCGACGGCGCGCGTCATGCGCCGCGACGTGCGCAGCGTGACGGTGCGCCCGTCGGGCGTACCGGTGGTCGTGCGCAGTTCCTCGGCCTCGTCCTCGGCGCGCACCCAACGGCCGACGACGGTCCCGTCGGTGCCGAACGGGGTTCCCTCCAGGCCGGGCTGCAGAGGCAGCGTCTCGCACTCGTCCTGCAGCAGCGTCGCGTCGTCCCGGATGCCGGAGCGCAGGAAGGCGGGCAGGGAGGCGCGTCCGTGGGTGCCGGTCTCCGGGTCGTACTCCAGCCACACCCGCTGCCGTCCCTGCCTGCCCTGGCGCCAGAACAGCGTGCCGTCGCCGAGGACGGGACGGCCGGCGGGCAGGACGGTGTCACCGGCGTGCAGCGTGCGGCCGCCGGTGACCCGGCCACCGCCGGGCAGCGGGATCGACGGGGCGCCGGTGCCGGCGCCGTGCCATCCGTGCACCACCTGCTCACCGGTGAGCGTGAGGACCTCGGCCGGCCGGGACGACCAGTAGCCGCGCTGCTTGCCGTCGTGCCACCACACCACCAGCAGTTCACCGTCGGTGTAGCGGAACTGCGGGCGCTCCCAGCGCCTCAGATCGACCGGTATCCGCAGTTCGTGGTCGAGCACGATGCCGTCGGGACCCACGACGAGCGCCTTGTTCCCGCGGCTCAGGATCAGACAGGGCCAGGCCTCTTCCACGGTCAGCGTGTTGTCGCGGTCCTTGCGCACCTCGGCGTCGAGCAGTCGCAGCGCCTCGTCGAGCGCGGGCCAGCCCAGCTCGTCCAGGATGCCGGCGCGCAGGGTGCGTCCGAGCAGGGGAGCCGTCGCGTACCCGGCGACCCGGGCGACGGCCTCGGGGTTGGCGCGCGGGGCCACGGAACGGAAGGGGCTCAGCCGGTTCAGCGCCGCACGGGCCCCGGGCAGGCCCGACGCGCCGGTGAGCTCACCGACCGCGCCGTCCAGCCACTCGCGCAGCACGTCGCCGAGGACGGGGTGTCCGGCGAGGGATTCCAACGCCCGGGACCCGGTGCGGTCGTCGCCCACCGCGCCGACGGCGCGCAGCAGCAGGGGGCGCAGCCGCGGGTCCGCCGCGACGGCGGTCAGGTCGCGCCTGCCGGGCCGGTCGGAGAGCATCCAGTCGTTCAGCCTCATGTGGACCTCGGTGCCGGGGTCCGGGAGGGCCAGCGGGATGTCCTCGGCGGCGCACAGGTCGAGCAGGTCGACGTCGACGCCCACGTGCCGGCGGCCGGTGAACAGGTCGACGGGCCGTCCGCCGAAGCGCAGTCGCGGCGCCATCCGGGCGACGAGGTCCAGGGTGGCCGACGAGCGGCCGCCGACCGTGCCGCCGTGCTTGCGGTGGGCGGCCCACCGGCTCAGCCAGTCGGCCGCGTCGACGCCGTCCGCCTCGTCACCGCCGGCCTCGCCGGTGAGCAGCAGGTCGGCACCGCACTCGGCCAGCAGCTCCAGCCAGAACTCGTCGGCCTCGGTCGTGCGGTCCAGCCCGACCGGCATGATCTCCAGCAGCCGCGCCCGTACCTCCGGCCGCCGCCCGGCGAGGACGGACAGGGTGGCCCGGTAGGCGGTCCAGAAGGAGGCGGGTGCCCGCACGGCGGCGGGGGAGGCGACCAGGTCGGCGACGAAGGCGCACTCGGCCTCGACCCGGTCCGGTCCCGCGGCCTTGACGAGGGCGCGCGCGTCCTGCGGCAGCGACGCGTACGGCGGCATTCCGGCCGCGCAGCGCTCCACGGTCAGCTGCCGGAACTGCTCCCACGCGTGAGCGCCGTCGAGCCGCGCGGTGAGGTCCTTCACGTGCTGCTTGAGCGCCTTGACCGTCAGGGCCCCGGCGAAGGCGAACTCCAGGAAGACGGCCCGCTGCCGCTCCTCGTCGACGGCGAGCGCGTGCACCCGCTCGGCGTCACGGGCCTTGCCGAAGAAGGCGGCGGCATAGGTGGTGTTGTCGTACTGGAGGAAGACGCGGGCGGCCTGCTCGTAGAAGGTGGGCAGGAAGTGCGGCACGGTCCGGCCGAGCCGTTCGCCGAGTTCCTCGAAGCCCTCCTTGGCGGTGCCGGGACGGGACTTGGCCTGCCGGGCGAGCCGCTCGACGTCCTTGACCAGGGCCAGCGCGTGATGTCCGTTCGCCGGGTCGTTGACCAGGGCCCAGGCCGGGAAGCCGAGGGTCTCCCGCCGCACCTGCCCGACTTCGGGCGCCTTCGTCTCCCGGGCCAGTCCGAGGAAGTCCAGCGCGAGGTCCTCGGCGTCGCCGAGGGTGCCCGGTACGAGCCGGACGACGCTGCGGTCGTCGAGGGCGGGGTGCGTGTAGGTGCGGACGGTGAGGGTGTCGGCGTCCTCGCGGGCGGTGCTCCCCGGCGGCAGGATCGCGCCGGCCTCCAGCAGGGCGGCGGCGGTGGCGTCGTCGTACACGGCGCCGGCGGTGTTCGTCCCGTGCGTGCCGTTCATGCCGCCCGCTCCTCGTCCTCGATGTCGCGCCCGGCGTACAGCGCCGCGGCCATGCGCATGCCCTCCGACCAGGCCACGGGCCCGATCCGGCCGAGCTTCAGCACCTGCCCGGCGGTGTCGGTCCACATCAGGGGACCGGTCTCCGTCTCCCCGTAGCTCTCGTGGTCGCCGACCCAGACCCGGGCCTCGACACCGTGCCCTTCCTCGCGCACGGAGCAGACGGCGTATCCGCCGCGCACGCGGTAGCCGAGCTGGGTGACCCGGCCGTGCAGGAAGCGCAGTTCCCCGAACGCGCCGCCCGCGTACTCCTCGACGGACGTGGCCTCGGCGTCGAGTCCGGCGGGCCGGTGCCACACCTCGCGGAAGAGCTGCCGGGCCCGCTGTTCGACGCCGAGTTCGACGGCGAACTCCCGCAGCTCCTCCAGGTCCTCCAGGAGCACCGGGTGCGGGAGGCGGACGAGGGCGGGGGCGATGCGCACGGTGTCGCCGTCGAGGTCGACGAGGCCGAGCCCGCGCTCGGGGTCGGCGTCCCGCAGGAACCCGGCGACCTCGCCGTCCGCCCCGGTGACCACGAGGTCGCGCAGGGCGGACCGCCAGGCGGGGTCGGGCCACACCCGGGTGAGGACGTCCAGGGGGACGGGCAGCGACCGCACCATCCACCGCTCCACGTCGGCCAGGCACTGGCGTTCGTGCCGATCCAGCCACTCGGCGAGCTGTCGCAGCCCGACCACGGCCGGGTCGTCCGAGAGCTTGACGGGCACCGACTTCAGCCGTCGCCCGGCCGCGTTGCGGCACACCACCTTCCCGTCGTCCAGGGCGACCTCGTAGTCCCCGGCCGTCACCCACCCCATACGTGCCTCCCGCACCGCAGTGATCAAGTGCTGGGAACTGTAGGACAGGCCACTGACAACGCCGTGCGGCGGTCAGTTCTCCAGGCGGACCGGCATCAGCAGCGAGAACGTGTGCTCGTCGTCGGTCCGGCGGACCGCGAGGGGCGCGGTGGGGTCGCCGAACTCCAGGACCAGCCGGTCCCGGGCGCCGGCGGCGAGCGCGTGCAGCAGGAACGCCCGGTTCACGGCCACGCGGTCCGGGGCGTCGTCGCCGTCCTCGCAGACGGTCACCGCGCCGTCGTCCGCGACGCGCAGCACGCTGACGTCGTACGGGGTGCCGTCCTGCTCGTCCGGGCGGACGGGACCGGTCTCCAGGGCCCGCCGGAGGGCCGGCACGTCGACGACGGTCCGGCGCCCGGACGGCAGCCGGACCAGACGGCGGTAGTCGGGGAAGTCGTGCGCGAGGCGCCGGCCGGCCGCCTGCCGGTCCCCGTCGTCGAGCGTCACGCGGTCACCGTCGACCGTGAGCCGGACGGGTTCCCCGCCGGTCAGCAGCGCCCGCATCGCGTCGGCGAGCGGGGCGGGCACGACGGCCTGCACGCGGGGCCCGTCGTACCCGGCGGCACCGGTGCGCGCCACGGCGAGCCGGTACCGGTCGGTGGCCACCACGCGCAGCGCGCCGTCGTCCAGGTCGAACAGGATCCCGCCGAGCACCGGCAGTCCGGGGTCGGTGCCGGCCGCGAAACGGACCGCGTCCAGCGCGGCGGCCAGTTCGGGCGCGGGGACGGAAAGCCGGACGGTGCCGGTACGGAGCGACGTCATGGGGTTCTCCCTGTGGTCGAGTAGGTCGCTGAGCGCGGAGAACTCGTCGCGGGCCTCGGACAGCCCCTGCTCGAGACGGCGGAGGTGCGCCCGGAGGAGGGTCCGCACCAGGTCCGGGTCCGCGCCGGACCAGCCGGCCAGCACCAGCCGGATGTCCGCCAGCGGCATCCCGGTCCGCCGCAGCCGGGCCAGCACCCGGGCCTCCTCCACCTGCTCCGGCGCGTACCAGCGGTAGCCGCTGACCGGATCCACCCGGGCGGGGACCAGCACACCGGCACGGTCGTAGAACCGCAGGGCGCTCACGCCCAGACCGCTGTCGCGGGCCGTCTCCCCGATGCTGCGCATCTCGTTCTCCACGCCGCTGACTCTGGGCCCTTGACCAGGTCGAGGGTCAATCCCGTCCCTGCGCCCCGAGCCCGGCCGGTGTCAGCCGAGCACGAACGGCAGGCGCGCGGCGAGCCCGCCGAGCGAGGCCTCCTCCGCGCCGGTCGGCGCCCGGCGGCCGGTGCCGACGAGCAGCGCGTCCGTGTCGGTGAACGACGCCGGGAACGCGGTGCCGGCGATCTTCTCCAGCGACGCGCGGGAGTGGGCCAGGGCCTGTGCCGGCGGTCCCGCCGCATCCGGGAGGTGCGCGATCAGGTCGAGGTGGTGCAGGGTCCACTCCAGGACGTACGCGGTGAGGTAGTCGCCCGCGGTGAGGACCTCGCCCCGGGTGCCCACCCGGGCGCCGGGGTCGGCGAGTTCGGCGGCGCGGCCCGCGGCGGAACCGACGTCGTCGAGGTGGAACGCGAGCAGTCGCGGATCCTCGTACGCGGCGGCCAGCCGGACGGTCAGCGCGTCGAGGGGATCCTCACCGGTCGGCGGCCGGTCCCCGACCTTCCAGTAGGACACCGCGTCGACGGTCGGTTCCGCCTCGGCGGGGGTGACGAGGGTGATCAGGACGTCCTGCGCGTCGACGACCAGATGGCACACGAGGTCCCGGACGAGCCAGTCGGCGCAGCCCGACGGCTTCGCGAAGTCCTCGTCCGGGAGTCCGGCGACAGCGGCGCGCAGCGCCGTCCAGGAGCGGGAGAAGAGATCCACGCCGGCAACGTAGTGCGGTGCCCGGGCGCGGACAAGCCGAGCCCGGGCGCCTACAGGAACCGACGGATGGGCAGCACGGCGGTTTCCCGCACCCGCTGCCAGGCGTGCCGCCGCCGCCAGCGGGACCGGTCGATCGCGACGCTGCGCTCGACGTCCGCGTCGTAGTCCCGGTCGAGACCGGCGGTGAACTCCTCGTCGAGGACGGCGAGCATGACCTCCTCGTCGTGGTCCATGGACCGCCGGTTGAAGTTGGTGGAACCGATCAGCGAGGCCACGCCGTCCACCGTGACGATCTTGGCGTGCATCATGGTCGGCTGGTACTGGCGGATCGACACCCCCGCGTCCAGCAGCCGTGCGTAGTGGTACTGGCCGGCCAGTTGGCAGGCGCGCTGGTCGGTGTGCGGGCCGGGCAGGAGGATCTCCACCGTCACCCCGCGCCGCGCGGTCGCGCAGAGCAGGTCGATGAAGTAGGTGTCGGGGGCGAAGTAGGCGGTGGCCAGGCGGAAGCGGTGTTCGGCGGAGGTGAGCATGACCCGGATCAGGGTCTGCATGTCCTGCCAGCCGAAGCTGGCCGAACCGCGCACCACCTGGACGACGGAGGAACCGGGCTGGGCGTGCTCGGTGAAGCGGTCCCGGTCGTCGTAGAGGTCGTCGTGGCACTCCGCCCAGTTCTGGGCGAACGCCGCGGCTATGCCGTCCACGGCCGGACCGCGCACCTTGACGTGCGTGTCGCGCCACTCGTCCGGGTTGCGGGCGTCGCCGCACCACTCCTGTGCGATACCGACGCCGCCGGTGAACGCCGTGTGCTCGTCGACCACCAGCGCCTTGCGGTGGCAGCGGTGGTTCTGCTTGAACGGCGACAGCCACAGCGGCTTGCGGAACCAGGCCACCTGCACACCGGCGGCGTCCATGGCGTCGAGCAGTTCCCGCTCGATCTCCTTGGCGCCGAACCCGTCCAGCAGCAGCCGCACCCGGACCCCGGCCCGGGCGCGTTCCGCGAGGGCGGCGGCGAAGTCGTGGGCGATGGTGCCCCGCCAGTACACGAACGTCATCATGTCGATCGTGTGCCGCGCCGACCGGATCGCCTCCAGCATGGCCGGGAAGATCTCGTCGCCGTTGCGCAGGGCGGTGAGTTCGTTCCCCTCGGTGGCGGCCACGCCGATGAGCCGCTCCAGACGGCGCCGCAAGCGCTGGACGCCGGCCGGTCCGGCGTCGTCCCGCCGTTCCGTCGTGGTCGTGCGCCCGGGCGCTGAAGCCTGCTCTGGCATCGGTCCTCCACCTGCCTGTGCCGCGGCCGTCCTCGTGCTGCCGGGGCCCCGGAAGCTTAATCCGCCCCTCAGACCCCTGGCCACCGGCCTCACGGAGGGGGGCCTCGGCTAGCCTGCGAGCTCGGGTTGCCGCGGGCGCCGGGGGCGTCCGGCCGAGACGGAGGGGACGGCATGGGTTCTGCGGAGCTTCCACGGGTGCGGTGCGAGACGAGGGTCCGGGCGGCCGTGCCGCGCGTCTGGGACCTGGTGACCGACATCCACCTGCCGGCCCGGCTCAGCCCGGAGCTCCAGCGGGTGGCCTGGCTCGACGGCGCGCCGCGTCCCGCGGTCGGCGCGCGCTTCGAGGGACACAACAGCCACCGTCTGCTGGGGCGGTGGCGCACCGTCTCCCAGGTGGTGAGGCTGGAGGAGCACCGGGTGTTCGCCTGGGCCGTCCTGGACGAGGACGGCCGCTTCGGGGAACCGGCACGCGACCCCGCCAAGGCGCTGGCCTCCTGGTGCTACGAACTCGGCGCCGACGGCGACGGCACCCGGCTGAGTCAGACAGCCGTCCTCGGGCCGGGACGCAACGGCGTCACGCTCGCCGTCGAGCGCCGACCGGACCGGAAGGAGGAGATCATCGCCCTCCGCCTGGAGGAGCTCCGCGCCGGGATGGAGGGCACGCTGCGCGGCATCAAGGAACTGGCGGAGCGGGCCGGTTGACAGGAGCTCGCAGCAGTCGGCCCCGGCCTCCCCGAACGCTCAGGTCCGCGTCCGGCCGCCCTGCGCCACCCGGTCCGTCACGTCGGTCACCTGGCCGGCCGGCGGGGCCTCGGCGTCGACCTCCGTGCCGAAGTCGGAGAACTCCATCAGCGTGCTGACCTTCACCCGCTGGGGCGCGGCACCGCCCTCCGGCCGGGCGGAGGCGGGCGCCTCGAGCGTCATGTCGATCTGCTGACGACGGATGCGGCCCTCGTCGTCGAGCCAGATCCGCATGGGCAGCGTCGGGCCGATCTGCTTGCCGAGCCGGGCGCCGCCGGGAAGCTTCGCGACGTCGATCGAGACCTTGTAGTGGGTGGTGTCGACGCCGTCGATCTTCTCGGTGCCGACCTCGGAGACGTCCTTGTCGGTGATCGCCCTGGCGTAGGCGGCGGACTGGGCGGGGTCGCCGATCTGCTGCGGGTCCACGCCCTGCTGACCGGCCACCCGCTTCAGGTCGATCCTG
The DNA here is from genome assembly GCF_002005565.1 of Streptomyces sp. JHA26. Lineage (GTDB taxonomy): Bacteria > Actinomycetota > Actinomycetes > Streptomycetales > Streptomycetaceae > Streptomyces. The sequence goes on along the minus strand of NZ_BDJC01000034.1, from coordinate 56,215 downwards.
GTCCAGGGCTTGCCGCCGGCTTCCTGGCCGGGGACCTTCTGGTAGAGGACCTGGTCGACCACGCGCTGCTCGACGCTCCGGCCCTCGGCGGTGATGGTCATGGTGCTGTCGCCCTCGGCCAGGTCGAGGGCGCCCCGGCCGTCGGCGGTGACCGACCTGCCGTTCGCGTCGGCCTTCACCTTGATCGTCAGCTTCGCCGTCTCGGCCTCGGCCGTCCTGTCGTAGGCGTCGCGGACGGCCGTGGTGCCCTGCTCCCTGGCTCCGGCGGAGCTGCTCGCGCTCGCCGCGGCGGTGGTCCCGCCGGCCTCCGGTTCGCTGTCGCCCCCGCAGCCCGTCAAGGCGACGCCCCCCATGACGACGGCCGTCGCGATCGCGCCCGCCTTCATCCCCTTGCTGCCCATGCGTGTTCCTCTCTCCTCACGGTGGCCGACCGTGCCGGAAATGTCGTCGGCTGCCGCCGCGAGTGCCCGCCGCGATCACGAACACGCCCGGGGGACAGAGGTTGGCTCGTTTTCGATATCTCCGCACAATCGGTGCAGAAAAACCGCTTCAGGGGGTAATCGAGCCACGGAAAGGGTTGCCGAGCAGCATAGTTGCCGTTTGACAACAGTGGCCGTAAGGCAACAGAGTGGCCGTGTCGGACCGCGGGGAAGGATCAGGAATGCTCCGGTGGACGGAGACCGCTCCGTGTGCTGGTCACGATCGCCCGAGGGTGGCGGTGACCCCGGTGCCGCGAACGGCGGTTCAGGCGGTCCGGCTGCCGGAGTCCGAGACGCCGTCCTCGTGTGTCTGCGCGGCCGCGGCGGCGCAGAACGCCTCCAGCCCCTCCAGCAGGGCGACCCGCTTGCCGGCGGGCATGTCCGCCAGCACCTTGCGCAACTCCCTCTCCCTGCGGGCGCGCAGGTCGGCGAGGAACGCGCGGCCCCGGCCGCTGAGGTGCAGCCGCACCTCGCGCCGGTCCTCCGGGCTCGCCACCCGCTCGACGAGTCCCGCCGCGTGCAGCCGGTCGCACAGCCTGCTGGTGGACGGTGGCGTGGAGGCGAGGGACTCGGCGAGGGTGCGCAGGTTGATGCCGTCGTGGTGCTCGAGGATATGCAGCACGCGCAGCTGGGACGCGGAGGTGGGCGCCGTGGAAGCCCGGCCCCACACGACTTCCAGCAGCTCGGCGGCCGTGGTGGTCACACGAGCGACCTCGTCGGACTCCGGGCGGCGGCGGAAGGCAGTCACGATCACACTCTCGCAGGCACTGGGGTGCCTGCCAGCGTACTAGGCGCACGCGCTGGTCACAGATGACTCGGAGCGACCGACGTGGCTCCGTGAGCGGAGCGCGTCCGTCGTCCGGCGAAAGATTGGTGTATCTACCGTCATGAACAGATTTGTGGCCGCTGAACGTGCTCTGCGCACAGCGGCTCCCCACGAGTTGCTCGACGCCATCCGTGCCGTACTGGTCGACCAGTACGGCGCGGAGGACGTCGAGCTCTTCATGGCCGACTACGGCCTGACCGTGCTGCAGCCGGTCTCCGTACTGCCGCACATCCTGGAGCCGGTGTCGGTGCACAACAGCCCGGCGGGCCGGGCCTTCGGCTCGCAGGAGCCGTACTGCGAGGAGACCCGGGACGGTCGGGCACGCCTGCACCTGCCGGTCAGCGTGCGCGGCGACCGGTTGGGCGTGCTGTCCCTCACCCTGCCCGAGGCCGGTGCCGCGCGGCGGTGGGAGTCCGAACTCGCCGAGATCGCCGAGGTGCTGGGGCACGAGGTGGCGGTGGCGGAACGCGACACGGACCTGTACCTGCAGGCGCGCCGCAAGGACCGGCTGACCCTGGCCGCAGAGATGCAGTGGCAGCTGCTGCCCGGACGCTCCTGTTCCCGCCCCGAGTACGAGCTGGCGGCCCAGCTGGAGCCCGCCTACGCCATCTTCGGCGACAACTTCGACTGGTCCGCCACCGCCGACCACCTGATGCTGTATGTGACCAACGGCATGGGCGAGGGCATAGAGGCGTCCCTGCTGACGAACCTGGCCATCAACGCCCTGCGCAACGCCCGGCGCGCCGGCATCTCCATCGCCGATCAGGCGGCCCTGGCCGATCAGGCCGTCTACGCCCACTACCGGGGACGCTGCTACCTGTCGGTCCTCATGTTCGACTTCGACCTGGCCGCCGGCCGGGCGAGCGTCGTGGACGCGGGCTCCCCGCAGCTGCTGCGACTGCGGGGCGGCACCGTGGAGCGCGTCTCCTTCGACGCCCAGCTGCCGCTGGGCATGTTCGAGGAGACCGACTACGTGGCGCAGGACTTCGACGTCGAGCCCGGTGACCGGCTCGTCTTCGTCAGTGACGGCGTGCACGCGGTGGCGTCCCCCAAGGGGGAGGAGTACGGGGACGCGGCCCTCGCGCGGGCCATCCACTCGACCCGTCTGCTGCCCGCCGCGGAGGTGCCGCGCGCGATCCTGCGGGAGCTGACCGGCCACCGCGGCGAGGCCGTACCGGACGACGACGCGCTGGTCGTGTGCCTGGACTGGCACGGACGGCCGCCGGCCGGCTGACGGCCGGGTCGCCGGGACGTGACGATCGCGTGTAGGCCGCCACACTCCGGCACGCCGTTATTTGCCATGAGGCAATAATTGCCGCACGGCCCGCCGTACGGCCGGCCGTGGGACCCAGCAGGGAGACGATGCAGATGGCGGAGCACGACAAGGCTCTCGACGTGGCGCGGGACGTGGCCGGTTTTCTCGAACGGCGCCGGGAACAGATTGCCCAGCGATGGGCCGACGCCGCGCTGTTCCGCACGGTGTTCACCGTCTCGAGGGACGAAGCGGTCGAGGCGTGCAAGGCCGTGGTGGACGCCCTGGCCGACGTGGCCCGCTCCGGGCGCCTGGAGGACGCCGGGGCGCCCGGGTTCGGCGCCGTGCGGGACCAACTCGGCCGGATGTCCGCATCCCGCAGCCGGGCCGGAGCCGGCCGGTCACAGATCGCCGACGAGGTCGCCGGCCTGCGCGAGCCGGTCGGCGCGCTGCTGCGGGCCGAGTACGAGGACCCGTCGAGCGAGCGGGCGCACGCGGGCATGCTGGCGCTGACGGTCCTGATGGGCACGCTCCGCCTGGTGGTCGTGCAGACGACGGTCAGCGCGGGCGAGGAACTGATCGCCCGTCAGCGAGAGCAGCTGCTGGAGGTCGCCACCCCGGTCATCAAGCTGTGGGAGGGCATCGTCGCCGTGCCGCTGATCGGCACGCTGGACAGCGCCCGCAGCCAGGTCGTCATGGAGAACCTGCTGGAAGCGATCGTCGCCGAGCGCTCCCGGTACGCCATCCTCGACATCACCGGTGTGCCGACCGTCGACTCGCTCGTCGCCCAGCACCTGATGAAGACGGTCGCCGCGGCCGGTCTGATGGGCGCGGAGTGCATCGTCTCCGGGATCCGGCCCGCCATCGCCCAGACCATCGTCCACCTCGGCATCGACCTCGGCACCGTCGTCACGCGGGCCACCCTGGCCGACGCCCTGGCCTACGCGCTCAACCGGCAGGGCATCGTCGTCCCCTCGCGCCCGGTTTCCGGAGCGGACCCGCGGTGACCGACCTCTTCGCCGTGCCTTCGGCGTCCGTCCCGGTGCTCACCCTGGGAGACGTGCTGCTGGTCACGCTCCAGAGGGAACCGCACGACAGCGCGGCCGAACAGCTGCAGCACGACATCGCCCGGCGCATCGCCTCCGGCCCGGCGCCGGTGGGCGGCGTCGTGATCGACATCTCCGGAGTGGACATCGTCGACTCCTTCCTCGCCCGTGTCCTGGCCGAGATCGCGGCGAGCGCCGGCCTGCTGGCCACGCGCACCGTCCTGGCCGGCATGCGCCCCGCCGTGGCCGTCACCCTCGTCGAGCTGGGCCTCGTCCTCCCCGGCCTGGAGACGGCCCTGGACGTCGACAGGGCCCTGTTCCTGCTGGACCGGTCCCCTTCGCCGGCCCCGCCCGCTCACCCGGAAGAGGGTGCGTGATGCGTGCCCCACTCGCCTCGACGACCCGACTGCCCATCGGCTCCGACGTGGACCTGGGCCGGGTGCGTCAGTACGTGCGCCAGGCCGCCGCGAGCCTCGGTTACGGCCTGGTGCAGCAGACGAAGCTGGTGACCGCGGTCAGCGAGCTCGCCCGGAACACCCTCGTGCACGGCGGCGGCGGACACCTGGAGGTGACACGGCTGGAGGACGGTGCCGGACGCGGACTGCGGCTGTCCTTCGTCGACGCCGGCCCCGGCATCCGCGACGTCGAGCAGGCCATGACCGAGGGCTACACCTCCGGCGGCGGCTTGGGACTGGGGCTGAGCGGGGCCAGGCGACTCGTCCAGGAGTTCACCCTCGACAGCCGCCCCGGCCGGGGCACCACCGTCACCATCACCGACTGGGTCACCGGCTTCCCCTCGGCCCGCACGGAGACACCGTGAGCGGGTCCCGGACACCCCGGTGAGGGGCGTCAGGGCCTCTTCGCGCTCGGGGCCGCTCAGGGCCCGGAGGCGTCCGCGTCCGGAGCGCCGCGGTCGCGTGCGGCCAGGAGGCCGAGCATGCCGCGGTGCAGCGACTCACGGGCGCGCGGGTCCATGGCCGTGAGCACGGCGGCCAGCGCGTGTGCGCGGCGCGATGCGACCTCGTCCAGCATCTGCCGGCCGTGTCCGGTGAGACGCAGTTGCACCTCACGCCGCTTGCGTGGATGCAGTACCCGCTCCATGAGACCGGCCGCCTCGACCCTGTCGCACAGCCGGCTGGCGGTCGGCGGTCCCATCTCCATGCGCTCCGCCAGAGCGGTGAGGTTGAGCCCCGGTTCCTCCTCCAGGACGCGCAGGGCCCGCAGCTGGTGCGCGGACAGGCGCAGACTCGTTCCCTGAGCGGCCACGGTCCACAGGTGCGTCAGGAACTCCACCGCATCGGCGATCTCCAGCGCGCGAGCCATGGGATCGTCGGCCGGTCCGATCGCCGAGTCCTCCCCGGAGCCACCGAGGCGCGTCACGAGCGCATCACTTCAACAACCACCTGCCGGTACGAACACCGTCCTCACCCCCACGCGGTACCCGAAGAGTCCCCGGGCACGCACCACGGGCCCCGCCGAGTGCGTGACGCGGCCGGACGACGGCGCCCTCCGGCTCAGCACGGTACGCGGCGGGCCGCACGAGTGACCAGGCTCGCCGGTCGCGACGCCGCCTGCTCCGGTTCCGGCGGCGGGACGCCCGCGAACAGCCGCGTGCCGGCGCCGAGCACGAGCGGCACGATGCGCGGCCGCACTCCCGTGGGCGGGCCCGCCCGTGACCGGGGCGCCGAGCCCGGTCGGGCCGGCCGGGGGCCGCGCGGACCGCGGCGGGGTGCCGATGCCGGCGGCGCCGATCCACCTCGCCGGGGCGCTGTCGGCGGACACCGCGGTCGGCGGCCGGCCCGGAAGGAGTGCTCCGCCTCGGAGTGTGACGTGAATCGCACGGAAGACTTCGAGGGGCGTAAATCGGACAGTGGTGCGGTTACCGAATATCGGACACCTGCCACTCACTCTTTGGAACGGGTGTTCTGGGTGTCGGATGAGCCTTCGAAAATGAGGGAAGTTGATCGTTTCTCTATGTGAATCCCTGGCTCTTCGTGTGCCTGTTACCTCACTTCGAGCGACCGCACCACGAAATGCGCAGGATTTAACGTCTTGTTCATGACTCAGCTGGACACGCGTTCTCCGGCCACCGCCAAAGACGACGGGGCCCCTGCCGACGGCATGCGCAGCAAGGGACTGGGCGGCGATTCCGTGGGCCTGTTGGGCAGCGCGGTCATCGGAGTCTCCACCGTGGCCCCGGTGTACTGCCTCACCTCGACGCTCGGCTCCACCGCCGGCGAGGTCGGCGTGCAGATGCCCGCCGTGTTCCTCGCCGGCTTCCTGCCGATGCTGCTCGTCGCCTTCGCCTACCGCGAGCTGAACAAGGCCATGCCCGACTGCGGCACCTCGTTCACCTGGACGGTCAAGGCGTTCGGTCCGCGCGTGGGGTGGATGTGCGGCTGGGGCCTGGTCATCGCCACGATCATCGTGCTGTCGAACCTGGCCGGCGTCGCCACCTCCTACTTCTGGCTGCTCGCCGGCGAGATCACCGGCAGCGACCCGGTGGCGGCGCTCGACGGGAACAAGGCCGTGCACATCGTGACCTGCCTGGCGCTCATCGCCGTCGCCACCGTGATCAGCTACCGCGGCATGACGGCGACCAAGGGCTTGCAGTACACCCTGGTGGCGCTGCAACTGCTGGTCCTGGCCGTCTTCGTGATCATGGCCTTCGCCAAGGCCGGAAGCGCCGACTTCCCGACCTCGGCCGAATTCTCCTGGTCGTGGCTGAACCCCTTCGCCGTCCAGTCGTTCGCCGCGTTCACGGCCGGTCTGTCACTGTCGATCTTCATGTACTGGGGCTGGGACGCGTGTCTCACCGCCAACGAGGAGACCAGCGGCAGCAGCAGCACGCCGGGCCGTGCGGCGCTCGTCGCCATGGTCGTGCTCGTCGGCTCCTACCTGGCCACGGGCGTCGCGGCGCAGATGATCGTGGGCTCCGGCGACCGGGGCCTGGGCCTCGCGAACCCCGACACCTCGGACAACGTCTTCGCCGCCCTCGCCGGCCCCGTCATGGGTTCCGTGCTGGGCGTCGCGCTGTTCGTCGCGGTCCTCGCGTCGGCCGCGGCCAGCCTCCAGACGACGTTCATCCCCGTGGCCCGCACGGTCCTCGCCATGGCGACCTACGAGGCGCTGCCCGTCTCCTACGCCGAGGTCCACCCGCGCTATCGCACCCCGGGCCGGGCCACGGTCACCGCGGGCGTCGCGACCGGCGTCTTCTACACGGTGATGACGCTGGTCAGCGAGCACGTGCTGGTCGACACGATCTACGCGCTGGGCCTGATGATCTGCTTCTACTACGCGCTGACGGCCTTCGCCTGCGCCTGGTACTTCCGTGCCGATCTCCTGAGGTCCGGACGCGATCTCGTGTTCAAGGGAGTCTTCCCCGTCCTCGGTGGAGTGCTGCTCTCGGCGGTCTTCGCCAAGACGCTCGCCGACATGTGGGACCCCGCCTACGGGAGCGGGTCGTCCGTGTTCGGCGTCGGCTCGGTGTTCGTGATCGGCGTGGGCCTGCTCGTCCTCGGCGTGGTGATCATGAGTGTGATGCGCCGGCGGAGCCCCGCGTTCTTCCGCGGTGAGGTGCTCACGAAGTCGACGCCCGCCCTGGTCGCCGAGGACTGAGCCGGAGCCACGGTCGCGGCCGGTACGGTGCCCCTCTCGGGCATCTCGCACCGGAGGGCACGACAGTCGTGGACACGGGTCCGGCTCGCATGGTCGGAGCTCGACGCGCTGCCGGACCGGGTCGAGTCACCGCAGTCGCTCACCGTGCTCGCCGCCCCGGCGCCGGGCGGTCCGTGGACCGTCCGTTCCTGACGTGCCGTCACGCCGCGGTGGGCAGGTCCGGGGAGCGGAGCACGAGCAGGGTGATCTCGCTGGGGGCGAAGACGCGGAACGGCGGACCCCAGAAGCCGGTGCCGCGGCTGGTGTAGAGGAGGGTGCGGGCGCCGTGGCGGCTGAGGCCGGAGAGAGCGGGCTGGTCGAGACGGACCAGGTGGTGGAACGGCCAGATCTGCCCGCCGTGGGTGTGGCCGGAGAGCTGGAGGTCGACGCCGGCCGCCGCCGCGCGGTCGACGAACTTGGGCTGATGTGCCAGGAGCAGGACGGGCAGGTCGGGATCGGCACCGTCCAGGGCCCCGGCGAGGTGGGCGCGGTGGCCCGCCAGCCCGGACGACTCGGCGGTGACGTCGTCCACACCGGCCACCACGAGGGTGTCGCCCCCGCGTTCGAGCAGCAGATGCCGGTTGCGCAGCGGCTCCCAGCCCAGCTCGTCCATCAGGTCGACCCAGCCCTCGGCCTCGCTGTAGTACTCGTGGTTCCCGGTGACGTAGACCCGGGCCCGGGTGGCCCGGACGGTACCGAGGGGCACGGCCTGACGACGGCGGCGCTCGGCCGTGCCGTCCGCGATGTCGCCGGTGTGACAGACCAGGTCGGCCTCCAGCGTGTTCACCGTCTCGCACACCCGCTCCGACCAGCGGGCGCGATCGAGCGGACCGTAGTGGGTGTCGGTGACGAGGACGACACGGAGGCCGTCCAGACCGGCACCCAGGCGCGGGAGCCGCACGTCGAGCCGGCGCACACGGGGCACCCGGCGGGCCTCGGCGTACCCCCAGGCGAGCAGGACGGCGGTGGTGCCGAGGACGGCCCAGGTGACGGTCCGGGCGCGGTCCTGACCGTCGCCGGCACCGGCCACGGTCAGGGCGAGCCGCAGCAGGACGCCGAGCAGAACGGACCAGGTGAACAGGATCCAGCTGGAGCCCAGCAGCGTGTCACCGATGATCGCCGCCCGGTCCTGCTGGCGCCGGCCGTGGCCGCGCACCATCGCGAGCGGCATGCAGAGGAGGCCGAGGACGAACAGGGCGGTACCGGCGAGCGTGACGGGCAACGGCCAGTGCTGACCGGCGTACAGAAGCACCCAGCAGGGCACGGCCCACAGCAGGACGGGCGCGATCAGGGGGACATAGCGCATCACACGGTGCAGTCGGCTCTGTCGCGGCGCCTGCGTTTCGCCCGCGGCGGGCCGAGTCTCGCTGGTATCGGTCACGCGACCGTTCCCCTCCCTGGCCGGGTTGCCGTCTCGCGCACTGTATCCGGTCGCCCCCGGCCCGACGGCACCGTCCGCCGCGCTCACGGCAGGGGCCACATCGGTCACGCCGCTCGCCGGGATCCGGGCCGCCCAGGGATGCCGTGAGAGAGGGCCGTACGCGTCGAGCCACTGTCCTGCGAACCGTTCGCGGGGGTCCGGGTGCTCCCGCGGAACCGGGGCCCGTCGTCCGCTCCGAGGCGACCGTGCCCGGTGGCGGCCGTTGCCTGCGGCTTCGGCGCAGACCCTACTCCGACCGCTCGAGCGGGGGGAGACCGGCGCACAGGGCGGAGGGGAAGTCGGGCTCGATGCGGTGCACGTCGGTGCATCCGCCCTTCGTGCTGCGGGCGACCGGCTCCCAGCCCGACTTCTCGGCCCGGAAGAACCAGCGGTCACCGCGGCTCGCCCCGCAGCCGGGACCCGCGCCCTCGGGGCATGCCGGCCCCATGCGCGAGGAGACGTCGAACACCAGCCACTTCCCGTCGCAGTGCTCCTCGCCGCGCATGGTGTGCTCCGGTACGTCGAGGGCCATCACCGCCTGGTCGTAGGAGGCGGGGGTGCAGCCGGTGGGTGCGGGGTGGCAGCCGAGTTCGCCGCACAGGCGCAGGTCGGGCAGGTGGGCGCCGTCCGCGGTGAACACGGTGTGGGTGCCCATGGCCAGTTCGCGGTGGCCGAGCGGGGACGGCAGCCGCACCTGCGCCGTGGCCGTCGCGGTCCTGCTGCAGTCGGCGCGCGGGGCGCCGCCCGTCAGGGCGGAGAACGTCACCTGCACCCACACGGTGCGCTCCGAGGCGTCCGTGACGACCGCCTTCAGGTCACGCGCGCACGTCTTCCCGTCGCCGGGCACCTCGGCGTCGACGCTGAGGGTGCGCCGGTCGTCGGCGAGCCGGGCAGCGGTCACCCGGAACGGCGCGAACGTCTGCCAGCGCGCCGACTCCGTCGGTGTCGCGGTCGTCCCGCCGGAACCGGCCCGCAGGGTCCCGCAGGCACCGAGCAGCAGCATGCCGATGGCGCTCAGCACGGCGACGGTGACCAGTGTTCTTGTACGTCGCATGTGCGTGCTCCCCCTGGTGATGGTGTCCCCAGGTGACTATAAAGCGACGCGTGCACGTCAGGTCCGGGTGGTCGCGCCACCGGGAGCGGCGGCATGGCCGGCCGCAGGCGGGCCGGGCGCGGACCGCGCCGACCGCCCTGCCTGCCGGTTTCAGGCCCGTCGCCCGGCCGTACGCCTCCTCGACGCCGGGCCCGACCGCCGCTCACGATGCCTTGTGTCCGGACGTCTCGGCGATCCAGCCGATCCAGCCGATGAAGTCACCGGCGTCCTCGTCGGCTCCGTGACCCGCGTCCCGGTGTCCGGAGAAGGTTCGTGTGCCGCGCATCGGACCGGGCCGGCCACGCGTCCGCCCCGATCGCGTGCGGGCCGACGAGGCGTACGTCTCCCGCAGAAACCGTGCCTACCTGCGCCGACGTGGCATCCGCCGCGCCATCCCGGGCAAGGCCGACCAGGCCCGCAACCGCAAGAGAGCCGGCGCTCACGGCGGCCGGCCGCCCAAGTTCGACGCCGAGGACCACAAGGCTCGGCACGCGGTCGAACGTGGCACCAATCGACTCGAAAGGCGTCGCGCTGTGGCCACGAGGTACGACAAGCTCGCGGTCCGCCATGAGGCGACCGTCCTCGTCGCGGCCGTCAACGAGTGGCTGTACCACACACGCGCACGGCCTTTTCGTTAACCCGTTGCCCAGGAGTCGATCGGCCAGCTAGGTTCACCCAGCCGCCTGCCCCGGTGCAGGCCGGCGCTGTCGACGAGGAGGTGTGGAGCACATGCGCAGGAGTGCCCGGGAGTCGAGCTCGCGTACTGGCCTTTGACACCTCCTCACGACGGAGACACCTTGTCCCTTCGCATCACCCCACTGACCGACCCCGCTCACGGGCCGCACAGCCGGCGTCTTGCCTGGTTGGCGTCGGACGCGGATTCCATCCCTGTCGGGACGGCCTTTCTGCACCTGTTCGGCGGCGGACAGGAGCACCTGGCCGAGCTCGACCTCCGTGTTCATCCCGCGGAGCGCCGCAAGGGTGTCGGCTCCCGGCTCCTCGACACCGCCGTGGCCACCGCCCGGGACAACGCCCGACGCTGCGTTGTCGCGCAGGCAGAAGCCGGATCGCCCGGCGACCGCTTCCTGACAGCGCGCGGTTTCCGGAAGGTCCTCACCTTGAGGTTCACCCGCTTGCCACTGGCTGACGTGGACACTGCCGCCCTCGCCGAGATCATCGAGCGTCCGTATCCCGGCTACCGGCTGATGTCATGGCAGGGAACCGTCCCCGACGACCTCGCCCAGACGTTCGCCGCCTCACGCCGCGCCATGGACGACATGCCCATGGACGACACCGACTACGGCACCGTGACCTGGGACGTGGACCGTGTGCGGGCCGCGGCGAAGGCCGTCGAACAGCGCGGCGACCACCTGCACACCGTCGTCGCCATCGACGCCTCCAACGGCTCGATCGCCGGGTTCACCGAACTCGTCGTCCCCGGCAACGGCGCAGGTGACGGCCAGCACTACGGCACCGGTGTGCTGCCCGAGCACCGTGGACACGGCCTCGGCCGATGGATGAAGGCCGAGTCGATCCGACAGGCCCATAGGGACTATCCGGGCCTCGGTGGCCTCCTGACCGACACCGCCGACAGCAACACGCACATGAGACAGATCAACGACAGCCTCGGCTACACACCCACGCACACGACACACCAGCATCAGCTCGACCTTTAGCAGAGAGCGGACGGGCCGGTGCCGTGCGGCTCGCCTCCCTTCGCGATCACGGGGTGGATCCCTCGCTGCCGGAGCAGGCGGCGGTACGTGTCGTGGTCGTAGCCGCGGTCGGCCGGCAGTGCGTCGGGGCGTCGCCGGGGGCGGCCGACCCGGCCCGCGACGGCGGGAGTCTTGTCGAGCAGCCCACGAGCGAGTGGCAGCGCGTCGACCAAGGTGAGGTGGGTGAAGGGCACCTGACGGGTGAAAGCCCAGGTCAGGCGCCCTTCCTCCTGCGTCTAGAAGAAGCCCAGCTTCTTCGGCGAGTACGACACCAGCAGATTCTTCGTCTGCTGGTAGTGCTCCAGCATCATCCGGTGGTTCTCCCGGCCGATCCCCGACTGCTTGTAGCCGCCGAACGCGGCGTGCGCCGGGTAGGCGTGGTAGCAGTTCGTCCAGACGCGGCCCGCCTGGATCGCGCGGCCCGCGCGGTACGCGGTGTTCATGTCGCGGGTCCACACCCCGGCGCCGAGGCCGTACAGCGTGTCGTTGGCGGTCTTGATCGCGTCGTCGAAGTCGTCGAAGGCCGTGACCGACACGACCGGGCCGAAGATCTCCTCCTGGAAGATCCGCATGCGGTTGTGGCCCTCGAAGATCGTGGGCTGGACGTAGTAGCCGCCCTTCAGCTCGCCCTCGTGCTCGAGGCGTCCGCCCCCGGTGAGGACCTTGGCGCCCTCCTGCCGGCCGATGTCCAGGTAGGAGAGGATCTTCTCCAACTGGTCGTTGGACGCCTGGGCGCCGATCATCGTGTCGGTGTCCAGCGGGTGGCCCGGGGTGATCAGCTCGGTGCGGGCGACCGCGGCTTCCATGAACTCCGCGTAGTGGCCGCGCTGGACCAGCGCCCGGGACGGACAGGTGCACACCTCGCCCTGGTTGAGCGCGAACATCGTGAAGCCCTCGAGCGCCTTGTCGCGGAAGTCGTCGTCCCGCGCCCAGACGTCGTCGAAGAAGATGTTCGGCGACTTGCCGCCGAGTTCCAGCGTGACCGGTTTGATGTTCTCCGAGGCGTACTGCATGATCAGCCGCCCGGTGGTGGTCTCCCCGGTGAACGCCACCTTCGCCACCCGCGGGCTCGACGCGAGCGGCTTGCCCGCCTCCACCCCGAAGCCGTTGACGACGTTCACGACACCCGGCGGCAGCAGGTCCGCGACCAGGCTCAGCCAGAAGTGGATCGAGGCCGGGGTCTGTTCGGCGGGCTTCAGGACCACCGCGTTGCCGGCGGCGAGAGCGGGGGCGAGCTTCCAGGTCGCCATCAGGATCGGGAAGTTCCACGGGATGATCTGCGCGACCACGCCCAGCGGCTCGTGGAAGTGGTACGCGACGGTGTCGTCGTCGACCTCGCCGATCGAGCCCTCCTGGGCGCGGATCACGCCCGCGAAGTAACGGAAGTGGTCGATGGCGAGCGGGATGTCGGCCGCCAGCGTCTCGCGCACCGGCTTGCCGTTCTCCCAGCTCTCGGCGACCGCCAGGCGTTCCAGGTTCGCCTCCATGCGGTCCGCGATCCTCAACAGGATGCCGGAACGCTCGGTGACGGATGTGCGGCCCCAGACCGGAGCGGCACCGTGCGCCGCGTCGAGCGCCCGCTCGACATCCTCCGCCGTACCGCGCGCGATCTCCGTGAACGGCTGCCCGTTCACCGGGGACGGGTTCTCGAAGTACTGTCCGCGCACCGGTGGTACGTACTCGCCGCCGATGAAGTGGTCGTAGCGCGACTCGTAGGAGACGATCGCGCCCTCGGTGCCGGGCGCCGCGTAACGGGTCATCCTGGTCTGCCTCCCTCATCGTGCGCTGCCCGTCGTCGGGCAGCTCTCCGGGAGGCTAGGGAGCGCGAGGTTGCGGGGACGTTGCGCGGGCGGCGGCCCCGGGCCGGTGCCCGCCGCTCACCGGTGGGCCGTCACCACGCGCGTGGCGCCGCGAGCTCGGACTCCAGCGCGGCGAGTCGTGACAGCACCGCGGCGGTGGGCCGGACGGAGGCCAGCGCACGCCAGACGTCCAGGTCGTCCTCGCCCCACGGTGCGTGCGCCCAGTCGGCCAGGAGGTCGGGATCACGGCCGGCGATCAACGCGGCGCGCAGGTCGTCGGCGAGCCGGCGGCGGTGCCGTGCCACCGCCGGGGCCCGGGAACCGGGCAGGAGGGGACCGGCGTACGCCGCCGCGGCCGCCGTCACGCCACCCGCCCGCAGGCGACGCTCGACCACGGCGGCGTCGGACTCGACGGGCAGCGTGAGCCGGTACGGGCGGGAGGCCAGCACGTCCGGTCCCAGCACCCCGCGCAGGCGCGCCAGTTCGGCTCGCAGGGTCACCGGGGGCACCGTCTCGTCCTCGTACAGCGCGCACAGCAGTTCGTCACCGGTCAGGCCCTCCGGGTGGTGTGCCAGCAGCACCACGATCTCGCTGTGCCGCCGGCTGAGCCGGATCCTGCCGCCGCCGTGGCTCAGCAGTGCCTCGTCGCGGCCCAGCGCGGTCAGCTCGGCCGTGCCGGTAGCGGGCCGCTCCGGCGTGAGCAGCGCCAGCTGGGACTCCGCGGCCCGGGCCACCGCCTGGACGAAGCCCAGGCTGTGCGGATGCGCCAGCCCGTCCCCGCCCGTGATGTCCACGGCGCCCAGCACCCGCCCGGTACGCGGATCGTGCACCGGAGCCGCCGCGCACGTCCACGGCTGGACCCGCCGGATGAAGTGCTCGGCCGCGAAGACCTGCACCGGTCGGCCGAGGGCCACCGCCGTGCCCGGCGCGTTCGTCCCCACCGCGGACTCCGCCCACCGGGCGCCGGGCACGAAGTTCATCCGCCCCGCCCGCCGCCGGGTGACCGGATGTCCCTCGACCCACAGCAGCCTGCCGTGCGCGTCGCACACCGCCAGCAGATGCTCGCCGTCGGCCGCGAACGCGCCCAGGAGTTCACGGAACAGCGGCATCACCCGTGCCAGCGGATGCTCGGCGCGGTAGGCGCCGAGGTCACCGTCCACGAGTTCCACGCTCGCGGTGCCGTCCGGGCCGACACCCGCCCGGACGGACCGCCGCCACGACTCCGCCACCACGGCGCGCACGGGCCGCGGCACCGTGCCCGCCTCGGTGAACGTCTCGTGCGCGCGCCGCAACGTCCGCGCGCGCTCGACGGGATCGGCCCCGGGTTCCAGAGCCAGCCACGAATCGGTCAACTCGGCCTCCCCGGAGAGCGATACGACGGGGACATCGTCACTCCGCGGGTGGGCTCGGACAACCACTTCGACCGGCCCGATCACCCGAACGTGGCCGTCCGCCGCGCGTCAGGCGAAGTTGACCAGTCTGATGTACCGAACCCAGTCCCACAGGGGCCCCGGATCCGTGTGGTCGCTGCCCGGTACCTCGTGGTGCCCGATGATGTGCGCGCGGTCCCTGGGGATGCCGTACCTGGCGCAGATCGCCGCGGTGAGCCGCGCCGACTGCTCGTACAGGGCGTCGGTGAAGTACTCCGACCGGTCCACCCAGCCCTCGTGCTCGATGCCGATGCTGCGGGTGTTGTAGTCCCAGTTGCCGGCGTGCCAGGCGATGTCGGACTCGAGGACGCACTGCGCGACGTGTCCGTCGGCGGAGCGGACGACGTAGTGGGCGGACACCTGCCTGCCCGGATCGCGGAAGATGGAGAGCGTGTCGGCGTACGTCTCCTGCGTGACGTGGACGACCACGTGGTCGAGGGGGTAGGTGCGGGGGCGGTCCGACCGGCTGTAGTTGGACGTGTTCGCCGGCTGCCACTCGACGGGCGGGTAGTCGGCGGCGGCACGGGGCCGCGCGGCGGCTCGTGTGCCGGACAGCAGTGGGGAGGAGACGGTGGCGAGCGCGGCGCCCTGCAGGAGTCGCCGCCTGGTCGGAGAAGGTGTTGCCCTTTCCGTTTCCACGGAGGACCGCCTTTCGTGGGTGGGGGGGGTGGTGCGCGGGTGGGGTGCGCGGTTCCACGGAGCGGTGCCGTGTCGCGCACGGTGGCCAACGGTGGGGCGACGGCTTGGTTGCGAGGAGCGGGGCCGAACGCCGAGGAGCGGACAGGGGGGCGCGGTGCCCTTGTGCCGCGGTCACGAAGGGCTTCGCGTGAACCACCGTACGAGCGACCCGGGTTGGGCATAAGTACGCGTCGCGGTTCGGTGGACGACCGCGATGTTGTGGATACGGCGCTCACTCGATCGAGTGAGCGCCGTGGGACTCCGGGTGCTGCTCCCCGGCTCCTGCCGCTCTGCGGCTTCTGCTGCTTTCCGGCTTCTGCCGATCCCCGCCACCTGCCGCGGCAGCCCGCCCGGTCTCAGACCCGCTCGGCCACCGCGGACGCCGGATCGTCCAGGACGCCCCGGATCACCGAGTGCGCCGCGCCGAGCAGCGGTCCCTGCGGGCCGAGCTCCGACACGGACACGGGACAGGCGGGGCCGGCCGTGCGCCGGGCCAGCTCGTCCCGCAGGGACGGCAGCAACCAGGGCGCGAGTCCGGCCAGCGCCCCGCCCAGCACCACGCTCTCGGGATCCAGCAGGTTGACCGCCCCGGTCAGCGCGATGCCGAGTGCGGTCCCCGCCTCGCGCAGGGCGCGCCGTACGGCCTCGTCGCCCTCGGCGGCGCGCCCCGCGAGCAGTCCGACCCGGTCCTCGACCGGTTCCGCACCGGCCGCGCGCAGCACCGCCTTCTCACCGGCGTACTGCTCCAGGCAGCCACGCCCCCCGCAGGGGCATTCCGGCCCGTCCGGATGCACCGGCACGTGTCCCAGCTCGCCCGCGAAGCCCCGGGTCCCGCGCAGCAGGCGGCCGTCGACGACGACGGCCGCACCGATGCCGATCTCGGCGGAGACGTGCAGGAAGTCCCGGGGGGTGCCGTCGCCGAGCCAGAGCTCGGCGAGCGCGCCGAAGTTGGCCTCGTTGTCCACGGCCAACGGGACGTCGGAGGGCAGCAGTGCGCCGAGGTCGGCGTCGTGCCAGTCGAGGTTCGGGGCGCGTACGACGGTCCGTCCGTCCCGTGCCACCAGACCCGGCACGGCCACGGCCAGCCCGGCCGGCCACAGGCCCTCCACCTCCGCCTCCGCGACGACCGTCCGCACCAGGCCGGTGAGCTGCTCGGTCACCGGCTCCAGCGAGCGGCCGCGATTGCTGCCGTACCGCACGGCCCGCGCCCGTATCCGGCCGCGCAGGTCGACCGCGCAGACCGCGAGGTGGTCGACGCCGACCTCCGCGCCGATCCCGGCCGGGCCCTTCGCGCTGACGGCGAGCGCCGAACCGGGCCGGCCCACCCGTCCGGGACGTTCGGGCCCCAGCTCCTCCAGCAGGCCCGAGCGGATGAGCTCGTCCACGAGGGACGACACGGCCGCGCGCGTCAGCCCGATCCGGGAGGCGACGGCCGCCCGGGACAGCGGTCCCTCGGCGCTGACGGTGTGCATCACCCGGGAGAGGTTGCGACGGCGCATGCCCTGCTGGGTGTCCGGCAGCGCACGCCCGGGCCGGGCCGGACGCGCTTCGTGCGGGGGTGCGGTCATGCCTCCGTCAATCCTCGGTCGGTACGTATGCGGTGCTCGTCGGTCGTTCGGACGGTGCGGACCGCCCCCGGCCGCGCGCTCGTCCGCGGACGAGCGGTGGGCGCCCCGGCCGGTGCCCGGCGGAGCGCCCGCGCGAGCACGTCGTCAGCGGGTGCCCCCGTCCCGCTCCAGGAGCGGCGCCGAGTCGGAGACTACCTTGGCGATCCTGGCCAGTGTCGCCTCGTCCCGCTCCACGGCATCGAGCACCGGTCCGGCGGCCGTGTCCCAGCGCCGGGCGACCGCCGCCGGATCCTCCCCGGTGAGCAGGCCGGCCGCCTGCGCCGCGGCGCCGAGCGCCACCAGTTCCCTGGCCTCGGGTATCTGGACGGGACGCCCCGAGAGGCGGCGCACGGTCTGCTGCCACGCCGTCCCCCGCGCGCCGCCGCCGATCAGCAGCAGCGGTGCGGAGGGGTCCGCGTCCGCGTCGAGGACCAGGTCGAGCGCGCCGAGCAGCGAGTGGACGGCGCCGTCGTACGCGGCCTGGAGCAGCTGGCCGGCGGTCGTGTCGTGGCGCAGCCCGTACAGCAGGCCGGAGGAATGCGGCAGGTTCGGGGTGCGTTCGCCGTCCAGGTAGGGCAGGAGGGTGACGTCCGTGCCGGGTTCGACGGCCTCCCGGTCCAGGCCGAGCAGGGCTGCCACGCGGTCGACGGCGAGCGTGCAGTTCAGCGTGCAGGCCAGCGGCAGCCAGTCGCCGCGCGCGTCGGCGAAGCCCGCCACGGTGCCGGTCGGATCGGAGGGCCGCCGCTGTGAGACGGCGTACACCGTGCCGGAGGTGCCGAGGCTCATCACCGGCACACCGGGGCGCACCCCGAGGCCCAGCGCGGCGGCGGCGTTGTCGCCGGTGCCGCCGGCGACCAGGGTGCCCTCGGCGAGCGGCAGGCCGTGGCTGCCGCGCACGGTGCCGGCCGGCTCGCCGGGCCGGACGATCCGGGGCAGCAGCGCCGGATCGAGCCCCACGCGCGCGAGGGTCTCCTCGTCGTACGACTCCGTCCCGGACGCCCACCAGCCGGTGCCGGACGCGTCACCGCGGTCGGTGGTCCCCTCACCGGTGAGCCGCTCGGTGAGGTAGTCGTGGGGGAGGCGTACGGCCTTGACGGCGCGGACCGCCTCCGGCTCGTTTTCTGCGAGCCAGGCCCACTTGGTGACGGTGAAGGAGGCGCTGGGCACGCTGCCCGTACGCTCCGCCCAGGCCTTGGCCCCGCCCAGTTCCTCGATCAGGCGGCGGGCCTGCGGTGCCGAGCGCACGTCGTTCCAGAGCAGGGCCGGGCGCACCGGGTCACCCGCGGCGTCCAGTGTGACGAGGCCGTGCTGCTGCCCGCCGATCGACACGGCGGCGGCCTCGCGGGCCGCGTCGCCGCACTGGTCCAGGGCCGTGCACAAGGCGTCCCACCACTGCCGCGGGTCGCTCTCGCGGCCGGCGCCGGAGGACACCGTGTGGGGTGCCTGGCCGCTTGCGACGACCCGGCCGGTGGCCGTGTCGACGACCAGCGCCTTGGTGGACTGGGTGGACGTGTCCACGCCGACGACGAGCGGACCCTCGGCTGCTGACATCGGGCTACTCCCTCTTCCGGGGCTGTGCGGCTCTGTGGCTCAGACAGGTCTGAGCTGGGGTTCTGCGGAGGAGCCGGGCCGCTGGGGGCCCGACACGATCGATCGGGGACACCGTGTTCCCTTCCCGGGATCGCGTGTGCATACTAATTTGTAAATCGCCATGACGAAATAGTCGCCAGCGAGCAAGGAGCCGTGAAATGAACTACCAGCCCACTCCCGAGGACAAGTTCACGTTCGGTCTGTGGACGGTCGGCTGGCAGGGCCGGGACCCGTTCGGGGAGGCCACCCGTCCGGCACTGGACCCCGTCGAGTCGGTGCAGCGACTGGCCGAGCTGGGCGCGTACGGCGTCACGTTCCACGACGACGACCTCATCCCGTTCGGCTCGAGCGACACGGAGCGGCAGGCCACGGTCAAGCGGTTCCGGCAGGCGCTGGACGCGACCGGTATGAAGGTGCCGATGGCGACGACGAACCTGTTCACCCATCCGGTGTTCAAGGACGGCGCCTTCACCGCGAACGACCGTGACGTGCGCCGGTACGCGCTGCGCAAGACGATCCGCAACATCGACCTCGCGGTGGAACTCGGCGCGCAGGTGTACGTCGCCTGGGGCGGCCGCGAGGGCGCGGAGTCCGGGGCCGCCAAGGACGTGCGGGACGCGCTCGACCGGATGAAGGAGGCCTTCGACCTGCTGGGCGAGTACGTCACCGAGCAGGGCTACGACATCAAGTTCGCGATCGAGCCGAAGCCGAACGAGCCGCGCGGCGACATCCTGCTGCCCACGGTGGGACACGCCCTGGCCTTCATCGAGCGGCTGGAGCGCCCCGAGCTGTACGGCGTCAACCCCGAGGTCGGGCACGAGCAGATGGCCGGCCTGAACTTCCCGCACGGCATCGCGCAGGCCCTGTGGGCGGGCAAGCTGTTCCACATCGACCTCAACGGCCAGTCCGGCATCAAGTACGACCAGGACCTCCGTTTCGGCGCCGGTGACCTGCGCGCCGCGTTCTGGCTCGTCGACCTGCTGGAGCGGGCCGGGTACGCGGGGCCGCGGCACTTCGACTTCAAGCCGCCGCGCACCGAGGACTTCGACGGGGTGTGGGCGTCGGCCGCCGGCTGCATGCGCAACTACCTCATCCTCAAGGACCGGGCCGCCGCCTTCCGCGCCGACCCGGCCGTGCAGGAGGCCCTCGCCGCGGCCCGCCTGGACGAGCTCGCCCAGCCCACCGCCCCCGACGGGCTCAAGGGCCTCCTCGAGGACGCCACGGCCTTCGACACCTTCGACGTCGACGCCGCCGCCGCCCGCGGCATGGCCTTCGAGCAGCTCGACCAGCTCGCCATGGACCACCTCCTCGGCGCCCGCTGAGCACTCCCGGAAGACCGCTTCGGCGCTCGCCCCGCTTCACGGGGCGAGCGCCGAAGCGGTCGGCGTCACGGCTCTGCCGTCGCTTCCCGGGCGCCCGCGAGGACGACGGGCAGGGCACCGGAGCGTGGAGCGGTGGCCGCCCCGGGTTCCGGTGAGGGGGAGTCGCTCGCCGTCGTGGCGGCGGCGACCGTACGACGCCGGCGTACCTGCCGACGTCCGTACCGGCCGGGGCGGTCACGGCGTCACGGCTCGTCCCCGGTAGCGAGCGTCGCCGAGGCCAGGGCCGTCGCCGGGTCCTGGGCCGGGCCGCCCACCGGCACCCAACGGCCCCCTTCCTCCCGGAACGGCCACCAGCGGCCGTCGCGGTCCAGACGGAGCTGGTGCGGCGAACCGACGACCGTCCAGCGGTTGGCGCGCGCCCGCAGGGACGGCCTCTCGTCCCCGTCCCAGGCCGAGTCCAGCGCCGCACGCGCGCGTGCCAGCGTGTCGCCCCGCACCGTCCACTCCTCCTCGAGCACCGACAGCGCGGCCGCGCCCCCCAGCCCCCACGCGCGTACGGCGAGGGCCAGCGCCTCGTGGTCGCGCCCCGATCCGTCGCCGAGACGGTCCCGCACGGCCGGTTCGGGATCGCCCGCGGCGAGGCGGACGGCGTCCTGCGCGGCCGTCGGTTCCGCGCCGACCGCCTGCCCTTCGTGCCCGGCGCGCAGGGCGTCGGCGAGCAGGCGGTGCGCCTCCGCCGCGGTACGGGAGGCCAGGAAGGCCAGCGCCGCCGGGTCGACACCGGGCGGGGGCGCCGTCTCGGTGTCCAGGGCGGGCGGTTCACCCGGCCCGTCGGGAAGGAGGGGCGGCGGGGGCAGCGGCGGCAGCACGTGCCCCGCCGCGTACGCCTCGGCGGCGTCCACCCCTTCCGGCCCGAAGGCCGCCGCTTCGCCGGATGCGCCGTCGCGCGTCTGCAGGGCGGACAGCACGGCGCCTTCGCCGCGCCCGCGCATCAGCAGCAGCACGAATGGGTCCTGGTCCAGCAGCCGCGCCACCTGGTAGCAGAGCGCCGCGGTGTGCCCGCAGTGGTCCCAGGCACCGCAGTCGCACTCCGGTTCCAGGTCGCCCAGGCCGGGCAGCAGCTCGATGCCCGCCGACGCGGCGTCCTCGACGAGATGCGGGGGCATCTCCCCGTCC
Source organism: Streptomyces sp. JHA26 (assembly GCF_002005565.1). Taxonomy (GTDB): domain Bacteria; phylum Actinomycetota; class Actinomycetes; order Streptomycetales; family Streptomycetaceae; genus Streptomyces. The sequence goes on along the minus strand of NZ_BDJC01000034.1, from coordinate 35,125 downwards.
AGCAGGGCCGCCACATGACCGGAACGTTCGACCGTCATGTCGACGAAGCGATCCCACTGCTCTTCGGAGAGCCGCTCCAGCAGGACGTCGGCGCGGTGTGGCGTACGGTCCCGGTCCTGGACCACCGCCGTGATGCGGCCCGGCCGCACCGAGACCGCCCCGACCGCTCCTGCGCGCGCGAGGCGCCGCCCGGCCTTCACCTGCGCCCCGTCCAGGGCCGCGTCCTCCAGGGCCTTCAGCCAGGCCCGCCCCCACCAGGTCTGCGCGAAGCCCCTGCCGTGCGCGGGAGGCAACGGGGCGAACGTCCGCGCCTCGTCGCCGTCGCCGCCGTCACCGTCGGCGAATGCGCCGTCGCCGTCGTACCGAGTCATCGCGCACCTCCGCGCAGGTCGACCAGATCGGCCAGTTCCGCGTCCGTCAGTTCCGTGAGCGCCGCCTCGCCCGATCCCAGCACGGAGTCGGCCAGTGCGCTCTTGCGGCTCAGCAGGGCGGCGATGCGGTCCTCGACGGTCCCCTCGGCGATCAGCCGGTGCACCTGCACCGGCCGGGTCTGGCCGATGCGGTGGGCACGGTCGGTGGCCTGGGCCTCGACGGCGGGATTCCACCAGCGGTCGTAGTGCACGACGTGCTCCGCGCGCGTGAGGTTCAGTCCGGTGCCCGCCGCCTTCAAGGACAGCAGGAACACGGGGACCTCGCCGTCCTGGAACCGCCGTACCAGCGACTCCCGTTCGGCGACGGACGTGCCGCCGTGCAGGAACAGCGAGGGCACTCCGCGGGCGGCCAGATGCCGCTCGAGGAGCCGTGCCATCTGCACGTACTGGGTGAACACGAGCACACTCGCGTCCTCGGCGAGGATCGTGTCGAGGAGCTCGTCCAGCAGCTCGAGCTTCCCGGAGCGGCCGGCGATCCCCGGGGCGCCGGAACGGTCCTCCTTGAGGTACTGCGCCGGGTGGTTGCAGATCTGCTTCAGACTCGTCAGCAGTTTCACGATCAGGCCCCGCCGCGCCATGCTGTCGGCCCCGGAGATCTCCGCGAGCGCCTCGCGCACCACCGCCTCGTACAGGCCCGTCTGCTCCACCGTCAGCGACACGGGATGGTCGGTCTCGGTCTTCGGCGGCAGTTCGGGCGCGATCCCGGGGTCCGACTTGCGGCGCCGGAGCAGGAACGGCCGTACGAGCCGGGCCAGCCGCTCCGCCGCGGCCGGGTCCTGACCGCTCTCGACGGCCTGCGCGTAACGCCTGCGGAAGGTGCCGAGCCGGCCCAGCAGCCCCGGAGTGGCCCAGTCCAGGACGGCCCACAGTTCCGAGAGGTTGTTCTCCACCGGGGTGCCGGTGAGTGCCACGCGCGCCCGCGCGCCGATGGAACGCAGTCGCCGCGCGGTCTCCGAGTAGGGGTTCTTCACGTGCTGGGCCTCGTCCGCCACGACCATGCCCCACTCCACGGCGGACAACCGTTCCGCGTCCAGGCGCATGGTGCCGTAGGTGGTGAGCACGAACTCGCCGTCGGCCAGGTCCGCCAGGTCGCGCCGGGAGCCGTGGAAGCGCCGCACGGGCGTGCCGGGCGCGAACCGCTCGATCTCGCGCTGCCAGTTGCCCATCAGGGACGTCGGACAGACGACCAGGGTGGGGCCGGCGGCCGACGGGTCGGTCTGCCGGTGCAGGTGCAGGGCGATCAGCGTGACCGTCTTGCCGAGCCCCATGTCGTCGGCGAGACAGCAGCCCAGGCCCAGCGACGTCATGCGGACCAGCCAGTTCAGGCCCCGGCGCTGGTAGTCGCGCAGCGTGGCGGCGAGGGCGGCCGGCTGGGCGACGGCGTCCTGCCCCTCGGGATCGGCGATCCGCTCCCGCAGCGCCGCCAGCCATCCGGTGGGCCGCACCTCGACGCGGCGGCCGTCGACCTCGGTCGAGCCCGTCAGGGCCGCGGCGAGCGCGTCGACGGGGGTGACCTTGCGGTCCTGGCGCGCGCGGGCCCGGCGCACCTCCTCGGGGTCGACGAGGACCCACCGGTCGCGCAGCCGCACCACGGGCCGGTCGGCCTCGGCGAGCCGGTCCAGCTCGTCGCGCGTCAGCCGCTCGTCGCCCAGGGCGAGGCACCAGTCGAAGGCGAGCAGCGCGTCGGCGGACAGGAACGACGGCCCGCCGTCCCCGAAGGCGGTGCCCGGCCCCGGTTCGTCGTCGGACGGTCCGACCTCCACGCGGGTGGTCAGGTCACGGGACAGCTCCCGCGGCCAGTGCACGTCGACGCCTGCGCCGGCGAGTGCGCGGGTGCCCGCTCCGAGGAGCTCGGTGACCTCCTCGTCGGCGAGTTCGACGGCTTCCGGCACGGTGGCCGACAGCAGCGGGGCCAGTGGCGGCCAGGCCCGTGCCGCACGGCGCAGGGCGAGCAGGGTGTCCATCCGCGCGCGCGTGCCGAACGCGTCGTCCACGGCGCCGGACCACACGTCGGCGGTGTCCGCGACGCGCGCGGGATCGCTCACGCTGTGCACCTGCGGCACGGCCCGGAAGGTCGGTGACGCGTCCCCGGAGGCGGCCGGCAGGTCCCGTACCTCGACGCGCAGCGACAGCCGTACGCCCGTGTCGTGGCCCGCGGCGACGTCGGCGGCCCAGGCGCGCAGCTCGGGCAGCCTCCTCGGCTCCGCCGCCGCGAAGGCGGGGCCGTCCGTCACCAGCGTGGCTGCGGGGGAGCGGGGCAGCGTGTCGGCGACGGCGTCCAGGAAGGCGCGCACCAGCCGTTCCGGGTCGGGCAGCCGCGGCGGCTCGGCGTCGTCCACCGGGACCGCGTGCGCCTCGGGGGGCATGGCGGCGGCGAGGTGACGGATCCGTTCGGTCTCCCGCGCGTCCAGCGGCCCCGCGCGCCAGGCGTCGTGGTCGGTCCCGGACAGACCGGGCAGCAGCAGCCCCCGCGCCGTCAGGTGCAGGGCCTCCACGGCGACGGCACCCCAGAACACGGCCGCCCGATGACCCGACGCGCAGGCACGCGCGCGTGTGAGGACCGGCAGCGCCTCCCGTACCGGCAGGAGGACGGCGGGCACGCGGACCGGCTCCACGCCGTCGCCCTCCGGCACCACGACCGTCAGGTCCGCGACGGACGCCGACGGGACGGGCGTGGGGTCCGCGCCGTCAGGACGCCAGAAGGCGACCGTGCCGGTCCGGGCAGGATCACCGGGCACGAACACGGCGCAGCACCGGGCGAGTTCCGACGCGGGAGAAGTGGTTGTCGGAAGAGTCGTCTGCGCAGCGATGGTTTATTCCTCAAATTTGACTAGTTCGGGTCGCGGTCGCCGAGTGTACATGACCGGCAACGCCTCGGGGGCCGCTCCGCTGTGGCGTGGGTCACTGTCCGATGGAGGTGTCGCGGGCGCCGGTACCGACGGCTTCTCAGGGTCGTGTCGGGGTCCGGTCTCGGGGGTCTCTCAGGGACGGGGTACGGAACTGCGGGAAGCACGGGCCCGTTTCCAGGACAGAGAGCGGCAGTGGCCGCGAAGGAGGCGCACCATGTCGAAGAACGCCAAGATCGCCGCGGGGGGTGTGGCGGCCGGACTCGTCCTGCTCATCTGGCTGCCCTGGTGGGCCGCCTTGCTGATAGTCCTCGGAGTCCCGGCCGCCGCGTACCTCACGCTGGACCCCTCGCAACGACGCCGGTTGCGCCGCGTCACGCGCAAGGAGCTCGGTCGCTGACGCGCTAACGCCGTGCCGAGGCGTTCTCCGTCAGGTCGCAGGAGCCGACCACGTCGCCGTCCCCCGGCCTGCCTACCGTGTGGTCGGCGGGCGGCGGGGTGCCCCGCTCCACCCATCCGGTCAGGGCGTCGAACGCCGACCGGAAGCAGGGCAGGATCGGGTGCAGCCTCGCGGGATGGGCGTCGTAGAGTCCGTCGACGTGGGTGCCGCCCTGGATCGTGTAGTGACGGTGCAGCCGGCCCCGCCCGCTCGTGTCGATCATGCGCGCGTACACGTCGGAGTCGGCGGCCTCGGGCAGCAGGGCGTCGAGGTCGCCGTGCAGGGTGATCAGCGGCTTCCCGATGCGCCCCGTCAGGGCCACCCGCGCCACGGCACGGTGGACGGAGGCGGGACGTGCCGCGTAGTCGTACGCCGCGTCGGCGGGGCACGGCGCCAGGATCTCCGCCGACGAGGACCCGGCCGACGGACCGGGGCAGGCGGGATCGTAGGCCGGGTCGAACTCGGCGCGGTAGACCTTCTGGGTCAGGCCCCAGTAGGCCTTCGCGTGATACGGCCACAGGAACTCGGAGCCGCGGGCGAACCCCGCCGCGTACATGTCCTCGTCCCGAGCCGCACCGAGGGAGCGGGCCACCGCCGTGGGCAGGGACGTGAGCAGGCTGGGGCCGTCCGCCGTCCACAGCGCGCCCTCCCAGTCCACGCCGCCGTCGTACAGTTCCGGGTGGTTCTCCAGCTGCCAGCGGGTGAGGTAGCCGCCGTTGGAGATGCCGGCCATGTACGTGCGGCGCGGCGCGTGCCCGTAGCGCTGCGCCACCACCCGCCGGGCGGCCCGGGCGAGCTGGGTGGTCCGCGTGTTCCACTCGGCGACCGCGTCCCCCGGCCGCACGCCGTCCCGGTAGAAGTCCGCCCCGCTGTTGCCCTTGTCGGTCGCGGCGTAGGCGTAGCCCTGTGCCAGGGCCCGGTCGGAGATCGCCTTGTCCGTCGCGTACTGCTTGCGCGTGCCCGGCGCGCCCGTCACGACGAGGCCGCCGTTCCAGTGGTCCGGCAGCCGGATCACGAACTGGGCGTCGTGCCGCCAGCCGTGCGTGGTGTTGAAGCGGGAGGAGTCCGGGAAGTAGCCGTCGACCTGGATCCCCGGGACGCCGGAGGGCGTGCGGGTGCCCGCGGCCGTCAGGCCGGCCTGGTCGGCCAGGTCCGTGTACACGGTGTCCGCCAGGCCGGTGGTCGTCAGGTCGGCCAGACAGGCGCTTCGCTGCAGGGCGGCGCCCGGCACCCGCACGCGTTCCTGGCGGCCGCAGTGCTCACCGCCCTCCGTCGCGTCGGCGGGGGAGGGCCCGGTGAGCGCCGCCGCCGTCATCGCGCCGGCGAGCAACGGGACGGCACGGGACAGACGCATGGGAAGACCTCCTGGGCGCTGCGCGGGAGTGGAGCCGATGGCCGCCCCATCGTGCGGCCGCTCTCCGCCCTCCTCCATGGGTCGGCACCACATGGAGGAGGAGCTGCGCATGGAGATCGAGAACAGGGAGATGCGAAGCCCGATCAGGTATTCCGGCGGCGGGAGGGGGGGCCGGGGCGGATGCCCCCCGGTCAGCTGGGCCGGACGGCCATCTTGTCGAGAGCGTCCAACAGGCCCGGCAGCTCCGGGCCCCGGCCCACCGGCAGCACCTCACCGGGTTCCTCGTCGAGCAGGACGAAGGCGATGTCGTCGGTCCTGGCGACGAGGGACCAGCCGGGACCGTCGGCGCGCAGGGTCCGAGCGTCGCCCGGTGCGAACGACGACCGGACCCGGCCGAGCGGCGGCGGCGTGTCGACGTAGGAGCGGGCCTCCGCGAGCACCCGCCGCACACCGGCGTGTCCCGGAACACCGGTCGCGGCGCCCCTGGCTCCTGGAACGGCCTCCGAGTCCTCCGCGTCCGCCCCGCCCTCCTGCTCCGCACCGTCTCCCGGACCAGAGCCCCCGGCCGGCGCCGGGAAGTCGGCGTCGTCGACCTGCTCCCGCCACCGCGCCCACTGGAACGCGATCTCGTCGGCGCCCAGGCGCCGCTGGGCGGGCCCCCACACCGCGGTGTCCGGCGGCGTCAGCGGGGGCAGGCCAGCCGATTCGGGGTCGGGGTCGTGCGGCGCGGGCACGTCCGGGGCCGCCACGGCGACCGCCAGGGGCCAGCCGGGCAGGGCGGTGACGACCGTACGCTCGTCCGGCGACAGGTCGTACTCCATTCCGCAGTCCCAGGAAGCCACGGCGACGGCGACCAGCGAGACGTCGTCGATGACGACGGTCCACCGGGCACCGTCCCCGTCCTGGCCGAGCACCAGGCCGTAGCCGTCGGCCAGCGGCGGGAGCCCCAGGGCGGCGCACGCCTCCGGGTAGTCGTCGCCCAGCACACTCGGGAACTTCGCCGGTGTCAGCAGCACCGCGGTGAGCACGTAGAGCGCATCGTCCGCGGCGGCGACGGTGTCCTCGTCCGTCCCTGCCATCCCAGCCTCCCCATCGGTTCGTCCAACGGCGCGCACCCTAGTGCGACCAGGAGGAGCTTGTCACGAGCTCCGCACCCGGCCGAGCTGCAGTTTTCCGGGTGGACGGGGGCGAATCGACCAGGCTCCGGAGCGGCGTGCGTCACACCGCCGGAAGCCCGAGCAGCGCCCGGGCCACGTCCCGCGGCGACTCACCGCGTTCCCGGGCGAGCGCGACGACCGCCCGGCACGCCAGCTCGTTCACCCCGAAGGACAGGGCCTCCGGCGACACCCACCCCGCCGCCTCGTCGATGCCCTCCTGGTCGTCGTCCGCACACGCCGAGACGTACGCGGCGGCGGCCTCGAACAGATTGTGCGAGCGCGTGTCCCCCTCCGCCTTCCCCTCCGTGCGCCGGGTGCCGAACCATCCGTCCCAGACCTTTCGGGTCCTGCCGAGCATGCTGCCCGCCCTTCCCTGCCGATGTCATGGCTGACCGTGCCTCTCCTTTCGCTCAACGTAGAGTTGAAGCTCCGGCAGCAGAAGGGGACGGCCACGGTGAAGCGCTTCGAACGGCTCGAGGAGATCCGGCGGATGGACCCGTACCGGGAGGCTTCGGAGATCTACCGTCTCTCCTCCGCCTACGAGTTCCCCTGGGACTTCAGCCGCGCGCTCGAACTCGCCCTCTACCGCACCTACGCCGTGCCGAGCATCGGCCGGCTGCTGGCCGAGACGGCGGAACTCACGGACCGGCCCCAGAAGCGGTACGACGACACCGTGCTGCTCCTCGACGCCGTCGTCGAGCACGGCTTCGGCAGCGAGGAGGGGCGCACGGCGATCCGCCGCATCAACCGGATGCACCGCAGCTACGACATCAGCGACGACGACATGCGGTACGTCCTGTGCACCTTCGTCGTGATGCCCAAACGCTGGATCGACGCCTACGGCTGGCGCAGGATGTCCGGTCACGAGACCGTCGCCTGTGCCGTCCACTACCGCACCCTGGGGCGGCACATGGGCATCAAGGACATCCCGGAGTCCTACGAGGAGTTCGAGGCCTTCCTCGACGCCTACGAAGAGGCCCACTTCGCGTGGGACGAGGGCGCACGCCGGGTCTCCGACGCCACGCTCGCTCTCATGACCTCCTGGTACCCGCGTCCCCTCGCGCCCCTCCTGCGGACCGGCACCCTCGCCCTGCTCGACGAGCCCCTCCTGCGGGCCTTCCGCTACACCCCGCCGGCGCCCGCCACCCGTGCGATCGTGCGCCGCGCGGTACGGCTGCGGGGACGCGCGGTCCGCCTCATGCCGCCGCGGCGCGCCCCGCACCACGCCCGGCAGAACCGGGAGGTCAAGGGCTACCCGAACGGCTACCGGCTGGCGGACCTGGGCACCCGTCCGGTCCCCGGCGTGGCCGGCTGCCCCGTGCGCCGCACCGACACGTCAGCCGTCGAGTGAACCGATCGTCTCCCGCAGCCAGCTGAGTTCGGCGCGCGAGGTCGCCCGCGCGATGGTCAGCACGCCGCGCCGGAAGGGATCGTCCAGTTCCTCCGCGCGCAGCGGCCGGTCGCCGTCGTAGAAGAAGCTCGCGGGCTCCTCCAGGAAGGCCAGCCGGCGGCGCAGTACGGCCGCCTGGGCGGCGGCGTCGTCCAAGTGCCGGAGGAAGGCGAGCACCGTGAACCAGCGGTTCTCGTCGGTGATGTCGCGCCGCGCGGGCTCCGCCAGCCGACGGCGCAGTTCACGCCCGCCCTCCTCGGTGAGCGTCAGGACGTGACGCGGGGCGGCGACCGAGCCGGGCTGCGTGGTGCGGGCGAGCAGGCCCGCCTTCTCCAGACGCTTGATCGCGGGATAGAGCGTGCTCTCGGCGACGGGGTGCACGTGTCCGGTCAGCGCGCTGATGCGCTTGCGCAGTGCGTAGCCGTGCAGCGGGGAGTCGTACAGGAAACCGAGGATGGCGAGCTCGAGCATGCCCGCATTCTCGCGCAGGTCCGCTGTACATCTGTCACCCCTTACCTCGGATCACTAGTACACCTGACCATGGTTACCCCTGATCAGGAATACTGCTGATCATGAATACATCGGTCACGATGTATTCTCTCCCGGTGCGGGAACACCGCGGTCCGCTTGACGAAGGGAAGACGGGATGAGGGAGACCGGGTTCGACGCCGGAGGGAGCCGCATCCGCTGGACGGAGACACCGGGGGCGGAACCGGCCCGGGTGTACGTGCACGGACTCGGGGCGATGTCGTCCGTGTACCACGCGCACATCGCCTCCCGCCCCGAACTCGCGGGCCGGCGCAGCCTCTTCGTCGACCTGCCCGGCCACGGCATCAGTGACCGGCCCCAGGACTTCGGTTACACCCTCGAGGACCACGCGGGGGCACTCGCCGCGGCGCTGGACGCGGCGGGCGTGACCGGCGCCGAACTGGTCGCGCACAGCATGGGCGGCTCGGTCGCCCTCGTCCTGGCCCACCGGCGGCCCGGACTGGTCTCCCGCCTCGTCCTCGTCGAGGCCAACCTCGACGCCTTCCCGCCGCCGACCGCCGGCAGCAGCGTCATCGCCGCCCACGAGGAGGACGACTTCGTGGGCGGCGCCCACGCGCGTGTGCTCGAAAACGTCGGCCCCCAGTGGGCCGCGACGATGAGGCTGGCCGACCCGCGCGCCCTGCACCGCTCCGCCGTCGGCCTGCGGCGCGGCTCGGAGCCCGTGATGCGCACCCTGCTCGAAGGGCTGGACATCGACCGCGTGTACCTGCAGGGCGAGTTCAGCGGTGAACTGGCAGACCGTCAGGCGCTGGAGGCCACGGGCGTGCGTGTGGTGACCGTGCCGGGCGCGGGGCACAACGTCATGTTCGACAACCCGGACGCGTTCGCGGCGGCCGTCGCGGGGCGGGTCTGACGCGGGGCGGGTCTGAGCGGTCAGCCCTCGCGGACGGCCAGGGCGAGGAACCGGGCGTCCTCGTCGGTGTACGACGTCATGCGCCACCCGGAACCGGCCAGCAGCGGCCTGAGGTTGGGCTCGGCACGCAGGTCGTCCGGGGTGATCCGCCGTCCCTGCCGTGCCGCGAGCGCCGCCCTGCCGATCGGGTGGAACAGCGCCAGCACACCGCCGGGACGCACGACCCGTGCCAGTTCCCTCAGACCGCCCGCCGGATCGGGCAGATGGGCGATCAGTCCCGCCGCGAACACGGCGTCGAGGGAGCACGAGCGCAGCGGCAGCGCGGTCACGTCGGCCAACAGCAGTCGTCCGTCCCGGTCCCTCCCGGCCCGTGCGGCGGCATCGAGCATGGCCGGGGTCAGATCGGCGCCGACGACCACTCCCGACGGGCCCACGGCCGCCCGCAGCGGCGGCAGGGCGCGTCCGGTGCCGCAGCCGGCGTCGAGCACCCGGCCCCCTTCGCGCAGCCCCAGTGCGGCGACGGCGGCCGCGTAGGCGGGGCCGTCGTCGGGGAACCGGCTGTCCCAGTCGGCGGCACGGGCCGTGAAGAACTCCTGGACGTGGGTGTGGTCGTCGCTCATGCCCCGCATGATCCCCCAACCTGCACCGAGGAAGTCGCAGCGCACACGCTCGAGCGTGACGTGATCGTTCCAGCACCTCTGTGTGTCATATCCCGGCAGCCTTCGAACGCGCCCCCGTTGTGCGCCCCCCCCCGCAGCACTAGCGTCCCGGAGCCATGGGACACCTGGACCACGCCACCCTGGGCCGGCTGACACCCGCGCTGTCGTACGCGATGGCCCGCACCGGCGCCGCCCTCGGTCTGCGCTGCACCGTGCGTGCCCTCGGCGCCACCGGGCGCTCGCGCCGCGCTGCGGGCCGCCGTCGAGCGCGCCGGGCTCGCCGGCGGAATCTCCGGGGCCCTCGTCAACCTCGCCCGCCGCAGCCAGGTCCTCGTCCACCGCTGGCTGAGCCTCCTCGACAGCATCGAGCCGTGGGGCCCGACGACCTCCCCCGCCGTGTACGCCAGGCCAGCCTCGTCCCCCAACTGCGCAACGGGTGACCGGAAGAACCCACCCAGCCCGTCCCACCGCACGACCACGACGAGCACACCCCCGAGCGCGTACGCGACCGCATGGCGGCGTACCGCGACGGCTGGACGCGCGGGGGCGGCAGACGACCCGACCGGGAAGGCCCGTCCGGCGCGACGGCCACCCGCGACACCAGTGAAGGAGACCCCGCATGATCCGGGACCCCCGCACGACCCCCGACCGGCGGACCGGCGAACTCGACTGGCTGCTGGACGACCTGGTCCTGCGCGTGAGCGAAGTGCGGCACGCCGTCGTGCTGTCGAACGACGGACTCGCCGTGGGCGCGTCGACCGGCCTCGGACGTGTCGAGTACGCCGGGCGGATGCACACCGTCCGGCTGCTCGACTCCGTGCGATGACCGGCTCACCGACCTTGTGGCGGCTCCGCTCCCGTGCCGGCGCACCATCCCCCTCCGCAGTGCCCTCGCCCCGGCTGCCGGCGCACCACCGCGTCCGGGAACGGCCTCAGCCCGCCACGGCCTTCTGCGCCACGACCTTGTCGATCGTGACGCGGACCAGAAGCTCCCCCGGCACGCCGTTGCGGGCCCCGAACTCCTCGGCGCGGTCCTCGCCCATGTACCGGCCCCCGATCCGCGCGGCCCAGTGCCTCAGCTCACCGGAGTCCTCCACGATGCGCGCGCGGCCCTGCAGCACCACGTAGTCGAAGGGCGGCCGGTCGTCGTCCACGCACAGGGCCACCCGGCCGTCCCGGAGCAGGTTGCGTCCCTTCACGGTGTCCTCGCCGGTGTTGAACACCACCTCGTCCCCGTCCAGCAGGAACCAGATCGGCGCCACATGCGGACTGCCGTCCGCGCGAACGGTGGAGAGCTTCGCCGTGCGGGTGCCGTGGGAGACGAACGCCCGCCACTCGTCGTCGGTCATCTTCTGTGCCATGCACCCATTCTCCTTGCCCACGGCCCGGGTGTGGGGAAGGCTGACGGGCAGATCCCCCGGGCAGGGGGAGACGAGGCATACGGGGACAACACGGGGAGAGCGGACCATGGTGCAGAAGCAGGGGCTCGGCTGGCTGCTGGACGACCTGACCGAGCGGGTGGAACACGTACGGCACGCGCTGGTCCTGTCCAACGACGGACTGGTGACGGGCGCGAGCACGGGACTGCGGCGGGAGGACGCCGAGCACCTCGCCGCCGTCTCGTCCGGACTCCACAGCCTGGCCAAGGGCTCGGGCCGCCACTTCGGGGCCGGCGGAGTACGGCAGACGATGGTCGAGTTCGACGACGCGGTGCTGTTCGTCACGGCGGCGGGCTCCGGCAGCTGCCTGTGCGTGCTCAGCGGGGCGGAGGCCGACATCGGGCAGATCGCCTACGAGATGACGCTGCTCGTCAACCGGGTCGGCGAACACCTCGACGTCGACGCGCGGCAGCCGGAATGGAAGCCTTCCATAGAGTTCTGACCAGGCGTTTCGAGGCCCGTGGAACGATGGACGCGGAGTTTTCCACAGGCTCGTCACGGAGGGTGCGGAAGCGGCTACGGTTCCGTGTCAGGCGGCCGACGACGGCGTCGGCCGGCGCACTCCACGGGGGAGACGAGCATGTCCGCGAAGACCATCGGGAACGACAGCGCGACCACCGCCGACCGGATCGCCACCGTCCGGGAGGACTCGGTCGCACCGAGCCGGGCGGCACGGGAACTCGGTCTGAGGCGAAGCGAGTTCGACATCGCCGTGCACCTCGGACACATCCGTACCGTCCCCGACGCCGGGGGAGTCGGACGGCGCGTGCCCCGGGCCGAGATCCGGCGGATCCGGGCGGGGACGGGCTTTCCGGACGCCTTGCGGGCCGGCGTCCGGACGGTGGGAACGACGGACGGCGCGGCCCTGTTGAAGGTGACGAAGGCGCGGTTCACCCGTCTCGCCCGGCTGGGACTGCTGGTGCCCACGGCGTTCTCCCTCAACCGCTACCGGACCGTGGTCTGGAGGTATCTCGCCGACGACCTGAGGAAGTTCGCGGCCGACGAGCGGAACGCGGCGCTGCTGACGGGTCGCACGCCCCAGGGCCTGCGGGACCAGCTGGCGCAAGGGCTGGACCTGCGCCCCCGCAACTGGCGGGGCCGGTACCTGGAGCATCTGCTCCGTCGGACGGACGACCCGTGGGCCCGGGCGGCCGCCGTTGCCTCGCTGCTCGACCCGGTCGACGTCTCGGAGGTCGTCCAGGACCCCTACGAGCGCTCCCACTTGAGCCGGTTCCGCCCGGCCCGGCCGGCCCACGGCTCACCGGGTTCCCCGGCCGCGCAGATCGCCGAAGAACTCATGACGGCGGCCGATCCGGACGAGATCGACCGGCTCCGGTCCGACCTGGCGCGCGCCGTACGCGCCGCGCGCCTGCTCCACCCGGCACCACGCCCGGTCCCGCGGGAGCACCGGCACCGCCCGGTGCCGACGGCGCACGGACGTCGCCGGTCACCGACGGCACACGGGCATCGGACCACGCACCCCGCCCTGCAGCCGGTGCCGGACCCGCCCGGTCCGGCACCGACGCGGCACCGGGCCGAGGGCTCCGGGCGGATCCGCGGCCTGCTCGGCCGGATCCGGCGCAGAGGGTCGTGACCTACAGGGACCGGAACAGCCCCTCCTGGACGACGGACACCAGCAGGCGCCCCTCCACGTCGTAGATCCGCCCGCGGGCCAGTCCCCGCCCGCCGGTCGCGATCGGGGACTCCTGGTCGTACAGGAACCACTCGTCGGCGCGGAACGGACGGTGGAACCACATGGCGTGGTCCAGCGACGCCATGTCGAAGCCCCGCGGCCCCCACAGGGGCTCCACCGGGATCCGCACGGCGTCCAGGAGGGTCATGTCGCTGGCGTAGGTCAGCGCGCAGGTGTGCACGAGCGGGTCGTCGCCGAGCGGTCCGACCGCGCGCATCCACACCGCGCTGCGCGGCTCGGCGCCCTCGACCTCCTCGGGGGTCCAGCGCAGCCGGTCGACGTAGCGGATGTCGAAGGGCTGGCGGCGGGCCATCCGCTCCAGCTGCTCCGGCAGCGCGCCCAGGTGCTCCCGGATCTCCTCGGTGACCGTCGGCAGGGACTCCGGGTCCGGGACCTTGCGCGCCGGCGGCAACTGGTGCTCGAAACTCCCCTGTTCAGGCTTGTGGAAGGAGGCGGTGAGCGTGAAGATCGTGCGGCCCTGCTGCACGGCGGTGACCCGGCGGGTCGTGAACGACCGCCCGTCACGGTCCCGTTCGACCTGGTACACGATCGGCACGCCCGGACGCCCCGGGCGCAGGAAGTACGCGTGCAGCGAGTGCACCGGACGGTCGCCCTCCGTGGTGCGCCCGGCGGCGACCAGCGCCTGGCCGGCCACCTGGCCGCCGAAGACCCGCTGCAGGGACTCCTCGGGGCTGCGGCCGCGGAAGATGTTGACTTCGATCTGCTCCAGGTCGAGCAGGTCGACGAGGCTCTCGGCCGGATTCGTCATCGGTGGGTCTCTCCTGTGCTCACAGCTGGCCGACATCGGTGACGCGGACGACCGCCCGGCCCTCGGCGTCCGAGGCCGCGAGATCGACCTCGGCGCTGATGCCCCAGTCATGGTCGTCGTTCGGGTCGTCGAAGATCTGCCGCACGCGCCACAGGCCGTTCTTCGGCTCCTCCTCGATCACCAGCAGCTTCGGGCCGCGGGCGTCGGGACCGGTACCGAGGTCGTCGTACTCGTCCCAGTACTTGTCCATGGCCTCGCCCCACGCGTCGGCGTCCCAGCCGGCGTCGCCGTCCATCTCGCCGAGCTCCTCCACCTGGTCGAGGGCGGCCAGCTCGACGCGGCGGAACATGGCGTTGCGGACGAGGACGCGGAAGGCGCGCGCGTTGGCGGTGACCGGCCGCACCTGGTCGGCCTTCTCCTGGGCCTCCTCGGCGGTCATCACCTCGGGGTTGGCGAGCTGCTCCCACTCGTCCAGCAGGCTGGAGTCGACCTGGCGCACCATCTCGCCGAGCCACTCGATCAGGTCCTGGAGGTCGTCGGACTTCAGGTCGTCGGGGACGGTGTGGTCGAGGGCCTTGTAGGCGCTGGCGAGGTAACGCAGCACGATGCCCTCGGTGCGGGCCAGCTCGTAGTGGGAGACCAGTTCCGTGAAGGTCAGCGCCCGCTCGTACATGTCGCGGATGACCGACTTCGGCGACAACGGGTGGTCACCGACCCACGGGTGGCTCCTGCGGTACGTGTCGTAGGCGTGGAAGAGCAGCTCCTGGAGCGGCTTCGGGTACGTGATGTCCTGGAGGCGCTCCATGCGCTCCTCGTACTCGACGCCGTCCGCCTTCATCGCGGCCACGGCCTCACCGCGCGCCTTGTTCTGCTGGGCGGCGAGGATCTGCCGCGGATCGTCCAGCGTGGACTCCACCACGGACACCATGTCCAGCGCGTACGACGGCGACTCGGGGTCCAGCAGCTCGAACGCCGCGAGCGCGAAGGTGGACAGCGGCTGGTTCAGCGCGAAGTCCTGCTGGAGGTCCACCGTCAGGCGGACGATGCGGCCTTCGGCGTCGGGCTGGTCGAGCTTCTCGACGATGCCGCCGTCCAGCAGCGAGCGGTAGATGGCGATCGCCCGCCGGATGTGCCGCAGTTGCTGCTTGCGCGGCTCGTGGTTGTCCTCCAGCAGGTGCCGCATCGCCGCGAAGGCGTTGCCGGGCCGGGCGATCACCGACAGCAGCATCGTGTGAGTGACCCGGAAACGGGAGGTCAGCGGCTCCGGCTCGGAGGCGATGAGCTTCTCGAACGTGCTCTCCGACCAGGCCACGAAACCCTCGGGCGCCTTCTTGCGGACGACCTTGCGCCGCTTCTTCGGGTCGTCACCGGCCTTCGCGAGCGCCTTCTCGTTCTCGATGACGTGCTCGGGCGCCTGCGCGACGACGAAGCCCTCGGTGTCGAATCCGGCGCGTCCGGCCCGGCCGGCGATCTGGTGGAACTCACGGGCCCGCAGTGTGCGCACCCGGGTGCCGTCGTACTTGGTCAGCGCCGTGAAGAGCACCGTGCGGATCGGGACGTTGACGCCCACGCCGAGCGTGTCCGTCCCGCAGATCACCTTCAGCAGACCGGCCTGGGCCAGCTTCTCCACCAGGCGCCGGTACTTGGGCAGCATGCCGGCGTGGTGCACGCCGATGCCGTGCCGGACGTAACGGGAGAGGTTGCGGCCGAACTTCGTGGTGAAGCGGAAGGCTCCGATCAGCTCGGCGATCTTCTCCTTCTCCTCACGCGTGCACATGTTGATGCTCATCAGCGCCTGCGCCCGCTCCACGGCCTGCGCCTGCGTGAAGTGCACGATGTAGACGGGCGCCTGCCGGGCCTCCAGCAGGTCGGTGAGCGTCTCGGTGAGCGGCGTGTAGCGGTACTCGTAGGACAGCGGCACCGGGCGGGTGGCCGAGCGGACCACCGCCGTGGGACGGCCGGTGCGGCGCGCGAGGTCCTTCTCGAAGAACGAGACGTCGCCGAGCGTGGCCGACATCAGGACGAACTGCGCCTGCGGCAGCTCCAGCAACGGGATCTGCCAGGCCCAGCCCCGGTCCGGCTCCGCGTAGAAGTGGAACTCGTCCATGACGACCTGGCCGATGTCCGCGTGCTTGCCGTCGCGCAGCGCTATCGAGGCCAGCACCTCGGCGGTGCAGCAGATGACGGGGGCGTCGGCGTTCACCGAGGCGTCGCCGGTGAGCATGCCCACGTTCTCGGTGCCGAAGAGCTTGCACAGCTCGAAGAACTTCTCGGACACCAGCGCCTTGATGGGAGCCGTGTAGAAGGTGACCTCGTCCCGGGCCAGCGCGGCGAAGTGGGCGCCGGCCGCGATCATGCTCTTGCCCGAGCCGGTGGGCGTCGACACGATCACGTTGGCGCCGGAGACCACCTCGATCAGCGCCTCCTCCTGATGGGGGTAGAGCGTGAGACCGCGCTCCTGGGCCCACGACTCGAAGGCTTCGTACAGGGCGTCGGGATCGGCGGTCGGCGGGAGCTGGTCGATGAGGGTCACGCCCCCATCTTGCCTGGCCCGGGCCGTAGGAGGGGAATCGGATGCCGGAACGAAGATCACGACCGCTACGCTGGGTCGCCGACGACGCGCCGGCGGACCCGGAAACACATCCGGACGACTGGACAGCGGCACACGAGGAATGGGGCGGGCAACGGCGATGATGGGACCAGCACACTCACTGTCGGGCGCCGCGTCCTGGCTCGGTGTCGGGGCGGCGACCGCCGCGGCCGGACACCCGATGCCCTGGCCGGTGCTGCTCGTCGGGGCCCTGATCTGCGCCGGCGCCGCCCTCGCCCCGGACCTCGACCACAAGGCGGCCACCATCTCCCGGGCCTTCGGACCCGTCTCCCGGTGGCTGTGCGAGATCGTCGACAAGCTGTCGTACGCCGTCTACAAGGCCACGAAGAAGCGGGGCGATCCGCGCCGCTCCGGCGGGCACCGCACACTGACGCACACCTGGCTGTGGGCCGTCCTGATCGGCGCGGGCGCCTCGGTCCTGGCCGTCACGGGTGGCCGCTGGGCGGTGCTCGCGATCCTCTTCGTGCACATGGTGCTCGCCATCGAGGGCCTGCTGTGGCGGGCGACCCGCGGTTCCAGCGCCGACGTGCTGGTCTGGCTGCTCGCCGCGACGAGCGCGTGGATCCTCGCCGGAACACTGGACGAGCCGGCGGGCGGCTCGGACTGGCTGTTCACCGCGCCCGGCCAGGAGTACCTGTGGCTGGGACTGCCGATCGTGCTGGGCGCGCTGGTGCACGACATCGGGGACGCGCTGACCGTCTCGGGCTGCCCGATCCTGTGGCCCATACCGGTGGGCCGCAAGCGCTGGTATCCCATCGGCCCGCCGAAGGCCATGCGGTTCCGGGCGGGAAGCTGGGTGGAGCTGAAGGTCCTGATGCCGGCCTTCATGGTGCTCGGCGGGGTGGGCTGCGCGGCGGCGCTGAACTTCATCTGAGGCGTCCGGCGGGCCCCGGCCGTGCCCGGCCCCCACAGGGCGCGGGCTCCCCGGGCGCGCGGTCCCTGGCCCCGCGCATCGGCCGCTCAGCCCGCCCCGCCGGTGCCTCCCTGCCCCTCACCGGCCCCGTAGCGCCGTTCGAAGCGGGCGACGCGCCCCTCCGAGTCCACCGTCCGCGCCTTGCCCGTGTAGAAGGGGTGGCTCTCCGAGGAGATCTCCACGTCCACCACCGGGTAGGTCTCCCCGTCGTCCCACGCGATGGTCTCCTCGCTGGTCGCGGTGGACCGGGTGAGGAAGGCGTATCCGGCGGCGCGGTCGCGGAAGACGACGGGCCGGTAGTCGGGGTGCTTGTCCTGCTGCATGGCTGCTCCTCGTACGGCGCGGATCATCAAGGCGGCGGCGCGGGAACGCCGCGGCGGGGGGCGTCAGCCGGGCAGGGAGTCCTCGTCGACGACGTGCATCGCGGCCTCCTCGGCGGACGCCGCCGCACCGTCGATGCCCACGTCCCTGGCGACCAGCGCCGGCTCCTCGTCCTCGTGCGTCCCCTCGTCGGGCGCCACGAGCCGCCCGGAACGGTCCGCGCCGACCTCGTTGTCCAGCAGTTCGCCGTCGGTACCCTCCGAGTCGCCCAGACCGTCGCCGTCGGGGGCGGCCGGATCCGGCAGCTCCTCGGTGAGCCGCTGCTCCAGCGTCTCGCCCCGCTGGCGCTCGGCGGCCGTCACACCGGTGTGCTCGACCGCCCAGGGGCGCTCGGGCGGGGACCAGCCCCGGTCGAGGGGATCGTCGACGCCGTCGTACTCGAGGGTGTCCTCACCGTCGAGCAGCCCGGTGTCCTCCCGCTGCTCGGAACCGTCGGGCTGATAGACGTCATCTCCCCATTCGTCGGCGCTGCTCACGGGTACCTCCAGGGGGTGGGGGCCGTCCCCTTCTCACCGTGGACCGCGGCGGACCGCCGCGGCACGGGGCACAGGCGTCACCCGTCGCCGGACCACACGGTTCCCGGGCCTTCCCCGAGCCGGTGCCTCCTCCCAGCCTTCCACCCCCGTTCGGGACCGCGCAACGGCACGGAGCCCGGCCGGGGCGGCTCCTCCGGTGCCCGCCCGGTGCCGGACGCCGCAACACCCCCGGGGGCGCGGGGAACCGCGCGACGAGCCACGGACCACCCGCAGCCACCGACGACGACCGGACCCCGCAATCCTCCGCGCCGCCCGCGCCGCGGGGACCGGCGTGCCCCGTCCGCGTGGCCGAGCGGCGAGCGGCAGGCGCCGGTCAGCCGTGCCACGACCGCCAGAGCGCCGCGTAGGCGCCGTCCGCCGCGACCAGCTCGTCGTGACTGCCCAGCTCGCTGATCCTGCCGTTCTCGACGACGGCGATGACGTCCGCGTCGTGGGCGGTGTGCAGGCGGTGCGCGATCGCGACCACCGTGCGGCCGTCCAGGACACGGGCCAGGGACCGTTCGAGGTGGCGCGCGGCCCGCGGGTCGAGGAGCGACGTCGCCTCGTCCAGCACCAGGGTGTGCGGATCGGCCAGCACCAGCCGGGCGAGCGCGATCTGCTGGGCCTGCGCCGGTGTGAGCGCGTACCCGCCGGAGCCGACCTCGGTGTCCAGGCCCTCGTCGAGCGAACGGGCCCAGTCGTCCGCGTCGACCGCGCCCAGCGCCGCCCACAGCTCGGCGTCGGTGGCACCGGTGCGGGCGAGGCGGAGGTTGTCGCGCAGGGAGCCCACGAAGACGTGGTGCTCCTGGTTGACCAGCGCGACGTGCGAGCGGACCCGCTCGGCGGGCATCCTGGACAGCTCCGCGCCCCCCAGGGTGATGCTGCCGGCACGGGGCCCGTAGATGCCAGCGAGCAGCCTGCCGAGCGTCGACTTGCCCGCGCCCGAGGGGCCCACCAGGGCCAGCCGCGTCCCCGGGGCGACCTCCAGTGTCACCTTGCGCAGGACGTCCACGCCCTCCAGGTAGCCGAAGTGCACCCGGTCCGCGTGCACGTGCCGCCCGTCCGGCGCCAGCGAGGCGTCACCGGCGTCCGGCTCGATGTCCCGCACGCCCACCAGCCGGGCCAGCGACACCTGGGCCACCTGGAGCTCGTCGTACCAGCGCAGGATCAGCCCGACCGGGTCGACGAGCATCTGGGCGATCAAAGCGGCCGTGGTCAGCTGACCGACCCCGATCCACCCCTGCAGGACGAACACCCCGCCGATCAGCAGGACGGAGGCGAGCACGGTCACGTGGGTGACGTTGATGACCGGGAAGAGCACCGACCGCAGCCAGAGCGTGTAGCGCTCCCAGGCGGTCCACTCCTTGATCCGGCGCTCCGACAGCTCGATGCGGCGGGCACCGAGGCGGTGGGCCTCGACGGTGCGCCCGGCGTCCACGGTCTCCGCGAGCGCGGCGGCCACGGCGGCGTACCCGGCGGCCTCCGAACGGTAGGCGGAGGGGGCCCGGCGGAAGTACCAGCGGCAGCCGATCACCAGCAGCGGCACGGCGAGCAGCACCACCGGCGCGAGCGGCGGCGCGGTGACCGCGAGCCCGCCGAGCAGCAGCACCACCCACACCACGCCGATGGCCAGCTGGGGGACGGCCTCGCGCATGGCGTTGGCGAGCCGGTCGATGTCCGTCGTGATCCGGGACAGCAGGTCGCCGGTGCCGGCCCGCTCCAGGACGCCCGGCGGCAGTCCGACCGACCGCACGAGGAAGTCCTCGCGCAGGTCGGCCAGCATCCGCTCGCCGAGCACGGCACCGCGCAGCCGCACCTCCCGTACGAACACGGCCTGGACGACCAGCGCCAGCACGAACAGCGTGGCGGTGAGCCCCAGGTGCAGCTCACGGGCGTCGTCCGAGACGCGTTCCACGAGCCCGCCCAGCAGAGAGGGGCCCGCCATGGAGGCGATCACGGCGATGGTGTTGACGGTGACGAGCAGGAGGAACGCACGGCGGTGCCGACGCAGCAGTTCGCCCGCGTAGGCGCGTACGGTCGCGGGGGCTCCGACGGGCAGGGTGCTCGCCGTCGTCGGGGCCGCCGGGTCGTACGACGGTGGCGCCACGCCGATCATGCCGTCTCCTCGATCTCTTCCAGTCGGTGCAGTACGTCGTCGCCCAGCGGCTCGTCGGGACGGCCGCCGTCGCGGTCCGGCGCGTTCCCGGCCCCGTTCCCGGTGTGCCGCTCGGCGGCCTCCTCGTCGGTCTCGCGGGTGACGACGGCCCGGTACCGGGGCTCGGTGTGCAGCAGGTCCCGGTGGGTGCCCACTGCCGCCACCCGGTCGTCGTGCAGGAACACCACGCGCTCCGCGCGGTCCAGCAGCAGCGGTGACGAGGTGAACACCACCGTCGTGCGCCCCGCGCGCAGATCCCGCACCCCTTCCGCGATCCGCGCCTCGGTGTGCGAGTCGACCGCGGAGGTCGGCTCGTCCAGGACGAGCACCTCCGGGTCCGTGATCAGGGACCGGGCCAGGGCGAGCCGCTGGCGCTGGCCGCCGGACAGGGAACGGCCCCGCTCGGTGATGCGGGCGTCCATCGGATCGTCGGTATCGAGCGATCCCTGCGCGAGCGCCGCCAGGACGTCCCCGCACCGGGCCGCGGCCAGGGCGTCCCCGGCGGCGACGGCGCCGGACGCGGGGACGTCGAGCAGTTCCCGCAGCGTGCCGGAGAGCAGCACCGGGTCCTTGTCCTGGACCAGGACGGCCGTGCGCGCGGAGTCCAGCGGCAGCTCGTCGAGCGGCACCCCGCCCAGCAGGGCCGAGGCGCCCTCCTCCGAGGGGTGCCCGCCGAGACGTTCCGCGAGGCGCCCGGCGGCGTCGGGGTCGCCGCACACCACGGCGGTGAGCAGGCCCTTCGGGGCGAGCAGACCGGTGGACGGGTCGTACAGGTCCCCGGTCGGCACCTCGGCGGCACGCGTCCCGGCGGTGTCCGTGGCCCGCTCCAGCGCGAGCACGCGTGCGGCCCGCCGGGCGGAGGGGCGCGAGAAGGAGTACGCCATGGCGATCTCCTCGAAGTGCCGCAGAGGGTAGGTGAGGATCATGACGGAGCTGTAGACGGTGACGAGTTCGCCGACGCCGATGCGGCCCTCGCGGGCCAGGTGCACGCCGTGCCAGACCACCGCGATCAGCAGCAGCCCCGGCAACAGCACCTGGATCGCGGAGATCAGCGACCACATCCGGGCGCTGCGGACGGCCGCGTGGCGCACCTCCTGGGAGGCGCCGCGGTAGCGGTCGAGGAAGAGTTCCTCGCCGCCGATGCCGCGCAGCACCCGCAGCCCCGCGACCGTGTCCGAGGCCAGCTCGGTGGCGCGTCCCGCCTTCTCGCGCTGGACGTCGGCCCGCCGGGTGGCGCGGGGGAGCAGGGGCAGCACCGCGAGGGCCAGCACCGGCAGACCGGCCGCGACGACGATGCCGAGCGACGGCTCGTAGACGACCAGGCCGACGCAGACCAGCACGATGGTCACCGCCGCCGCGGTGAACCGGGACACGGCCTCCACGAACCAGCCGATCTTCTCGACGTCGCCCGTGGAGACGGCGACGACCTCGCCGGCCGCGACGCGACGGGTCAGGGCCGAGCCCAACACCGCGGTCCTACGGGCCAGCAGCTGCTGGACGCGGGCCGCGGCGGTGATCCAGTTGGTGACCGCGGAACGGTGCAGGAAGGTGTCGCCGAGCGCGTTGCCCACGCAGCACAGCGCCATCAGACCGCCCGCCGCGGCGAGCCGGGCGCCGGACCGGTCGACGACGGCCTGCACGGCGAGGCCGACGCAGAAGGGCAGCGCCGAGACGGAGGCGAAGTGCAGCAGTCCCCAGGCCAGCGACTTGAGCTGGCCGCCCAGCTGGTTCCGGAACAGCCACCACAGAAATCGGGGGCCCGAACGCGCGTCGGGCGCGCCCGGGTCGGGATACGGAAGGTCTTGGATCTGCATGACGTCCCAGAGGCTCGTGTCAGGGGGTGCCGCGCAACACGGCATCGAGAGGCTGCAAACCGTGAAAGGTTCGCGTCGCGGCATGCTCGAAATCAAGCGGTTTTCCGCGACGGGCTACGAATCCGGCTGCGGTGCGTCGGAGGGGGGCCGGCGGCCGGGCCGGCGCACCGCCCGCAGCGGCCGGGAGCGTTCCGGGCGGCGGGTGCGACGATGGACCGATGCGAAACGGTCGAGTACGGCGTACGGCGGTCGCGGTGGTGGCGCTCGGATCCCTGCTGGCGGCGCTGTCCGCCTGTGGCGGCGTGCCGTCCGGGCACGGCGCGAAGGCCGGTGCGGGCCGGTCCGCCGACGGCGCGGCCGGCACGAGCGGCGCCCCGGCCGAACCCACGCGGATCCCGGGGGTCGGCGACCGGTTGCAGCAGCGCATTCCCGCACGGTCCCGTCAGGTCGTCGCGGTGTACGGCGAGGGCAAGGACTCCGCCACGTCCACGGTCGTGCTGTACACGAAGCAGGGTTCCGCCTGGCACCGGGCCCGCAGCTGGGCGGCGCACAACGGCCGGAAGGGGTGGACGACCGACCACCACGAGGACGACAGGCGCAGCCCCGTGGGCGTCTTCACGCTCAGCGACGCGGGCGGTGTGCTCCCCGACCCGGATCCGGCTCCCGGCGCGGGGCTGCCCTACACCCGGTCCCCCGCCTTCGCGGCGCCGCGCTCGTGGGCCCCGTCGTACTGGCACGACTTCGACTACGTCATCGCCATCGACTACAACCGGGTCAAGGGCACCCCGCCGAACGACCCGACCCGTCCCGAGGGCACGTCCAAGGGCGGTTCGATCTGGCTGCACATGGACCACGGCAGCGGCACGTCAGCCTGCGTCAGCCTCCCCAGGGCGGCGATGGAGTACCTGCTGCGCACGCTGGACCCGGACCGGCACCCCGTGGTGGTGATGGGGGACCGGGCGGACCTGGAGGCCTGACCGGCACGGGGGCGGCCCACCGCCTACGCCGCACCGGGCCCGCATCCGCTCCGGGGCCCCGCACCGGGCCCGCATCCGCTCCCGGGTTCCGCACCGGGCCCGTCGACCAGAGTGTCCAGGAGGCCGCCGAGCACCACGCGCTGCTCGTCCGTGAGCGGGGCGAGGATCTCCTCCGCGGCCAGCCGGCGTGCGCTGCGCACCTCCCGCAGGGCCGCGCGCCCGTCGTCCGTGAGCTCGATCCGGATCACCCGGCGATTGGCCGGATCAGGGACCCGGCGCACCTTCCCGGCCGCCTCCAGCCCGTCGACCAGCGTCGTGACCGCCCGCGGCACGACCTCCAGCCGCTCGGCGAGATCGGCCATGCGGGGCGGCGAGCCGTAGTGCGCCAGGGTGCGCAGCAGCCGGGACTGCGCCGGTGTGATGCCGAGGTCGCGCTGTTCGAGATGGCGTTTCTGGACGCGGTGCACCCTGCGGGTGAGCCGCAGCAACTGCTCGGCGAGCGGGCCGTCGGGATCGGGGGCGGTCATGCGGGAACAATAACAGGACTACGTTCATTGTGAGCATAGGTAACAATGAGCTGTGATCCGTCGTCCGTCGGGCCCGCGATCGACGCAGTCCCACCGGCCCTCCCGTCCCCCCGTAGGAGCCCATGCATCCCGACCGTGAAACCAGCTGGACGCCGCCCGCCGACGCCCGGGAACAACCCCGGCAGGTGCGTCGCGTCCTGAAGCTCTTCCGTCCCTACCGGGGCCGTCTCGCGATCGTCGGACTGCTCGTCGGCGCCGCGTCGCTGGTCTCGGTCACCACGCCCTTCCTGCTCAGGGAGATCCTCGACGTCGCGATCCCCGAGGGACGCACCGGCCTGCTGAGCCTGCTCGCCCTCGGCATGATCCTGGGCGCCGTCCTCACCAGCATCTTCGGCGTGCTGCAGACGCTGATCTCCACGACGGTCGGCCAGCGCGTCATGCACGACCTGCGCACCGCCGTCTACGGCCGGCTCCAGCGCATGTCCCTCGCCTTCTTCACCCGCACCCGCACCGGCGAGGTCCAGTCCCGCATCGCCAACGACATCGGGGGCATGCAGGCCACCGTCACCTCCACGGCGACCTCCCTGGTCTCCAACCTCACCAGCGTGGTCGCGACGATCGTGGCGATGGTCGTCCTCGACTGGCGCCTGACCGTCGTCTCGCTCCTCCTCCTGCCGGTCTTCGTGTGGATCAGCCGCCGGGTCGGCCGGGAACGCAGGAAGATCACCACCAGGCGCCAGAAGCAGATGGCGGCGATGGCCGCCACGGTCACCGAGTCGCTCTCCGTCAGCGGCATCCTGCTCGGCCGCACCATGGGCCGCTCCGACTCGCTCACCCGCGCCTTCTCCGACGAGTCCGAGCGCCTGGTCGACCTGGAGGTCAGGTCGAACATGGCGGGTCGCTGGCGCATGGCGGTCATCACGATCGTCATGGCCGCCATGCCGGCCGTCGTCTACTGGACCGCCGGCATCGCCCTCCAGCTCGGCGGACCGGACGTCTCCCTCGGCACCGTCGTCGCCTTCGTCTCGCTCCAGCAGGGACTGTTCCGCCCGACCGTGAGCCTGCTGTCGACCGGCGTCCAGATCCAGACCTCTCTCGCCCTCTTCCAGCGCATCTTCGAGTACCTCGACCTGCCGATCGACATCACCGAACGGGACGAGCCCGTCCACCTCGACCGGGTCAAGGGCGAGGTCCGCTTCGAAAACGTCGAGTTCCGCTACGACGGCAAGGGCGGCCCGGTCCTCGACGGCATCGACATCACCGTCCCCGCGGGCGGCAGCCTCGCCGTCGTCGGCCCGACCGGCGCGGGCAAGTCCACCCTCGGCTACCTGGTGCCGCGGCTGTACGACGTGACGGGCGGCCGGGTCACCCTCGACGGGGTCGACGTGCGCGACCTGGACTTCGACACCCTCGCCCGGTCCGTCGGCGTCGTCTCGCAGGAGACGTACCTCTTCCACGCCTCGGTCGCCGAGAACCTGCGCTTCGCCAAGCCGGACGCCACCGACGCGGAGCTGGAGGCGGCGGCGCGGGCGGCCCAGATCCACGACCACATCGCCGCCCTGCCCGACGGCTACGACACGGTCGTCGGCGAACGCGGCCACCGCTTCTCCGGCGGCGAGAAGCAGCGCCTGGCCATCGCCCGCACCATCCTGCGCGACCCGCCCGTCCTCGTCCTCGACGAGGCGACCAGCGCGCTGGACACCCGCACCGAGGCCGCCGTGCAGGACGCCATCGACGCCCTGTCCGCCGACCGCACCACCATCACGATCGCGCACCGCCTGTCCACCGTCCGGGGCGCCGACCGGATCGTGGTCCTCGATGCGGGCCGCCTGGCCGAACAGGGCACGCACGAGGAGTTGCTGGCACGGGACGGGCGCTATGCGGCCCTGGTGCGGCGGGACGCCCGGCTGGAGCCGACAAGCTGAAGATATGCCAGGTTTGCGGTGATATGGGGGTTACCGTGCCCGCATGCACATGAACACTCCGCGACGGAGCACGAGGAGCCCGAGGAGCCTGAGAACCCCGAGATTCCCGAGAACGCCGAGAACCCCAGCCCCTCGGAGGTTCCCGGGACCACCGAGAACCCCGGGACCTCGGAGGTTCCCGGGACCGCCGAGGGGCGCGGTCCGGCTGACGCGCCGGGGCCGCATCGCCCTGATCGCGGCCGGTGCCCTCGTGGCCGGAGCGGCCGTGGCGGTGCCGCTGCTGACGACGGACGACGAGGGCGAGTCGCGGCCCACATCCCTGGTGATTCCGGAGGGCTGGCGCGCGACCCAGGTCTACGAGGCCGTCGACAAGACCCTCGATCTGCCCGTCGGCACCACCAGGAAGTCCCTGGCCAGGGCCGACCTGAAGCTGCCGAACGACGCCGGGGGCAACCCCGAGGGATACCTCTTCCCGGCGACCTATCCGCTCGGTGAGCAGCCGACCCCGGAGAAGCTGCTGGCGGCCATGGTCGACACGGCGAAGAAGAAGTTCCACGGCGCCCCGATCGCCGCCGGCGCCCAGCGCAACGCGGTGAACGTCTACCAGGCGGTCACCATCGCGAGCATCGTCCAGGCGGAGGCCGCGACCAAGGACGACATGGGCAAGGTGGCCCGGGTGATCTTCAACCGCCTGGAGCGGGGCATGCCGCTGCAGATGGACTCCACCATCAACTACGCCCTGGGCCGCTCCACGCTCACGACGACCACCGAGGACACCCGGATCGACAGCCCCTACGACTCGTACCAGCGGATGGGTCTGCCGCCCACGCCCATCGGCAATCCGGGTGAGGAGGCGATGCGCGCCGCGATCGACCCGACCCCGGGCGACTGGCTGTACTTCGTCACGGTCGAGCCCGGCGACACCCGCTTCACCGCCGACTACGCCGAGCACGAGCGCAACGTCGCCGAGTCCGACCGCAACCGGCGCAGCGCCTCGCCCGCGGCCGGTACCGGGACCCGGTGATCCGGCGGGGCGTCACGCGGCGACCGGTTCCTCCTCGGCCAGCAGCCGCCTGATGTCCCGTACGGCCGCGCGTCCCGCCCGGTTGGCTCCGACGGTGCTGGCCGACGGCCCGTAACCGACCAGGTGGATCCGCGGATCGGCCACCGCGCGCGTCCCCTCGACACGGATGCCGCCGCCCGCCTCCCGCAGCCGCAGCGGCCTCAGGTGCCCGAGGGCGGCCCGGAACCCGGTGGCCCACAGGATGACGTCGGCGGTCACCCGCCGGCCGTCTCCCCACTCGGCCCCGTCGGGCGTGATCCGGTCGAACACGGGCCGCCGGTCCAGCACGCCGGACTCCAGGCCCGCGCGGATCGGGTCGCTGAGCGGCAGCCCGGTCACCGAGACCACACTCCTCGGCGGCAGCCCCCGTCGCACCCGCTCCTCCACGAGCGCCACCGCCGCCCGGCCGGCGTCCTCGTCGAAGGGCCCCTCGCGGAACACGGGGGGCCGCCTGGTCACCCACGTGGTGGCCGCGGCGTGGGGGGCGATCTCCAGCAGGTGCTGCGTGCCCGACGCGCCCCCGCCCACCACGATCACGCGCTGCCCGGCGAACTCCTCGGGCCCGGCGTACCGGGCGGTGTGCAGCTGGCGCCCCCGGAAGGTCTCCTGACCCGGGTAACGCGGCCAGAAGGGCCGGTCCCAGGTGCCGGTCGCGTTGATCAGCGCCCGCGTCGACCAGGTGCCCTCCGAGGTCTCCACGAGCAGCCGCCCGCCGCTGCCCTCGCGCACCGCGCGGACGTCGACGGGGCGCCTCACCCGCAGGTCGAAGGCGCGCTCGTACGCCGCGAAGTACTCGGCGACGACCGCCGAGGACGGCCGTGCCGGGTCGGCGCCGGTCAGCTCCATACCGGGCAGGGCGTGCATGCCGTGCACCTTGCCGTACGTCAGTGACGGCCAGCGGAACTGCCAGGCGCCGCCCGGCCCGGGGGAGTGGTCGAGCACCACGAAGTCGCGCTCGGGCTCGAACCCGGTGCGCCGCAGGTGGTAGGCCCCGGCCAGCCCCGCCTGACCGGCTCCGACGACGACGACCTCGACCTCGCGTGTGTTGTTCACGTTTCCACCAACGGTGCGCCCGCTCCCGGTCTTCCCGGTGGAGTTTCTTCCCGGCGGAGGTTCTCCCCGGTGACGGTGTCCCCGGCCCGACGCTCCCACCCGTCGCGCGCCGCGTGCGTCAGGATGGGAGCATGTCAGACGCCTTCACCACCCGAGTCATCTCCCTCACCACCGGCTCCGCGGAGCGGGTTGCCGACATCACCGGTGACTGCGAGTCCTTCCTCCGCGAGGTGGCGGCCGGCCGCGACGGCCTCCTCAACGTCTTCGTCCCGCACGCCACCGCCGGGATCGCGATCATCGAGACGGGCGCGGGCAGCGACGACGACCTGCTGGCCGCCCTGCACACCCTGCTCCCGGCCGACGACCGCTGGCAGCACCGCCACGGCAGCCCCGGTCACGGCCGCGACCACGTCCTGCCCGCCCTCGTCCCGCCCCACGCGACGCTCCCGGTGGTGGACGGACGGCTGGAACTGGGCACCTGGCAGTCGGTGTGCCTGGTCGACACGAACGTCTCGAACCACGAGCGTCAGGTGCGGTTGTCGTTCCTCGGGTAGTTCCACGGCTTCCGTCACCGCACGAGTGGTTTCGGGCGAGTCGAACGAGCGGGTGCGCCCGCGTGGGCGGCGTCGAAGGCCGCCGTCATGAAGGCGGCGGTGCCGGCGGCCAGGGCGTGACCCGCCTCCGGGAGCAGAACCGCGCCCCGCGTGTCGGGCGTGACGAGCAGACCGGGCCGGCGAATTCCCCTCCGGTCTCTGTCGACCGGCAGGGGGTTCGTGCCAGTGGGCGCGCCGAACCGGCCGGACGGATCGGTACGCAGAACGTGCGCCGCTCCCAGGGCACGACAACGGCCGCGACCCGGCGGGCCGACCCGATCGAAGGATCACTCCGGCCCCTGACCCGTCCCCTGGTCGACAGGCTTCGTCCTTGCCGATGAAGACGCATCGGTGGCCGGAGCGTCGTCGCGCCGAGGTCCGGGCGGGGCAGTGGCACTCGTTCGTCGGTTCGTGGACCTGCCTCGTACAGCCGCGCCGGAGCCCTCGTCGGCCTTCCGGTCGCACAGCACCTCGCCGGTGCGGCGATCGGTGCAGGAGGCGATCTGCGGGAAGGCCGTGCCCCGTACACCTGATGCGGGTCGAAGGCGCGGGCAGCACAGGAGAGTTGATCGTGAGGGGCAAGGGATCCTGCGATGCGGATGCGCCGCCGCCGGGCGTGCACGGGCACGACCGTTGTCAGTGCCGAGGTCTAACGTGATCGGCAACTGCTCATGAGGTCCCCGTGCAACGGGTGACGGGGAGGAACAGCGCCATGCACCAGGAGATCGCCGACGAGGACCGGTTCGAGATGCCCGCCACCTGGCTGCGGGCCCTGCCCGCGCTCCGGGCCGACGCGAAGCCGGCCGGGGACGCGGTGGAGAAGGCCGCTCGCCGCTACGCGCAGGAGGCGGCCTGGTTCGAGGAGATGTTCTCCTCCTCCGGCAGCGACCCGGAGTTGGTGAAGGAGGGCCGGGCCCACCGGGAGGGCAGTCCCTCTCCGCTCGGAGCCGCCGTGGAGATCGCCGTCGGCTGGCACTACACGATGGTGGACGTGCTCGTCGACGCCTGCGTGACCGAACACGGCCTGCCGTTCGCCGCTCGTGCCGTCGTGGAGCTGGGATGCGTCGACCCCCATTACATGCAGGCAGGTTCCCGGCGGTACGACGCGGCGCTGCGGAGAACGGCCGATTACCGGACCTACCACGTGTGGGAGACCGCCGCCCGTGTCCGGGACCTGCTCGCGGCGGCCGACGAGGAGACCCGGCGGCGGGCCGTCGAGGCCCTCGCCGGCCTCCGGGACAGCGCCGAGCGCCGCATCGTCGTCTCCTACCTGGTACCCGAGGAACACGCCTGGGTCGACGAGTGCTGCGACGGCCCGATACCGAACGACTCCGTCCTGCGGCGCATGCTCCTTCTCTCCCTGTACCGGCCGGAGCAGATCGCCCGCATCGGCGAAGGAGCACGACTCGGCTGGAACGGCTGGAACCTCCAGCTGCTCGCCACCCTCGCGAACCGGCTCGGTCCCGCCGTCGGGTCCCTGCTGGAGGACGCGTTCGACGGAGCCTACGGATCCGACGGACACCGGGACGTCGCGGGCTGGGCCGCCGAACTGCCCACCGACGACGCCTTCCGCCTGCTGCTGGAGAAGGGCGGCGACCGCAACGTCCGCCCCGCCCTGCTCGACGCCATGAACCGCTACCCGCGGCGGGCCCTGCGGCTGCTCTCCGCCGCCGCGGCGGGCGACGACGAACAGGTGGGCGACAGCGAACAGGCGTCCCTCTCCCGTCTGCTGCTGCCCCTGCACGTGGTGACCCACCCGGAGCTCACGAAGGAGACGTTGCCCGCCCTGCCCGAGGCGTCCGCAGCCGTCGTCGCCCCGCTGCTGGAGCGAGGCGAACGGGACGCGGAAGCGCCTGCGGAGGCGCTCCCCGCCCTGCTGGTCGCCCCGCCGTGGACCCGGAAGCGCACCAGCCGCAAGGCCCGCGTGGCCCGCGACGTCCCCGGGGCGCCGCCGGCCGAGACGGCCTGGAAGCCCGGGGAGCAGGAGGCCTGGGCGGCCACCGTCGTCGCCGAGACCCCCTGGTGGCGCGAGCACGACTGGTCCCGCGAGATCCAGCGGATGCAGCAAGGGACGTGGCGGGGCGACATCCGCGCCGCCCGCCTCTTCGTCACCGGTCCCGAGGACGTCGTACGCCCACTGCTCGACGCCTTCGCCCCCGAGCACGTCTGGGACACCGAGAGCTATCTCAGGCCCGTCGCCGCCCGCCACGGCCTGCACGCCCTGCCGATGCTGAGCCGGCTCGCCGCCCGCTACCCGGCCACCGCCTGCGGCCTGCTGCTGCCCTACCGCAGCGTCGAGGTGGCCCGGCAGATGGCCGAGTGGCTGGTGCGCCGCCAGTCGCTGAGGCCCACGGTTCTCGCCTGGCTCCGCCGCCACGGCCGGGCCGCGGCCGCCTTCCTCGTTCCCGACGCCGTCGGCCCGGCGGGCACGTCCCGCACCCACGCCGAACACGCCCTGCGGCAACTCGCCGCGGAGGTGGGCGCCGAGGCCGTGCGGGAGAACGCCGCCGGCTGCGGCGCCGAGGCCGAGGAGATCGTCGCCGACCTCCTCGCCGGCGATCCGCTGGAGGCCGCCCTCCCGGCGAGGATGCCGTCCCCCTGCACCTGGGCCGACCCCGCCCTGTTCCCGCAGATCCGGCTCACCGGCGGCCGCGGCGCCCTGCCCGCCGACGCCGTCCGCCACGTGACGACCATGCTGCAGATCTCCAAGCCCGGTGACGTCTACCCCGGCCTCGCCACCGTCACCGACCACTGCGACGCCGGCTCCCTCGCCGAGTTCGCCTGGGCCCTCTTCGAGACGTGGCGGTTCCACGGTATGCCGCCCAAGGACAGCTGGGCCCTCCACGCCCTCGGCCTCCTCGGCGACGACGAGACCGTCCGCCGTCTCACCCCCCTCGTGCGTGCCTGGCCCGGCGAGAACGCCCACCACCGGGCCGTCGAGGGCCTCACCGTCCTCGCTGCGATCGGCACCGACACCGCCCTGCGCCATCTGCACGGCATCTCCCAGCGAGTGCCGTTCAAGGCCCTCAAGAAGCGGGCCCGGGAGAAGATCGACGAGGTCGCCGAAGGACTCGGCCTCACCACCGACCAGCTCGCCGACCGGCTGGTCCCCGACCTCGGCCTCGCCGACGACGGCAGCACCGTCATCGACTACGGCCCGCGCCGCTTCACCGTCACCTTCGACGAACAGCTCCGCCCCTGTGTCCGCGACGAGACCGGCAAGCTCCGCAAGGCCCTGCCGGCCCCGGGCGTCAAGGACGACCCGGAACTCGCCCCCGCCGAGCGCAAGCGGTTCGCCGCCCTCAAGAAGGAGGTCCGGACCATCGCCTCCGACCAGCTGCGCCGCCTGGAGGCCGCCATGGTCACCGGCCGCTCCTGGACCGCCGCCGAGTTCCGCGAACTGCTCGTCGAGCACCCCCTTCTGCGCCACCTGACGCGCCGCCTGGTCTGGCTCGGCGACGACGACGGCACGGTGACCGCGTTCCGCGTCGCCGAGGACCTCACCCTCGCCGACGTCCACGACGACGCGTGGACCCTCCCCGCCGACGCCACCGTGCGCCTCGCCCACCCCCTCCACCTGGGAGACGAACTCGAGGCCTGGGCCGACCTCTTCGCCGACTACGAGATCCTCCAGCCCTTCCCACAGCTCGGGCGCCCCGTGCACGCCTTCACCGACGCGGAGGCCACCGGCCACCGGCTGACCCGCTTCGAGGGCGTCACCGTCCCCGTCGGCAAACTCCTCGGCCTCACCAAGCGCGGCTGGGAACGCGGCACGCCCGAGGACAACGGCGTGGAACGCTGGTTCTCCCGCCCGATCGCCCGCGACCGCCACCTCGTCATCGCCCTCGACGACGGCATCGCCGTCGGCATGGTCGACGCGTCTCCCGAGCAGACCCTCGAGACCATATGGATCGACACCGCCCCCGGTGACTACTGGGGCAGCCACACGTACCCGCACCGCCTCGGCGAGATCGACCCCGTCGTCGCCTCCGAGATTCTCGCCGACCTGACCGACATCACCGCCGAGTGAGCCACGCCATGACCACAGTGAGCGACCCGCACCCGCCCCGCCTGCAGCGCCCGCCCGCAGAAGTGCGCCACGCCGACGAACTCGCCGAGCTGCGTGCCGGGGACACCGACCCGCGGCCGCCCGGCTGGCAGCTCAGCCTCCGTGCCGCCCTCCGCTTCGTGGTCGGAGACCCCGACGCCGGCATCAGCCGCAAGTTCGTCGGCAGCCCCTCGCTCGTCGAACGGGCCCTGGTGACCCTGGCCACCAACCGGGGCCTGATGCTCGTCGGCGAACCCGGCACTGCCAAGTCACTGCTCTCCGAGCTCATCGCGGCAGCCGTCAGCGGCACCTCCACGCTCACCGTGCAGGGCGGCGCGGCCACCACCGAGGACCAGATCAAGTACTCCTGGAACTATGCCCTGCTGGTCTCCGAAGGCCCCTCCCGCCGCTCCCTGGTGCCCGCCCCCATGCTCCGCGGCATGGCCGAGGGACGCATCGTCCGCTTCGAGGAGATCACCCGCTGCCCCCTCGAGGTCCAGGACTGCCTGCTCTCCCTGCTGTCCGAACGCGTCGTCGCCGTCCCCGAACTCGACGGCGACGACGGCATGGTCTTCGCCCGCCAGGCTTCAACGTCATCGCCACCGCCAACACCCGCGACCGCGGCGTCAACGAGATGAGCGCCGCGCTCAAACGCCGTTTCAACTTCGAGACCGTCTTCCCGATACCCGACCTCGACACCGAACTCGCCCTCGTCGAAGCCGAGTCCACCGCCCTGCTCCGCGAGTCCGGAGTGGAGCGGGCACCCGACCGGGACGTCCTCGAGGTACTGGTCGGTACCTTCCGCGAACTGCGCGGCGCACCCGGCCAGGGCGACCGGCCCTCCGCGGTGATGAGCACCGCCGAAGCCGTCTCCACGGCCCACGCCGTCGGCCTGCGCGGCTGGTTCCTGCGCGGCGAGGCCGGCAACGCCGCCGACATCGTCTCCTGCCTCGCCGGCACCGCCGCCAAGGACAGCCCCGAGGACCTCGCCCGCCTGCGCCGCTTCCTCGAACAGCAGGCCCGACTGCGCCGAGGCCCCCAGTGGCAGGCCCTCCACGAGGCCCGGCACCTGCTGGACCAACGGTGAGCACCGCCCGCGTCACCTTCCTGGGGGTGCGCCACCACTCACCGGCCTGCGCCGGCCTCGTCCGCCGCACGATCCGCGAACTGCGCCCGGCACACGTCCTGGTCGAGGGCCCCGCCGACATGAACGACCGGATCGGCGAACTGCTCCTCGGACACGAACTGCCCATCGCCGTCTTCAGCCACTACCGCGACACCGAACGGGTCGCCACCTCCTGGACCCCGCTGTGCGCGTACTCCCCGGAATGGGTGGCACTCACCGAGGGCCGTACCGCGGGCGCCGAGGTCCGGTTCATCGACCTGCCCGCCTGGCACCGCGCCTTCACCGACCGCCCCGACGGCGCGGCCAACCGCTACGCCGACGCCGAGGCCCGCTACGGCCGCGCCACCGAACGGCTCCGCGCCCGTCACCGGGTCGACACCGTGGACGCCCTGTGGGACCGCGTCTTCGAGATCGCCGATCCGGACGGCCTGCAGGACCGCCTGGACGCCTACTTCACCCTGGTGCGCGGCGACACCGAGGCCGACGACGGGGACCGCGCCCGCGAGCAGTACATGGCCTCCTGGGTCCGTGCCGCAGTCGCACACGCCGGCGGCCGGCCGGTCCTGGTGGTGACCGGCGGCTTCCACCAGCCCGCCCTGCGCGCCCTCACCGCCGCCCCCGGCACGTCTCCGGGAGCGGAACCCGCCGCATGGCCCCCGGTGCCCGCCCCACCCGACGGGGCCGCGGGCGGCAGCTTCCTGGTGCCCTACTCCTTCCGCCGGATGGACGCCTTCGCCGGCTACCAGTCCGGCATGCCGTCCCCCGGCTACTACCAGCACCTGTGGGACGAAGGCCCCGACGCGGCCGCGAGAACCCTCCAGCGCACCGTCGTGGAACGGCTCCGCGCCCGCCGCCTCCCCGCCTCCACCGCCGCCCTGATCTCCGCCCACACCCTCACCGAGGGCCTCGCCGCCCTCCGCGGACACCCCCGCCCCGCCCGCGTCGACGTCCTGGACGGCCTCGCCGCCGCACTGATCACCGACGACCTCGACCAGCCGCTCCCCTGGAACACCGACGGCCCCCTGAGGCCCGGCGCCCACCCCGCCGTCGTCGAAACGGTCGTCGCCTGCACCGGCGACCGCACCGGCCGCCTCCACCCCGACACCCCGCTGCCACCCCTGGTCCACCACGTGACTGCCGAGGAGATCCGCCTCGGCCTCGACGGCGACCGCACCCTCGACCTCGACCTCACCACCCCCCGAGGGCTCGAACGCAGCCGTTTCCTCCACCAGTTGCGCATCCTCGGCATCCCCGGCCACACCCGCCTCACCGGCCCCGACCACGGAGCCGACCCCCGCGACCACGAAACCTGGGAACCCCGCCCCCGCACCGGCCGCGACGCCGCACTGACCGAGGCCGGCGCCTACGGAGCCCGCCCCGACGAGGCCGCCGCAGCCCTCCTCGCCCGCCGCCTCCGCGACACCGGTACGGCCGCCGACGCCGGGACCACCGCCGACCTCCTCTTCGACGCCGTCCTCTGCGGAGCCGGAACCCTTTCCCGCGACCTCCTGGACGGCCTCGCCCACCGGATCCGCACCACCGCCGACCCCGGACCCCTCGGGCGGGCCCTCGCCGTGGTCCTGGGCCTCTGGCGCCACGACCGCGTCTTCGGTACCGCCCGTGACCCGCTGCTCGGCACCGTCCTCGCCCACGCCGTCGACCGGCTCCTCCACCTGGTGGAGGGACTCCACGGCGGCCCGCCCGGCGTCGACGTCCCCCGTCTGCGCGCCCTGACCGCGGCCCGCGACGCCCTCCTCCATGCCGCACCCGCCCTTGCTCTCACCCCGGAAACCGCCGCCGCGACCGCCGCCCGCATCGCCCGCGACCGGCACGCCCCCGCCGACC
>NZ_BDJC01000033.1 GCF_002005565.1 Streptomyces sp. JHA26 | reverse complement strand
GGCGCCCGGCGGCTGGTGCACGAGTTCGCGATCGAGAGCGCCCCGGGCGCCGGCACCCGGATCCGCGGCCACCCCCGGGCCGTCCGCGGCGAGCGGCGGCGCCCCGGGCCGGGGCCACGCGCCGTCCGGTCCGCGCCCGCTCCTCCTCGGGACGTACACCTCGGCCGAGGGCGGCGGCCGGGGCATCGGCCTGGCCGCGTACGACGCCCGCACGGGCCGCGTCACCGGCCGCGGCACCCTCACCGGCGTGGACGATCCGTCGTACCTGGCGGTCCACCCGGCCGGGCACACGCTGTACGCGGTGAACGAGCGGGAGGACGGCGCCGTGACCGCCGTACGCCTGTCCGACCGCGAGGTCCTGGGCAGCCGGAGCACCGGCGGCTCCGCGCCCTGTCACCTGTCGGTGCATCCCGGCGGGCGGTGGCTGCTCAGCGCGAACTACGGCTCGGGGAGCGTCGCCGTGCACCCCGTCGACGCCTCCGGCGCGCTCGGCGAGCCGACCGACGTGGTCACCCACTCCACTCCCCCGCCCGGCCCCGGCCGGCAGGGCCCGCACGCCCACCAGGTGGTCACGAGCCCGGACGGGGGGCATGTCCTCGCCGTGGACCTGGGCACGGACACCGTGTACACCTACCGCCTGGACGAGAGGGCGGGCACGCTCACGGAGGTCTCCCGGGCCCGCACCCGGCCGGGCGCCGGACCGCGCCACCTGGCCTTCCATCCCGGCGGGCGGTACGCCTATCTCGCCAACGAGGCCGACAACACGGTCGCGGTCTGCGCCTACGACCCGGGCACGGGGCGCCTCACCGTCGGCGAGGCGCAGTCCACCGGTACGGGGCCGGGCACCAACTACCCGGCGCAGATCCTGGTCACCGCGGACGGCTCGTACGCCTATCTCGCCAACCGGGGCCACGACAGCCTCACCCGCTACGCCGTGGCGGCGGGCGGTGCACAGCTGCGGCTGCTGGACACGGTGCCGGTGGGCGGCGGCTTCCCCCGGCAGATCGCGTTCTCCCCGGACGGCGGGCTGCTGTTCGCCGCGAACCAGCGGTCCGGCACGGTGAGCGTGTTCCGCGTCTCCGCGGACACCGGCGAACTGCGGCTCGCCGGGGAGCCGTTCGCCTCACCCGTCGCCGTCTGTGCGCTGCCGCTGTAGCGCGCGGGGGCAGCCGGCCGCGCCCGCCTGCGCGAGCAGCACGTGCATGCGTTCGGTGAGCTGCGCGACGTCGTCGGCGGGCGCGTGGAAGGGCAGCCGTACGTCGCCGTGGGTGCGGGCACGCTCGATCCGCAGCGTCAGTCCGTGCCGGTCGACGGCGAGGGGGCGGACCCGGACCGCGCCGTGCAGGCTGTCCGCGCCGACGAGCCGGGTGAGCCGTTCCACCGCGTCACCGTGACAGTCGGCGAGGTGGGTCAGGAGCCGGGCCTCTGCGGCGGCCAGCGGGTCGGGTCCGGCGGCGGCGAACTCGTCGAGGCCGACCACCACGGCACCGGACGGCTGCCGCAGCACCACACGCGTGGGACGGAACACCAGGTGGCCGTCGTCGGCGGCGAACCACCCCGCGAGCCAGAGCCGGGCGCGGATCCGGCTGCGCACCGGGACGGGCGCCACGTCGGCGAACTCCAGCACGGCGGAGGGCTCGCCGCGGGGTGCGCAGAGGGCCGCCGTGTGCAGGAAGCTGTCCTCGGGCAGGTCCAGCAGCACCCGGCCGCCCTCGGTCACGGTGTGCGCGCCGACGAACTCCTCGCGACCGCCCTCCGCGGTCACCGCGCAGGACCATGCGGCGGCGAGCACGGAGCGGGCCCGCTCCGCCGCGGCGGGCGCGGCCGCCCAGGTGTGGTGGTCACCCATCCCAACCTCCGTCGTCAATCATTAGGTAAGGCTTGCCTAACCTATCGGAGATCGGGGCGTGCGCCAACCAGGACGTGCCTCGTTCCGTGCGGCCTTCTCCGCGCACGAG
The DNA here is from genome assembly GCF_002005565.1 of Streptomyces sp. JHA26. Taxonomy (GTDB): domain Bacteria; phylum Actinomycetota; class Actinomycetes; order Streptomycetales; family Streptomycetaceae; genus Streptomyces. The sequence goes on along the minus strand of NZ_BDJC01000033.1, from coordinate 82,283 downwards.
GGAGCGTGCGGTGGCGAACCGGGTGCCCGTGACGCGGCGGGACGCGCGCCCTACAGCGCGATCGCGCCCAGCAGGGCCCGCGCGCACAGGTCGCGCACCTGCTCCCGGGCGGGTCGCGGGTCCCGCAGCCACTCCAGGCAGACCGCGGTGGTGAACGCCAGCCAGCCGCGCACCGCCAGCCGCACGTCGGCCCGTTCCCCGAAGGCCGGGCCGAACTCCGGGTCGGCGGCCAGGGCGGCGAGGATCTGCCGCTCCTGCGCGGCCAGCGCCCTGCGGTACACCCGGCGCACGGCCTGGTCCCCCGTCGCGTCGGCGCGGTGGAAGGCGCGGTAGCCGTGCGCGTGCTCCCGGACGTGCTCCAGGTACGCGTCGAGGCCCGCGGCGAGCTGCTCGCGCACCGGGACGCCGGGCACGGCCGCCGTCAGGCGCAGCATGCGCTCGCTCTCACGCTCGACGACCGCGGCGAAGAAGTCCCTCTTGGTCGGGAAGTAGTGGTACAGCAGCCCCCGCGAGACCTCGGCGATCTCGGCGACCCGCTCGATCCACACGTCGTCGTAGGGGCTCTCGGAGAACAGCCGCGCCCCCACCGACAGCAGCTGCTCCCGGCGCTCCTCGCTGCTGAGCCGGCGGCGCGTGCGCCCGCCCTGGTTCGCGGCCATGTCCGCACTGTACTTGACGCCGGTTCAACGACGGGACGACACTGGGGCCGCTGTTGAATCCACGTACAACAGGCCTGAACCCGGCACCGTGGCAAGGGAGATCGCGTCATGGCTCGGACGAGGACGGAAGCGGCCGCGGACGGGCTGCCGAAGGGGTTCCGCAGCGCCGAGCTGGGCTGGCCCGAACTGCACCGCATCCCGCACCCGCCGCACCGGCTCCCGCTGCTCGGGGACGTGATCGGGGCGAGCCGGAGCACACCGATGCAGGACTCGCTGCGCCACGCGCGGCAGTTGGGGCCGATCTTCCGGCGGCGGGTCTTCGGCAAGGAGTTCGTGTTCGTGTGGGGTGCCCGGCTCGCCGCCGACCTGGCGGACGAGTCGCGCTTCGCCAAGCACGTGGGGCTCGGGGTGGCCAACCTGCGGCCGGTCGCCGGGGACGGGCTGTTCACGGCGTACAACCACGAGCCCAACTGGCAGCTCGCGCACGACGTCCTGGCGCCCGGGTTCAGCCGGGAGGCCATGGCCGGCTACCACCTCGTGATGCTGGACGTGGCCGGGCGGCTGACGGAGCACTGGGACCGCGCCGAGGCCGCCGGGCGCACGGTGGACGTGCCCGGCGACATGACGAAGCTGACCCTGGAGACGATCGCGCGCACCGGGTTCGGGCACGACTTCGGGTCGTTCGAACGTCCCCGGCTTCACCCCTTCGTGACGGCGATGGTCGGCACGCTCACCCACGCGCAGCGCCTCAACACCGTGCCCGCGCCGCTCGTGCCGTGGCTGCTGCGCGGCGCGAGCCGCCGCAACGCCGCCGACATCGCCTACCTGAACCGTACGGTCGACGACCTGGTCCGGGCCCGCCGCGCCTCGGACGGCGGCGACGGCGACCTGCTCGACCGGATGCTGGAAACGGCCCATCCGGACACCGGTGAGCGCCTGTCGGCGGAGAACGTCCGCCGCCAGGTCGTCACCTTCCTGGTGGCCGGTCACGAGACCACCTCGGGCGCGCTCTCCTTCGCGCTCCACCATCTCGCCCGGCACCCCGAGGTCGCGGCCCGCGCCCGTGCCGAGGTGGACCGCGTCTGGGGCGGCACCGAGGCGCCCGGCTACGAGCAGGTGGCCAGACTGCGGTACGTGCGCCGGGTGCTGGACGAGTCGCTGCGGCTGTGGCCGACGGCGCCCGCCTTCGCACGGGAGGCGCGCCGGGACACGGTGCTGGACGGCACGCATCCCATGCGGCGGGGCGCCTGGGCGCTCGTCCTCACCGGGATGCTGCACCGCGATCCCGACGTGTGGGGGCCGGACGCGGAGCGGTTCGACCCGGACCGCTTCGACGCGAAGGCGGTACGGGCGCGTGCCCCGCACACGTTCAAGCCGTTCGGGACGGGTGCGCGGGCGTGCATCGGGCGGCAGTTCGCGCTGCACGAGGCCACGCTGGTGCTCGGGCTGCTGCTGCGCCGCTACGAGCTGCGGCCCGAGCCGGGTTACCGGCTGCGGGTGGCCGAGCGGCTGACGCTGATGCCGGAGGGACTGCGGCTGCGCCTGGACCGGCGGGCCCCTGTCCGGGAGCCCGCCCGGGACAGGGCTACCGCCGAGGGGCCCGGGACGGAGGGACCCGGCGCGGAGGGGCCCAGGACGGAGGGGCCCGGCGCGGAGGCCGGGGCGGTGTCAGAGGCCCGCTGTCCAGTGCGCCGGGCGGCCCAGTGATCCCGGCAGCTTCGTGCCGGCGCCGCCCCGGGCCGCGGTGAGCTGCGGCTGGGTGAGGAAGAAGGCGCCCGTGAGGTCCGCGTCCGTCAGGTCGGCGTCGCGCAGGTCGGCGCCGATCAGGTCCGCGCCCCGCAGGTCGGCGCCGGTGAGGTCGGCGGCGATGAGGTAGGCGCCGCGCAGGTCGGCCCCGCGCAGGTCGGCGCCCTTCAGGCGGGCACCCATCAGATCGGCGTTGCGGCGGTTCTTCTTCTTGCCGCGGGTACCGGCGCGCACCAGTTCGCTGGTGCGCAGCAGGAGCACGTTGACCCGCTGCCGGTGCGCCGCCAGGTCCAGCGCGGCCAGGTCCTCGGGGGGCGCGGCGGCGAGCCGTTCCGTCTCGGCCAGCATCCGGCGCACGTCGGCGTGGACCGGCCGGGCGGCGGGCAGGGCCAGCGCCTCGGTCAGGTACCAGAGCAGCTCGTGCAGGTGGCGGACCACCGGGAACACCTCGAACACGCGGCGGGCGTGCCCGGGCGGGCCGGTACGCCAGTCCTGTCCGCCGAAGGTGACCTGGGAGACCCGTTGCCCGGCGCCGAAGCAGTCGTAGACCGTGCAGCCGGTGAAGCCCTCCGGCCGCAGCCGGGCGTGGATCCCGCACCGGTTGTCCTCGCGCAGGTTGCCGCAGGGGGTGCCGGCGTCCTTGTCCACCGGGAAATCGGCCGACCGCGCGAACGGCAGCGCCACGCAGCACAGCCCGAAGCACCGCTCGCAGTCCCCGCGCAGTTCCGTCCGGCCGGTCTCTCGTTCTCGCATGGCGTTCAGCATACGGACCGGGGACCGGCACCCCGTCGGGGTGGTCCGGCCCCCCACCTGGTCATTCCTTCTCGTCCGGCACCTCCAGGCGGGCGAGCCGCTCGGGATCGGCCAGGATGTACAGGCCGGTGATGCGGCCGTCGGCGACGGTGACGGTCAGGACCGACCGGGGGCGGCCGTCGACCATGCTCACCAGGCCGAGCGAGTCGTTGACCCGGACCAGCCGCGCCTCGGCGTTGTACTGCGCGAACATGAGGGCCGACTCGGCCACGGCCTTCGCGCCCCGGAGCGACTTCGTCCCGCCGATGCCGCGGACCAGGGTGCCCGCGTCGGCCCGCAGGGTCACCTGCGGGTGGAGGACGGCGACCAGCGCCTCGAAGTCGCCGCCGCGCGAGGCGGCCTGGAAGGCGTCCAGCGCCTTCCGCTGCCGGCCGAGATCGGGCTCGGCGGGCGGGCCGGCGTCCCGGACGCGGCGGCGGGCGCGGGAGGCGAGCTGCCGGGTGGCGGCCGGGCTGCGCTCCACGACCGGGGCGAGGTCGTCGAAGGGCACGGCGAACATGTCGTGCAGGACGAACGCGAGCCGCTCGTCGGGCTCGAGCCGCTCCAGCACCACGAGCAGGGCCACGCCCACCGAGTCGTTGTGCAGCGCCTCCTGCTCCGGGTCGTCGGCCGAGAACGGGCCGATCACCAGGTCCGGGACGAACGTCTCGTCCATCGACTGCTCGCGGCGCGCGGTGCGCGAGCGCAGCAGGTCCAGGCAGATCCGGCCGGTCACGGTGGTCAGCCAGCCGCCGAGGTTGTCGACGGCGTCCGGGTCGGTGCGGCCCAGGCGCAGCCAGGCCTCCTGGACGGCGTCCTCCGCCTCGGCCAGGGAACCGAGCATGCGGTAGGCGATCGCCTTGAGCTGTCCCCGGTGCTCCTCGAAGCGCTCCGCCAGCTCGGTGTCGTCGGTCATCCGCGTCACCGGGCGAACAGCTCGAAGGCGACCGCGGGCCGGTTCCCGAACCGCCGGCCCGTCTGTTCCGCGGTGCGGGTGAGGAATCCGCGGGCGTACGCCTCCGGTTCCTCATCGGTCAGCGCCTCGAGGTAGGTGCGGTGTTCGAGCAGGGAGCGGACCGCGCGCTCCAGCCCGGCCGTCGCGTCCACGGCGTGCGTGGGCGTGGTGGAGCCCGCGACGGCGACCCAGCGGACCCCGTCCCACGGTTCGAGGCCCTGCTCGGTCAGCTCCGGGAAGATCCACCGGTTGCCCGCGTCGCCCGCCGCGTCGAGCGTGGCGCGGCCGACGGCGACGTGGTCCGGGGTGTTCCAGGCGACGCCGCCCCAGGTGTCCCGGTGGTTGAGGGTGACGACCAGCTCGGGCCGGTGCCGGCGGATCGCGGCGGCGATGTCCCGGCGCAGGGCGGGCCCGTACTCGACGACGCCGTCCCGGTGGCCGAGGAACTCCACCTCGCTCACGCCGACCACGGCCGCGCTCGCCCGCTGCTCACGCTCGCGCAGCGGGCCGCACTCGGCGGGCGGCAGGGTGTCGATGCCCGCCTCGCCCCGGGTCGCGAGGACGTAGGCGACCTCGCGGCCCTCGTCGGTCCAGGCGGCGACCGCCGCCGAGCAGCCGTACTCCAGGTCGTCCGGGTGGGCGACGACCGCGAGGGCGCGCCGCCAGTCGCCGGGCATGGGCTCCAGTTGCGTGATCGTCGGCTCCGTCATGCCCGCACCCTAGCCCGTGGCACCGACAGCACACTCGGTGTGCACGCGCCGCCGCGGACGCGTGGTGCGGGCCCGGCGGTCAGGCCTCGTCGCGGGCCAGTGCCAGCAGCCGGTCCAGGACACGGGGGCCGCCGGCCCGCACGCCGTCGTGCTCGAACTCGTCGGTGACCCAGGTGCGCAGGCCGCGGACGGCGCGGGCGGTGGTCAGCGCGTGGGCGGTGTCGACGTACATGTCGTCGTGGTAGACGGCCGCGGCGGCCGGCACCTCGTTGGCGGCGAGGCGCGCGGGGTCGTACAGGGGCGTCCAGTCGGTGCGGGCGGCGAGCAGCTCGGCGGTCTCGCGCAGCGGGCGCAGCGCCGGGTCGCAGTCGAACATCCAGGGGTGGATCGACTCGCCGGTGAACAGCAGCGGTTCGTCGCCCGCGAGGGTCTTGGCGGCGTCGAAGCGCGGGAACTCGGCGCGGACCCGTTCGGCGGACCAGTTCGTCGGGCGCGCGTCCTGCCCGTAGATCGCCTCGTGGACGAGGGCGTACAGGGGGTGCCCCGCGTACGACAGCAGGCCCTGGACCTCTTCCTGGAAGGCGTCGGACAGCTCCGCGCCGTGCGGGGTGCGCACGAAGGCGTCCTCCAGCAGGAAGTGCAGGCGGTGGCTGCCCTCGCTGCCGCCGAGGAGGATGCCGAGGGACTGGAACGCCTCGACGGTGAGGCGGTAGCCGTTCGGCAGGACCACGTCGTGGGTGAGCAGGTGGTCGGCGATGCGGCGGGCGCGCTCGACGTCCTGCGGGTAGCGGTCGTAGTGCGCGGCGACCTTGCGCTCGATGCGGGGGTAGGCGGCCCGGTAGACGTCGTCGGCGTGGGCGTCGAGGGAGGGCAGGCCGCCGGTGATCAGGGCGGTGTGCAGGCCCTCTGGGGCCAGGGAGAGGTAGGCGACGGTGCAGAAGCCGCCGAAGCTCTGGCCGAGGACGGTCCAGGGGGCGCCGCCGGTGACCCGGGGGCGGATGGCCTCGCAGTCGCGGACGATGGAGTCGGCGCGGAAGTGGGTGAGGTAGTCGGCCTGCTCGGCGGGGCCGCCGCGCAGCGGCAGCGTCTGGCGGTTGGCGGGCGTGGAGGCGCCGGTGCCGCGCTGGTCGAGGAGGAGGACGCGGTACTCCTTGAGGGCGCGGCCGAACCAGGCGGGCCGGCCGATGAAGCGGTTCGCTCCGAAGCCGGGGCCGCCCTGGAGGTACACCAGCCACGGCAGGTCGTCCCGGTGCGCCTTGTCGCTCGCGACGGCCTCGCGGGCGTACAGCTCGATCGTCTCCCCCGAGGGGTCGGTGTGGTCGAGGGGCACGGTGAATCGGCGGTCGGTGAGGACGACGCCGGGCTGACGGTAACTGGCGTTCAACGAGACTCCCGGGGCGGATGGGGCGTACGGTCAGATCTTTCGGCCGTGCCCCAGTTCAGCACATGGTCCTCCGGTCGCCGACCCCCGGGACCGGACATCGTGCTGAACGGCCGGTCAGCGGACGGCCAGGCTGGAGCGGCGCACCACCAGTTCGGGCTGGAGCACGACCCGCCGGTGGTCGTGGGTCCGGTCGGTGCCGACCAGTTCGGTCTCCTCCAGGAGCAGTTCGGCGGCCAGGGCGCCCATGGCGACGGCGGGCTGGCGCACCGAGGTGAGGGGGACCGCCGCGGCGGCGGCGAACTCGATGTCGTCGTAGCCGACGATGGCGAGGTCGTCGGGTACGCCGACTCCGGCGGCGTACATCGCCTGCAGGACGCCGAGGGCGAGCAGGTCGTTGGCGCAGAAGACGGCGGTGGGCCGGTCGGCGAGGCCGAGCAGGCGGGCGCCGGCGTCGCGGCCCGCGGCGACGTCGAGGCGTTCGGTGGGCAGTTCGCGCAGGGCGTGGGGAGGGAGTCCGGCCTCGGCGAGCGCGTTCAGGGCGCCGGTGCGGCGGTCGCGGACCTGGTTGAGGCCGGGTGGGCCGCTGACGTAGGCGAGGGAGCGGTGCCCGGCGGCGACGAGGTGGCGCACGGCCAGCGCGCCGCCCGCGACGTCGTCGACGGAGACCGAGCACTCGGTGGTGCCCTCGGCGACCCGGTCGACCAGCACGAAGGGGATGCGATGGCGCCGGAAGCCCTCGATGCTGCGGCCGGTGGCGTCGGCCGGGGTCAGCAGCACGCCCCGCACCCGCTGTTCGGCGAAGAGCGAGAGGTACTCGGCCTCCTCGTCCGGGCTCTGGGCGCTGTTGCAGACCATCACGCCGAGCCCCGCCTCGCGCGCGGCCCGCTCGGCGCCGCGGGCGACGTCCACGAAGAAGGGGTTGCCCATGTCGAGGACGAGCAGTCCCATGATCCGGCTGCGGCCCGCGCGCAGCTGGCGCGCGGACTCGCTGCGGACGTAGCCGAGCCGGTCGATCGCCGACAGCACCCGTGCGCGGGTCTCGGTCGCGACGGTGTCCGGGCGGTTGATGACGTTGGAGACCGTGCCCACGGATACTCCGGCGGCGCGGGCGACGTCCTTGATACCCACCGAATGGGCCATCGGGCAGGGACCTCCAGGGTCGGTCTGGGGGGGGGCGGCGGGAGGACCTCACATTACCCGCGCCGCCGCGGGGCGGCCCCGCCCGGCCGGGGCCGGGGGCCGACGTCGCGCGCACGGCGCCGAACGCGTTCTGCCGCGGAGCCGGGCCGGGCGACTACTCTGCCTTCGTCCGGTGATCGCCACGACCGTCCCGAGGAGCCGCGATGCGTGTCGCCCTGTTCCTGACCTGCGTCAACGACACGCTGTATCCGGACACCGGTCGCGCCGTGGTGAGACTGCTGACCCGGCTCGGCGTCGAGGTCGACTTCCCGGCGGGCCAGACCTGTTGCGGGCAGGCGCACTACAACACGGGGTACCGGCACGAGGCGGAGCCGCTGGCCCGGCGGTTCGCCGGGGTCTTCCGGGACTACGACGCGATCGTGACGCCCTCCGGTTCGTGCGGCGCGATGGTGCGGGAGCTGTATCCGCGCATGGGTGAGCGTGCCCGGGCCGAGGGCCGCGGGGACGCCCTCGCCGCCGTCCTGGCGCCGGTGGTGCCGAAGACGTACGAGCTGTCGGAGTTCCTGGTGGACGTGCTGGGGGTGACGGACGTGGGCGCGTACTTCCCGCACACGGTCACCTATCACCCGACCTGTCACGGGCTGCGCGGCCTCGGTCTCGGGGACCGGCCGCTCAGGCTGTTGCGGGCCGTGAGGGGGCTGGAGCTGGTGGAGCTGCCGGGTGCCGAGGAGTGCTGCGGCTTCGGGGGCACCTTCGCCGTGAAGAACGCGGACGTGTCCGCGGCGATGGGCGCGGACAAGGTGCGCCACGCCGAGTCGACGGGCGCGGAGGTGCTCTGCGCGGCCGACAACTCCTGTCTGATGCACATCGGCGGGACCATGGCGCGGCTGCGGACGGACATGCGGCCGGTGCACCTTGCGGAGATCCTGGCGAGCACGAAGGAGGACACGACGCTGTGAGGGGGACGTTCGTGGGGATGCCGGCCTTTCCCGAGGCGGCGCGGGCGGCCGTGCGCGATGCGACGCTGCGCGGCAATCTGCGGCACGCGACGCACACCATCCGGGAAAAGCGGGCGCGGGCGGTGGCAGAACTGGAGGACTGGGCGGCGCTGCGCGAGGCCGGAAAACAGATCAAGGACCACACCCTGCGCCACCTCGACCGCTACCTGCTCCAGGCCGAGGAGGCGGTCACGGCGGCGGGCGGCACGGTGCACTGGGCCGCCGACGCGGACGAGGCCAACGAGATCGTGACCCGGCTGATCGAGGAGACCGGCGAGTCGGAGGTCGTGAAGGTCAAGTCCATGGCGACGCAGGAGATCGGCCTCAACGAGGCGCTCCAGGCCCGCGGCATCCGCGCCTACGAGACCGATCTGGCCGAACTGATCGTGCAGCTGGGCGAGGACCGGCCCTCGCACATCCTGGTGCCCGCCATCCACCGCAACCGCGGCGAGATCCGCGACATCTTCCGCTCCCAGATGGGCGCCTGGGGCCGCCCCGCCCCCGACGGCCTCACCGACACCCCCGCCGAACTGGCCGAGGCGGCCCGGCTGCACCTGCGTGAGAAGTTCCTGCGCGCCAAGGTCGCCGTCTCCGGCGCCAACTTCCTGGTCGCCGAGACCGGCACCCTGGTGGTCGTGGAGTCCGAGGGCAACGGCCGCATGTGCCTGACCCTGCCCGAGACACTGATCTCCGTGGTCGGCATCGAGAAGATCGTGCCCACCTGGCGCGACCTGGAGGTCTTCCTGCAGCTGCTGCCCCGCTCCTCGACGGCCGAGCGGATGAACCCGTACACGTCGATGTGGACGGGCACCACCGACGGCGACGGCCCCCGCGCCTTCCATCTCGTGCTGCTGGACAACGGCCGCACCGACACTCTCGCCGACGAGGTCGGCCGCCAGGCCTTGCGCTGCATCCGCTGCTCCGCCTGCCTGAACGTCTGCCCCGTCTACGAGCGCGCCGGCGGACACGCCTACGGCTCGGTGTACCCGGGCCCGATCGGCGCCATCCTCAGCCCCCAACTACGGGGCACGGGCAACGAGATCGACGCCTCCCTGCCCTACGCGTCCTCCCTGTGCGGCGCCTGCTACGAGGTCTGCCCGGTCGCCATCGACATCCCCGAAGTCCTGGTACACCTGCGGGAACGGGTCGTCCAGGGCGGGCCGGCCGTCCGGGAGGGCAACCGGGTCGTCCTGAGACCGGCGAAGGGACACGCCGCCGAGCGGGCGGCGATGCGCGCGGCGCAGTGGGCGTTCACGCACCCGGGTGTGCTGCGGACCGGGCAGCGGCTGGCGTCGCGCACCCGGCGACTGCACCCGCGCACGCTTCCGGGCCCGGGCCGGGCGTGGAGCGACAGCCGGGACCTGCCGGCGGTGCCCGCCGAATCGTTCCGGGACTGGTGGCAGCGCACGCGGGGCGGAAGGGACGAGTCGAAGTGAGCAGCAGGGAACGCGTACTGGGCCGGGTGCGGCGGGCGCTGGAGGACGTGCCGCGCGACGAGCGGCCGTACGAGGAGGCCGTCACGCGGGACTATCGGCGCGTGCACGGGCGCCGGAGCGTCGCGGAGACGGTGGAGCTGCTCGCGGAGAACCTGGCGGACTACCGCGCGGCCGTGCACCGGTGTGCGGACGACGAGGAACTGCCCGTGCTGATCGCGCGGTTGCTCGCCCGGCGCGGATCACGGTATGTGCTGGTGCCGCCGGGGCTGCCGCCCGAGTGGACGTCGGCCGCGGATCCGACGCCGGTGCACGACCGGGCGGCGAGCACGCCCCAGGAGCTCGACCGGGTGGAGAGCGTGGTCACCGGATGCGCCGTCGCCGTCGCCGAGACCGGCACGATCGTCCTCGACGGCTCCCCCGACCAGGGGCGGCGCCGCATCACCCTCGTCCCCGACCATCACATCTGCGTCGTACGCGTCCCCGACCAGGTGGTGTCCTCGGTGCCCGAAGCCCTCGAACGCCTGGACCCCACGCGTCCGTTGACGTGGATCTCCGGCCCCTCGGCGACCAGTGACATCGAACTGGACCGGGTCGAGGGCGTCCACGGCCCACGCACCCTCGAGGTCGTGCTGGTGGGGTGTCGCTGAGCACACCCCACCGATGCGGGTTCCGCGCTCCGTGCGACCCCGCCCCGGGCCCCGCTCCCGGGGCGCTCCGGCCGGTCGAGGCGACCAGGACGTACGGCACCGCTTCTCGCGTGACAGCAGCACTGAACAAGCGCTTGGATAGGGCCACAGGCACTCTCCCGAGCTGGAGGCCCCCGGTGTTCTCTTCCGTCGACGACGTCTCCGCCCGTCTGGCCGCGACCGGCTACCTGGCGTCGCCCGCGGTCGCCACGACCGTGTTCCTCGCCGACCGCCTCGGCAAGCCGCTGCTGGTCGAGGGCCCCGCCGGGGTCGGCAAGACCGAGCTGGCCAAGGCCGTCGCCGCGATCACCGACGCCCGGCTGGTGCGGCTGCAGTGCTACGAGGGTGTGGACGAGTCCCGGGCGCTGTACGAGTGGAACCACGCCAAGCAGCTGCTGCGCATCAGCGCCGGTCGCGACGAGAGCTGGGACGAGACCCGCACCGACATCTTCGGCGAGGAGTTCCTGCTCGCCCGGCCGCTGCTCACCGCCATCCGCGGTGACGAGCCCAAGGTGCTGCTGATCGACGAGACCGACAAGGCGGACGTCGAGGTCGAGGGTCTGCTCCTGGAGGTGCTCAGCGACTTCCAGGTCACCGTCCCCGAGCTGGGCACCATCACCGCGACCCGCCGACCGTTCGTCGTGCTCACCTCGAACGCGAGCCGTGAACTGTCCGAGGCGCTGCGCCGGCGCTGCCTGTTCCTGCACATCGGTTTCCCCGAGGAGGAGCTGGAGCGCCGCATCGTCCGGCTGAAGGTGCCCGGTCTCGACGAGGCACTGGCCACGTCCCTGGTGCGCGTGGTGGGCGCACTGCGCGCCATGGACCTGCGGAAACCGCCCTCGGTCGCCGAGACCGTCGACTGGGCCCGCACCCTGCTGGCACTCGGCGCCGGCACCCTCGACGAGGAGGTCGTGCGGGCCACCCTCGGCGTCGTCCTCAAGCACCACGACGACGTGCAGAAGGCGGCGGCCAAGCTCGACCTGGACGCGCTGTGACCACCGGCGCCGGTGTGACCGAGCGGCTGACCTCCCTGGTGTCCGCGCTGCGCGCGCACGGCATCCGGATCGGCACGGGCGAGAGCGTGGACGCGGCCCGGGCGGTCGAGGCGCTCGGCCTGGCGGACCGGGAGCTGCTGCGGGAGGGCCTGGCGGCGACGCTGCTGCACTCCCCCGCCCAGCGTCAGGTGTTCGACCCGGTCTTCGACCTGTACTTCCCGCGCCGGGCCGGCGGCCCGGAGTCCGGACCGGCCGGGCGGGACGAGCTGCGGGACCGGATCGCCGACGCGCTCGCGGCCGGCGACATGCTGCGGCTGGAACGGCTGGCCGCGGAGGCCGTCGAGGGTTTCGGCCGGTACGGGTCCCCTGGATCCCCCGGCTCTTCCGGCCCTTCTTCCGGCTCGGACGGCTGGTCGTCGCACCAGACGCTCGACCGGCTGCGGCCGCAGACGCTGCTCGCCCGGGTCCGCGACGACATCCGGGCGCGCGGCGGCACGGCGGGCTTCGCCGACAGGCTGCTGGAGGACGAGATCCGGCGCCGGATCGAGGAGTTCCGGCGGATGGTGGCGTCGGAGGCGCGGCGCCGGGTCGCCGAGCGGCGCGGCCGGGACGAGATCGCCCGGCGGGCGGTGGCCACGACGCCCGACCGCGTCGACTTCCTGCTGCTGGGCAAGGACCGGCTGGCGGAGCTGCGCCGGACCGTGCAGCCGCTCGCCCGCAAGCTCGCCACCCGGCTCGCGGCCCGTCGGCGGCGGGCCTCCCGGGGCACCATCGACCTGCGGCGCACCCTGCGCGGTTCGCTGTCGACCGGTGGGGTGCCGATGCGGCCGGTACTGCGCGGGCGGCGTCCGACGCGGCCCGAACTGGTGCTGCTGTGCGACGTGTCGGGGTCGGTGGCGGGGTTCTCGGACTTCACGATGCTGTTGGTGCAGGCGCTCCACGACCAGTTCGCCAAGGTGCGCGTCTTCGCGTTCGTCAACCGGGTCGACGAGGTGACCGGGCTGCTGGTGCACGGCGCCGCCGACCCTGAGGGGCTGGGAGCCCGCATCGGCGAGCGGGCGACGCTCACCGCCTGGCACGGCAGCAGCGACTACGGGGTCGCCCTGGGCGAGTTCGCGGAGCGCTACGGGGACGCGGTGGGCCCGCGCACGACCGTGTTCGTGCTGGGGGACGCCCGGACGAACATGGGCGACCCCAACCTGGCCGCCGTACGGGAGATCGCCGGGCGGGCCCGCCGGGTGTACTGGCTCAACCCCGAGCAGCGCTCCCGCTGGGGCACCGGTGACTCCGCGGCACCGGAGTACGCCGAGCTGGTGGAGATGCACGAGTGCCGCGACGCCCGCCAGCTCGGCGCCCTGGTGACCCGGCTGCTACCGGTGTGACGCGCCCGCGCCACCAGGACCTGTCGTTCGGATCATGGCGGGCGTCGCGCGGCAGAGGCCACTTTCGCAGCAGGCCCTAGTCGGCCTTGGCGTACTCCTTCGCCATGGCTCCGGCGAAGTCGTACACCACGCACTGTTCGTCGCCCACGACCCAGGCGTCGTGCCCGGGCGGGCAGACGAAGACGTCGCCGGGGCCCACCTCGCTCTCGGTGCCGTCCTCGTCCATGCGGATGCACATGCGTCCCCGGACCACGTAGCCGTTGTGGTGGATCATGCAGCTGTCGGTGCCCGCGATGGGGCCCACGGACTCCGACCAGCGCCAGCCCGGTTCGAAGGTGGCGACGGCGAAGTCGAGCCCTTCCATGTGCACGGCCTCGAGGTGTCCCCGGGGGAAATCGCGCCGCTCGTCCGGCTTGTCGAGCGTCTTGGCCTCGAACATGACGCTCCTCCTTCCCTGCTCACCACTCCATCGTCCGCCTGTCAAGTCGGGACCGCCATCAGGGGGAGGCGCGGGTCTCAGCGGGCGGTGCCGCACAGGCGGGCGAAGCGGTCGGCGTCGACGTCGCCGCCGGAGAGGATCGCGCCGGCCTCCGGTTCGACGCCGAGCACCCGGGTGCCGACGTGCAGGCCCCTGACCGCGGTCGCGGCGCGGGCTCGGGACCTTCGTGACGCGGTCGTCGGCGCGGCCCGGCGCGGAGGACGGCTCGCCGCTGCGCACCGGGCTCACCGCGTGGGTCGCGCGGGACCGGTCGGCCGGGCGCCCACCGGTTGGTCCTGTCGCGGGGGGTGAGCCGGACCCGGTGGTCCGCCTCCCGGGCCGCACGGGCCGCGGGGTGTACCGTGGCCCTCTCCGGCGCCCTGGTCCTGCTGTTCCGGTGGTGGTGGCAGCCGGCCGTCACCCGTGGCTACGACGTCTTCCGGTACGCGGCCACCGCGCCGACCGGCTCCGGGCCCGGCACGGCCCTCCTCGGCGGCCTCGCGCGCACCGCCGCCGCGGTCCTGTTGCCGCGCCGCCGGACCCGAGCAATTTCCCCCCGCACTCCCCCACCCCCGCGGAGGTCGATCCGTCATGCCCATGGACGCGAAGTCCCCGAGGAAACTGCGCAGCAACCGCGCCGCGCTCACCCACAAGGTCGGCTACGCGCTGCGCCACCCCGAACGCGTCGCGCCCTACGTCCGCCGGGCCGGCCGCGACGCCTGGCTGCGGCTCAAGCACCCCGACCACGTCGGCTACTACCGGGCGGTCATGGCGTCCGACGCCCGCCGCAGCCCGGAGGCCGCGGTCGGCAGCCGAACCCACGACCGCTGGCTGGCGCTCGGACAGATGCAGTTCGACTACCTGATCGAGCACGGGCTGCGCCCCGGGCACCGCATGCTCGACATCGGCTGCGGCAACCTGCGCGGCGGCTGGCGCTTCATCGACCACCTCGACGCCGGCCACTACTACGGCATCGACATCTCGCCGGACATCCTGATCGCCGCCAAGAGGACGCTCACCGAGCGCGGGCTCCAGCACAAGCTGCCCCACCTGACCATCACCGGCGACCTCACGCTGGACTTCCTGCCCGACGGCCACTTCGACGTCGTCCACGCGCACAGCGTCTTCTCCCACTCGCCGCTGAACGTCATCGACGAGTGCCTCGCGCACGTCGGCCGCGTGCTGACGGACACCGGGTTCTTCGACTTCACCTTCGACCGCACGGAGGGCACCGAGCACCAGGTGCTGCGCGAGGACTTCTACTACCGCACCGAGACCCTGCTCGCCCTGGCCCGCGGACACGGCCTGCACGCGCGGTTCATGGAGGACTGGGAGAAGCGCCCGCACGGCCAGTCGAAGATCCGCGTCAGCCGCTCGCCCCTGCCGGCGTAGCCCCCACGCGGTCACGGGGCCGGACGCCTCGTCCGGTCCTACGGCCGCGGGTTGGTGCGCCGCCACCCGGGACGTGCGTCCGCGCCGCGCCGGCCGGCCGCGGCGGCGCAGCGGGGGCAGACCCGGCGCACCTCGTCGGCCGCGCCACCGGACTCGGGCAGCACGTCGGTCCAGCCGACGGACGGGAAGCGGGACAGCTGCGACCGGTGCAGGGAGAGCCCGCACACCGTCTGGTTCATGCCCTGTTCCCACGCGTGCACCTCACCGGCCGGCAGCCAGCGGTTGTCCTCCGCGTCCCACCAGCGACCGGATGCCGCCACCTCGTAGCGTCGTCTCCTGGCCATCGCCCCGGCCCGCCGCCTTCCTCCACCCGGTACGCGCTGTCCCGCCCGGTCCGGGTGCCCCGGGCCGTGGACGGTCACACGCGCGTACCGCCTCCTGTGTGATCACTCCGCACGTCCTGCCCGTTCCGGTCGTTCCGTCCGCATAGCATGCGGGTCCGCGCATCGCGGGTCGGCGCCACCGCGCGACGGGGCCCGGGCGTGGACCGCGCACACCGGCTCTCCCCCACGCGAGGACGCGTGCCGGCGTGCGCGGGGCGACCGCCAGGGTCCACCCGGCTCCCCGTGCCGCTCGCCCACGGACCGCCCGCCCCGTACGAGAGGACACCAGATGGCGCCCACGGGCCGTCGCAGCGCACTGGCCGAGCACGCCTTCTCCCCGCACGACGCCGTGCTGGGCGCCGCCGCCCGGCACCTCGGCCGCCGGCGCTTCCTCACCGTCACCGCGGCGGCCGCCGCGCTGGCCTTCTCCACCAACCTGCCGGCCCGGGGCGCGGTCGCCGCCCGTGAGCGCACCGCCCGGATCACCGAGGACCCCTTCACCCTCGGCGTCGCCTCCGGCGACCCGCTGCCGGACTCGGTGCTGCTGTGGACCCGGCTGGCGCCCGAGCCGTTCCTGGAGGACGGCGGGATGGGCACGGAGCGGGTCACGGTCGAGTGGGAGGTGGCCCTCGACGACCGCTTCGCGGGCGTCCTGTTCCGGGGCACCGCCGACGCCCACGCCGAGTACGCCCACAGCGTGCACGTCGACGTCACGGGCCTGGCGCCGGGCACCGAGTACTTCTACCGCTTCCGGACCGGGTCCTGGACCAGTCCGACGGGCCGCACCCGTACCGCACCCGTGCCGGGCAGCGACGCGGGTGCCCTGAGACTGGCCGCCGTCGCCTGCCAGGCCTACCAGGACGGCTACTACACCGTGCACCGGCACCTCGCCGAGGACGACGTCGACGTCGTCCTCCACCTCGGCGACTACCTCTACGAGTACGCGGTGAACCCGGCGGGCGGGGAGCGCCGCTACACGGACGTCACCCTGCCCGACGTGTTCAACCGCGAGACCATGACCCTCGCCGACTACCGGCTGCGCTACTCGCTCTACAAGAGCGACGGGGACCTCCAGGCCGCGCACCACGCCCATCCCTTCGTCGTCACCTGGGACGACCACGAGACGGAGAACAACTACGCCGGCGACGTCCCGGAGAACGCCGTGCCGCCGGCCGAGTTCCTGCTGCGCCGGGCCGCCGCCTACCGCGCGTACTGGGAGAACCAGCCGCTGCGCGCCGCACAGCTGCCCCAGGGCCCCGACGCGCGGCTGTACCGCCGGCTGCACTGGGGCACGCTCGCCCAGTTCGACATCCTGGACACCCGCCAGTACCGCTCCGACCAGGCCTACGACGACCGTCCGCACGCCCCCGGGCCCGAGTCCGACGACCCGGCGCGCACCCTCACCGGTGCCGCGCAGGAGAAGTGGCTGATCGACGGCTGGCGGAACTCGACGGCGCTGTGGAACGTGATGCCGCAGCAGGTCTGCTTCTCCCAGCGCAAGCTCGACCTGACCGCCGACGCCGCGCTCTCCATGGACGCCTGGGACGGCTACCGGGCCTCCCGCGACCGGGTCGTCGCCGGGGCGAAGGCGGCCGGGGTCGACAACTGGCTGATCCTCACCGGTGACGTGCACGTGGCGTACGCCTTCGACGTCAAGGACGACTTCGACGACCCCGCGTCCAGGACCCTCGGCACGGAGGTCACCTGCTCCTCCGTCGCCAGCGGCCGGGACGGCGTGGAGCAGCCCGCCAACTGGGACACCTACATGCGGGCCAACCCGCACCTGAAGTTCTACAACGGCAAGCGCGGCTACGTCCGGGTCGAACTCGGCCGTCGGGCGGCCCGCCTGGACTTCAGGACGGTCTCCGCCGTCAGCACGCCCGGCGCGCCCGTCACCACGGCCGCGTCCTTCGTCACCGAGGCGGGCGCGCCGGGGCTGGAGCCGGCCTGAGCCGGGCCCGGCGCGCGGTGCGTGTACTGCACTTGCACCCACCGCGTCCCCCATCGCGCGAACAACGCCCACCCCCGGCATCGACGCGGTTCTTTCCGGCAAGGCCTGTGACTCCTCGCCGGTCGCGCCCTGACCCACGGTCAGTGCACACGGTCACCCGTTGTTTTCCGCTGTCTCGCACAGCCCTCGAAGGAGGCACATCGCATGGTCGGCAGACATGCCGCGCGCACCCGCCGCGCCGCCCTGACCGCGCTCGGCGCGCTCGCCCTGACCGCGCTCCCCCCGGCCGCGTCGGCGACGCCGGCGCCGCTGCCCACCGCCGCCCGGGCGCTCGGTGCCGGCACACCGTCGGCGCAGGTGCTGCGCGCGATGGAGCGCGACCTCCGGCTGACGCCGGCTCAGGCGACGGCCCGGCTGGCCAACGAGGCGGAGGCCGGCGCCCGCGCGGGCCGACTGCGTAACACGCTGGGCGACCGGTTCGCCGGGGCCTGGGTGAGCGGAGCGACCTCCACCGAGCTGACCGTCGCGACCACCGACGCCGCGGACACCGGCACGATCGAGGCGCAGGGCGCCAAGGCGGCGGTCGTCGAGAAGCCGCTGTCCCGGCTCACCGCGGTCAAGGAGAAGCTGGACGCCGCCGCCGCGCGGGTCAGGACCGACGAGACGCCGGTCTGGTACGTCGACGTGAAGACCAACCGGGTCGTGGTCCAGGCCACCGGCGAGGCGGCCGCGGCGGCCTTCGTCAAGGCCGCCGGCGTCGAGGCCGAGAACGTGGGCGTCCAGGTGTCCGCGGACCGGCCGCGGCTGCTGAAGGACCTCGTCGGCGGTGACGCCTACTACATCGACGCCCAGGCCCGCTGCTCCATCGGCTTCTCCGTCACCAAGGGCGGGCAGCAGGGCTTCGCCACGGCCGGTCACTGCGGAAGTCCGGGCGCGCGGACCACCGGGTTCGACCAGAGCGACCAGGGCACCTTCCAGAGCTCCGTCTTCCCCGGCAAGGACATGGCCTGGGTGGCGGTCAACGCCGACTGGACCGCCACGCCCGACGTCAAGGCGCAGGACGGGCAGAAGGTGCAGGTCGCCGGCTCGGTGGAGGCGCTCGTCGGGGCGTCGGTGTGCCGTTCCGGGTCCACCACCGGCTGGCACTGCGGCACGATCCGCCGGCACGACACGAGCGTCCACTACGCCGAGGGCACCGTCGACGGGCTGACCGAGACCACGGTGTGCGCCGAACCCGGCGACTCCGGCGGCCCCTTCGTGGCGGGCGTCCAGGCGCAGGGCACCACGTCGGGCGGCTCCGGTGACTGCACCAACGGCGGCACCACGTTCTACCAGCCGGTCAATCCGCTGCTCGGCGACTTCGGCCTCACCCTGAAGACCACGGCCGCCGAGTCCGCGACGCCCGCGCCGCAGGGTGACGCGGCGTCGGACGCGTGGGCCGCCGGCCGGGTCTACCAGGTCGGTGCCACGGTGTCCTACGCCGGTGTGCGGTACCGGTGTCTGCAGAACCACCAGGCGCAGGGCGCCTGGTCGCCGGAGAACACGCCGGCCCTGTGGCAGCGTGTGTGACACGCCACGGCACGGTTCGACGGACACGCCTTCGGCGCGGGGTGCTCACCCGCGCCGAAGGCGTGTCCGTCACCTCTCGGCGAGGAACGCGCAGGCCGTGGCGACGAACGGGTCGCGGGCGCGGAAGCGGCGGGTGCACACCGCTGCCGGGGCCGTGCCGGGCCGGAAGCCGAGGAACGCCTGCCGGCCGGGGGTGGCTCCGCTGGGGAAGTACCTCGGCCCGCCGTCGGTGGGATGGCGGAACCACGCCGTCGTGTGCACGTGCCGGTGAGCCGGCCGGGTCGAGGTGGGCCTCGAGGAACGTGAGCAGGCGCTTTCGCGGCTGTCCCGGAAGACGCCGCCGGGCTCGGCGGGGTCGATCCGGACGCCGAGGACGGTCAGGGCCGGGCGTTCAGGACACGTTGCGGACCACGCGCAGCGTCCGGACCGACGGGTCGGCGGCGTCCGGGATCAGGACGCCGTGCTCGGCGCCGCTGCGCAGGTAGTCGAGGACCTCGTCGGTGACGACCTCACCGGGGGCGATCACGGGCACGCCCGGCGGGTACGGGCTGATCGTCTCCGCGCAGACGCGCCCGGCGGCCCGTTCGGCCGGCACGTGCTCCGCCTCGGCGAAGAACGCGGCACGCGGCGTCATGGCCTGTTCCAGCTCCAGGGCCGGGGGTTCGGGCAGGTGGACGGGCGGCCGGCGCCCGATGGAGCCGGCCCCTTCGACGAGCGCGCGCAGGGCGTCCAGCAGGACCTCCTCCGTGTGGTCGTCGTCGGCGTGGGTGACCGAGGCGCTGATCCGGCAGGTGTCGGAGCCGCCGAGGTCCACGTGGCAGTGGTCCCGCACCCATTCGGTCGCCTGCATGCCGCTGATGCCCAGCTCCCGCACGTCGATCACGATCTTGAGGGGGTCGTAGGCGGCGGCGAACCCCGCGTCGACGACCTCCTGCCCCATGGGCCGCAGCCCCGGCAGCTCCTCGGCCGCGGCCCGGATCCGCTCCGCGCGGCGCAGGGCGGCGTCCAGCAGGTCGTGGCCCTGTTCGACCATCTGTCGGCGCCAGCCGTCGAGCGTGGCGTACACCAGCGACGAGGCGCTCGTCGTGCCCAGCAGGTCCTCGCGCTGCGCCAGCACCTCGGGCGACACCCGGTCGTACTGGAGGTGGAAGACGGAGCTCTGCTCGATCGCGCCGCCCATCTTGTGGACGCTGGTCACCACCAGGTCGGCCTCGGCGTCCATCCCCCAGGCGGGCAGGGCGGGGTGGAACGGCAGGTGGGCGCCCCACGCCTCGTCCACGATGAGGGGGACGTCGTACTCGTGGCACACCCGGGCCACGCCGGCGATGTCCGCGCAGGTGCCCCAGTCCGTGGGCGTGATCAGCAACATGCCCTTGGCGTCCGGGTGTTCCTCGAGCCTGCGGCGTACGTCGTCCGGCTCGGGCGGGTGGGCGATGTGCCGTTCGGTGTCGAACTTCGGGTGCACCCAGACCGGTTCGACGCCGTTGACGACGACCGCGGCGACCACCGCCTTGTGCGCGTTGCGCGACAGCAGCAGCTTCTCGCCGGGGCCGGCCACGGCCAGCATGGCGGTCTTGACCGACAGGGAGCTGCCGCAGGTGGAGAAGAAGGCCCGGTCGGCGCCGACGGCGTCCGCCATCAGCTCCTGCGCCCGGCTGAGCACCCCCTGGGACTGGCGACGGTCGTCGAGCCCGTTGAGGGAGAGGACGTCGGAGCGGAACACATCGATGCCGACGATCTCGGCGACCCGCGGATCGACCCCGCGTCCCTGCTTGTGTCCCGGCGGTCCGTAGGCGATGTCGCCCCGGCGCCGGAAGTCCTGCAGCGCCTCCAGTACGGGCACCCGCGAGTGATCCATCGTTCCTCCCACGTCGGTTCGGGGACGCCGTCCGTCCGTGGCCCACGGCCCCGCGGCGCATGAAGACGTGTTGCACCCCCCCGGCCGCCGAAACCCGGTGCGTGTCACGGCACCCGGACGGTGGCACCCGTACGTCACGGACGGTCAGGAGATCCGACCCGAGGAGGCGGCGTGGCCCGTACGCTCGACGACGTCCACGAGGACGTCCGCCAGGAGGTGGCCGACCGGGCCGCGGCGCTGTGGGACGTCGCGCTGCGGCTGCACGCCGACCCCGAGTACGCCTTCGCCGAACACCGGGCGGCGGCCCTGCTCACCGGCGAGCTGGAGGGCGCCGGGTTCGCGGTCGAGCGCGGCATCGCCGGTATGCCGACCGCGTTCGCCGCCCGTTCGGGCGAGGGCCGCCCCGCCGTGGCACTGCTGCTGGAGTACGACGCGCTGCCCGGCCTCGGTCACGCCTGCGGCCACAACCTCATCGCGGCGGCGGGCCTGGGCGCGGCTCTCGCGCTGCACGCCGTCCTGGGCGGCTCGGCGGGCTGTGTGACGGCCGTGGGCACGCCCGCCGAGGAGGGCGGGGGCGGGAAGGCCGTCGAGGTGGACGCCGGGGTGTTCGACGGGGTGGACGCGGCGCTGATGTTCCATCCGGGGGTGTACGACTGGCGGCGGGCGCCGCTGACCGCGCAGGTGCAGTACCGGGTGGCCTTCCACGGGCGGGCCGCCCATCCGACGGGCGACCCGACCGGGGGCGTCGACGCGCTCGCGGCCCTCGTGGAGCTGTTCAACGTGCTGGGCGTGGTCGGCCGGCGGCTGCCGGAGGCCTCCCACGTGCAGGGCATCGTGACGCACGGGGGCACCGCCACGAACATCGTCCCCGATTTCGCCGAGGGGCTGTTCGGGCTGCGGGCGGCCACCTCGCGCGCGCTGGACGAGCTGATCGGGCAGCTGCGCGCGTGCGCGGAGGGCGTCGCCCGGGCGACGGGGACGCGGACCGAGGTGGAGCGCGCCACGGTCCGCTACGACCACTTCCGGGACAGCGAGGTGCTGTCCGACCGGTTCGCCGAGCACCTGTCCGCGGCGGGGATCACGCTGACGCCTCCGGTGCCGGGCGTGTACCTGGGCTCGTCGGACATCGGCAACGTGAGCACGCGCGTGCCCGCCGTCCATCCCTTCGTCGCGATCATGGGCGAGGACGGTTCCGACCACACCCCCGGGTTCGCCGCCGCGGCCGCCTCCGGCCGGGCCCGCGAGGTGCTCGTCGCCGCGACCGCGGCGCTGGCGTGCACGGCCGCCGACGTGCTGCTGCGTCCGGACCTGCGGGAGGCGGCCTGGGCGTGGCACCGCGCGGCGGAGGCGGCGGAGGGCTGATCCGCCCGGCCGGACGGGTTCCCGGCCGGGCCGCCGGCGGTGCTCACCGGCCGTTTGCGCCCCTCATGCGCGCCGCAGCCGCCACACGTGGTCCTCGCGGTGGCCCTCGGTGCCCTCGGGTGAGGTGCTCGGCCGGCGGACGGTCTCCTTGGTCCGCACGGTCCACTCGCCGGCCGGCAGCGCGAGCTCGTCGAGGAATCCGTCCAGGGTGGGGAAGACGGCGTCGAAGGGCGGTTCGGTCTGCCACGAGGGCCAGCCGGCGTGCATGACGACCAGCAGGGTGCCGCCATCCGCGACGGCGTTCACCGCACCGTCGAGGACCGCCCGCTGGTCGAGGGCCACCGGCGACTGGAGGTAGTGGGCGCTCACCAGGTCGAAGGTGCCCTCGGGAAAGGAGCGCCCCAGTTCGTGGCGCTCCCAGGAGACGCGGTCGCCGACCCCGGCGTCGGCGGCGTGGACGGCGGCGCGTTCGAGTGCCGTGGCGGAGATGTCCACGCCGGTGACGCGCCAGCCGCGCCCGGCCAGCCACACGGCGTCCGCGCCCTCGCCGCATCCCAGGTCGAGCGCGGTGCCGGGGACGAGGTCGCCCGCCTCCCGGACCAGCAGTGCGTTGGGGCGGCCGCTCCAGACGCGGTCGGTGTCGCGGTAGCGGGCCTCCCAGAAATCGGCGGCCGGGGCGGGTGCGGGCATGTCGGTCATGCGTGCCTCCTCAGGAGCGGACACGGTCGTCCGTACGGCCGGGCCCATGTGCCGGCCCGTTCCCCGCCAGGCTGCACCCGCCCGCGCCGCGACGGCGAACGGCTTTGCCGGAACGGCAAGTGTGCCGCCCGCCTCCGGTCGCGCGTCAGCGCAGGGCGGCGGACCCGGACTCCGAGGAGTCGCCGCCGCGCACCCACACGTTGCGCGCGAAGGGGATGTCGATGCCCGCCTCGTCCAGGGCCTCCTTGACCCGGCGGCGCAGTTCGCGGGTGACGCCCCACTGCTGGAGCGGCACGGTCCTGGCCGCGACGCGCACCACGACCCCGTCGGGGTCGAGGGACTGCACGCCCCACACCGAGACGTCCTCCAGCAGCAGGCCCGCGAAGTCCGGGTCCTCGCGCAGCGTGCGGCCGGCGTCCTCGAGGACGCGGTAGACCGTGTCGAGGTCCGCGTCGTAGGTCACGGCGACGTCCAGGACGGCGCGGGCCCATTCCTGACTGTCGTTGCGGACCCGCAGGATCTCGCCGTTGCGGATGTGCCACAGACCGCCGTTGAGGTCGCGCACGTGCGTCAGGCGCAGGCCGACGTGCTCCACCTCACCGACGGCCTCCCCCAGGTCGACCGAGTCGCCGACGCCGTACTGGTCCTCGATCATGATCAGCAGGCCGGACAGGTAGTCGGCGACCAGGCTCTGCGCGCCGAAACCGATCGCCAGGCCGACGACGCCGGCGCTGGCCAGCAACGGGCCGAGCGCGATGCCCACCTGGTCGAGCACCATGGCGACGCCGACCATGAACAGCACGATGGTCACGGCGCTGCCGAGCACCGAGCCGATGGTGCGGGCCCGCTGCTCGCGCCGCTGCCGCACCCGCGACCGGTCGCGGTGCAGTACGGCCGGGCCCCGGCCCGACCAGCGCGAACGGCTCCGTTCGTGCTCGCCCGCCGGCGGTTCCAGTACGCGCTGCACGACCCGTGTGATGGCCCGCTTCGCCACCACGCGCACCACCAGCAGGACCACGACGATGAGCGCGATCCGCAGCGGTACTCCGACCAGCGCGGTGGTGTGGTCGCCCACCCAGTCCTGCCACGAGGCCGCCAGGTGCGGTTCCGCGGCCGTGCCGGTGGGTGCGGTTGCGTGCGTCATCGCCTCGTGTGCTCCGTTCCTCGGCGCTGCGTTCCTGCCGTCGGCCCCGTCTACCCACGGGCGGCTCGGACATGACACGGGGGCACATCCCGGCCCGTGCGGGCGATGTGCCCCTCTTTGCGCCCCATGTCCGATGGTCGCGTCATCTTCACGGAACACGGGCCCATCACCGGCACCGACCCGGGCACCCGGAAGGGAATCGCCCACAGCGGAGGGGGGACCTGCGGCGTGGTCACCGTTGCCGTCCTGCTGCTGCCCGGACTCGGGCTGCTGCTGTTCACCATGACGTGGCTGGAGGACCGGCTCCTCCGTGACACGGAACCGGCCCGGCACGCCCGGCGCCGCCGGCACCTGCGGCTCCTTCCCGGCGGCAGGTCCGGCGCGGGAGCGGACCGGGGCCGGGCGCCGGCCGGGCGGCCCCCGGCCTCAGCGGGCCGGGACGCCGCCTGATCCCGGGACCGCCGGCAGGGCCCGCGGGCGCGCTCCGCGCCGCTCGGGCCGCCAGGTGGACACCAGGGCGGCGGCGACCAGCAGTTCGGCGATGTCACCGCCGTAGTACATGATCTCCGCCCCCCGCCGGACCTGGTCGACGGGCGCGTGGACGTGGACGAAGAACCCGCCGTACATCGCCTGGGCGATCAGGGCGTGGGCGGCGATCGCGAGGCCGAGGTACACGAGCCGGACCGGTACGCCGGGGCGCGCGGGGGCCGGATCGGGGCCCGCCACGGCGTGGACGAAGAGGCATCCGGACGCCAGGAAGTGGGCGTTCATCAGCCAGTGCCCGGCGGGGTGCGACATGGCCGCGTCGTAGAGCGGGGTGAAGTACAGCACGCCCAGGGTGCCGGTGCTCAGCACGAGCGCCGTGGCGGGGTGGGTGACCAGGCGCGCGGGGCGGCTGTGCAGCAGTCGGGTCACCCGGCGGGCGTGCACCGGCGGCAGCGTGCGCAGCATCAGGGTGACCGGCGCGGCGAGGACCAGCAGCAGCGGCGCGTACATGCCGATGAGCATGTGCTGGGCCATGTGCCCCCGGAAGTCGGTGTGCGCGGCCGGCCCCAGCGGCGGCAGCAGGGCGACGGCGAGCAGCGCCGCCCCGCCGAGGAACGACGCCGACCGAGGGCCGCTCCAGCCCTGCGCGGGGTTGCGGCGCCGGGCCCGGCGCGCGGCGAGCAGGTAGGCCGCGGTCACGGCCAGCAGGAGCAGCAGGACGAGCAGGGGCGTCGCGGTGCCCGGTACGGCGTCACCGCCCGGAGCGTGGTGGTGCGGGGGGTGTGCGTCGCCCGCCGGGCCCATCAGGCTCGGTCCCCGGCCCGCCCGGAGCCCCGGGGGGCCTCGGGGTCGAAGGGCCGGCCCCCGCGCCGGAGCAGGTGGCCGGCGGCCAGGAACAGGGCGCCCAGGACGAGGAACGCCGCGTCCCACCACGCCTGGTGGGGGCCTCCGTGGACGTGATGGATGCCCAGAATCTGGTGGTCCAGGAGTCCTTCGACCAGGTTGAACAGGCCCCAGCCCGTCAGGATCCAGCCCCACAGCACCCGTGAGGCCCACACCGCCCGCCGGTGGTGCGTGACCCGGGAGTACAGCAGGGCCAGGCCCAGCAGCACGGAGAGCCAGCACACGGTGTGGAAGACGCCGTCCCACACGGTGTTCATCTCCAGGCCGGGGACGGTGTTCGGGTCGTAGTACTTCACTCCGATGCGGTCGTGATCGGTGCTGGTGAGCATGTGGTGCCACTGCAGGAGCTGGTGGAGCAGGATGCCGTCGACGAAGCCGCCGAGCCCGACCCCGAGGAGGACGCCGGGCAGCCGGATGCTGTTCGGCGCCGTCGTGGCCGCTCGGTTCTCGCCTGTCGTGGTGGCCATCGCCTGTTCTCCGTCCCGTCGGCGGGTGCGCGGACCTTCCGGACACGGTTTCCCCGCCGGGCGGGGTCGAGTCACCGACTGGCGGGATCCCGTCGTCGTTTTGCGTCACCCGGGTGACGGGCGCTCACGTCCGCGCACGCGTCGTAGGGTGGGGAGACGAAGAGGTGATCACCGACGGCCGAGCCGGCCGACCGGACCGAGGAGACGCATGGGCACCGGGCAACAGGGCGACGCGGACGCGGAGTTCGTCACCTTCTGGCAGGAGCGCCGGGTGTGCTTCCTGTCGACGCGGCGCGCCGACGGCAGCCCGCACCTGGTCCCGGTCGGTGTGACGTACGACCACGAGACGCGCACCGCGCGCGTCATCACGAGCCGGGGCACCGCCAAGGTGCGCAACGTCGAGCGGGCCGGCGAGGCACCCGTCGCCGTGAGCCAGGTGGACGGCCGCCGCTGGTCCACGCTGGAGGGCGTGGCGACCGTACGGGACGACGCCGACGCGGTCCGGGACGCGGAGGCCCGGTACGCGGCCCGCTACCGGCAGCCCCGGGCGAATCCGGAGCGGGTCGTCATCGAGATCGACGTGCGGCGCTTCCTCGGCACCGTGCGGCCCCGCCCGGACGCCCCGGGGGCGGGTGACCGTCCGGCCGGGTGAGCCGCAGGGGCCGCGCCGCGCGACCTCCGGTCGGGCCACCGGACCCGGCTCGGCCACCGGCCTCCGTTCGCGCCCCCGGCCCCCGTTCGTGCCCCCCGGCCCCGGTCGGGCCGTGGGATCTGCCGCCGGGTAGGGGGACCTGTCGCCGGGTCGTCCCGCGTCGCCTCAGGCCCCGCGGCCGAGGCGGCCCGGCCACCACGCGACGGCGCCGATGTCGCGGGCGAGGGCCGGGACGAGCAGCGAGCGCACCACCAGCGTGTCCAGCAGGACGCCGAAGGCGACGATGAAGGCGATCTGCACCAGGAAGGCCAGCGGGATCACGCCGAGCGCCGCGAAGGTCGCGGCGAGCACGACACCGGCCGAGGTGATCACGCCGCCCGTGGCGGTCAGGCCGCGCAGGACGCCCTGGCGCACCCCGTGGTGCAGCGACTCCTGCCGCACCCGGGACATGAGGAAGATGTTGTAGTCCACGCCGAGGGCGACCAGGAACACGAACCCGTACAGCGGGACGGAGGCGTCCGTACCCTCGAAGCCGAACACGTGGCGGAAGACCAGGGCGGAGACGCCCAGGGTGGCCAGGAAGTTCAGTGCCACGGTCGCGACCAGCAGCAACGGCAGCAGCAGCGAGCGCAGCAGGCCGATCAGGATGACCAGGATGATGGCGAGCACCACGGGCACGATGAGCGTCCGGTCGTGCTCGGCGGTGCGCTGGGTGTCGTACTGCTGGGCGGTGTAGCCGCCGACGAGGGCGTCCGCGCCCGGCACGGCGTGCACCGCGCTCCGCAGGCGGGCCACCGTCTCCTTGGCCGCGTCGCTGTCCGCCGGCGCCCGCAGGGTCGCGTCGATCCGCACCCGTCCGTCCACCACCTTCGGGGCGCCGCCGCCGGGCCGGCCCGACGCGGTCACCGCGGCGGCGGAGGCGACGCCGCGCGTGTCCCGGGCCGCCGCGAGGACGGCGGCGGTCCGGTCCGCGTCCGCGATGATCACGGCGGGGTTGCCGGAGCCTCCCGGGAAGTGCCGGGTCAGGGTCTCCTGGGCGGCGACCGACGGGGCGTCGTCGACGAAGATCTCGTCCAGCGTGACGCCCTTCGACTCCAGGGTCGGCCAGAAGGCGGCGCAGGCGAGCAGTCCGGCGAGGCAGACCGCCCAGATACGGCGCGGCGCCCGGTCCACCAGCCCGGCGACGCGGTGCCACAGGCGGTGTCCGGCCTCCGGGTCGTCGGCCCGGACGGGCTTGGCGGGCCAGTAGGCGGCGTGGCCGAGCAGGACCAGGACGGCGGGCAGGAACGTGAGGGTGCTCAGGACGGCGCAGGCGATGCCGATGGCGCCGACGGGTCCGAGCGCGCGGTTGTTGGTCAGGTCGCTGAGCAGCAGGGCCAGCAGGCCCAGGGCGACGGTCGCCGCGCTGGCGACGACGGCCGACCAGGACGCGCGCAGCGCGGCACGCGCGGCGGCGAAGCGGTCCGGGTGCCGGGCCAGTTCCTCGCGGAAGCGGGCGGTGAGCAGCAGCGCGTAGTCGGTCGCGGCGCCGATGACGAGGATGGAGAGGATGCCCTGGACCTGTCCGTCGACGCGCACGGCGTCGCGCTCGGCGAGCGCGTAGACGATCGCGCAGGCCAGCCCCAGCGCGAAGACGGCGCCGAGGATGATGACCAGGGGCAGCAGGACGCTGCGGTAGACGAGCAGCAGGATGACGAGCACCGTGATCAGGGCGACGCCGAGGAGCAGCCCGTCGATGCCCGAGAAGGCGTCGGAGAGGTCGGCCTGGGAGGCCGCCGGACCGGCCAGCTGCGCCCGGGTGCCCGGGACCCGCTCCGCGGCCTCGCGGATGTGCCCGAGGACGTCGGGCAGGCGGTCGCCGAGACCGGGTTCGACCTGGACGACGGCTTGGAGGGCCGCTCCGTCGGCGGAGGGCAGCGCGGGCGTCGCGGGACCGACGGTGCCGGGCTCGCCCGCGAGGCCCGCGACCGAACGGGTGGCGTCCGCCCGGTGGGCGGCGACGTCACCGCCGTCGTCCGCGGTCCACACGACGATCACCGGCAGGGTCTCGTCCTGCTGGAAGGCCTTCCGGGCGTCGATGACCCGGGTGGACTCGGCGCTGCGGGGCAGGAAGGCGGCCTGGTCGTTGGTGGCGACCTCGCCCAGTTTCCCGGCGTACGGGCCGAACGCCCCGCCGATGCCGAGCCAGACCAGGAGGAGGAGGACGGGGACGAGCCACCGGGCTCGTGAGGTGCGGGACATCGGTCTGCGGTCTCCAGGTCTTCCGTGGTGCGGGATGCCGGCCGTACGGGACGCCGATGAGGTGGCTCGATCATAAACAATCTCAATCATCGAGTTATCGGCCCGCCGTGCCGTGTCGGTACCCCGTCCGGTGCCCGCGACCCGTCCCTTGATGCGGACGGCCGTCACCCCTGTGCGCGAACGGCGGGGGTCAGCGGTCGCCGGCGGTCCGTACGAGCCGCAGTTCCTCGTTCATGGCCGCCACGAAGCGCACCACGACCGCCAGTTCCTCCGCGTCGAAGCGGTCCCGGGCCGCCGCCGCGGCCCGGGCCAGCGGCCGGAAGTGCGTCCGGGCCGCCGCGCGGGCGCCGGGCACGTAGTGCAGATGGACGACCCGGCGGTCGGCGCTCTCCCTGACCCGGCGCACGTGCCCGGCGCGTTCCAGGCGGTCCACGCAGGCCGTGACCGCGCCCGAGGTCAGTCCCAGGTGCTCGCGCAGCCGTCCCGGCGTCATCGGCTCCTCGGCGTCCAGGATCGCCGCGAGCGCCTGGACGTCGGTGGCGTGCAGCCCGTGGGCGGCGGCGAAGCCGTGCACGAGACGGTTGATCTCACCGTTCATCCGCCGCAGTCCGGCGGCGAGGACGTGGAGGTCGCCCGCCTCGGCCCCGGCCGGGGTCTGCCGTTCGTGCGCGCGCCGTCCGCGCTGGTTCGCTGTCGCCACGCGATCAGCGTATAGAAGGGTCACATCCGTCCACGGCGCGCCCGTGACGGCCCGTTCGGGGAAGAGGTCAGCACGACGGCTGTCCCACGAGAGACGGAACACCATGAACGAGGCGAACGAAGGACGCGGCGGCACGGACGGCGACGGCGCGGCGGGGGGCCGTTGCCTGGTCACCGGCGCCACGGGGTACATCGGCGGCCGGCTCGTGCCGGAGCTCCTCGCCGCCGGTCACGCGGTGCGGTGCCTGGCCCGTTCCCCGGACAAGCTGCGCGACCACCCCTGGGCGGCGGACGTGGAGGTGGCGCGGGGCGACGTCCTGGACGCGGACTCGGTGGGGCGGGCGCTGGAGGGCGTCGACGTCGCCTACTACCTGGTGCACGCGCTGGGCACCGGCCGGGACTTCGAGGCGACCGACCGGCGGGCCGCCCGCACCTTCGCCGAGCGGGCGAGGGCGGCGGGGGTGCGCCGCATCGTCTACCTCGGCGGCCTCACCCCGCCGGGCGTGCCGGAGGGGGAGCTGTCGCCGCACCTGAGGTCGCGGGCGGAGGTCGGCCGCATCCTGCTGGCCTCCGGCGTGCCCACGACCGTCCTGCGGGCCGCCGTCATCATCGGCTCGGGCTCGGCCTCCTTCGAGATGCTGCGCTACCTCACCGAGCGGCTGCCGGTGATGGTGACGCCCAGCTGGGTCCACACCCGCATCCAGCCGGTCGCCGTCCGGGACGTGCTGCGCGCCCTCGTCGGCAGCGCCCGCATGCCGGACGACGTCAGCCGCGCCTTCGACGTCGGCGGCCCCGATGTCCTCACCTACCGGGACATGATGCTCCGCTACGCCCGGGTGGCCGAGCTGCCGCGACGGCTGATCCTTCCCGTGCCGATGCTCACGCCCGGCCTGTCCAGCCACTGGGTCGGCCTGGTCACCCCGGTACCGGCGTCGATCGCGCGGCCGCTCACCGAGTCGCTGCGCCACGAGGTGGTGTGCCGGGACGACGACATCGAGCGGTACGTGCCGGCGCCGCCCGGCTCTCCCCTCGGGTTCGACGACGCGCTCCGGCTGGCGCTGCGCCGGGTGCGGGAGGCGCGCGTCACCACCCGCTGGTCGTCCGCGTCCCTCCCCGGTGCGCCCAGCGACCCGCTGCCCACCGACCCCCACTGGGCGGGCGGCAGCCTCTACACCGACGACCGCGCGCTGAGCGTCGACGCCCCGCGCGACGCGCTGTGGCGGGTGATCGAGGGCATCGGCGGCGTCAACGGCTGGTACTCCTTCCCGCTCGCCTGGGCGGTGCGCGGCTGGCTGGACCGGCTGGTCGGCGGCGCGGGCCTGCATCGCGGCCGGCGCGACGCCGCCCGGCTGCGGACGGGCGACTCGCTGGACTTCTGGCGGGTGGAGGAGATCGTCCCCGGCCGGCTGCTGCGGCTGCGCGCCGAGATGCGGCTGCCGGGCCTGGCCTGGCTGGAGATGTACGCCGAGACCGACGGGGCCGGCCGGACGCGGTACCGCCAGCGGGCCCTGTTCCATCCCCACGGGCTGGCGGGTCACGCCTACTGGTGGAGCGTGTCGCCCTTCCACGCCGTGGTGTTCGGCGGCATGGCCCGCAACATCGCCCGGACCGCCGCCCGCACGTCCCGGCCCGGAGCGTCCCGCCGGACGCCGGTCTCCTGAGGCCCCGCGAGGCGTTCCGAGGCGCCTGATGCACCCCACCGCCCCGCGAAGGGGCACCACGGCCGTCCGGGTCGTCCTGTCCACCGTCGGCCTGCGCCCGCACGACCGCCCGCCGCCGCGCGCCGCCCTCGACCGGGGCGGTGAGGTGGTGCCGCTGTTCGTCCGGGACCGGGGCGTCGACGCAGCGGGGTTCGCGGTGCCCGACCGGCCGGCCCTCCTCGCGGACGCGGCCGAGCGGGCGGCCGTCAGGCGAAGGGGGCGGTCGGCGGGCGGGTTCCGGGGCTGTCGGGGCCGGCCGTGTGGTCCGGATGGTTCCGGGTGCGGCGGGCCTCCTTCATCTCCGCCTCGTAGAGGTGGTCCCGGCCGTCGGCGAGCCGCCCCACCGCCTCGTGCTCCAGGTCCCTGAAGGCCCGGTAGTACGTCTGGTCGTACGCCTCGACGATCTGGAAGGTCCAGTGGCCGGGGATGACGTTGCGTCCGAGGATCTCCGTCTCGACGCGCTGCGCCCACTCGGGGTGGCCGGCCTCGCGCAGCAGTTCCACGGTGCGGTCCAGTTCCAGGTCGGCGGTGCCGGTGAGCTGGTGGAAGGAGTACAGGTGCCCGCGGGCGCGTTCGACGGTCTCCAGCGCCTTGGACAGGGACCCGAGGGCCTCCACCGTCTTGTCGTCGACGCCCTCCGGACGCCGGTGCGTGTCTGACATGGGGGTGTTCCTCCGGTGCGGTGGCACGGCGTCAGGACAGCGGGTCGTGGCCCCAGTTCATCAGCGAGTGCCGCCAGCGGGTGTCGCGGACGTCCCCCGAGGGTCGCTGCGCCAGGTGCCGGCGGACGTAACCGACGACCTTGCGCAGGTGCGCGTAGTCGTCGTCCGTGAGGTCGCTCTTCTTCGCCCGCAGGATGCCCACGATGCGGCGGCCGGACGCGTGCCCGGTGGACTCGCCGCCGTCCTCGTGCTGTCCGGCGTCGCGGGAGGCGTCGGTGGCGAGCCACTCCTCCAGTTCGGCCGGGGTCATGTTCACCAGCTCGCGGAAGTCGTCCCAGGTCTCCTTGCGCTCTGCGTCGTCCACGCCCGTCACTTCTTCCTGAGCGCGGACGGCTTGTGCACCGCGGACTTGCCGGACCTGTCGCTGCGGACCTGGTACTGCGGGTCGTCCGGTGAGGCGTCGACCGTGCGGCCCGCGGCCTCGGTCCGTTCGGTGATCTCCTTCTCCACCGTGCCCTCGGTCTCGCTGCCGTGACTGCTCCAGGCGACCTTGTCGCCCTTCTTCGGTTTCTCGTTCCCGCCACGGTTCTTCACCATCTCGGTACTCCCTTCCTTCTCGGTTCTACTCGGTGGGGCCGGTGGGACGTCCGGGGCGGCCCGGCAGGAGGGAACCGGCCTCGCGGGGGGGCCTCGTGGGGTCGGTGAGCCGCAGGGTGCCGGACGGTGTGCGGGCCGGCGCCCCCGGGGGTGGACGGCCGCAGTCGCAGCTCGCGCGGCGGCAGCAGACGGCGGACCCGCGGGTACGTGGTGTCGCGGCCCTGGAGGTCCCGGTCCGGGAGGGAGCCGTCGCGGTGGCCGGTGCGGACGCGCAGGCCGGGCCCGCGAGCCCGCCGCCGGCGACGACGACGCGCGGTGTCCGGCGGTGTCGGCCGTTGCCCATGTGCGCTCCTCACGGTCCCCGACCAGCGTGGACCGCGGACCGCCGCACCACCACTCGGGGGTGCCCGGACGGGAGGGCGTCCGGGCACGGCCCGGTCAGGCGCCGACGTAGGTCGCGAGGTGTTCGCCGGTGAGGGTGGAGCGGGCGGCGACGAGGTCGGCGGGGGTGCCCTCGAAGACGATCCGGCCTCCGTCGTGGCCGGCCCCGGGACCCAGGTCGATGATCCAGTCGGCGTGGGCCATGACCGCCTGGTGGTGCTCGACGACCACGACGGACTTGCCGGAGTCGACGAGCCGGTCCAGCAGGCCGAGCAACTGCTCGACGTCGGCGAGGTGGAGGCCGGTGGTCGGCTCGTCGAGTACGTAGATGCCGCCCTTGTCCGCCATGTGGGTGGCCAGCTTGAGCCGCTGCCGCTCGCCGCCGGACAGTGTGGTGAGCGGCTGGCCGAGGGTGAGGTAGCCGAGGCCGACGTCGGCGAGCCGCTCGAGGATCCGGTGCGCGGCGGGCGTGTGCGCCTCACCGGCGCCGAAGAACTCCTCCGCCTCGGTCACCGGCATGGCGAGCACCTCGCTGATGTCCCGGCCGCCGAGGCGGTACTCCAGCACCGAGGCCTGGAACCGCCTGCCCTCGCAGTCCTCGCAGGGGATGGCGACGCCGGCCATCATCGCCAGGTCGGTGTAGACGACGCCGGCGCCGTTGCAGGTGGGGCAGGCGCCCTCGGAGTTGGGGCTGAACAGGGCGGGCTTGACGCCGTTGGCCTTGGCGAAGGCCTTGCGGATCGGGTCGAGCAGTCCGGTGTAGGTCGCCGGGTTGCTGCGGCGCGAGCCCTTGACGGGGCTCTGGTCGACGAAGACGACGTCCGCCCCGGCGGGCAGCGAACCGTGGATCAGGGAGCTCTTGCCGGAGCCCGCCACGCCGGTGACCACGCAGAGCACCCCGAGCGGGATGTCGACGTCGACGCCGCGCAGGTTGTGCGTGGTCGCGCCGCGGATCTCCAGCGCGCCGGCCGGCTTGCGCACGCTCTCCTTGAGGCCGGCCCGGTCGTCGAGGTGGCGGCCGGTGATCGTGTCGCTGGCCCGCAGTCCCTCGACGGTGCCCTCGAAGCAGACGGCGCCGCCGGCCGTGCCGGCGCCGGGGCCGAGGTCGACGACGTGGTCGGCGATGGCGATGGTCTCCGGCTTGTGTTCCACGACGAGGACCGTGTTGCCCTTGTCCCGCAGCCGCAGCAGCAGGTCGTTCATCCGCTGGATGTCGTGGGGGTGCAGGCCGATCGTGGGCTCGTCGAAGACGTAGGTGACATCGGTGAGCGAGGAGCCGAGGTGGCGGATCATCTTGACGCGCTGTGCCTCGCCGCCCGACAGGGTGCCGGCCGGCCGGTCGAGGGAGAGGTAGCCCAGCCCGATCTCCACGAACGAGTCGAGGGTGTGCCGCAGCGCGGTGAGCAGGGGCGCCACCGACGGTTCGTCGAGGGAGCGGACCCACTCCGCCAGGTCGCGGATCTCCATCGCGCAGGCGTCGGCGATGCTCACCTTCCCGATCCGCGAGTTGCGGGCGCCCTCGCTGAGCCGGGTGCCGTCGCACCCGGGGCACGTGGTGAAGGTGACGGCCCGCTCCACGAAGGCCCGGACGTGCGGCTGCATCGCCTCCTTGTCCTTGGACAGGAACGACTTCTGGATCTTGGGTATCAGGCCCTCGTAGGTGAGGTTGACGCCGTTGACCTTCACCTTGACCGGTTCGCCGTGGAGGAAGGCGTGCAGCTCCTCGTCGGTGTAGTCGCGGATCGGCTTGTCCGGGTCGACGAAGCCGGACTGGGCGTAGACCTGCACGGTCCACTGGCTGTCCGACTTCCAGCCGGGGATGGTGAACGCGCCCTCGCTCAGCGACTTGGAGTCGTCGTAGAGCTGGGTGAGGTCGATGTCGGAGACCGTGCCCCGGCCCTCGCACCGGGTGCACATGCCGCCGGTGCGCTCGTAGGTGGCCTTCACCGCCTTCTTGTTGCCGCGCTCGACGGTGATCGCGCCGCTGGCCCGGACCGAGGCGGTGTTGAAGGAGTACGCGCTGGGCGGACCGATGTGCGGCTCGCCGAGCCGGCTGAACAGGATGCGCAGCATCGCGTTGGCGTCGGTGGCGGTGCCGACGGTGGAACGCGGGTCGCCGCCCATGCGCTGCTGGTCGACGCTGATCGCGGTCGTCAGGCCGTCGAGGACGTCGACCTCGGGCCGGGCCAGGTTCGGCATGAAGCCCTGCACGAAGGCGCTGTAGGTCTCGTTGATCAGCCGTTGTGACTCTGCGGCGATCGTGTCGAACACCAGTGAGCTCTTGCCGGATCCGGAGACCCCGGTGAACACCGTCAGCCGGCGCTTCGGTATCTCGATGCCGACGTCCTTGAGGTTGTTCTCCCGCGCGCCGTGCACGCGGATCAGGTCGTGGCTGTCGGCGGCGTGCGGCGCAGGCGGGCGGGTGCCGGTCCGCGTGGCCTTGCTCATGGTGTCTCCATCTGTCGGGCGGGGCCGGCTGCGCGGCCCGGCGTCGGCGTCCGAGGGCTCGGTCCGCGAGCAGTATGTCCGGTCGTCGCGCACCGTCGATGCGGAACGGCCCGACGGCGTCCGACGGTCACGGTGCGGGCGGGCGGCCCGTCCCGCGCGGCCGGGCCGCCGGACTCATGCGTTCCCCCGGCCGTCCGGTACGAGGACCAGCCGGCCGCTCACCGTGCCGGCCTCCAGTCTCCGGTGGGCCTGCGCGGTCATCGACAACGGCAGGCGGTCGGCGATGCGCGGGCGCCACGGGGTGTCGCGCAGGACGCTCACGACCCCTTCGGCCGCCTCGGCGAGGTCGGCGGTCGTGGCGTTGCTGATGGCGAAGCCCACGATGCTCGCGTCCTTGGTGTACAGGCGGCCGAGCGGCAGCGCGGAGGGGCCGCCGCCCAGTCCGACCATGGCGACCAGGCGCCCGCCGTGCGCCAGCAGGTCGACGGAGTCGGCCAGCACGCCGTGCCCGGAGGTGTCGAGGTGCAGGTCGTACCCGCGGGGCGCGGCCCGGCGCAGGTGCCCGTCGAGACCGGGCGCCCGGTAGTCGAGGACCTCCGCGGCGCCCAGGGCGCGGACCGCCGGGGCGTCCTCGGCACGCGCGGTCGCGATCACGCGGGCGCCGGCCCGGGCGGCCAGTGCGACGGCGGCGCCGCCCACGTTGCCGGCGCCGCCGCCGACGTACACGGTCTCGCCGGCCCTCAGCCTGCCGTGCCGGAACAGCGCGAGCCAGGCCGACGCCGCCGGGTGGGCGGCCGCGACGAGGTGCTCCCCGGCGATGCCGTCCGGTGCCGCGTAGAGCCGCTCGGCGGCGACCGTCGCGTACTCGGCGCAGGCTCCCTGCCGGCCCGCGTGTCCCAGGCTGTTGCACCACACCCGCTGTCCGGGCGTGAAGCCCACCGCTCCGCTCCCGGTCCCGACGACCTCGCCCACCAGGTCACGCCCGACGACGAAGGGGAACGGGAGCGGGGTGGCGTAGGCGCCGGACCGTACGAAGGTGTCCACGGGGTCGACGGCGACGGCCTCGACGCGGACGAGCACGTCCGTGGGTCCGACGGGCGGCACGGGGAGCGTCCCGTACCGGATGGCGTCGGCCGGGCCGACGGCGTCGATGAAGGCGGCCCGCATCACGTCGGGGACTGCGCCGGCAGGCATGGCTCCTCCTGGGCTCGGGGCGTCGGGGGCGACGACGCCGTACCCCCCGATCATGGACCCGGTGCCACGGGCGGGCAGGGTCCGGTGCCGCCGCACCGCGCCCGGGGCCGCCTTCGCCGGCCGCGGCGGTCCGGGCGGCCGGGGCCGTCGCGCCGACGGCACGGTGCGACGGCGGCGCGGTACCGCAACCGCGGAACGGGGCCGTCCCGGTGACCGGATGCCGGAGCGGCGGGCGGGGCGTAGTGTCCGCGTATGGGTGATGTTCGGTCCGGCCGGCGGGCCGGGGTGAGCGGGCCGAGGGCCGGGGGGCGAAGGCCTCCGGGCGGTGCGGCGTGGCCTGCCCGGCCGCGGGTCCGGGCGGGTGGCTGATGGACGCCGCCATGGCCGCCGTGGTGCGGGAGTCCGGGGCGTTCGGCGGACTGCTGTACGTGTTGCCGTCCGACGGTGACGCGTTGCGGCTGGTCCTGGTGGCGGGGGTGCCGGAGGAGATCGCGGCCCCGTGGCGGCGGATCGCGCTGACCGATCCCATGCCGGTGGCGGACGCCGTGCGCGAGCGGCGCATGGTCTGGATCGGCGGTCAGGAGGAGATGGCGCGCCAGTACCCGCGTCCGGCGCTCGTCCTGCCGTACGAGTTCGCGCTGGCGGCCGCCCCGGTCGCTTCGGACACCGCGCTCCGGGGCGGGTTGGTGCTGCTGTGGCCCGGGGGCCGTCCGGGCCGGCTGGACCGGGGCGAGCGCGAGGCGATCGAGAGCGGCTGCCGCCGGCTGGGCGGCCTCCTGCAACGAGCGGCGGACCGCGGCGACCCGGTGGTGCCCGCCGACCGGCCGCGGATGCTGCCGCCGACGGCCGGCCGCTCCCTCTCCCTCAACGAGGCGGCGGTGGTCTCGGCGTTCGTCGACCGGCTGCCCGGAGGGTCCTGCGCGCTGGACACAAACGGCCGCATCGTCTTCATCACCCCGGCAGCCACCGGCCTCCTCGGCCGTGACGCGGCCTCCCTGCTGGGCACGCTGCCCTGGGAGTCGCTGCCGTGGATGGACGTCCCCCAGGTCGAGGACCGCTACCGGGCCGCGCTGGTCAGCCGGCGGCCGCAGACCTTCACCGTGCTGCGCCCCCCGGACGTGTGGCTGTCCTTCGAGCTGTATCCGGACCCGTCCGGCATCAGCGTCCGCATCCGGCGGAGCGACCCCGCCGAGGAGGCGCCCGCGGCCCCGTCCGTCCCGGCCGCCGGTCCCAGCCGCGCCACCCTGCTCTACCACCTGATGCACCTGGCCGCCACCCTCACCGAGGCCGTCGGCGTCCAGGACGTGGTCGAGCAGGCCGCGGACCAGCTGTTGCCCGCCCTCGGCGCACAGGCCATGGTGCTGATGTCGTCCGAGGACGGCCGCCTGAGGATCCTCGGCCACCGGGGCTACCCCACCGAGCTGACGGACCGTTTCGACGGGATCCCCCTGAACTCGGACGTTCCCGGCAGCGAGGTCCTGACCACCGGCGTCCCCAGCTTCTTCCCGACCTTCGCCGACCTCCGGCGCGCCTACCCGTCCACCGTCCACGAGGACGGCATGGCGTCATGGGCCGTCCTGCCGTTGATCGCGTCCGGCCGCCCCATCGGCTCGCTCCTGCTCGCCTATGGCCACCGCCGGGTCTTCCCGCCCGGCGAGCGCGCCGTGCTCACCTCCATGGCCGGTCTGGTCGGGCAGGCCCTGGACCGCGCCCGCCTCTACGACGCCAAGGACCACCTCGCCCACCGCCTGCAGTCCGCTCTCCTGCCGCACACGCTGCCCCGGATCCCCGGGCTGAGGATCGCCGCCCGCTACCTGCCGGCCGCCCGGGGCCTGGGCATCGGCGGCGACTTCTACGACCTCATCCGCCTCGACGCGCACACGGCCGGTGCCGCCATCGGCGACGTGCAGGGGCACAACGTGGACGCCGCGGCTCTCATGGGGCAGGTCCGCACCGCCGTGCACGCCCACGCCACCGTGGGCGCGTCCCCCGCCGACGTCCTGGCCCGCACCAACCGGCTGCTCACCGATCTCGACCCCGGTCTGTTCACCAGCTGCGTCTACGTCCACCTCGACCTCGCCGGGCGTCGCGCGTGCGTGGCCACCGCCGGCCACCCGCCGCCGCTGCTGCGCCACGCCGACGGACGCACCGAACTCCTCCGGGTGCCTCCCGGCCTGCTGCTGGGCATCGAGCCGGACACCGCCTACCCGGCTCTGGAGATCCCGCTGCCGCACGGGTCCGTGCTCGCCCTCTACACGGACGGGCTCGTCGAGGCCCCGGGGGTGGACCCCGACGACGCGACCGCCGCCCTCGCGGGGCTTCTCGAACACGCGGATCCGGCCGATCTCGACACCATGGCCGACACCCTCATCCGGCACGCGCCCACGCCGGGCGACGACATCGCCCTGCTCCTCATATCCCCGGGTGACTGACCGGGCCCCCGCGGCTGGCCCGTGGGGAAGGCCCGTGTCGGCCATGACGGCTGAGGTCCCGCACCGTGCCGCTAGCATGTTCGAGCTCACGACGATCCGTCGATCGTCCGCTCTTCACCGGAACACCCTGCCGAACAGCGCGCTGAGTGCCCCCTTCCGTCCATATCCGACAAACGAGCCATATCATTGAAAACCACTCCCCCACGAATACCGGGGCGGACAGACCGCGCTTCCGTGTTCGCCGCACGGAGCCGCCCACGGGCTGTGCTGTGGACCGCGGCGGGCGCGGCGGCCCTCGGATTCCTCGTCGCGCTGGAATGCGCCGCGCGTCACTACGGCCTGCCGGGGCCGATCACCCATCAGGCCCGGGAGGTGGTGTTCACCCCGTCGTTGGGGCCGCTGCTGTACGCCGGGCTGGCGTTGACGATGGTGGTGCTCACCTGGCGTCAGCGGTTCCTCGCGCTCGCCGTCGCGATCGCCGTCGACGTCGTCTTCGCGCTGGTGCGGTGGACGATCGGCGCCGACATGGAGTTCGGCAACGGCGCCCTGTGGGTGGTCCTGGGCTGCGCGGTCGTCGCGGTCACACGCCGGACCGGCCGGGAGCGCGTGCTGCTCCTGAAGGGTGTCGGGCTGGGCCTGCTGCTGGTGGCCGGTCACAAGACGGGTGACACCTGGCTGCTCATCACCGCGAAGACCCGGCCGACGGTGCTCGACCCGTACGTGGCGACCGCGGACCACGCGCTGGGCAACCCGTCGTGGCTGATCGGCCGGATCGTCGAGGCCACCCAGCCGGTCAGCGGCCACGCCCTGCACCTGGTCTACGGTCAACTGCCGCTGGCGGCGGCCGTCGTCGGGCTCTACCAACTGCGCCATGTCGTGGTCGAGCGCCGTTTTCCGCGCCACCACCTGGTGCGCACCTTCCTGGTGATCGGCCTGCTGGGACCGGCCGTGTACATGATCTTCCCGGTCGTGGGACCGGTCTTCGCCTACGGCGCCGAAGGCGGCTCCTGGGCGGCGGCCGACCTGTGGCCGGGCACGATCCCGCCGGTCGGCGTCCCGCACTCGATGCCGTTCGACGCGGTCACCCCGCGCAACTGCATGCCCAGCCTGCACACCGCCTGGGCCACCACGCTGTTCGTCCACACCCGCAAGGGGTCGCGGACGATGCGCTGGGCCGGCGCGTTCTGGCTGGTCGCCACCCTCACCGCGACGCTGGGCTTCGGCTACCACTACGGCGCCGACCTCCTCGCCGGTGTGGTGTTCGCGCTGACGGTCGAGGCGGCGATGCGCGCGCTCGCCCGCGGCTGGGACCGGTCGGCCACGTGGCTGGTCGCCCACGGCGCGACGGTCTTCGCGCTGCTGCTGGTGTCGTACCGCTTCCTGCCGAGGCAGATGGCCGCGCACCCGTGGCTGTCCGGTCCGCTGCTCGTCCTGGTGACGGCCTCGGTGGTCTACGGCTACCTGTGGACGACCCGGCAGTGGGACTCGGAAGCCGCGCCGGTTCCGGCGCCGGCGCCGGCGCCGGAACCGGAACCGGAACCGACCCCCGCGGAAGCACGACCCGAGCTCGTGTGAGGCGGGGTGTCCCGATGCGCCGGACCGCCCCACGGACCGGCGCATCGGCGCATCGGCGTGCTCCGCTCCGGGTTGCGGGACCTTCGGCGACGCGCTTCGGTTGAAGACCTCCCTGTCACCGCACCAGGAGCTGTCATGTGGATGCCGACGTCGTCGTCCGTCGGCGTGCGCGACGGCTCACAGCACCGCACGATCAGGAAGGGGGGCGGCTCCGAGCCCGCGACTCCATGACGAACCGGATCTGCACGGTGGGACATTCGACCCGCGACTTCGACGAGATGCTGACGATGCTGCGGAACAACGAGGTGACCCACCTGGTCGACGTCCGCTCCTTCCCCTCCTCACGGAAGTTCCCGCAGTGGAACGAGTCCGCGATCGTCGAGGCGCTCCCTCCCGACATCGCGTACCGGTGGATTCCGCAGCTGGGCGGCCGACGGCACACCCCTGCGGGGGTGCCGAGCGAGAACGGCGCATGGCGGGTCAAGGCGTTCCGTGACTACGCCGACCACATGGCGAGCGACGCGTTCCAGGAGGGGCTGGACGAGTTGCTCGGCCTCGCCGCGCAAGGGCGTCCGGCGATCATGTGCAGCGAGGCGGTGCCCTGGCGCTGCCACCGCAGGCTGATCACCGACGCGTTGATCGTCGCGGGCGTGGAGGTCGTGCACATCATGTCGGCCACGACGACGAAGCCCGCTTCCCTGAGTCCTCACGCGCGCGTCCGGGACGGACGCCTCACCTACCCGCCGCCCGCGTCAGCGTGAGGTCCCGCCGTCGTTCAGCCATCCGGCCGGCACGGCGGCCTCGCCGCGGTCCGCGTCCCTGGTGGCCGTCCTGCGGCGACGGCTCCTCGTAGTACACCCTGCGACAGGTGATCCGTCCGGTCACGGGGGGGGTCCTTCCCGCGGCGCACGTCCCCCATGTCACTTCAGGCAGCCCGTGCACGGCAGCACCTCGGGTCGCGGTGCTCGGTGCCGTGTGGAACCGTGGAACGGTCAGCACGCGTTCCGCTCCCACCCGTACGAAGAGGAGGATGGCCATGTCCTCGAAGCGACGCCGGAAGAAGAAGGCGCGCCGCAACCACGCCGCCAACCACGGGAAGCGGCCGCAGTCCTGAGGACCGCGGCGCCCGGGCACGGCCGGCGGACGGAACGGCGGGCGGGCCATCGGTCCCGCGGTCGGCGCGGCGTCGGTGACGGTGCCGGTCCGCCTGTCCGGGACCTCACCGGCGAAGAGCCACGGACGGCTACTCACGTGCTCACGACGACCGGTCGATGATCACGCTCGGCATCCCGGTTCACCGACACCGGGGTGCGGATCGTCCCGCGACGACCGCGGTCACCGCCCGGCGCCCCGGCTGCACGTGCGCCCCCCTCCACGGCCCCCTCGCGACCGGCGGTGTGCACCGTAAGGGGCGAGGGGGGAGGATGGCACTGTGCCGCTGTGGCACCTCGGTCCCCGCGGTGGGCGCAGGAGGGTCGACATGGACCGGTACAACGCCGCGGCCGGCTCGGCCGGTCCCGGGAACGACGAGTTCTCCTCCCCGCCCGGCGGCCTGCTGGACCTGTTGGGTGTCGCGGCGGCGGTGCTCGACGACAAGGGGCGGATCGTCCTGTGGAGCCCGGAGGCGGAGCGCCTCTTCGGCTACGGCTCCACCGAGGCGTTGGGGCGGTACGCGGCGGATCTCCTGATCGATCCGCTGCACAGGCCCCAGGTGTTCGACCTGTTCGGCCGCGTGCTGGCCGGGGAGTCCTGGGCGGGGGGTTTCCCCATCCGCTGCAAGGACGGCACCGTGCGCCAGACGGAGTTCCGCAACGTGCCGCTCCAGGACGGCCGGCACCACACCTACGCCCTCGGCATCGCCACCGACCAGACGCAGTTGCGCGAGCTGGAGACCGGGCTGGCGCTGACGTCACGCCTGTTCCACCACGCGCCGTTCGGCCTCGCGGTGCTCGATCCCCGCCTCCGCTACCTGCTCGTCAATCCGGTGCTGGAGAAGATCTACGGCAGGACGGCCCACGAGGTCATGGGCCGGCACGTGTCCGAGGTGATCCCGGCCCCGGACAGCGCCCCGGTCGAGGCGGCCCTGCACCGTGTGCTCACCACGGGCGAACCGCTGCTGGACCGGCTCACCCGCGGCACCACCCCGGCCGACCCCGATCCCCGGCGCGAACACGTCTGGTCCACGTCCTACTACCGGCTCCAGGACCAGCGCGGCCGGACCCTCGGGGCCGCCGTCACCATGACCGACGACACCGAGCGGCACCGGGCCGCGTCCGAGGCGAGCCGGGTACGCGGGCGCCTGGCCACGCTCGCCGCGGCGGGGGTGCGCATCGGCTCCACCCTCGATCTGGAGCGCACCGCGCACGAGCTCGCCGACATCGCGGTGGACGGCCTCGCCGACGTGGCCGCGGTCGACGTCCTCGACGTCGTCTTCACCGCCGCCGACCCCGCCCTGCCGGACATCGGGCAAGGCGCGGCCTTCCGCCCACTGGCCGTCGCCGCCCGTCCGCCGACGGAGGCCGCCCGGGCCGCCGATCCCGTCGGTGAGGTGGCCGTCTACGCCGCGGACCGCCTGGTCACGCAGTGCGTCACGACGGGCCGGCCGGTGCTGGTGCCACGTCTGACGGCCGAAACCCTCAGGCGCCTGGGCCACCAGCCCGATTCGGACGTCCTCGGCCGTGCCGGCGCCCACTCCTACCTGGCCGTCCCCCTGAGCGCGCACGGCTGCGTCCTGGGGGCCCTGTCCCTTCTGCGTGTCCACGACCCACGCCCCTTCGACGAGGACGACCGCGACTTCGCCGTCGAACTCGCCGACCGGGCAGCCATCTGCATCGACAACGCACGCTGGTACCGGCACGAACGCGACACCGCCCTGGCGCTGCAGCGCAGCCTTCTGCCGCGCCGGGCCCCCGACCGGGCCGGGCTCGAGATCGCCACCCGTTACCGGCCGGCCGACGACACCTCCGAGATCGGAGGCGACTGGTACGACGTGCTCCCCCTGGCGAACGGCGGCACCGCCCTCGTCATCGGGGACGTCATGGGAAGCGGCGTGCCGGCCGCAGCCGCCATGGGGCAGTTGCGCACCGCCACCCGCACGCTGTCCCATGTCGGCCTGCCCCCGGCCGACGTCCTGTGCGGGCTGGACCGCCTCGCCGAAGACCTCGAGTCCCCCTTCGCCACCTGTACGTACCTCACCTGCCGACCGGCCTCCGGCACCTGCGAGTTCGCCTCCGCCGGTCACCTGCCGCCCGTCGTGGTCCGTCCCGACGGGACCGTCGAGCTGATCGACCCGACTCCCGGGCCCCCGCTCGGCATCGGGGACAGCGCGTTCACCACCCACCGCCTCGCCCTCACCGCCGGCAGCAGGCTCCTGCTGTACACCGACGGCCTCGTCGAGACCCGGACCGATGCCATCGACGACCGGCTCCAGCTCCTCCTGAAGCTGCTCGCCAAGGCTCCGCAGGACCTGGAGGACACCTGCGACCTGCTCCTGGAGCAGATGCGTCACCCGGGCTCGCGCGACGACGTCGCACTCCTCCTCGCCTGCCTGACTCCGGAAGGCGGGACACCGGCGGTCCGACCCTCACGACGCGCCTGATCCGCGGCACCTGCTCACCGGGACCCCGCTCGTTCTCGTCGAGGCCGGTCCGAGGGCGCCCCCTCTCACCCGCCCGGCCACCGGTGTGCGTCACGCCCAGTGATGCCGCGCACGCGCCATGTCCACTCGCGCACCGCGCATCGGCGTTCCCTCGTCGCCGAGCAGGACCGGCGCCCGCCCACCGTGACAGGAGGCGGGCGTCCCGTCCGCGTACACGACACGCCACCACGGCACGTTGTCGTCGAGCAGGCTCAT
Organism: Streptomyces sp. JHA26; assembly: GCF_002005565.1. Taxonomy (GTDB): domain Bacteria; phylum Actinomycetota; class Actinomycetes; order Streptomycetales; family Streptomycetaceae; genus Streptomyces. The sequence goes on along the minus strand of NZ_BDJC01000033.1, from coordinate 38,274 downwards.
GGCCCGCCCCACCTGGCGTGCGCCGACACCGACCCTTCGGCCGACGTCTCCGTAGGAGGCCACAGCGCCCGCGGGGATCGTGAGGACCGCCTCCCGTACGTCGTCGACGAAGGTCACGGCGACTCCAAGCAGGCGGGACGGTCGTCGCGGGCCGACGTGCCGGACCGGTCGCGCCCGCTGCCGGGCAGGAGGCCGGCGGACACGGAAATCGTTCTCCGGGTCACATCGTTCTCCGGATCTTCGTCAGGGCCCCTCCTTTGTGCATGGCGATGTGGTCGGTCTTGTCGCTCTTGATCTCGTACTGCGGGTCGTCCTCCGAACAGTGACGGGTACGTCCCTTGAACTCGACATCGCGCGTGTGCTTCTTGACGATGGTGCCTTCGACGTGTCCGGCCTCGGAGTTCCAGCGCACGTGGTCCCCCACGGAAAACTCCTTCGCCATGGCCCTTCCTCCGTTCCCTCCCTGGGCACGAGTCCGGTACGCGAGCCGGCACCGGACCGGCTCTCGGACGGGAACGTGCCGGGTACCCGGCGAGCCAGGGGGCGAATCGGAGCAGGGGCGCCTTCGCCATCGGCCTGACCTGCGGCGGGGAACTCGACGTCCACGTGCAGCGCATCGCCCCGGCCGCACAGCCTCATCCGGCCTCCGCCCCCACCCGAGCGGCGAACCGCCGTGGCACAGGTCGTGGACGGACCCGCGCATCTCCTCGGCGGGCGATGTCCACCGGGCGGCCCGGACCGGTGAACAGGGGGGCGTGGAGAGCGCGCCCCAGCGGGTTGACGGCGAGGACGTCCAGACGGCCGTTGCGGATGAAGGCCGGTGAGCCGGTCATGGAGTCCAGAACGCGCCTGAGGCTGGCGGGGACGGCGTTCTCGGCCTTGCGGGCGGCGCGGCGCGGCGGGCGCTGACGCTGGGCGGCGGCCAGGTCGTGGAGGTGGGAGCGTTCGGCCTCGTCCAGCTGCAGTGCGCGGCAGACGGCGTCGAGCACCTCCTCGGAGGCACCGGCGAGCTGACCGCGCTCCAGGCGGGCGTAGTAGTCGATGCTGACGCCGGCCAGCAGGGCGACTTCCTCGCGGCGCGGCCCCGGCACCCTGCGGTTCCCGCCGCCGTACGCGGGCAGGCCGGCCTGCTGCGGGGTCATCTTCGCGCGATGGACGTCCCGCGGGACCTGCGCGACGTGGACTACGGCGGGCACAGCGCCTTCCCCGTCTACAACGGCAAGTGACGCCACACGCGCGCCACCTCGCGCCGGCACGGGTCGGCCATGACGCACCGAGCCGAACGCCTCCGCGCCGACGGCGTCGACGCGGAGACGATGTTCACCGCCGCGTCGCCCCGGACCGTGCGCCGCGCGGCGTTCCCGGCATGGAGACGACCTCTCAATGGCCTGCGGCCTGCAGTTCCCGTACCAGGCGGCTCGTCACCGGCATGGGCACTCCGTGCCGGTCGGCCGCGCGCAGCAGCGCTCCGCCGATGGCGTCGAGTTCCAGCGCTCGGTTCGCTTCCGCGTCGCGCTGCATGGAGGACTTGGTGTCCGCCGGGAAGGCGTCGTAGCGCGCCAGAGCCTGAGCGGGATCCACCGGGGCGCCGCAGGCGCGGCTGACCGCGGCGGTTTCGGCGACCAGGCTCTCCAGTTCCTCGTGGTGGCGGGTGCGGATCTCTCCGAGGGGAGCGCCGTACCGGGTGGTGAGGAGGGCGAAGGGGGCGAGGAAGGCCATCTTCGCCCACAGGGTCGTGGTCTCGTCCTCGGTCACGCGTGCCGTCACCCCGGCGGCGGACAGCGTGGTCACCAGGGTTTCGGCGCGGAGGCGGGGTGCCGAGTCGGCGGTCAGGTCGATCTCGGCGAACGGGCTGCCGTGCTCGATGACGACGGGCCCCGTGCCGTCGGGGGCGAGGCGGGTGGACTCCACGCGGATCACTCCGGGAGCCACCCGGTCAGGCCGGTGGCGGGCACGGAGGGCCACGGGGTGTTCGACGCCGTTGAGCAGGGGGACCACAAGGGCGTCGCCCAGGGTCGCGGGGGGCACGCGGGTGAGTGCGGCGTCCAGCACGGTCTGCTTGACGGTGATCAGGCACGCGTCGACCGGCTCGCGCAGTTCGGTGTCCGCTTCCACGGCTGCCGTGAAGTCGCCGAAGTGACGGCTACGGACCTCGATCCCGCTGGTGCGCAAGGTGCGGACCGTGGCTTCTCGGGCCAGGCAGACGACACGGTGGCCGGAACGGGACAGCAGGGCGGCCAGCAGACCGCCGACACCGCCCGGCCCCAGAACGGCCACCGTGGGCTTGCTCGTCATGAACGTCATGAAGTTGTCCTCTCCTGGGTCGGCCCCGGTGGTCGGTGGCCGCCGTCAAGACGATCTTCGCAGAGGCGGCCACAGCCGCCTTTCACCGGCACGCCGACAGCGAGATCCTGCTCAGCTTCCCCGGCCTTGGGCCCATGTGAGCCTGACGGTTGCTGCTTCTACCAGGCGGTGGCCTGAAGCACGTGCAGGGCGATCTCCTGGACCGACCGGTTGTCCGTCGGGACGCGTACGGTGCCCGCCGGAGCCTCCTCGTCGAGTTGCCGTGCCATCCGCATGCTCCGCTCGATGTGAGCGTGCAGTTGGGTGCCGATCTCGCGCTGGGCGAGCCGCTGACGCACGGTGGCTTCCTCAGCCGTGAGCAGGACGCAGGTGGCTTTGACGGCACTGCCACCCATGGCCCGGCTGACCATCGCCTTCTCCAGGATGCTCACCGTGTTGGTGTAGATGAGCCGGTGCCGGCCAAGGGCCGCGTAGTTCGACCAGATCGCGGCGATGTTTCGTTCGGTGATCGCTGTGCGGTGAGGATCGTTGTCGGGGGCGGGATGGATCTGGTCCATGTAGTCCCCCTCGATCAGACAGTGCGCCGTCTTCTTCTGCTGCAACGCTGCGGACACCTCCCATGCGACGGTGGTCTTCCCGACGCCCGCACCACCACCGATGAGCAACAGTTCGTAAGCAGTCATGGCGCGTCAGCCTGACAGAGGCTGGTTCACCACGGCATGTGGTTTTGGCGGGGATCACCGTGCCGCCGCCCCGTCCGGTCGCGGGCGGCATCCTGGTGCGACGGCCCGGCCCCGCCGCGCGGCCGAGCCGAGCCGCCCTCCCGCCAGTGATCGCGGTACGGGGGCCGACACCTGACCGCCTTGCGCTCACCAGCCGCCCGATCTCGGACGTTCCCGCAGGTCAGCGAACCCTTCCTCGCGGCTTCAGCGGCACCGCAGGCAGCGCAGGGGCCGGCAGCGGAGCGCCGTCGTATCCCTTCACCTCGCCGAACCGCGTGCCTTCCATCCAGTCCCGACGGGCCTGTTCGATCTCCTCCTGCGACCGTCCGATCCAGTTCCAGAACATGATCAGTTCCTCCTCGAACGGCTCGCCGCCCAGGAGCATCAGGCCCGCGTCCGAGTCGGCCCGCAGGGGCAGTTCGCGGCGGCCGCAGCCGAGGTAGAGCATCGAGCCCGGCACCAGGGGCACACCGTCGACGTGGGCCTGGCCGGACATGGACAGGACCGCGTACTCGAAGTCCGGCTCCAGCGGGAGGCGTACGTCCGCGCCCCGGGTGAGGCTCAGGTCGGCGCCGACGAGGGGGGTGTACGTCGTCCCCGGCGAGGCGGCGCCGTCGAGTTCGCCGAGGAGCAGGGTGGCCGTCAGGCCGGGGGCCGTGACGTGCGGCAGGTCGCCGTGGAACTCGAAGTGCGGGTCGGTGTGGCGGTGGGCGTCCGGGAGGGCCACCCACAGCTGTGCGCCGTGCAGGTGGCGGGCGTGCGGGCGCGGGCTCTCCTCGGAGTGGCTGATCGCGCGGCCGGACGTCATCAGGCCCAACTGGCGCGGGCGGATGGTCTGCAGGCTGCCGGTGGAGTCGCGGTGCAGCACCTCGCCCTCGTGGAGCCAGCTGACCGTCTGCAGCCCCATGTGCGGATGGGGCGGCACCTGCATGCCGGGCTCGTCGGCGATGTCGTCGGGACCGTAGTGATCGACGAAGCACCAGGCGCCGACCATGCGCCGACCCAGGTTGGGCAGCAGCCGGCGGACCTCGGTGGACTCGCCGAGCTTGACCTGACGGGGGCTGAGGAGTTCTCGCACGGGCTCCGCCACCACGAAGCCGCGGCCGCCGCACACGGAGGGAACCGCCTCGCGATCAAGATTGCTCATGGCGCCCAACCTAGCCCCCGCACGGCCCGTCACGGCACTCCTCCACCGCCCTTCACCCCGCCGGACGGGCGTGCGGGGCCGACGGGTCCCGGCACACGTACGGCCCCACGGCCCCACGGCCCCACGGCCCCACGGCCCCACGGGAAGGGTGGTGGAATTTTCAACCAATGGGTGTGGTTGCAGCGGGCGCAGAAGGAGGTCACGAGTGGACACGACGTACTACGACCACGGAACGCCGGCGGAGCGCTGGGAGCGCGCGCGGATGTTCTTCGACGCCAAGGACTACGCCGCCGCCGCGCGCGTTCTGGGCGCGCTGGTCGAGGAGGTGCCCGAGCAGACCGGACCGCGGCTGCTGCTGGCGCGTGCCTACTACCACTCCGCCCAGCTGCGGCGTGCGGAGGCCGAGCTGCGGGTCATCGTCGAGCGCGATCCGGTGGAGCACTACGCCCGGCTGATGCTGGGCCGCACCCTCGAACGGCAGGGGCGGCAGGAGGAGGCCGACTCGCACCTGCGGATCGCCTCCGCCTTCGCGGGCGACTTCCCGAAGGACGCCTGAGAAGAGCGTGCGAGCGGCGCCCCGTGCCGACGACGCACACGGTGCCCGGTTCCCCCGAGGGAGCCGGGCACCGTCGTCCGCCCGGAGTGCGACGGTAGGCGGGTGCCGTGCGCCGTGCGGTGTGACGGTGGGGCTGTGGGTCCGGCCTTCCCCGACGTCGCGTCAGGGAACGGCCGCCGGTGCGGGCGCGTTCGGGGCGGACGTGCCCCGCTCGTCCCGAACGACGCGACCGGGCCGGTCAGTTGTCCCGGTAGGCCTCCAGCAGCCGCAGCCACACCTCGCTGATCGTCGGGTAGGACGGCACCGCGTGCCACAGCCGGCCGACCGGTACCTGTCCGACGACGGCGATCGTCGCGGAGTGGATCAGCTCGCCGACGCCCGGGCCGACGAAGGTGACGCCGCGGACGATCTCGTCCTCCAGGTCGACGACCATGCGGGCGCGGCCCGCGTAGCCGTCGCGGTACAGTCCCGCGCCGGCCACGGTCGACAGGTCGACGTCGACGGCGCGGACGCGGTGGCCGGCCTCTTCGGCCTCGGCCAGGGAGAGACCGACGGCGGCGGCCTCCGGATCGGTGAAGACCACCTGGGGCACGGCGTCGTGGTCGGCGGTCGCGGCGTGCGCGCCCCACGGGCCGGACTCCAGGGCGGGCTCGCCGGAGGCGCGGGCGGCGATGGCGGCGCCCGCGATCCGGGCCTGGTACTTGCCCTGATGGGTGAGCAGCGCGCGGTGGTTGACGTCGCCGACGGCGTACAACCAGTCGTGGCCGTCGACGCGGAGGCTGTCGTCGACCGGGAGCCAGGAGCCGGGCTCGAGGCCGACCGTCTCCAGGCCGATGTCGTCGGTGCGCGGGGCGCGGCCGGTGGCGAAGAGGATCTCGTCGGCCTCGATGCGCTCGCCGGTGTCGGTGAGGGCGACGACGGTGCCGTTCTCGCGGGTGACGGACGCGACGGAGGTGCCGGTGCGGATGTCGGCGCCGGCCTCCGTGAGGGCGTCGGCGACCAGTTCGCCGGCGAACGGCTCCATGCGGGCGAGCAGGCCCTTGCCGCGGACGAGGAGGGTGACCCGGGAGCCGAGGGCCTGCCAGGCCGTGGCCATCTCGACGGCGACGACTCCGCCGCCGACGACGATCAGCCGTCCCGGCACGCTCTGCGCGCTGGTGGCCTCGCGGCTGGTCCAGGGGCGTACGTCGTCGAGGCCCGGCAGGTCCGGCAGGGCGGCGCGGGTGCCGGTGCAGACGGCGACGGCGTGCCGGGCGGTCAGGACGCGGCGGGTGCCGTCGGGGCCGGTCACCTCCACCGTGCGGGGTCCGGCGAGGCGTCCCCGTCCGCGGTACAGGTCGGCGCCGATCCCCTCGACCCACCGGACCTGCCCGTCGTCCTTCCAGTGCGAGGTGTACTCGTCGCGGTGGGCGAGCACCGCGGCGGCGTCGAGAGGGGCCTGCGCCGCCCGGCTCAGTCCCGGGGTGCGGCGGGCGTCCGCGTGGGCGATGACCGGGCGCAGCAGGGCCTTGCTGGGCATGCACGCCCAGTAGGAGCACTCGCCGCCGACCAGTTCGCCCTCCACGATCGCGGTGGACAGTCCCGCCGCCCGGGTGCGGTCGGCGACGTTCTCCCCCACGGGGCCCGCGCCGATCACCACGACGTCGTACGCGATGGATTCCGATTCCGTCATGGGGCCAGTCTGGTGGGTGGTGTGCGGCGTGGCCACATGGGTACGTGCGCGGAATAACCGTCCCCTCGGCCGTGTTCGTGCGGACGGCTTGTCGCCGACACCAGGAAGAGGGATCACGTCATGAGCAGCACCGTGGAGCTCACCAAGGAGAACTTCGACCAGACGGTCACGGACAACGAGTTCGTCCTGATCGACTTCTGGGCGTCCTGGTGCGGGCCGTGCCGTCAGTTCGCCCCGGTCTACGAGAAGGCCGCGCAGGAGAACCCCGACCTGGTGTTCGGCAAGGTGGACACCGAGGCGCAGCCGGAGCTCGCGCAGGCCTTCCAGATCCAGTCGATCCCGACGCTGATGATCGTCCGGGACCAGGTGGCCGTGTTCGCGCAGCCGGGTGCGCTGCCGGAGGCCGCGCTGACGGACGTCATCGGGCAGGCCCGCAACCTGGACATGGACGAGGTCCGCAAGGCGATCGCCCAGCAGCAGGCCCAGCAGCAGGGTGACCAGGCCGGGCAGGACGGCCGGTAGGGGCCGGGCGGCTCAGCTCGATTCGCGGTGCACCACCCTCGCGCCGAGCACCGCGTGCAGCTCGGGCGCGGCGTCGGGGTCGTGGACCGCGCGGTCGACCAGTGCGGCCAGGTCGCGGCCGGACGGGAGTTCGAGGTGGACGGTGCTGAGCCGGGGCCTCAGCAGGCGGCCGAGCATGAGGTCGTCCGCGCCGACCACGGCGGTGTCCCGGGGGATGTCCAGACCCGCGTCCTGCAGGGCCCGCATCAGCAGCATCGCGTACTCGTCGTTGTACGCGAACACCGCGTCGAGGCCGAGGGAGGGCCAGCGGGCGGCCAGCCGGGCGGCGTCCCGCTCGTCGTGGGCGAGCGGCAGTCCGGTCACGGTGGCGTCGGTGCCCTCGACGGCGCGGCGCACCCCGCGCAGGCGGGGTGCCGAGAAGACCTCGAGACCGTCTTCCGCGGGGACGACGACGCCGATCCGGCGGCGGCCGCGGTCGTGGAGGTGGCGTCCGGCGCAGTGGCCGACGGCCTCGTGGTCCATGAGCAGGGCGTGCGCGCCCTCGACGGCCTCGGGTGCGAGGGTGACGACGGCGCGGACGCCGGAGCGTCTGAGCAGTTCCACGCCGCGCGGGCCCAGCCCCGAGCCGGGCACCAGGACGGCGACCGGGCGCAGTTCGGCCCAGGCGCGGGCGGCGTCGTCGTCGTGCCGGCCCGCGGTGCCGTACTGCACGACGGTGTAGTCGAGCCGGCCCAGCGCCCACTGGAGTTCGGTGAGGAACCGGCTGTAGAGCGGGCCGACGGGGAAGGCCGGGGCGGGCATCAGGACCATGCGGCTGTGTCCGGCGCGCAGGGAACGGGCCGCCGCGTGGGGGACGTAGCCGAGTTCCCGGGCGGCCTCGTGGACGCGGCGGCGGGTGGCTTCGCTGATCCGGACGGCGTCGGTGTCGTTCAGGACGTAGGAGACGGTCGCGCGCGAGACGCCGGCCAGGCGGGCCACATCGGTGCTCGTGGGGACGGAGCGCGGTGCCGGGGACGCGGGGGCGGACGTTTTCGGTATCTGCACCATGACGTACGGCATCTTGGCAGAGCCCCGGGCGCCGCCCGTGGCCGGGGGACGGTCGTCCGGACCGGACGGTCTCGCGTCCCGCGGCGGGAGTTCAGTCCGTCGGCTCGCTGCGGGTCACCCGTGCCACCAGGTCCTGCCAGCCCGCCTCCAGCCGTGCCAGGGGCATCCCGCACTGTTCGGTGAGGTGGTGGATCAGGGCCGCGTCGAGGTAGGCCATCAGCGTGTGGGAGAGCAGTTCGCTGTCCGCGTCCGGGGCGGCCTGGCGCAGCAGCAGGGCCACGTGGCCGCGCAGGAAGCGGCGCGGGGCGGCGGTGTAGCGGCGTTCCGCGCTCGGCTCGGCGGCCAGGTGCAGGGCCAGTTCGTCGCCGCTGCGGCGCAGCATCGCGCAGCCGAAGGCCCGCAGCCGCTCCACGGCCGGCGCACCGGGCCCCAGGGGCGGCGGACCGCCGAGGAGGGCGGCCTGGAACTTCTTCTCGGAGTGGTCGAGCAGGGCCATCAGCAGGCCCGTGCGGTCGCCGAAACGCCGGAAGACCGTGCCCTTGCCCACCGAGGCCGCCGCGGCCACCGCCTCCATGGTGAGGCTCGCCGCGCCGTGCTCGGCCACCAGCCGCGCGGCGGCCTCCAGCAGCCGGGCGCGGTTGCGGGCGGCGTCGGCGCGCAGGCAGGGCTCGTCCTCGTCGGCTCCCGTTCCGAGCTGGAGCAGCTCGAGCGGGCCGTCGGTCTCCTGGGGCTGGGGAAAGGGCGGCAGGGCGGCGGACATGAAAACAGCGTAAAGCATCGGGAACAAAACTGGACCGCGGTCCGCTTAGGATGTTAGAAATTAAACGGACCTCGGTCCGGATCGCTCCGGCGGTGTTTCGGGCACCGGCCGTTCACATCGCACCATCAGTGGGAGTACTCATGTCTGTCCGTATCCTCGCCCTCGTCGGCAGCCTTCGCGCCGGTTCGCACAACCGCCAGCTCGCCGAGGCGGCCGCCAGGTTCGCCCCCGAGGGCGCCGAGGTGGAGATCTTCGAGGGCCTGGCCGAGGTCCCGTTCTACAACGAGGACATCGACGTCGAGGGCAGCGTCCCGGCCGCCGCGGTCAAGCTGCGCGAGGCCGCCGGGTCCGCCGGCGCCTTCCTGCTCCTCTCGCCGGAGTACAACGGCACCATGCCGGCCGTGCTGAAGAACGCCATCGACTGGCTGTCCCGCCCCTTCGGCGCCGGCGCCTTCAACGGCAAGCCCGTCGCCGTGATCGGCACCGCCTTCGGCCAGTACGGCGGCGTGTGGGCCCAGGACGACACCCGCAAGTCCGTGGGCATCGCCGGCGGCAAGGTGATCGAGGACATCAAGCTGTCCATCCCGGGCTCGGTCACCCGCTTCGCGCAGACCCACCCGGCCGACGACGCCGAGGTCGCCGCGCAGCTGACCGAGGTCGTCGCCCGCCTGCACGGCCACGCGGACGCCGCCGCCGCCTGACCCGCCCCGCGACGACGCACGGGACCGGAGCTCACCGAGCTCCGGTCCCGGCGCGTGCCGGGCCGCCGCGGCGGCGCGCGCGGGTGAGCAGCTCGCGGTGCGGCCGGACGATCGGCGGGGCCGCGGCCGGGCGCCCGCGCCGGCTCCGGCCGCCGTTGACAGCCGCCGGAGGGGGGCCGTAGAAATCAGCGCACAAGGCCTGCCGGGAGCACCGTCCGCGGGCGCCCGGACCGGCGGCAGGAGACACGAGCGTGCAGCGGCTTCCCCTGACCGGGGTCACGGTGGTCAGCCTCGAACAGGCCGTGGCGGCGCCCTACGCCACCCGGCAGCTCGCCGACCTCGGCGCCCGGGTGATCAAGGTGGAACGGCCGGGCGACGGTGACTTCGCCCGCCGCTACGACACGACCGTGCACGGGCACTCCAGTTATTTCGTGTGGCTGAACCGGTCCAAGGAGTCGCTCACCCTCGACCTCAAGGACCCGAGGGGCCTGGAGATCCTGCACCGGCTCCTCGACGACGCCGACGTCCTCGTGCAGAACCTCGCACCCGGCGCCGCCGGCCGCCTGGGCCTGGACGCCGCGGCCCTCGCGGAGCGCTTCCCCCGGCTGATCCCGTGCACGGTCTCCGGCTACGGCACCAGCGGCCCGTGGGCCGACCGCAAGGCCTACGACCTGCTGGTCCAGTGCCAGACCGGGCTGGTCTCGCTCACCGGGACCGCCGAGGAGACCGCGCGCGTCGGCATCTCCGTCGCCGACATCGCCGCCGGGATGTACGCCTACAGCGGCGTCCTCACCGCCCTGTACACCCGCGCCACCACCGGCCGGGCCCACCCGGTGGAGGTCTCCCTGTTCGAGGCCCTGGCGGAGTGGATGGGCCAGCCCGCCTACTACACCGAGTACGGCGGCGGCCAGCCCCCGCGCCTGGGCACCCGGCACGCCACCATCGCGCCGTACGGCGCCTACCGGGCCGCCGACGGCAAGGAGGTGCTGTTCTCCGTGCAGAACGAGCGCGAGTGGGCCGCCCTGTGCGCCGGCTTCCTCGGGCGGCCCGAGCTGGCGGACGACCCCCGGTTCGCCACCGGCTCCGACCGCGTCGCCCACCGGGAGGAACTGGACGCCGTCGTCGCCGCCCGGATCGCCCGCTCGGACAGCGACGCCGTCCTGGAGGACCTGCGGGACATCGGCATCGCCTGCGCGGGGGTCAACGACGTCGCCGCGTTCCTCGACCACCCGGTGCTGGAGGCCCGCGACCGCTGGCGCCGGGTGCCGGTACCGGGCGGCGCCACGGTACGGGCGCTGCTGCCGCCGGCCGACCTCGCGGGGCTGCCCGCGCGCATGGGCCCCGTACCGGCGGTCGGCGAGCACACCGACGCGATCCTCGCGGAGCTCGGCCGCTCCCCCGCCGACATCGCGGCGCTGCGCGCGGACGCCGTCGTCTGAGGGACCGGGCGCATACCGGGACCGTTGCGGACAGGACGGGACCAAGAGGGTGTTTCCGGAACGTGGGGCAGGCAACTCGGCACGGCACGCGGGCGGCGACCGTCCGCACGCCAGGGCCGGCGGCCGGCCGACTCCGACCTGACGGGAGCCCCGGATGACCACTGCCCCCTCGCATCCGCATTCCGCCCGATCGGGCCCGCGCGTCGGCGTGCTCGGATCGTACGGAGGGTTCAACACCGGCGACGAGGCGATCCTGACCTGCGTGCTGGCCTGTCTGCGCGCCCAGCGGCCCGACGCGCACCTCGTGGTGCTGAGCCGGGACGCCGAGCACACCCGCGGCCATCACCGGGACGCCGACGAGGTGGTGCCCTGGGAGGGCGTCAGCCGCAACCACGTCCTGGACGTGCTGCCCGGCCTGGACCTGCTGGTGCTCGGCGGCGGCGGCGTCCTCTACGACGGCGAGGCCCGCCGCTACCTGCGGCTCGTGCGCGCCGCGCAGATCCGGGGCGTGCCCACCTTCGCCTACGCCGTGGGAGCGGGGCCGCTGACGGACGCCGAGGACCGGGAGGCGGTGCGCACCGTGCTGGCGGACATGGACGACGTGGTGGTGCGGGACGAGGAGTCCCGGCTCGTCCTGGAGGAGGTCGGCCTGGAGCGCGAGGTCACCGTCACCGCGGACCCGGCGCTGCTGCTGCGTCCGGAGCCGTTCACCGGGGCGATGATGCGCGACGAGGGCATCCGCACCGGCACCCGGCTGGTGGGGATGTCGGTGCGGGAACCGGGCCGGGCCGCCGAGAAGCTCGACGAGGGCGACTACCACGCGCTGCTCGCCGACGTGGCGGACTTCCTGGTGCGCCGGCTGGACGCGCGGGTGGTGTTCCTGCCGATGGAGCGGCACGACGTCCGGCACGCGCACGCCGTGCTGTCCCACATGACCGCTCCGGACAAGGGCCGGATCCTGCACGGCGACTACAGCCCGGGGCAGATCCTCGGCTTCATGCGCCATCTGGACCTGGCCGTCGGCATGCGGCTGCACTTCGTGATCTTCGCGGCGCTCACCGGGGTGCCGGTGCTGCCGCTGCCCTACTCCGGCAAGGTCTTCGACTTCGCGCGCCGGCTCGGCGCACCGGCCCTGGTGGGTGTGGCGCGGGAGCAGGCGGGGCTGCTGCTGGCGGAGGTGGACCGGCTGTGGGACGAGTATCCGAAGCGCCGCGAGAACCTGCGGGACCGCATGCGGGAGCTGTCCGCGGTGGCCCGGGAGACCTGCGTGCGCTGCGGCTCGCTGCTCGACGGGATCGACGCCCGCCCGGTGGCGGGGGCGGTGGGGGCCGACCCGTGCGTGTCCGAGCCGCGCCCGCTGCACGCCTGATCCGAGGTGAGCGATGCCGGTCCTGGAAGAGCCCCGCGAGCCCCGCACCGTCACCCTGCCCCCGCGGCCCGCACGGCACGGGGGCCGGTGCGACGTCCTGGTGGTGGGCGGTGGTCCCGCCGGGTTCGCCGCGGCGGTCGGCGCGGCCGACACGGGGGCCGACGTGGTGCTGGTCGAGCGGTACGGGTTCCTCGGCGGCAACGCGACCGTGGCGCTGGTGATGCCGCTGATGTCGTTCCACAACGAGCACGAGCAGGCCGCGTTCACCGAGGCCGGGGACACCTCGCGGCTGCTGCCCACCGACCACGGGGAGGGCGAGCCGGTGGTCGCGGGCGTGCTGTGGCAGCTGCTCGACCGGCTCATGGGACGCGGCGGCTGTCTCGCGCCGTCCCCGAGAACCGGGTACACGGTCCCCTTCGACCCGGAGCTGTTCAAGCTGGCGCTGCTGGAGATGATGGACGAGGCGGGGGTGCGGATGCTGTTCCACTCCTTCGCCTCCGGTGCGCTGCCGCTGGACGACGGTTCCGGCTGGCGCGTGGTCCTCGAGACCAAGTCGGGACCGGTGGTGATCGACGCCGGGGTGGTCGTGGACGCCACCGGGGACGGGGACGTCGCGACCGCCTGCGGGGCGCCGTACGAGATCGGCCGGCCCGAGGACGGGCTGGTGCAGCCGATGACGCTGATGTTCCGCGTCGTCGACTTCGCGCGGCCCGACTTCGCCGACTACGTGCGCGCGCATCCCGACCAGTGGCGCGGCGTGCACGGTCTGTGGGACCTGATCGAGGAGGCCAGGGCGGCGGGGGAACTGAGGCTGCCGCGCGAGGACATCCTGTTCTTCGCGACCCCGCACCCGCGCGAGGTCGCCGTCAACAGCACCCGGGTGAACCGCGTCCTCGGCACCGACGTGTGGGACCTCACCCGCGCCGAGTACACCGCGCGGCGTCAGCTCGCCTCGATCGACCGCTTCCTGCGCACCCGCGTGCCCGGGTTCGAGGAGTCGTACGTGGTGCAGAGCGGTACCCACATCGGCGTGCGGGAGACCCGGCGCGTCCTCGGCGACTACCAGCTGACCGGTCACGACATCCTGGCGGCGCGCACCTTCCGGGACGTCGTCGCGCACGGCGCCTATCCGGTCGACATCCACAACCCGCGCGGCCCCGGAACCGTCCTGAAGCGGGTGCCGCGGGGCAGCTTCTACGACATCCCGCTGCGCTGCCTGGTCCCCCGGGACACCGAGCGGCTGCTGGTGGCCGGGCGCTGCATCTCCGGGACGCACGTGGCCCACTCGTCGTACCGGGTCATGCCCATCGCCATGGCGACCGGCCAGGCGGCCGGCGTCAGCGCGGCGCTGACCGTCCGGCACGGGCGCGGGCCGCGCGGGCTGCCCTACCGGCTGGTGCAGCGGGAGCTGCTGCGGCAGGGGGCGCGGCTGCGGGTGCCGGGGGACGACGGCTGAGGGCCGGGCGGGCGGCCCGGGCTCAGCTCGCCCAGTCCAGCAGGCGGTCCCGGTTCTCGGGGGCGCGCAGGTGGGCGAGGGAGCCCTTCTCCAGCTGGCGGACGCGCTCGCGGGTCAGGCCCACGTGCTCGGCGACCTCCTTCAGGGTGCGGGGCCGGCCGTCGTGCAGGCCGTAGCGCAGGCTGAGGATGAGGGCCTCGCGGGGGGCCAGGGTGCCGACGGCCTCCCGCAGTTCCTCCGCCAGGGCCCGGAACTCGGCGACCTCCGGGGCCCGCAGCACCTCGGTGTCGGGGATGAGGTCGCCGACGACGGTCTCCCCCGCCTCGTCCACCGGCGTGTCCAGGCTGACGGCGTCGCGTCCGACACGGCGCAGCCAGACGACCTTCTCCGCGTCGATGCCGCTCTCGGCGGCCACCTCCTCGACGGTCGGCTCGCGGTCGAGGGCGCCGCGGAGCTTGCGCTCCACCCTGGCGAGCTTCTGCAGCTGCTCCACGACGTGCACCGGCAGCCGCACGGTGCGCGCGTGGGTCGCGAGGCCCCGTTCGATGGCCTGGCGGATCCACCAGGTGGCGTACGTGGAGAACTTGAACCCCTTGGTGTGGTCGAACTTCTCGACCGCGCGGATCAGTCCGAGGTTGCCCTCCTGGATGACGTCCAGCAGGGGCAGGCCCCGGTGGGCGTGGCGCTTGGCCATCGACACGACGAGCCGCAGGTTGGCGCGGACCATGTGGTCCTTGGCCGCCTGGCCGTCGTGGACGGTCTCCTCGAGCGCGCGGCGCCGCCCGGGCTCCGGGGCGGGTTCGCCGGCGTCGGCCGCCGCCAGCTCCTCGGCGGCACGGATCCCGGCCTGCATGCGCTGGGCGAGCCGTACCTCGTCCTCGGCGGTCAGCAGGGGGGTGGCGCCGATCTGGGCCAGGTACTGGCCGAGGAGGTCGGGTTCCTCGTCGGGTTCGGGGATGCGGCTGCGCAGCCGCGCGGTGCGGGTGGGGGCACGGCGGTCCTCCCGGGTCTCTGCCGCGGGGGTTCGTGCCGGGGGGGTCATGTCGCTTCCTCCGTTCCCCGGTCAGTGGCCGGGGGCCGACGTGCTGATGTCCGCCAGGGCGGAGTGCGGGTCCTCGGTGGCGGCGAGGTCGCCGAGGCTGACCACGCCCACGGGGACGCCGCCGTGCTCGACGACGGGGAGCCGCCGGACGGCGTGGCGCCGCATCAGGTCGACCGCGTACTCGGTGGGGTCCTCCGGTGCGAGCGTCACGACGGGCGGGGGCGTGCACACCGAGCCGACCGCGGTGTCGTCGGGGTCACGGCCGACGGCGACGCCGCGGACCACGATGTCGCGGTCGGTGAGCAGGCCGAACAGGTCGCAGTCGTAGGTCACCAGGACGTCGCCGACGTTCTCCTCGCGCATCAGCCGCGCCGCCCGCGTCACCGTCGTCATGGGCTCGACGGCCACCGCGGCGGGTGACATCACGTCTCGGACACGCTGGGTCATGGTCGCGCCTCCCTGGGCGTCGGTACGGGCCCGTGCGGGTCGCGTAGCCCGCGTGGGGGCCGGTGAACCGTCTTCCGGCGGCAGGCTCGGCCCGGGGCCGGTCGGGACCGGGCCGGTGTCCGGCCGGTGCGTCCCGGCCGGACCGACGCGGACGGCGGCCTCCGGCGCGGGCCGGGCCCCGCCGGAGAGCGGGTGACCGCCGCGGGTGCGACCGTCGGACGGACCCGGCACTGCGTGCGGGACGGGTCCGGCGCCGACGACGTCCCCGATCACCGACGGCACCTCGCACCGCTCGCCGACGGGCCGTCCCGCGCCTGTCGTCGCCTCACGCACTGTCGGGTACCCGACGTGGCAGGGGGCAACCGTCACCGGGCGCCCCCGCACCGCGCCGGGCGTCCTCCGGCGGGTGACGCGGCCCGCCGCCGACGCGTGCGGGCGCGCGCGGCGTCACTCGCGCGGTGCCGCGGGAGCGTCCGGCGGGGTGCCGGCCGGACCGAGTGCGCCGCGGATCGCGGCGAGCCAGTCGTCGACGGGCCCGAAGGTGAGCAGCCCGCTGCCCGCGCCCGCGAGTTCACCGGCCGCGGGGAGCAGCCGGCGGTACGCCCGTCGCAGCGCCGTCCGGTCGCCGAGGGCGAGGGCGAGGGCGGCCTCGGCGCAGCACAGGGCCTCGTGGAAGAGGTCGGGCGGCGGTTCGGGGAGGGCGCGCAGCGCCGACCGGGCCTCGGCCCCGCGGCCCTCGCGCAGCAGTGCGAACGGTTCGGCCCACGGGCGGTACGGGCCCCAGTCCTCCCGCCGGTCCACCTCGGCGGGCCGCCCGTGGGCCAGACGCAGGCCGAGCAGCGCCAGGGGCAGCAGCCCGCTCTCCAGGCCGGGCATCCCCGCGCCGTCGAGGCGTGCGGCGGCGGCCCGGTAGCCGGCCTCGGCCCGGTCGTACGGGCCGCCGGTGGCGGCCTGCCGCAGGGCCCGGTACCAGGTGGTGAACACCGCCACCAGGGGCCGTTCGTACCGTTCGGCCAGGCGGTCCACGGCGTCGGCGTGCTCGTCGGCGGCGGTGAAGTCGGCGAGGGCGGACCGCGCCTGGACGCGGATCAGGTGGCCGAGCACCTCGTGGCTGTCGAGGCCGTGCCGGCGGGCGAGGGCGACGAGTTCGGCGCCGATCGCGTCGCGGCGCGGGGCGAGCCCGGCGGTGGTGCAGGACTGCATGAAGGTGCCGTTGAGGGCGAACGCCAGCAGTGCGGGGTCGTCGAGGCGGCGGGCGATCCGCTCGGCCTCGGCGGCGGCCTCGGGTCCGCGCGGGGAGCGGACGCCCCGGGACTCCAGGGCGACGGTGGCGAGCAGCCGGCAGCGGGCCGGGTCGGCCCCGGCGTCGTCTGGCAGGGCGGCGAGGGTGTGTTCGGCCGCCGTGACGATCCGCCGGGCGGCCTCGGGGTCGTCGCTGCGGGTCCAGACGGCGGGGACGTCGTAGGCGCCGATCACCCGGGCCGCGAGTTCCGCGTCGCCGGTCTCCGCGGCCGCGTCGACCGCCGCCGTGCGGTGTTCCCGGGCCGCCTCCAGACCGCCGCCGCCGGTGACCGCGAGGTCGCGCAGCAGGCCGACGGTCGATTCCAGGCGGGCGCGGGCTCCGGCGGCGACCGTGCGGTCGTACGCCTCGGTCGCGCGGGACCACAGGCGGGCCGCCGCGTCGGCGGGTTCGGCGGGCGGGTCGAGGGACGGGTCCTGGGCGAGGATGCCGGCCTCCAGCCGGCGCAGCCGGGGCCCCGGGTCGATGCCCAGTTCCCCGGCGAGCAGGGCGCGGGCCCGGCGCAGCACCGCGAGGGCGTCCGCCTGGCGGCCGGTGCGGTACAGGGCCAGGGCGAGCAGCCGCCAGGCCTCCTCGCGCCAGGGGTGCTCGGCCAGGTGCGCGTCCAGGTCGGGGACCGCCTCGGCCGCCCGGCCCAGGCCGACGAGCAGGTCCGCCCGCCGTTCGACCGCGTGGAGCCTGAGCTCGGTCAGCCGGGCGCGCTCGCCCCGGGCCCAGTCCTCGCCGCCGAACTCGGCGTAGGCGGGTCCGCGCCACTCCCCCAGGGCCGCGCCGAGCCGGGCCTGCGCCCGGTCGGTCGGCAGCCGGTCGGCGAGGGCGACGGCTTCCTCGAAACGCCAGGCGTCCACCGCCTCCGGTGCCGCGCGCAGGGCGTAGCCGGGGCCCTCGGTGACCAGCAGCCGGGCCGGTGCGCGGCGCGGACGTTCGGGTTCCAGGGCCCGGCGCAGATCGCCGACGAAGGTGCGCACCGTGCCGACGGCCCGGGCGGGCGGTACGTCCCACAGGTCCTCGACCAGGCGCGTGACGGTGACCACGCGCCGCCGGGCCAGGAGCAGCCGGGCCAGCAGGGCCCGGTGCCGGGGGCCGCGCAGGTCGAGCGCGCCCGAGTCCCGTCCGGCCGTGACGGGGCCGAGCACCCCGAAGGTGACCGCTTCCATGTTCCGTCCGCCCTGCTCCGCGCCGTCGCGCCCGTGGTCCGTGATCTCCACGGTACGCGCGCTGATCGGTTGCTGATCCGCGCCCGGCAGCCTGGGAAGGCGTCCGGGTCCGGACGCGTCGAAGAACACCGAAAGGCACCGACCAGTCATGGCACCGACCATCCCCGGCTTCACCTACGACCGGGTCCCCGTCGCCGACGGCGTCGCGCTGAACGTCGCCGTCGGCGGCTCCGGCAGCCCGCTCGTGCTGCTGCACGGTTTCCCGCAGACCCACCTGATGTGGCGGCACGTCGCCGCCGACCTCGCCGCCGAGCACACGGTCGTCTGTCCCGACCTGCGCGGTTACGGCGACAGCGACAAGCCCGCCGACGCGGACGGCACCGCGTACGCCAAGCGGACCATGGCCGCCGACGTCGTCGCCCTGGCCCGGGCGCTGGGACACGACAGGTTCGCGCTGGCCGGGCACGACCGGGGCGCCCTGGTCGCGGTCCGGGCCGGACTCGACCACCCGGGGACGGTGACGCACCTGGCCGCGCTGGACGTGCTGCCGACCCTGGACATGTGGGACGTCCTGCACGGGGTGACGGCGGCCGTGGGCTTCCACCTGTATCTGATGGCGCAGCCGCCCGGTCTGCCGGAACAGCTCATCGGTGCCGCGCCGGACGCGTTCTTCGGCCACTTCCTCGACGTGTGGACCCGGGACCCGGGCGCCCTGCCCGCCGACGTCCGCGCCGCCTACCTGAAGGCGTCGCGGGAGGCGGTGCCGTCCATCGTGGCCGACTACCGGGCCTCGGCGGGCGTCGACGTCGACCACGACCGGGCCGACCGCGAGCGCGGCGACCGGCTGCGGATGCCGGTGACCGTGCTCCAGCAGGACTGGGGCACGGCCCTCGGCTACGACGCCGCCGCGCTGTGGCGGGCCTGGGCCCCCGACCTGCGGCACGTCACGGTCGGCTGCGGCCACTTCATGGCGGAGGAGGCGCCCGGGGAGGTCGCCGGGGCCCTGCGGGACCTGCTGGCCCGCTAGCGGCACCGCGCGGGGCGGCCGGCACCGGCCGATCGGCGTGCTCCCGGGGCGTCCTCCGTGACGCCGTTCAGCGGTGGGGACGGGTCGGTGAAGTGCACGCCGCGTCCCCCGTCGTCGCGGTCGGTGCGGCGCGGGTGCCGTCCCGCGGGCCGGGCGGCCGCGAAATGCCGTGGAGCGCCGGGCCCGCTCCGTGCTTGCATGGCGCCATGGTGTCCTCCGACCGTCTGCTCGCCTTCGCGGCCCTGTCGCTGCTGCTCGTCGTGGTGCCGGGCCCCAGCGTGCTGTTCGTGATCGGCCGGGCGCTCGCGCAGGGGCGCCGGGCCGCGCTCACCACGGTCGTGGGGAACACCCTCGGCGCGTACATGCTGGTCGTCGCCGTCGCCCTGGGGGTCGGGGCGGTGGTGGAACGCTCGCTCCTGGTCTTCACCGTGCTCAAGCTGGCGGGCGCCGCCTACCTCGTGCACCTCGGGGTGAAGGCGTGGCGCGAACGCCGTGACCTGCGGGCGGCGTTCGGCGGCGCTGCGGAGCCGCGCGGAGGCCGGCGCACGTTCTGGGAGGGGTTCGCGGTCGGTGTGACCAACCCGAAGACCCTCGTCTTCTTCGCCGCGGTGCTGCCGCAGTTCGTCGACCGCGGCCAGGGCGGTGTCGCGGGGCAGATGCTGCTGCTCGGCCTGGTGTTCAACGTCATCGCGGTGGTCTGCGACAGCGCCTGGGGACTGCTCGCGGCCACGGCGCGCGACTGGTTCGCGCGCTCCCCGCGCCGGCTGTCCGCGGTCGGCGGGGCCGGCGGCCTGGCCATGATCGGCCTCGGTGTCACGGTGGCGGTGAGCGGGCGCAAGGACTGACGCCGGCGTCCGGAACGCCGCCGCGCCCGAAGTTACCTGTGCGTTCCTCACGTCCGAGAGGTGACAGCGGTGACTGTCCCGGGCACGGCGGCACGTGACAGCGTCTTCCTCGGCACCGACCGGTGAAGGGAGAAGGCGTGAACAAGGGCTACGCCGTGTACTGCGACGCAGACCCGCAGTTCTACGACGCGCCGCACCGCACGGCTCCCGGCACCGCGGCGGCCGGCACCCGGTACGCGGCGGCCACCGAGCCCGTCCCGGCCGGCTGGCAGCGCGGCGAGAGCGGCGACTGGCTGGCCCTGCGGCCGCTGGACGCCGAACTGCCCGCGCAGGGCTGGAAGATCCACGTCTCCGCCTGCCTGGACAACGCCGAGTCCGTCCTGGAGCGCGTACGGCGGCTCTGCCTGGACCAGGGCGTCGCCTTCAAGTTCGTGCCGAGCCGCTACCTGCTCCACCAGCGCAACGCCAAGTACGCCGACCGGGCGGGCAGCGGCAAGTTCATCACCGTGTACCCGGCGGACGAGGAACGGTTCGAGCGCCTCGCGGGCGAGCTGGCCGACCTCTTGGCCGGCGAGCCGGGACCGCACATCCTGAGCGACCTCAGACTCGGCGACGGCCCGGTGCACGTGCGCTACGGCAGCTTCACCCGCCGCAACTGCTACGACGAGGACGGCGAGCTGCGGCCGGCGATCGCGGACCCCGACGGGGTGCTCGTCCCGGACCCGCGCGGCCCGGTGTTCCGGGTGCCCGACTGGGTGAGCGTGCCGGAGTTCCTCGAGCCCCACCTCGAAGCGCGGGCGACGGTGACGCTGACCGGCATCCCCTACACCGTCGAGGCGGCGCTCCACTTCTCCAACGGCGGCGGCGTCTACCGGGCGCGGGACACCCGCACCGGTGAGACGGTGGTCCTCAAGGAGGCCCGCCCGCACGCGGGCCTGGCCGCCGACGGGGCGGACGCGGTGGCCCGGCTGGAGCGCGAGCGCCGGGCCCTGGAGAGACTGTCCGGGCTGGACTGCACCCCCGAGGTGCGGGACGCGTTCACCGTCGGGGAGCACCACTTCCTGGTCCTCGAACACCTCGACGGCAAGCCGCTCAACACCTTCTTCGCCCGGCGCCACCCGCTCATCGAGGCCGACCCCGACGAGGGACGGCTCGCCGAGTACACCGCGTGGGCGCTCGACGTCCACGCCCAGGTCGAGCGGGCCGTCACCCAGGTGCACGAGCGGGGCGTGGTCTTCAACGACCTGCACCTGTTCAACATCATGATCCGCGACGACGGGCGGGTGGCCCTGCTGGACTTCGAGGCCGCCCACCACGTCGACGAGCCGGGCCGGCAGACCGTCGCCCACCCCGGGTTCGTGGCACCGCCCGGCCGGCGGGGCACGGCCGTGGACCGGTACGCGCTGGCCTGCCTGCGGCTGGCCCTGTTCCTGCCCCTGACCAGCCTGCTGGCGCTGGACCGGGGCAAGGCGGAGCACCTCGCCGAGGTGGTGGCGCGGCAGTTCCCGGTTCCGCGGGAGTTCCTGGACGCGGCGGTCGCCGAGATCACCGGTGAGCCGGCCCGTCCGCGGGCGGCGCGCCGGGGCGGGAGCGGCTTCGTCCCGGTCGAGCCGGGTGACTGGCCCCGCAGCCGGGACTCGATGGCGGCGGCCATCCGCGCCTCGGCGACCCCGTCCCGTGACGACCGTCTGTTCCCGGGCGACGTCGCCCAGTTCGCCACGGCGGGCGGGGGCCTGACGTTCGGGTACGGAGCGGCCGGCGTGCTCTACGCCCTCGCCGAGAGCGGTGCGGGACGCGACGAGGACGGGGAGCAGTGGCTGCTGGAGCGGACGAAGGAGCCGCCGTCGGGCATGCCGCTGGGCTTCCACGACGGGATCGCGGGGACCGCCTGGACGCTGGACCGCCTCGGGCACCGGGCCCGGGCGCTCGACCTGACCGGGATCCTCCTCGAGCACCCCCTCGACGGGCTCTCGCCGGACCTGCACGGCGGCACGGCCGGCATCGGTCTGGCGCTGGACGCCCTGGCCGCCTCCACCGGGGACACCGCCCTGCGCGCCGCCGCCCTGCGGTGTGCCGAGCTGAGCGCCCGGGGCGCGCCGGCCGGTCCGCCGGGCCGGGGGTCCGGCCGCCGGCCTCGCGCCGGCCTGCTGCACGGCGCGACGGGCAGCGCGCTGCTGTTCCTGCGCCTGTACGAACGCACCGGGGACACCGCCCTGCTGGACCTCGCCGGTGACGCGCTGCGCCGGGACCTCGCGTGCTGCGTCCGCGGCGCGGGCGGCGCCCTCCAGGTGGACGAGGGCTGGCGCACCATGCCGTACCTGGGAGCCGGCAGCGTGGGCATCGGCATGGTGCTCGACGACTACCTGGCGCACCGCGCCGACGAGGAGTTCGAGCGGGCGCGGAGCGAGATCGTGCGCGCGGCGCAGGCCATGTTCTACGCCCAGCCCGGGCTCTACCGGGGCGTCGCCGGCATGGTGCTGTACCTCGGCCGGACGACGGCGCCCGGCCCGGGCACCGGCCCGGAGGCCGTCCGGCGCCAGATCGACGCGCTGGCCTGGCACGCCATGTCCTACCGCGGCCTGCTCGCCTTCCCCGGCGAGCAGATGATGCGCCTGTCGATGGACCTGTCCACCGGGACGGCCGGCTGTCTGCTGGCCCTCGCGTCCGTACGCGGCGACCGGCCCGCCGGTCTGCCGTTCCTCCCCCCGCCGCGGCCCGAGCCGCGGCCCACGAGCCGGTCCCACGAGGGGCCGTGACCAACCCGTTGTCCGTACGAAGGGATGAGCAACATGAACCTGTTCGACCTGCAGTCGATGGAGACCCCGAAGGAAGAGGCCATGGGGGACGTCGAGACCGGCAGCCGCGCCAGCCTCCTGCTCTGCGGTGACAGCAGCCTCTCCGTCACGACCTGTAACTGACGTCCGAGGCGGCCCGCCGCGGTGACCGCGGCGGGCCGTCCGGTCCGGTACCGGCGTCCCGGCCTCACCGCCGGGGCGCCGGTGCCGTGTCACGCCGCCGCGTGCGGCGCCGACCACGAGGAGGGGTGGCTGGTGGACACGACCCCGGTCCGGCGACGGCACAAGCGCGTGTCCGGCTCGCCCGGCGCGGATCCCGGCCGTGTGCCCGAACTGCTGGTGCTGGTGTGCTCGGTGGCCGCGGCCGCCGCCGCGGTCGCGCAGCCCCTGGTCCTCGGCCGGGCACTGGATCTGCTGCTGCACGACGGCAGCGCCGGGCCCTGGCTCGCGGTGAGCGTGGCCCTGCTCACCGGCGAGGTTCTCCTCGACGGTCTGACCGCGCTGCTCACCGGCCGGTGCACCGCCGCCTGGACCGCGTCGATCCGCTCCCGGGCCCTCGCCGGCCTGTTGCGCGCGGTACCGGACGCGACGCGTCCGTACTCCGCGGGGGACGTGGGGACGCGGCTGACGCTCAACGCCTCCGACGCGGGCGGCGCCCCGGCGGCCCGGGCCGCGCTGGCCGCCTCGCTGATCACCCCGGCCGGCGCGCTCGTCGCGCTGGTCTTCGTCGACGTGTGGGTCGCCGGGTGCGTTCTGGCCGGACTGCCCGCCCTGGCGCTGGTGCTGCGGGTCTTCGCGCGCGACACGGGGGCGTCGGTGCGTGCCTACCAGCGCGTGCAGTCGGACATCGCGGGCCGCCTGCTGGAAGCCCTGGAGGGCGCGGAGACCATCGCCGCCGCCGGGACGGCGGACCGTGAACGCGAGCGGGTGCTCCGGCCGTTGACGGAGCTCGGCGCGCTGGGCGAGCGCATGTGGGTCCTGCACGGGCGGGCGCTGGCCACCGGCGGTGTCCTCGTCCCGCTGCTGACGGTGGCGGCCACGGCGGTCGGCGGGCTCCGGCTCGGCGCGGGCGCCCTGAGCGTCGGCGAGCTGCTGGCGGTGTGCCGCTACGCGCAGCTGGCCGCCGGGTTCGGCAGCGCGGCCACGCTGCTCGGCGCGCTGGTCCGGGGCCGGACGGCGCGGGAGCGCACCACGGCCCTGGAGCGGCTGCCCGCCCTGCGTCACGGCGACCGGACCCTGCCCCCGGGCGGCCCGGGCGTCCTCGCGTTGCGCGGTGTGCGCGTCCTGCGGGAGGGGACGGAGGTGCTGCGGGCGGACGACGTGGTGGTGCCCGGCGGGGCGACGGCCGCGGTCGTGGGCCGCAGCGGCGCCGGCAAGTCCGTCCTGGCCGCCGTGGCGGGCCGGCTGATCGACCCCGACGAGGGGGAGGTCCTGCTGGACGGCGCCCCGCTGGACTCCCTGACCCGTGCGAGCCTGCGCGCCGAGGTCGGTTTCGCCTTCGCGCGCCCGGTGCTCGGTGACGGCACCGTGGCCGAGGCGGTCGCGGCCGGAACGCCTCCCGTGACGGAGCGCCGGGTGCGGGAGGCGGTCCGCCTCGCGGGCGCCGACGCCTTCGTACGCCGCCTGCCGCGGACGTACGACACCCCGCTCGCCGACGTCCCGCTGTCCGGCGGGGAGTACCAGCGTCTGGGTCTGGCCCGGGCGTTCGCCCACGCGGGCCGGCTGCTCGTGATGGACGACGCGACGTCCAGTCTCGACACCGCCACCGAGCACGCCGTGGACCGGGCGGTGCGCCACGCGCTCGAGGGCACCACCCGCCTGGTCGTGGCGCACCGCCCGTCGGTCGCGGCGCGGGCGGACCTGGTGATCTGGCTGGAGGACGGGCGGGTGCGGGAGGTCGGCCCCCATCGGCTGCTGTGGGAACGCGCCGCCTACCGGGCGGTGTTCGCCACCGACGCCGACCCCGGCGCCGACGAGGCGGACACCGGGCCCGCGGGCGTCCGGGCCGTCTCCCTGCACGGCGAGGCGCGGCCGTGACCGCCGTCGGCGGCGGCCCTGCGGTGCGGTCCGGCCGGGAGCCCGGTCCGCTGCGCCGGGTCCGGCCGCACGCCCGGCGTTTCCTGGCCGGGCGCAAGGGCGTCCTCACACGGCTCGGGGCGTGGTCGGTGGCCGAGTCCGCGCAGACCTTCCTGGTCGGTTACGGCGTCGCCCGGGCCGTCGACCGGGGCTTCCTGGCCGGTGACACGGCCGCGGGGCTCGGCTGGCTCGCGGTCGCCGCCGTCGCCGTGGTGCTCGGGGCGCCCGTGGTCAGGGGGGTCTTCGCCCAACTGGCCGGTCTGACCGAGCCGTTGCGGGACCGTCTGGTGCGACGGGCGGTCGTACGGTCCATGGCGGACGCGCAGGCCCGCCCCGGCGGCCGGGACCGTGCCGCCGTCTCACGGCTCACCAACCAGGTCGAGATCGTGCGGGACAGCTTCGCCGGACTCGTGCTGACCCTGCGCTCGTTCGTCTTCACCGCCGCGGGCGCGCTGCTCGGTCTGTTCTCGCTGGACCCGGCGCTGCTCGTGGTGGTCGTGCCGCCCCTTGCCGGGGGCCTCGCCCTGTTCCTGGTCACGCTGCGGCCCATGGCGGCGGCGCAGCGACGGGCCCTCGCCGCCGACGAGGCGCTGGGCGATCACGCGGCGCGGACCCGGGGGGCGCTGCGCGACATCACCGCCTGCGGCACCCAGGAGGAGGTGGAGCGCGACGGTGAACGGCTCGTCGCGGACGCCGCCGCCACCGCGCGCGTCCTCGCCCGTTGGGCCGCGGTGCGCACGCTGGCCCTCGGTGTCGCGGGCCAGCTGCCGGTCCTGCTCCTGCTGGTGACCGTGCCGTGGCTGCGCGGCAAGGGGGTCACCACCGGTGCGCTGCTGGGCGCCTTCACCTACCTCGCCCAGGCCCTGCTGCCCGCCCTGCACACCCTCATGTCGGCGATCGGCGCCGCGGGGACGCGGCTGCTCGTGGTCCTGGACCGCTTCATCGGCACGGATCCGCGTCCGCCCCTGACCGGCACGTCGCCGGCCGCGCCCGCCGCGGACGCGGGCCGGCGGGCGGGGGCACCGGCGCCCGCCGTGGAGCTGCGGTCGGTGACGCTGTCCTACGGCGCGCGGGCGGAGCCGGTCCTCGACGCGCTCGACCTGCGGGTCGAGGACGGCGAGCACCTGGCCGTCGTCGGCCCCAGCGGCATCGGCAAGTCGACCCTCACCCGCCTGGTGGCCGGGACACTGGCGCCGAGCGGTGGTGCGGTCGAGGTGGCCGGCCATGCGGTCACCGGCCGTGCGTCGACCGAACTCTCCGACCTGCGGGTGCTGTTGCCCCAGCAGGCGTACGTCTTCACCGCGTCGGTGCGGGACAACCTCACCTATCTGCGGCCGGACGCCCCCGCGGCCCGCGTCCGGGCCGCCGTGCGCGAGCTCGGTGCCGACGCGCTCGTCGAGCGCCTGGGCGGGCTGGACGCGCCGCTCGTCCCGGGCGACCTCTCGCAGGGCGAGCGTCAACTGCTCGTGCTGGTGCGGGCGCACCTGTCCACGGCGCGCCTGCTCCTGCTCGACGAGGCGACCTGCCACCTCGACCCGGCTGCCGAGGCACGGGCCGAGGAGGCCCTCGCCCGGCGTCCGGGCGCGCTGGTCGTGGTGGCCCACCGCATGTCCTCGGCGTTGCGGGCCGACCGGATCCTCGTACTGGACGGTACCGGTGCGATCTGCGGAACGCACCGTGAACTCCTCGTCCGTTCACCGCTCTACCGCGATCTGGTGGGGCACTGGGACGAGAGCCGGGGGTGACCCCGGCGTCCCCGTGCCCCGCCTCCTCACATCCAGCCGGCGCTCTGGACTATGCGTATGGCGTCCACCCGGTTGCGCGCGCCGACCTTGCGTATCGCGCTGGCCATGTAGTTGCGGACCGTTCCCCGCGACAGGTGGAGGACACCGGCTATCTCGGCTATGGAGGAGCCCTGCGCCGCCTGTGCCACCACGTGGAGCTCACGGGTCGTCAGGGGCGTCTGGGACGCCTTGAGCAGGGGGACGGTGAGTCTCTCGTCGAGGAACCGTTCGCCCTTGGCGACGGTGTGCACGGCGTCGATCAGCCGGTGCGACGGGGCGTCCTTGGCGACGAAGCCGAGCGCTCCCGCGTCGAACGCCCTGCGCAGCACGCCCGGCCGTTCCGGCGCCGCGAGGACGACCAGCCGAGCCCCGCTCCGATCCCAGTAGGGGGCGCGGCAGAGGTCCTCCGTCCCCTCCAGACAGTCCCCGTCCACGACGCACACGTCCACCGGTAAGTCGTCCTCGTCGGGCCCCTCTCCCCGGGAGGGCATGGACAGGACCTCGAGTCCGTCGGCGGACAGCAGCAGTTGCTCCAGTGCCGAACGCAGCAGCAACGCGTCGTGCACCACGAGAACACGGACCATGTACGACCCCCAAGGTCTCCCGGCCGTCGTCGCGGACCACCGGGCTCGTCCCCCAATGTCCCCAGCCGTCTGCCCCGGGGTTCCGTCCGAGAAGCACCGGGTACGGGCGGACCGCCGGAAAGCGACGTCAATCCGCCGTTCTGCGCGGCGTCCGACGCCACGACCGCGACGGGCGGCCAGGCCGGATATCGTCGCCGGCACGGAGGCCGGCGGCGGGCCCGCGGTACGGGCCGGCCGGGCGACCGCCCGCAACCAGGCGCTCCGCTCCGCGAACGGAGCGGGCGGGGAGGGGAGAGACGGAAGGAACGTCCGCGGCCCGGGCCCCATGGGCCGAAAACCGTCGGAGTGAATGTGGCCCGAAAGCCCGCCTCCGGACCGCACCGACTTGCGCGCGACCCCGTCGGCTCCCCGGCACACCACGCGCCCGGGACAGACGCCGCGCTACTCGGAGGCGTGCCCCCGCCGACGTTCTCGTGCCCGCTCACCCGCCCGCTGGGCCGAGTTCATGAGCCGGTCCCGTCCGGCGGACAGCAGCAGGGCGAGCGGGGTGGCGAGCAGGGCGATCAGCAGTGCCGGGCCCCAGTCCATTCCGTCGCGCCGGTATCTCAGGAGCAACGCGATGCAGACATAGGCGAGGACGACGACGAGCGCGTTCTTGAGCGGCTTGGGCAACGTCATGGAGCCCCAAATACCCCGGAAAAGAGCGTATTTGCCGTACGGTGCCGGTGTCTGTCACGCCCGTGTGAAATCCCGCGGAAGACGCACGGGGACGGCCCGCCGTTCCTTGACGGCCGCGCGGGCCCACTGCCACGATCGCCGTCATGAAGCAGACGCGACCGGATCTCACGCGGCGGCGCCACGTCGACCTGGCGCGTGTCTCCAGCGCCTGCTGTCGCCGCCCGGTCTGACGCTTCCGCCGCAGCCGCCGTCCCCTCGCAGCGCCGCGAGCTCCGCGGCGAGCCCCCGTCTCCCCGCCTGAGCGGTCCCTCACCACCGTACGCCGACGCGCCCGAAGCGGGAGTCCGGTGCGCCGGCTTCCCCCGGGCTCCGGTCCCCGCGCGACGGCCCTCGTGTCCCCTGCCCGGCCCCGTGTGCCCCGGCACGCGAAGGCGCCCGGGTGTTCCCGAAAGAGGTCCCCATGGCCACCGTCCTGTCCGTCTCCGGCAGCCCCTCCGCCTCCTCCCGCACCAACCACCTGCTGCGCCACCTGGACGAGCGGCTCGTCGCCCAGGGCCACCGGGTGGTCCCGCTCGACGTCCGCACCGTTCCCGCCGAGGCGCTGCTGGGCGCCGACTTCACGCACCCGGCCGTCGTCGAGGCCACCGAGCTGTTCGCCGCCGCGGACGGTGTGGTCGTCGGCACCCCGGTCTACAAGGCCGCGTACTCCGGGGTGTTGAAGGCACTGCTGGACCTGCTTCCGCAGCACGCGCTCGCCGGCAAGGCCGTGCTCCCGCTCGCCACGGGTGGCAGCGCCGCCCATGTGCTGGCCATCGACTACGCCCTGCGCCCGGTCCTCACCTCGATGGGCGCGCGGCACGTCGTCCAGGGCTGGTTCACCCTCGACCGGGACATCACCCGGCACGACGACGGCTCCGTGTCGGTCGCCCCGGCCGCCGCCGAGGCGCTCGCCCAGGTGGTCGACCAGTTCTCGGCGGCCCTCGGGCACACCCCGCTGCTGGCCGCGGCGAGCTGACCCCCGCACCCCCGAAGACCTCCCCACCCGATCGGCGACGGCGTGTCCCTGCCGTTCCCCGGCTCCCGCCCACGAACGGCGACGGCCGCGACGCCGGCGGCGACCGCGGCACACCGGTCACGACGTCCGGCCGGGACCGGCCGGACGTCGTGACCGGCCGGTCCTCAGGTGGACGCCTGGTCGTTGTCCTTCAGGGAGCCCCAGCCGTGCCAGCGCTCGACCTCGATCCACGCGCTCACCCGGGCCCGGACCCGGTTCGGGTAGGGCTTGCCGGTGTAGTGCGTGGAGATCCGGTCGATGTCGGCCAGCCCCTCGTCGTCGCGCATCTCGGTGACCCGGCCGATGAGGGTGACGTGCGTGTACCAGTCGTCGCCGTCGAGGACGGTGAGGGTCACGCGCGGGTCGCGGCGCAGGTGCTTGAGGCGTACGCGGCCCTCGTCGAGGTTGATCAGGACGCGGCCGTCGTCCTCCCACACGTACCAGGTGGGCGTGGAGACGGGACTGCCGTCCGAGCGGAGGGTGGCCATCACGCACGCGTTGGGGCGGCGCAGCAGGTCGACGGCCTCGGACGGCAGCGGCGGCTTGGACATGGGATCTCCTTCGGGTCGTGATCGTTTCCGGGCGGTTCGGGCACCGTGCCCCGTGTGTGTCCGGTACCCCGGACGCGCTCAGTCGGACGGTTTCTCGTCGAAGCTGGCGTAGTAGGCGGCGGCCATGTCCTCGTCGCCGTGTCCCTGGGCCGCGGCGCGCTCCAGGCGCTCCGCGCTCGCGGCGGCGAGGTCCAGGCGTACGCCGCTCCGCTCGCCCGCCTCGACGATCAGGCGGGCGTCCTTCGCGGCGGTGGTGACGGCGAACTGGGGCGGGACGAGTGCGCCGTCGCGGATCAGGCCGGCCTTGGCGCGCAGGTAGCCCATGTCGAGGGGGCCGTCGGCGATGGCGTCGAAGAAGGCGTCGGGGTCCACGCCCAGCGCCTCGGAGAGCGCCAGGACCTCGCCGACCGCGTTGGTGGCGGCGAGGACCCAGCTGTTGGCCACGAGCTTGAGCCGGGTCGCGCTGCCGGCGGCGCCGTCCTCGCCGGTCCACACCGTGCGGGAGCCGACCGCGTCGAGGACCGGCGTCACCGCGTCGCGCGCGTCGGCCGGGCCGGCGGCCAGGACGAGCAACCGGCCGGCCTCGGCGGGCTGCCGGGTGCCGAGCACGGGGGCGTCGAAGAAGACCAGGCCGTGCTCGCGGGCGAAGGCGGCGAGCTCACCGACCGCGTCGATCCCGGCGGTGGTCGACTGCACCCAGGCGGCGCCGGCGCGCAGGCCGGGGGCGGCGCGGCGCATGACGTCCAGGGCTGCCGGGCCGTCGTGGAGCATGGTGAGGACGACGTCGGCGTCCCGCACCGCCTCCTCGGGGTCGCCGGCGATGTGCGCGCCGTCGGCGGCCAGCGGCTCGGCCTTGTCCCGGGTGCGGTTCCAGGCGCGGACGGCGAGTCCGGCGTGGGCGAGGTTGCGCGCCATCGCGGCGCCCATGATGCCGGTGCCCAGGACGCTCACGGTGAGCTGGTCGGTCATGACGTCGGCTTCCTGTTCTCGTGGTGGGACGGGAGTGCCGGGAATCAGCCTGCCACCCGGCCGGGGCCCGTGCCGCCCGGCACGCGGCGGCGTCCCGCACGGTACGGCCGTGCACGTCTCCGTCCGCGGCGGCGGCGACGCGCGCCCGCCCGGCCGCCACGGCCCCTTCGCGACCGTTCGGGCGGACCCGCGGGACGTGGGCCGGGACGCGGCGCCGGGCGTGCGTGCCGGGCCGGACGCGGTGCGGCCTCGTACGGCAGCGGCCGCGGGAGCGCTACGGCCGGAGCCGACGCACGTCCGCGACGGCCTCCGGGAAGGTCCGCTCGAACGCGGCGCGGACCGTGCCACCCGGTGTGCGGTCCAGGATGCCGAACGTCACCCGTTCGAACGTCGCGGCGAACCGTCCGCCGGGGCCGAGCAGGGTGCGGAAGGCACCCGCGACCTGGGCCGGATCGTTGCGGAACACGCCACAGCCCCAGGCGCCGAGCACCAGCCGCCGGTGTCCGTGGGCCGCGGCCGTCTCCAGCACCCGCTCGGCGCGCACGGCGAGGGCGGTCGGCAGGTCGGCGGCGCGCTCCGGGGCCGTGCGCAGCACCACGCCGGCGTTGGGCGCGGCGGAGGTGAGGAACCCGGCCGTGAACGGCTCGTCCAGCAGGCGGCCCCGGTCGTCGCGGAAGACGGGCACGCCGGGCGAGTGGACGACGCGGTCCGTGTAGAACGGGTCGCGGTGGGCGCGGTGGTGGTCGTAGAACTCGCGGGCCCGCAGCAGGCAGGTGTACAGGGCGGAGGCCCGGCACAGGGCCTCCTCCTGGGCCTGGGCGCCGTTGAGGTAGCCGCCGCCCGGGTTGCGGGCGGAGGCGAAGTTGAGCACGGCGACCCCACCGCCCAGGCGCCGGGCGGCCTCGAGGCTGCTCTCGCCGGTGACCTCGAGGACCGTCCGGACCGGGGCGCGGGGTGCCACCCCGACGGGGTCCGGACCGTGCATCCGCGTGCCGTCCCGGGCCGCCCGGACGGCCGCCGCGACGGACACCTCGCGGCCGTCGGGCGTGCGGTAGGACCCGGCCGCGACGATCTGTTCCGTCTGCTGGGCGATGCCACGCAGGCGTGCGCTCATGGCGCCACCCCCGTGGACGCCGTGACCGCGCACCGCGCGGCCTCCCCCGTCGTGCTCATGCGGGAATCCTGGGTGATGCTGGTGATGTTGCGCAACGGTGTTTCCCGGCCCGGGAAACGACGGGGAAAGTCCCCGGAAACGGTCGGGTCGTGGAGATCACTGAGAGGAAACGTCCCGGTATGCACCCTTGTGCGGAGCGGCGCGAGGGTCTTGGGTAGGACGGGTGTGCCGACCCGGCCCACCGCGAAGAGGGTCGGCGACATGGTGGAATCTCAGGAGGATCCCGACATGTCCGATGCGACAGGCGGCTGCACACGGCCGCGTACCACCATCACCGAAGCCGAGGTCGAGGCGCTGGTCCGCGGCATCTGCTTCAAGACCGGTCCGCCCGCACGCCTCGGCGTCGAGGTGGAATGGCTGATCCACGAACCGCACGCGCCGTGGCTCCCCGTGGCGGACGAAAGACTCGACGCGGTCTACGCCGCACTGCGCACCGTGCCCCTGAACTCGCCGCTCACCGTCGAGCCCGGTGGACAGCTGGAGCTGAGCTCGCTGCCCGCCGCCTCCCTGACGGAGTGCGTCGACGCCGTCCGTGCCGATCTGGACGCCGTCCGGGCGGTCCTGCGGCAGGACGGTCTCGCCCTCGTCGGCCTGGGCCACGACCCCTGGCGCCCTCCCCGCCGGTTCCTGCGCCGGCCGCGCTACGACGCCATGGAGGCCTGTCTCGACCGCACCGGTCCCGCGGGCCGCTTCATGATGTGCGCCTCCGCCTCCGTGCAGGTGTGCCTGGACGCCGGGCACGAGGAGCCCGGCCCGCTCGGCCACGTACGCCGCTGGTGGCTCGCCCACCAGCTGGGCGCGGTCCTGCTGGCCGCGTTCGCCAACTCCCCGCTGTCCGGCGGCCGGCCCACCGGCTGGCGGTCCACGCGGCAGCTGCGGTGGACGCAGATCGGCACCGGCCGGGCGGGCGGTCCCCCGCTGGACGCCGACCCGCGCCGCGCCTGGGCCCGCCACGTGCTGGACGCCCCGGTGATGTGCGTACGCCGGGACGGCGGCCGCTGGGACGTGCCGGAGGGCCTGAGCTTCCGGGAGTGGACCAGGACCCGGTCGCCGAGGCCGCCGGCCAGGGAGGACCTCGACTACCACCTCACCACCCTGTTCCCGCCGGTCCGGCCGCGCGGGCATCTGGAGCTGCGCATGATCGACGCCCAACCCGGGGACGACGGCTGGGTCGTGCCGCTCGCCGTGACGGCGGCGCTGTTCGACGACCAGGAGGCCTCCGAGACCGCCTACCGGGCCGTGAAGCCCCTCACGGAACGCACCTCGGGCCTGCCCGCCCCGCACAACCCGCTGTACCGGGACGCGGCCCGCGACGCCCTCACCGATCCGGAGCTGCGCGACACGGCCGGCGTGTGCTTCACGGCGGCGCTCGCCGCGCTGCCCCGGCTCGGCGCCACCACCGAGGTGACGGATGCCGTCGCGGCGTTCCTGGACCGCTACGTCGCCCGGGGTCGCTGCCCCGCCGACGACCTGCTGGACACGTACGACGGCGCGGGCCGCGGCCCGCACGGGAGGGAGACCCGCTCATG
This sequence comes from Streptomyces sp. JHA26, assembly GCF_002005565.1. Classification (GTDB taxonomy): domain Bacteria; phylum Actinomycetota; class Actinomycetes; order Streptomycetales; family Streptomycetaceae; genus Streptomyces. The sequence goes on along the minus strand of NZ_BDJC01000033.1, from coordinate 5,567 downwards.
ACCGACTCCGTCACGGACACCGCCGGCGGTGCGGCCGCCGACCGCACCGCCGAGCCCGCCGTCGACCCCCGCGTGGACCCCGAGACGTTCCGCGAGCGGGCCCTGACCACGCTCGTCACGGCGCGTGAGCGCACCACGCTGCTGACCGGTTGCGTGGAGGGCCCCGACCTGACCGCCCAGGTGTCGCCGCTGATGTCCCCGCTGGTGTGGGACCTCGCGCACATCGGCAACCAGGAGGAGCAGTGGCTGCTGCGCGCCGTCGGCGGGCAGGAGGCGATACGGCCCGAGATCGACGGCCTGTACGACGCCTTCGAGCACCCGCGTGCCGAACGCCCCTCGCTGCCGTTGCTGCCGCCGGACGAGGCCCGCCGGTACGTGGCGGACGTGCGCGAGCGGGCCCTGGACGTGCTGGAGCGCGTCGCGTTCCACGGGACGCGGCTGACCGAGGCCGGCTTCGCCTTCGGGATGATCGCCCAGCACGAGCAGCAGCACGACGAGACCATGCTGGTCACCCACCAGCTTCGCAAGGGACCGCAGGCCCTGACGGCCCCGGACCCGGATCCCGTGCCGCTGTTCACCGGACCGGCGGAGGTCCTGGTGCCCGGCGGCCCGTTCACGATGGGCACCTCGACGGAGCCGTGGGCCCTGGACAACGAACGGCCCGCGCACCGGCGCGAGGTGGCCCCGTTCCTCATCGACACCACGCCGGTGACGAACGCCGCGTACCAGGCCTTCATCGAGGACGGGGGCTACGACGACCCGCGCTGGTGGGCCCCGGAGGGCTGGGACCACATCCGCCGGCACTCCATCACCGCCCCGCTGTTCTGGCGCCGGGACGGCGGGCAGTGGCTGCGGCGGCGCTTCGGCGTCACGGAGGTGGTGCCGCCCGACGAGCCGGTGGTGCACGTGTGCTGGTACGAGGCCGACGCGTGGGCCCGCTGGGCCGGGCGGCGGCTGCCCACCGAGGCCGAGTGGGAGAAGGCCGCCCGGCACGATCCGGCCGGTGACCGCTCGATGCGCTATCCGTGGGGCGACGCCGATCCGGGCCCGGAGCACGCCAACCTCGGGCAGCGGCACCTGCGTCCGGCGCCCGCGGGCAGCTATCCGGCCGGGGAGTCGCCGCTCGGGGTACGGCAGTTGATCGGCGACGTCTGGGAGTGGACGTCGAGCGACTTCGCGCCGTACCCCGGTTTCCGGGCGTTCCCGTACCGGGAGTACTCGGAGGTGTTCTTCGGGCCGGACTACAAGGTGCTGCGCGGCGGTTCGTTCGCCGTGGACGCGGTGGCCTGCCGGGGCACGTTCCGCAACTGGGACTATCCGATCCGGCGGCAGATCTTCTCCGGCTTCCGCACCGCCCGTTCCGCGGAGGGTTCCTGATGTGCCGTCACCTGGCCTACGTGGGACCCCCGGTGCCGCTGGGCCGGCTCCTGGTGGAACCGGCGCACGCCCTGTACCGCCAGTCCTGGGCGCCCCGGCGCCAGCGGTACGGCACGGTCAACGCCGACGGGTTCGGCGTCGGCTGGTACGCCAAGGACGACCCGGTGCCGGCGCGTTACCGCCGGGCGGGGCCGATCTGGGCCGACCAGTCCTTCGCCGACCTGGCCCGGGTGGTGCGCACCGGCGCGCTGCTGGCCGCCGTGCGGGACGCGACGCTGGCGGGTGCCGACGCGGAGGCCGCGGCGGCGCCGTTCGCCGCGGGGCCCTGGCTGTTCAGTCACAACGGCGCCGTGGCGGGCTGGCCCGGCTCGCTCGCGCCGCTGGCCGGGTCGCTGCCCCGCGAGGAGCTGCTGTCGCTGGAGGCCCGCAACGACTCGGCGCTGGTGTGGGCCCTGGTCCTGCACCGGCTGCGCGCCGCGGACGCGGGCGAGCCGCACCCGCGCGCCGACGCGCGGGCGCTGGCCGACACGGTGCTGGAGGTCGCCGCGGCCTCCCCCGGCTCCCGGCTCAACCTGCTGCTCACGGACGGCGAGAGCATCACGGCCACCGTCTGGGGCGACACCCTCTGGTACCTGACGCGGCCCGGCGGCGGCACGGTCGTCGCCTCCGAGCCGTACGACGACGACCCGCACTGGCAGGAGGTTCCCGACCGCACCCTGCTCGCGGCGAGCGGCACGGACGTGCTGCTGACCCCGATCGAGGACCCGCGCGACGACGCCCCGGTGCCCGCGGCCATCGCCGCTTCCGTATCTGTCAAGGAGCCCCGCACGTGAGCCTGTTCCACCTCACCCGCACGCTGCCCGAGGACGCCACGGGCGCCGCCCTGCGCGCCGACGTCCTGGCGGGCCTGACGAGTACGCCCAAGTCGCTGCCGCCCAAGTGGTTCTACGACGCCCGGGGCAGCGAGCTGTTCGAGGAGATCACCGGGCTGCCCGAGTACTACCCCACCCGGGCGGAGCGGGAGATCCTCGTCGACCGGGCCGGGAAGATCGCCGCCGCGACCGGTGCCCGCACCCTGGTCGAGCTGGGCTCGGGTTCCTCGGAGAAGACGCGGCACCTGCTCGACGCGCTGACTGGGCTGGACGCGTACGTGCCGGTCGACGTCAGCGAGAGCGCCCTCGCGCAGGCCGGGCGGGCGATCGCCGCCGAGCGGCCGGGGCTGCGGGTGCACGCGCTGGTCGCCGACTTCACCGCCGACCTCGCGCTCCCGGACACGCCGGGTCCCCGGCTGGTGGCGTTCCTCGGCGGCACGATCGGCAACCTGCTGCCCGCCGAACGGGCCGTGTTCCTCGCGTCCGTGCGGGCGCTGCTCTCGCCCGGCGACGCGCTGCTGCTGGGCACGGACCTGGTCAAGGACGAACGGGTGCTGGTGCGGGCGTACGACGACGCGGCCGGGGTGACGGCCGCGTTCGACAAGAACGTCCTGACCGTGATCAACCGCGAGCTGGGCGCCGACTTCGTGCCCGCGGCCTTCGACCACGTCGCGGTGTGGGACGCGCGGCGGGAGTGGATCGAGATGCGGCTGCGCTCGCGCACGGACCAGACAGTGAAGGTCCAGGCGCTCGACCTGGCCGTGGACTTCGCCGCCGGGGAGGAACTGCGCACCGAGGTGTCGGCGAAGTTCCGCCGGGAGGGCGTGCGGACGGAGCTGTCCGCGGCCGGCCTGGACCTCACCCACTGGTGGACCGACGGCGAGGACCGGTTCGCGCTGTCGCTGAGCCGGGTGCGCTGAGCCGGGCGTGCCGATCCGGGGCCCGGCGCCGCGTCAGCGGGTGTCGGGGTCCAGGAGCTCGGTGATGCGGTCGGAGGCCCGTTCGGCCTCCGACCGCGCCTCGGCGCCCGTGAGGACCTTGGTCATGTACGCCTTGATCGGGTTGTCCGCCTCGACGGCGCCCCACAGGGGCGTACCGGGGGTCGCCCGGCCCTGCGCGGCACCGGCGGCCATCGCCTGGACTCCCTCCCCGCCCGCGACGTCCGCGGCCAGCGTCCTCTTGTTGGGAACGTAGTTCATGGTGCGGGCCAGGTCGGTGTTCCACTTCGCCCCGGTGAGGGCCTCCACCACGGCGACGGCGCCGTCCCGGTCGTCGGTGTTCCCCGGTACGACGAGGTCGGAGCCGCCGGTGAACACGGCCCCGGGCCTGTCGGCGCTCTTGCCGGGGACGGGGAAGAAGCCCAGCTCGTCCTCGAGTCCGGGGTTCTCGCGCAGGATGGTCCGGGCGAGCCCCGGCACCGCGATGATCTGCGCGACCTCGCCCTTGGCGAACACACCGGCCTGCGGCGGGTGTTCCTCGTCGGCGTCGACGGGCCCCTCGCCCAGGGCCTGCAGTTCGCGGTAGAAGTCCATGCCGCGCAGGGCGGCCGGGGTGTCCAGCGCGCCGGTCCAGGCGCCATCGCTCTCCTCGGCGAGGTCGCCGCCCTCGTCCCAGATGAAGCCGGACAGCGTGTACCAGTCCTGCCCGGCCAGGTAGATGCCCTGGCCGGTCCCCCGGTCGAGCTTCTCGGTGACGGTGAGCCACTCCTCGCGGGTACGCGGCGGATCGGTGATGCCGGCCTGCTCGAACAGGTCCTTGCGGTAGATGACGACGCGGTTGGCGGCGTACCAGGGGATGCCGAACTGCTGGGACAGGTACTCCCCCGGTTCCGCGAGGCCGGGCAGCCAGTCGCGGATCCCCCAGTCGCGCATCGACTCGAGCGTCAGGTCCTCCAGCCGGCCGCCCTCGGCGTACTGCGGGACCTGGGTGTTGCCGACCTCGATGACGTCCGGCTGCCCGTCACCGCCGTCGGACTTCAGCGCCGTCTGCACCTTCTCGCCGATGCCGGTCCACTCCTGGATGCGGACGTCGAGGTCCAGATCGGGGTGCTCCCGCTCGAAGTCCTCGGTGAAGCGCTCCAGGAAGTCCTCCGAGGCGCTGCCCTTCATCAGCCACACGGTGACGGCGCGCCGCCCGCCGCCGCCGTCCGAGGGCAGCAGGCCGCAACCGCTGAGCAGGGAGGCGGAGACACAGACGAGGGCGAGGAGGCGACGTCTCACGAGGGGTCCTTCTGGTCGAGCAGGTGTCGGTGGCGGACCGGTGGTCCCGCACACGCCAAGGGAGACCCGACGTGGGGGGACGAGCGTGAGGCTCGTACGGGTGTCTGGGATTTTGGTATGTACCAATGCGGAGGTCAAGGGGGGAGCCCGCACCGGGCCCGCGGTCGGGGACTACCGGCAGGGACGACCCGCGGGGACGCCGACGCCTCGCGCTCCGCCGGCGCGTGGGGCACGGTGGAGTGACGCGCGGCACGCGCGAGACCGCCGTCCGCACCGCGGAAGGGAGCACCCGCATGTCGAACCACACCTACCGGGTCACCGAGATCGTCGGCACCTCGCCCGACGGCGTCGACCAGGCCGTCCGCAACGGCATCACCCGCGCCTCGCAGACCCTGCGCAACCTGGACTGGTTCGAGGTCACACAGGTGCGCGGCCAGATCGAGGAAGGGGAGGTCGCCCACTGGCAGGTGGGCCTGAAGCTCGGCTTCCGCCTGGAGGACTCGGCCTGACGCCGCCCCCGGCGGGACCGGACCGCGGGGCGCGGGGGACCAGGGCCCGCGGGGTCCGCCGGGACGGTCAGGTGCGCCCCTCCCGTTCCTGGGCGTCCTCCAGTTCGGCCGAGCGGGCGGCCCAGTCCGCGCGGACGACGGTGAACCCGGCCCGTTCGGCGTCGTCGCACACCAGCTCGTCGTCGTCCACCAGGAAACGGATCTCGCGGGTGCGGGCGAGCCGGGCGAGGATCTCCAGTTTGGTGCGACGGGCGGGCCGGCGGTCGGCGTCGCCCCGCATGTACACCCGCCCCTCGGGGAGCCCCTGCGCGGCCAGCCAGTCGAGCGTGTCGCGGCGGCAGCGCTCGGGCCGTCCGGTCAGGTAGACGATCTCGCACTCCCCGGCGCTCGCGCGCACCAGCGCGACGCCCTCCGGCAGCGGCGGATCCTGGGGCGCGGCGGCGAAGAAGGCGTTCCAGTCGCGCGGCCGGCGCTCCAGGAAGCGCTGCCGGTGCGCGGTGCCGGCGAGGGTGTTGTCCAGGTCGAACACGGCCAGCGGGGGCCTGCTGCGGTCGGTCACGCCCCCACCCTAGAGCGCGCCCGCCGCCACC
>NZ_BDJC01000032.1 GCF_002005565.1 Streptomyces sp. JHA26 | reverse complement strand
GGCGGCCGGGGGCTTGCGCGGCGCCGGAGTCGTCGGGCGCGCCGTGCGGCGCGGCTCGTCCGAGGCGCGGCCGGGGGACGGGGAGGGGCCGGTCGTCCCCAGCGCCTCACGGGCCGGGGCCTGCAGGGCCCGCGGCTCGGCCGGCCCGTCCGTGGGGGACGCGGCCGGGCGGGCGTCGGCCGCCGGACCGGCCGAGGGCTGGACCGTCGTACAGCCGGACAGGGCCGAGGCGGCCACGGTCAGCAGCAGCGTGGTGGTGGTCGTCGTTCGATGCACCCGCATCACTCTGGCGGGTCGGACCCGCTCCGCGGGCGGCGGACGGGCGGAGTTTGCTCCGCACGGGTGATCTCCGGCCCCTTACGGAGGCACCGCGTCAGCGGTGGGTGACGTCAGTCGCCGGTGGCGCCGTCGAGGCACTCGCGGATCAGGTCGGCGTGGCCGTTGTGCCGCGCGTACTCCTCGATCAGGTGCGTGTGGACCCAGCGCAGGCTGTACCGCTCACCGGTGCGCCGGTGCCTGCCCCGGGAGATCTCGTCGAGCCGGAAGCCGGCCGCGATGCGCCGGGCGGCCTCGATCTCGGCCTGCCACGTGGCGTACGCCTCCTGCCAGGTGTCCGACTCGGTCAGGTGGAACTCGCCGTCCGGGTCCTCGTCGCTGTAGTGGATCGGCTCGGCCTCCTCGTCCGCCAGCACCCTGCGGTACCAGCTCCGCTCCACCTCGGCCATGTGCCGCACCAGCCCCATCAGGGAGAGGGAGGAGGGGGGCACGGAGGCGGTCCGGAGCTGTGCGTCGGTCAGGCCTTCGCACTTCCAGGCGAGGGTCTGCCGGTGGTAGTCCAGCCAGCCCTCCAGCATGGTGCGTTCGTCGGCATCGGTCGCGGGTTCCCGGCGGTCGGTGGTCATGTGTGCATCCTGACCCGACTCCACGTGATCCACCAGGGAATGGTGCGGATCAGCGGCCCAGCATCCCGTCGATCAACTCCCGCAGATCCGCCCGCACCTCGTCCGGCCCCGGCACCTCGGCGCTGAACGACCCGGCCACGCAGGAGAACATCAGCCCGTCCGCCCAGGCGACGAGGGACAGCACGTGACGGGCCGGGTCGGCCGAGCCCATCGCCGTGACGAGGGCGCCGAGCTGGTCGCGGAAGCGGGCGCCGGTGGCGTCGAAGTAGGCGCGCAGTTCGGGCCGGCGGGTGGCTTCCAGGGCCAGTTCGTAGCGGGCCAGGGTGAGTTCGCGGTTGCGGGTCAGGGCACGGTGCGTCGCCAGCGCCAGCGCGTCCACCAGGGCGTCGGTGCCGCCGCGCGGGTCCGGCATCTCGTGCAGGGCCAGGACCCGCGCCTCCCGCTCGGCCAGCCGCCGCACCGCCAGTTCCAGCAGGGCCTGCCGGGTCCGCGCGAGGTTGGACGTGGAGCCCTGGGGGAGTCCGGCCGCCTCGTCGACCGCGCGGTGCGTGAGGCCGCGCATCCCGCGCTCGGCGAGCAGGGCGAGCGCGGCGTCGGCGACGAGACCGGCGCGGGCGGCGCCGGTGGGGGGTGCGGTGCGGTCGGACATGCGGCCAACCTACCCGGCGCACTACGGCTGTAGTACAGTCGAGGCATCCGTTCACTACACTTGTAGTGAAGGCGCGGTGGACGCGAGGAGGAGCCATGGACAGGACCCGGCAGGCCGTCGTGATCGGCGGCGGGATCGGCGGGCTCACCGCGGCGGCGGCCCTGCACGGCGCCGGCGTGCGGGTCACCGTGCTGGAGCGCTCCCCGGCCCTGGAGCCCGTCGGCGCCGCCATCTCCCTGTCGCCCAACGCGTTGCGCGCCCTGGACGTCATCGGCCTCGGCGACGAGATCCGCGACCTCGCCGCCTGGCAGGGCGACGGAGGCCTGCGCACCCCGGGCGGACGCTGGCTCTCCCGGTCCAGCGCCGAGACCGCCGCGGCCCGGTTCGGCGGCCCCCTCGTGCTGCTGCACCGGGCCGGCCTCGTCGACCGCCTCGCCGCACAACTGCCACCCGGCGCGATCCGCACGGGCGCCGCCGCGACCCTCACCGACCCCGGCGACGACGACCGGCCGGCCCGCGTGCGCACACCCGACGGCGAGCTGGAGGCCGACCTGGTCGTGGCCGCCGACGGCATCCGCTCCGCCGTACGCCGCACGCTGTTCCCGGACCATCCCGGACCCGTCTACTCCGGCTTCACCACCTGGCGGACGGTCGTCCCGCTGCCCGGCGTCACGTTCGCCTCCCAGGAGACCTGGGGCCGGGGCCGCATCTGGGGCACCCACCCGCTCAAGGACGGCCGCGTCTACGCGTACGCCGCCGCCGTCACCGCGCCGGGCGGGCACGCCGCGGACGAGCGGGCGGAACTGCTGCACCGGTACGGCGACTGGCACGACCCGATCCCCGCCGTCCTCGCCGCCGTCCGCCCCGAGGACGTCCTGCGCCACGACGTGCACCACATCGCCGAGCCCCTGCCCGCCTACCACCGCGGCCGGGTCGCCCTCCTCGGGGACGCGGCCCACGCCATGCCGCCGACCCTCGGCCAGGGCGGCAACCAGGCGATCGAGGACGCGATCGTGCTCGCCCACCACCGGGACGACCTCGCCGCCTACACGACCGCCCGGCTGCCCCGCACCATCGCCGTCGCCCGGCAGGCCGTCAGGGTCGCCCGGCTCAACATGGCGGGCAACCGCGCCGTGACCGCCCTGCGCGACGCCGCGATCGCCGCGCTGTCGAGGACCGGCCCCGCGCTGTTCCTGCGCGGCTTCGACGGCATCGCCGACTGGCGGCCCCCGCAGGCGCCGTATGCTTCGCAGCGGACCCGGGCCGGCGAGCGTTAGAGGAGCACACCCCGTGAAGGTCGGTTGCATCGGACTCGGCGACATCGCGCAGAAGGCCTACCTGCCGGTGCTCGCCGTCCTGCCCGGTACCGAGCTGCACCTGCAGACCCGCACCCCCGCGACCCTCACCCGCGTCGCCGACGGCCTGCGCCTCCCGGACCGGCAGCGCCACGCCGACCTCGACTCCCTCCTCGCCCAGGACCTCGACGCCGCCTTCGTGCACGCGCCGACGGCGGTCCACCCCGAGATCGTGACGCGGCTCCTGGAAGCGGGCGTACCGACCTACGTCGACAAGCCGCTCGCCTACGAACTCGCCGACTCCGCGCGGCTGGTGGCACTCGCCGAGCAGCGCGGCACGAGCCTCGCCGTCGGTTTCAACCGGCGCCACGCCCCCGGGTACGCGCAGTGCGCCGAGCACCCGCGCGAGCTGATCCTCATGCAGAAGAACCGCACGGGGCTCCCGGAGGATCCGCGCACCATGATCCTCGACGACTTCATCCACGTCGTCGACACCCTGCGGTTCCTGGTGCCCGGCCCGGTCGACGACGTCACCGTGCGCTTCCGCGCCGAGGACGGCCTGCTCCACCACGTCGTCCTCCAGCTCGCCGGGGACGGCTTCACCGCGCTCGGCGTGATGAACCGGCTCAGCGGCTCGGCCGAGGAGATCCTCGAGGTCTCCGGCCAGGACACCAAGCGCCAGGTGGTCAACCTCGCCGAGGTGATCGACCACAAGGGCCAGCCGACCGTGCGGCGGCGCGGCGACTGGGTTCCGGTGGCCCGGCAGCGCGGCATCGAGCAGGCGGTGCTCGCCTTCCTCGACGCGGTGCGGTCGGGCACGGTGCTCAGTGCCCGGGACGCGCTGGAGACCCATGAGCTGTGCGAGCGGGTGGTACGCGCGGTGCTGGACCCGACCGCCTGAGCCGCAGCGTCCGCACCCCCTCGGCGGCGGCCCAGGCCGCGAGGACCAGCAGCGCCGCGTGCACCGTCCAGTCGCCGAAGCGGACGTACGGGGTGGTCCCGCGGGCGAGCGGCACGTCGTACACCTGCGCCGCGCTCGCGTCGGTGCCGAGCCGGGGGCCGACCCGCGCACCCGTCGCGTCGTGCACGGCGGAGACCCCGGTCAGCGTCGCGTGGACCATCGGACGGCCGGTCTCGGCGGCGCGCAGCGCGGCGAGCGAGGCGTGCTGCGCGGGAGCCCAGGTGTCCTGGAACGTCGACGTCGACGACTGGGCGAGCAGCACCTCGGCGCCGTCGGCGGCCAGATGCCGGCTCATGTCGGGAAAGGCGCTCTCGAAGCACACCATCGGGCCGATCCGCAGTCCGTCCCCCACGTCCATCACGACCTGCGCCGAGCCGCGCCTGCGGTCCTCGCCGGCCGCCTTGCCCACGGAGGTGGCCCAGCCGAGCAGTGAACGCGCCGGCACGTACTCCCCGAAGGGGACCAGCCGCATCTTGTCGTACCGGTCGCCGGTCGGGCCGTCCGGGCCGACCAGCACCGAGCTCTTGTAGATGCCGGGCTTGTCCGAGCGCCGCGCGTCCACGTTCACCAGGATGTCCGCACCGGTCCGACGGGACAGGGCCGCCAGCCGCCGCGCCAGGTCCGGCCGGTCGTCCAGGTCGAAGCCGACGCTGCTCTCGCCCCAGACGATCAGGTCGGCGCCCCGGTCCGCCAGCCCCCGGGTCAGTTCCTCCTCCCGGTCGAAGCGCCGGTCGGCGCTGTCACGGCCGGCGACGACACCGGGCTGCACCACGGCGACGGCGACCCGCTCGCCGGTGTCGGGGCGAGGCGACCACACCCAGGCGGCGCAGGCGACGGCCGCGACGGCGACGAGGCCGGCCACGGCGGGCACCCGGGCCCGGCGGACGGCGACCAGGACGGCGACGGCCACGTCGACCGCCACCACCAGGAAGCTGAGCAGCCACACCCCGCCGACCGAGGCGAGCCGCAGCGCCGGGGGGACCTCCCACTGACTGGCACCGATCATGCCCCAGGGACCGCCGAGCCCCTGCCAGGACCGGACCAGCTCCACGGCCAGCCAGCCCGACGGCAGCACCACCAGCGCCGCCGCGACCCCGCCGCCCGACGGGGCCCCGCCCAGCAGCCGCCGCACCAGCCAGCCCCACGGCGCCCACAACGCGCCGAGCAGTGCGGCGATGACGAACGTGAACACGTGCAGGCTGGGCAGCAGCCAGTGGTGCATGGCCAGCATGAACCCGAACCCCGCGCACCAGCCGTCGTACGCGGCCCGCCTGCCGGTGAGCGCGCTGCGGGCCAGCAGCAGCCAGGGGACGAGGGCCACCCAGGCCCACCACCACAGCCCGGGGGCGGGGAAGGCGAGGACGGGCAGCGCGCCGGCGAGCACGGCGACCGCCGAGCGCCGCCAGGGGGAGGTGAGCCAGTGGCCGAGCGTCTTCATGGGCGGCTCCCTACCCCGTGGTGCCTTCAGTGTGCGCTCCCGGCACGGACCCGTTCAGTCGATCACACCGGCGGCGCGCCGGCCGGGCAGGTGTCCACCGCCGTTCGGATCGCCCGGGGTGGCCCTTCAGGTGATTGCCGGACGCCTCGTGAGCCGGACGCCGCCGCCGGGGTACGACAGCTCAGCAGAGGACGAACCCGCGATGGCGTGAGGAGCTCGGGAATGTACGCAGCAGTCCGGCGGTACGAAGGGGTGACCGACGCGGCCGAGGCGGCCCGTCTGGTGAACGAGGGGTTCCTGCCGCTCCTGCGTCAGGTCTCCGGCTTCGTGGCCTACTACTGGATCGATGCCGGCGGCGGGGTGATGGTCTCGACCAGCATCTTCCAGGACCGGGCCGGTGCCGAGGAATCGGTCCTGAGGGCCGCGGGCTTCGTGCGGGACCACCTCGCGTCGGTGCTTCCCCACCCGCCCGAGGTGATGGCCGGCGAGGTGGTGGCTTCCCTGTGACGGCGCGGGGCCGTCCGGCCGTGCCGGTGAGCGTGCCGGACCGGCCCGGCGGAACAGGGATCATGGGGGCGTGGAACAGCGGACGCGGAGCATGGACCCGGTCGGGCGGTCGGAGCACGAGCCGGAACTCACGGCATACCAGAGGGCGATGCGGGACCGGCTTCTCGCGGCCCCCGTGGTGCCCGCCCCCGAGCCCTGGCGGCCCGTCTTCGCGCACACCTACGGCGTGCCGGTCGGCGGACTGCTCGGGATCGGCTTCGCATCGGACCCCGGCACCGGCCGTGACCTGGTGATGGTGGTCTCGCGCGACGGGCACGGGCTCTTCGACGCGGTCACCGGCGAGAAGATCGCCCGGGACCGCGACCCCGACCCCGAGGACAGCACCCCCGATGCGGTCGCCGACCTGTCCTGCCCGGGACTGGGGCCGATCGCCGGGAACAGGGTGCACATCGCCGGGCTCTTCGGCGGCGGACTGCACACCACCACCGAGGACGGCTGGTGCCTCGAGGTCGTCACTCCGGCCTGGCCGAACGAGCGTGTCCTGCTGTCCCGCGACGGCGGGCTGCCCCACGCGGGTCCGCACGGCGAGCGGTGGTGGCACATCGTCCACGTGAACTACTCGACGTTCCGCGCGGCCGGATTCTCCCCCTCCGGACGCACCCTCGCCGTGGCGACGAGCAGCGACCTCGCCCTGTGGACACGGGACACCCCGCGCCTAGGATGATCGATGATCGATCGAAGCGCTCGTACAGGAGGTCGGGTCATGACGCGTCCCGTCACCGTCGTCACCGGAGGCAGCCGGGGGATCGGCGCGGCGACCTGCCTGCGCCTCGCCTCCGACGGACACGACGTCGTCGTCGGCTACGTCCGTGACGAGGCGGCCGCCGGGGCGGTCGCGGCCGGGGTGCGGGAGGCGGGCGGCCGTGCCCTCGCCGTGCGGGCGGACACGTCGGTCGAGGCCGACGTCGAGCGTCTCTTCGACGCGGCGGAGCGGGAGCTCGGCCCGGTGACGGGCCTCGTGAACAACGCGGCGGTGACCGGCCCGCTGGGGCGCCTCGCCGACAGCGACACCGCGGTCCTGCGCCGGGTCCTCGACGTCAACCTGCTCGGCACGCTGCTGTGCGCCCGCCGCGCCGCTCAGCTGATGACCGCGCGGGGGAGCGGCGCGATCGTCAACGTGTCGTCGGGCGCCGCGACCCTCGGCAGCCCGGGGGAGTACGTCCACTACGCGGCCTCCAAGGCGGGCGTCGACGCCCTCACCGTGGGCCTGGCCAAGGAGCTCGGCCCGGCCGGCGTCCGCGTCAACGCCGTCGCACCGGGCGTCGTCGACACCGACATGCACGCCGCCATGGGCGACCCGGACCGGGCCCGACGGATGGGAGCGGCCGTACCGCTGGGCCGCGCGGGCCGGACCGAGGAGATCGCCGCGGCCGCCGCCTGGCTGATGTCGCCGGACGCGTCGTACACGACGGGGACGGTGCTGCGTGTCGCGGGAGGACGCTGAGGCGGCGCGTCGGCATGGCCCGGAGCTCCTGCTCACGGGCCGGCCTCCCGGCCGCTCAGGCGGCCTCGATGATCTCGCAGCGGATCGCGGCGGCCCATTCGATCACCAGCAGCTCGTACTCCACGCGCTCCTGAGCCGACAGGGATCCGCCCGCACGTCGCCACAGGGCGCGGATCTGGTCGTTCAGCTCCGCCGCGGAACGCACGGAACCAGGGGTCACGTAATCGGGGGACATGCGGACAAGCCTAGGGGCAAGCACTGACACTGCGCTACCGGACGGCTACGCAGGCATATGCCCCTCAGCCCGAGGACTCCGCGGCGTGCGGGCTGAGCACTCCCGCCGCGACCAGGGCGATGATGACGATGCCGAGCGCGATGCGGTACCAGACGAACGGCATGAAGCTCTTGGTCGAGATGAACTTCATGAACCAGGCGATGACCACGTAGCCCGTGCCGAAGGCGATGACCGTCGCGAACAGCGTCGGACCCCAGGAGACGTGGTCGCTCTCCATCGCGTCCTTGAGCTCGAACAGGCCGGAGGCGAGCACCGCGGGGACCGCGAGCAGGAACGAGTACCGGGCCGCGGCCTCGCGCCGGTAGCCCATGAAGAGACCGCCGCTGATGGTCGCGCCGGACCGGGAGACGCCGGGGACGAGGGCCATGGCCTGGCAGAGCCCGTAGATCAGGCCGTCCCGCACGCCCAGGTCGTCCAGCTCCTTGCGCCGCTTCGGCGCGCGGTGTCGGCCGCCCTGCTCGTCGCGCGCCGCCAGGCGGTCCGCGATGCCGATGACCACGCCGACGACGATCAGCATGGTCGCGGTGACGCGCAGGTCGCGGAACGGCCCCTCGATCTGGTCCTTCAGCGTCAGACCGAGCACGCCGATCGGGATCGAGCCGATGATCACCAGCCAGCCCATGCGGGCGTCCGGGTTCCCGCGCATCTCCCTGCTCGCGAGCGAGCGGGTCCACGCCGAGATGATCCGCCCGATGTCCTTGCGGAAGTAGATGAGGACGGCGGCCTCCGTGCCGATCTGGGTGATCGCCGTGAAGGCCGCACCCGGGTCGTGCCAGCCGGAGAACGCCGCGGTCAGGCGCAGGTGCGCGCTGGACGAGACGGGGAGGAACTCGGTCAGCCCCTGGACGAGTCCGAGGATGAGGGATTCAAACCAAGACATGAGGTTGCGGAGTCCAAGTGCCGATCGAGAAACAGTCGATGGACACACCGAGCCACCGTCCGCGGTGATCAGGATCAGGCGTGTCGAGGGGCAGCGTAGCGCCCCGAAATGAAGGCCGGACGACAGGGGGTGAGGGGGTCCGGTCGGTGGCCCGGGCCCCCTCACCCCTCATCGGCCCGGACGGACCTCCGTCAGCGTCCGCGCAGCCGGTGACGCTTGCGCCAGGCCACCACGGCACCCGCCAGCCCCGGCAGGGCGATGCAGGCCAGGGCGATCAGGAAGGCCGGGGAGGTCGGCGTCGAGGCGCGGGCCCCGGCGACGGCGTAGGCGGCGGTGTTCGGGATCGACCCGAGGGCCGTCGCCAGCAGGAACGGCAGCAGGCCCATGCGCGAGACGGCCGCGCAGTAGTTGGCGGCGGCGAACGGCACCCCCGGGAACAGCCGCGCCGCCAGCATCGAGCGGAAACCGTGCCGACTGAGCTGCCCGTCCGCGGCCTTCAGCCACTTGCCCCGCAGCAGCGGACGCAGCGCCTCCTGGCCCAGCACCCGGCCCAGGCAGAAGGCGACCCCGGCGCCCAGGACCGTTCCCGCCAGGGCGGCGGCGAGGCCCAGCTGCGAGCCGAACAGGGCGCCCGCGGCCAGGTTCAGCAGCGGACGCGGTACGAAGGCGACGGTGCACAGCCCGTACGCCACCGCGTAGGCGACCGCCGCGGCGGCGCCTCCGAGCTGTGGCGGCCAGCCGTTCGTCAGCAACCGCTGCGGCTGGAACAGCACCACCGCCGTCCCGGCCGACGCGAGCAGGGCGACGAGCAGGGAGAAACGGGACCACGGGGAGAGCAGGACTCTCGTCACGCGGGCGGTGAGACCGGTCGGTGCGACGGGCCCGGTGGCGGCGGCGACGGCGAGCTCCGTCGCGGCGGCCCGGGGAGAGGCCGTGATGGTGCCCCCAGAGCGGGTGGTGGCATCGAGCATCCGGTGACACTAACCGACATATGTGTGTGATCGCCGTAGGGTGCGTCTCATGAGCGTCACAGACACGGCGATCCCGGACGTGCCGCACAGCCCTCTCGCCGACACGGTGCTGGAGCGGCTCACCGCCGCGTACGCCGGCGCCGCCGATCCCGGGCGGGCCGTGGCGATGCGGGCGTACATGAAGGACGTGGCCCCCTTCCTGGGCCTGACCACGCCTGTTCGCCGTACCCTGTCCCGCGCGGTCCTGGACGGCCTGCCCCGCCCCGGCGAGGCGGACTGCACCGCGATCGCGCTGCGCTGCTGGCGGCTGCCCGAGCGCGAGTACCACTACTTCGCCGTCGATCTGCTGCGCCGTCATGTGACGCATTGCTCTTCCGGTTTCCTCCCGGTGGTCCGGCACCTGCTCACCACCGTCCCCTGGTGGGACACCGTCGACCTGCTCGCCGCACACGTCGTCGGAGGGCTGGTCGCGGCCGATCGCGGCCTCACGGCCGACATGGACGCCTGGATCGCGGACGACGACCTCTGGCTGGTCCGCGCCGCACTGCTCCACCAGCTGCGCCACCGGGAACGCACCGACACGGACCGCCTCTTCGGCTACTGCCTGCGCCGGTCCGGCCACCCCGACTTCTTCGTCCGCAAGGCCATCGGCTGGTGCCTGCGCGAATATGCGAAGACCGACCCCGGCGCCGTACGCGCCTTCGTGGCCGCGCACAGGCAGGTTCTCGCCCCGCTGTCCGCGCGGGAGGCGCTGCGGAACATCGGCCCGTGGCACCGGGGGCGGTGACCGCCGCCGGACGAGGGCGCCGCCCACCGGCACAATGGGAGGGTGAACGAAGCCATACCCGTCAGCCGCGTCACCGACCACGGCACCGTGAAGCTCATGCCCGACGTCGACCGGCCGCGGGCCTGGCTGCTCACCGTCGACGGGGCGCCGCAGTCGTACGTCGACCTGGACGAGCCGGCCCACCTGGAGTTCGAGTACGCGCGACGGCTCGGCCACGCCCTGGACACCGTGGCGGAGCCGGGCCGCCCGCTGGACGTGCTGCACCTCGGCGGGGGCGCGCTCACCCTGCCCCGGTACGTGGCCGTGACCCGGCCCGGCTCGAGGCAGGACGTCGTGGAGGCCGACCTCGGTCTGCTGGACCTGGTCGCCGAGCACCTGCCGCTGCCGGACCGCGCCGGCATCACCGTGCACGGCGCGGACGCCCGGGCCTGGCTGGAGGCGGCGCCCGCGGACTCGGCCGACGTCCTCGTCGCCGACGTCTTCGGCGGCTCCCGCGTGCCCGCGCACCTGACGTCCCTCGCGTGGGCCCACGAGGCCGAGCGGGTCCTGCGGCGCGACGGCGTCTACCTGGCCAACCTCGCCGACGCGGCGCCGTTCGCGTTCCTGCGGTCGCAACTCGCCGCCTTCGTCACGCTCTTCGAGGAACTGGCGCTCGTCGCCGAACCGGGAGTGCTGCGCGGACGCCGTTTCGGCAACGCCGTGCTCGTCGCCGCGCACCGGCCCTTCGACACGGCCGCGCTGGCCCGGCGCACCGCCGCCGACGCCTTCCCGGCCCGCGTCGAACACGGGCCGGCCCTGCGGGACTTCATCGGCGACGCGCGGCCGGTGCGGGACGAGGACGCCCTGCCGTCGCCCGAGCCTCCCGCCGGGGCGTTCGGCATCGGCTGAGCGGCGGGTGCCGGACGCCGACGGGTCTCAGGCCTCCGTCGGCGGGTCCTCGGTCAGGCGCACGGTGCTCAGGATCTTCTGGACCGTCGCCTCGGGGATCTCGTCCTTGACGCCCTTGGCGCCGTAGAGGTTCCAGGTGACGTAGTTGCCCGCGCCGTTCTTGAACGCGAAGGTGATCGCCTTGCCCTCGCTGTCGCACTTCCCCTTCTGCGGGGTGCCCTCCGAGTGGGCCGTGGCGAGGCTGCCCTTGATGCCGGAGGCCGTGGTGTAGTCCTTCGGCTTGTCGTACTTGACGCTCTTCATGTCCGGCTCCGTGTAGCCGCCGTAGATCCACCAGGGCACCCGGGTCTCGGCCGCCATGGCGGTGTCCTTGGCACCGTCCTCACCACGGGTGCCGGCGGTGGCGAGGGCGGTGCTCTCCTTGCGGCCGTCCTTGTTCGCGTCCTCGGTGCACCACTCGGACTTGAGGTAGGCCGGGGCGGTGACGGTGGTGCGGTCCGTCTCCCCGTCCTTCTCCCACTCGAAGCCGACGCTCGTGTCGGTGCTGTCGATCTCCCAGTCGGCGGGCACGTCGAACAGCGTGCCGAAGCGCGGGTTGGCGACGACCTTCCAGCCCTCGACGGTCGGCTTCAGTTCGTCGCCGCCGGCGCGCGGGTTGTCGTCGCCGGAGGCGCTCGGACCGGCCGTCGGGGTCCCGGACGTGCTCGCGGACGGCTTCGTGCCCTTGCCGCCGTCGGCCTTGTCGTCCTTGTCGCCGCCCAGCACCAGGAATCCGGTCACACCGGCGGTCACCACCACGGCGAGCGCCGCGACGATCGCGACCAGTTTCGTCCGGTTGCCGCCACCGCCGCCGCTGCCACCGCCGACGACGGTCGCCGGCTCCGGCCTGCCCGGGGGCCGACCGGCGTCCCACTGCGGCTGCTGTCCGTACGGACCGGGCTGCTGCTGATAGCCGGGCTGCTGGTACGGATTCGGCTGCTGGTATCCCGGCTGCTGGTACGGGTTGTTCTGCGGATTCTGCTCGCCCCCGGGCGGCTGCTGTCCTGGCCACATGGGCAGTCACCCTAGTGCGGCACCGGACACGATTCGGTCACCGGGCCTCGTCGGGGCCGTACCGAAGCCGGTCCGGCGCGGCCGGCCGTGCCGTGGTTCCTCAGGAGCCCGACGGCGTGAACTCCCGGACGGTGGCCGCGATCTTCCGTACCGTCGCGTCCGGCACCTCGTCGCCGACCCGCGCCGGGCCGACGAACGACCAGGAGACGAGGTCGCCGTCGGCGGACGTGAAGGCGAACGTCGTGGCCTTGCCGTCCACGTCGCACCTGCCCTTCTTCGCGACCCCGGCCGACCGGGAGGTGGCCAGGCTGCCCGTGATGCCGGAGGTGGTGGTGAAGGAGACCGCCGGCTCCGTCGTGATCTTCTTCCGGTCGGGCTGGGTGAACGCCCCGTAGACCCACGCCGCCGAGTCGGACCGGGCGATCTCCTCGGTGCTGCGTGCACCGTCGTTGCCCCGCGTGCCGGCGGAGGCCAGGGGCGTGTGGTCGACCGAGCCGTCCCCGTCGTCGTCCGAGGCGCACCACTCCTCCTCGAGCACGGCCGGGGCCCTCATGCCGATCAAGGGCTTGTCGTCGGGGTCCGCGTCGTCCGAGACGAAGCTGACCCAGTCGGCCGACTGCCGCTTCCAGGAGGCCGGTACGTCGAAGGCGACACCGAGATCCGGGTTCACCACGGTGTTCCAGCCGGGGACGAGCGGCCGCGGGGCGTCGTCCGTGTTCCGCGGGTCGCCGTCGCCGGAGGGCGAGGGGGCGGACGCGGACGCCGACGAGGCGGCCGGATCCGGTTCGGCCCGGTCGTCCTCGCCGCCGCCCAGGAGGACGGCCCCGGTCACGGCGGCGGCCACCACCACGGCCGTGGCGGCGACGACGGCCGCCACCTTCGTGCGGCGTCCGCCCGGTCCGCCGCCGGACGGCGGGCCCGCCGTGACCGTGGGGGCGTTCCACGGAGCGGGCGGGGTGGGCTGCTGGTACGGGTTCGGCTGTCCGGGGTGCGGGGTGGGCCGCTGGTACGGGTTCGGCTGTCCGGGGTGCGGACCTCCGGCGGACGGCTGCTCTCCTGGCCACATGGGCGGCAAGCATACGGTGATCACCGGAAGGGTCTGGCCCCCACAAGCTACTCGTGGGTAACCTGCTGTCATGAGCGCAGATCAGATGTCGATCGGCGAGTTGCTCGCCGCCACGGTGCCGATGGTCCGGACCCTGAACCTCGAGTACCTGGAGACCACCCCCGAGAAGGCGGTCCTGGCCCTGCCGGACCAGAGCGAGTACCGCAACCACGTCGGCGGGCCGCACGCCGGAGCCATGTTCACGCTGGGCGAGTCGGCCAGCGGCGCGATCGTCCTGGCCGCCTTCGGCGACCAGCTCTCCCGCGCCGTGCCGCTGCCGGTCACCGCCGAGATCGCGTTCAAGAAGATCGCCCTGGGCCCGGTCACCGCCACCGCGACCCTCGGCCGGCCGATCGCCGAGGTCGTCGCGGAACTGGACGAGGGCAAGCGCCCCGAGTTCCCGGTGAGCGTCGCCATCCGGCGCGAGGACGGGGCGGTGACGGGGGAGATGACCGTGGTGTGGACCCTGCGGCCCAACGGCTGAGCCCCGCGTCCACGGCCGGGGCCCGGAACGGCCGCGCGGACCGGTAGGCTTCCCGGGTGCGCCTCGATCGAGGCGCACCCGGGAAGCGGCGGGGCAGGCACCCGCGCACGCGGCAGGGACGCGAATCGGAGGATGCGGCGTTGCACGTCCAGGAGTGGCTCGACACGGTGCCCGCGGCGGCCGTCTACGCCGTCGTCGGACTGGTCATCGGTCTGGAGAGCCTCGGCATCCCGTTGCCCGGCGAGATCATCCTGGTCTCGGCGGCCCTGCTCTCCTCCCAGCACGGCGGCGTCGACCCGGTGATCCTCGGCGCCTGCGCCAGCGCTGGCGCGGTGATCGGCGACTCCATCGGCTACGCCATCGGCCGCAAGGGCGGCCGGCCCCTGCTGGCCTGGCTGGGCAGGAAGTTCCCCAAGCACTTCAGCGAGGGGCACATCGCCACCGCCGAGCGGTCCTTCCAGAAGTGGGGCATGTGGGCGGTGTTCTTCGGCCGCTTCGTCGCCCTGCTGCGCATCTTCGCCGGCCCGCTGGCCGGCGTGCTGCGGATGCCCTACTGGAAGTTCCTGATCGCCAACGTCCTGGGCGGCATCGTCTGGGCGGGCGGCACCACCGCCGTCATCTACTACGTGGGTGTCGTCGCCGAGTCCTGGCTCAAGCGCTTCTCGTGGCTGGGCCTGGTGGCCGCGGTCGTCATCGGCGTCGCCTCCATGCTCGTCGTCAGGCGCAAGGCGGCGAAGGCCCGGCCGGAACCGGACCCCGTCACCGCCGGCGACTGACGCGCCCGCCGGCCCTCGGCGTCCCTCCCCGCTCAGTCGTGGAGCTCGCCGTGGGCCTTCGCCAGCTCCGCGTACATCGTCCCGTTCAGCGTGACGCCCTGACGCTCCTCCTCCGTCAGCTCGCGCCGCACCTTCGCCGGCACACCGGCGACCAGGGAACCCGGCGGCACCCGCATGCCCTGCGGGACGAGCGCCTGGGCTGCCACCAGCGAACCGGCACCGATCACCGCGCCGTTGAGGACGGTGGCGCCCATGCCGATCAGGCAGTCGTCCTCGACGGTCGCCCCGTGCACGACCGCGTTGTGCCCGATGGAGACGCGCTCGCCGACCGTGACGGGGAAGCCGGGGTCGGCGTGGAGCGTGCAGTTGTCCTGGACGTTGCTGCTCGCCCCGACGGTGATCCGTTCGACGTCGCCGCGCAGGACCGCGCCGTACCAGACGCTCGCCCCCGCGTGCAGCGTCACGTCCCCGACGACCGAGGACGTCGGCGCCACGAAGGCCTCCGCGTCCACCTTCGGGTCCCTGCCGCCGATGCCCTTGATCAGCGCCTTCTGCGTCATCATCGCCTCCTGGTCGGGTGATGCAGTGCACCGTACGCCACCCGGTGGGGTGAAGATCACAGGCCTGGGGCGCCTCCCCCGCGTCGCGTGCTGAGTACCGTGAGCGGGTGCCGAAGCGCAAGAACACGTTCTCGTCCTGGTCCAGCCGCCTCGCGCAGCGCGCCGTCCACGCGGGCTGGGCCTGGGTGCAGCGCACCGGCTCCGTCACCGCCGCGCACCCCGGACGCTTCCGCTTCGGCGCGCTGGGCACGGGCACCCGGCTCGCCTTCCCGCTCGGCACGGTCTTCGGCGAGCCCTGGATCCACGTCGGCGCCCACTGCATCATCGGCGAGCAGGTCACCCTGACCGCCGGACTCATGCCGGACCTCGACCTGGGTCCGGAGCCGATCCTGCGCATCGGCGACGGGGTCGTCCTCGGCCGCGGCAGCCACGTCATCGCGGACACCGCCGTCACCATCGGCAGCGACTGCTACTTCGGCCCGTACGTCTACGTCACCTCCACCAACCACTCCTACGACGATCCGCACCAGCCCATCGGCAAGCAGTGGCCCCGGATGGAGCCGGTGGAGATCGGCTCCGGCTGCTGGATCGGCACCGGCGCGGTGATCCTGCCCGGCGCGCGGATCGGACGGAACGTGGTGGTAGCCGCCGGCGCCGTGGTCCGGGGCGCGGTCCCCGACCACACCGTGGTGGCGGGCGCGCCCGCCCGCGTCGTACGGCGCTGGACGCCCGCGGAGGGTTGGCAGCCGCCGCTGCGGACCCCGGCCCCCGTGCCGGTGCCGGACGGGGTCACGCCGGAGCAGCTGCGGGCACTGGCGCGGCTGGACGAGGACGCGGTGGCCCGGTTGGCCGAGCTGGAGGACGGGACCGCGGAGAAGCTCGCGGAGCCGGCCGCCGAGGGGTGAGCCGCGGGTGCGGGGGAGGGCGTCGACGACGTCCCGTCCGCCTCGGCCCGCCGCCCGGGTGCCGCGCGGCCGTTCGCCGCGACGTCCGCGAGCCCGACGGAGACCGGCGCCGGCGGCGCACCCCGGGCGAAGCCGTCCGGCGGCGGCGCGGGCGTGCGCCGGGCCGGCGTCCCGCCTCCGGAGCCGGCCGGGCCTCACCGGAGTCCGTGGCCGGGGCGAAAGGCGTTGCCGTGGTCCGCCCGCCTCCCAGTACAGTTCGGTGAACGATCGGGTGCAGTCCACCGCAGTTCAACGAACTGCACCCCGTCATCCACGACAATGGACGGAATGTGTCGGACCTCGACCTGCTGACCCAGTCCCTGGCGCGGAACGTCAGACGCTGGCGCACCGAGCGCGGCTTCACCCTGGACGCCCTGGCGGCGCGGGCCGGCGTCAGCCGCGGCATGCTCATCCAGATCGAGCAGGCGCGGACCAACCCCAGCCTCGGGACGGTCGTCAAGATCGGTGACGCGCTCGGCGTCAGCATCCCCACCCTGCTCGACTACGAGCAGGGCCCGGCGGTCCGCGTCGTCCCCGCCGAGCAGGCCGTACGGCTCTGGCACACCGACGCCGGCAGCTACAACCGGCTGCTCGCCGACGCCGAGGCCCCCGGCCCCCTGGAGATGTGGGACTGGCGCCTGATGCCGGGCGAGAGCAGCCCCTCCGACCCCCACCCCGCCGGCACGGTCGAACTCGTGCACGTCACGGCCGGGGAACTCACGCTCACCGTCGACGGCGTGGCCCACCGCGTGCCCACGGGCGCGAGCGCCTCCTTCGAGGCCGCCACCCCGCACACGTACGGGAACGAGGGCGGGGAACCGATGGAGATGATCATGGCGGTGTCGGTGCCGCCCGTCCGCTGAGACGACCGGCCGCCGGGCGGCGCGCAGTTGTTAGCGTGCGGCCATGCACGCACCCCTCGGACACTTCGACAGCGCCACCCCCGCCCCGGACTGCCTCGACGAACTGACCGCCCCGGTCGCCGACGCCGTGCGCCACTGGCGCGGCAGCGTCCCCGCCGAGCAGATCGTCCACGTCGACACCGACCCGCGGTGGGCCGACACCGCCGTCTTCGTCGAGCACTACGGCCGCGAACTGCTGGAGCGGTCCGCGAACTGCGTGGTGGTCTCCGGCAAGCGGGGCGGCGAGACCACGCTCGCCGCGTGCGTGGTGCTCTCCACGACCCGGGTCGACGTCAACGGCGTCGTGCGCCGGCATCTCGGTGCCCGCAAGGCGTCGTTCGCCCCGATGGACACCGCCACGGGCGAGACCGGCATGGAGTACGGCGGGATCACCCCCGTCGGCCTGCCCGCCGACTGGCCGGTGCTGGTCGACGCGGCCGTCGTCGACCTGCCCTACGTCCTCGTCGGCAGCGGACGCCGGCGCGGCAAGCTGCTGATCCCGGGCAAGGCCCTGGCGGAGCTGCCCGGTGCCGTGGTGCTGGAGGGGCTGGGCGTCGCCTGACGCGGACCGGGCGTCACGGCCTACGCCCTGTCGTCGGACTCCCGTCCGCCCGGCGACGACGGGATCCGGCCCAGCCGCGGGATCTCGATCGCCGGGCAGCGGTCCATCACCATCTCCGGTCCCGCCGCCCGGGTCCGCTCGTACGCGGCCTCGTCGACCACGCCGAGCTGGAACCAGACCGCCCGGGCCCCCTTGGCGACCGCCTCGTCGGCCACCGCCCCGGCGAGGTCGCTGTTGACGAACACGTCGACCACGTCCACGTCGAACGGGATGTCCGCGAGGGAGGCGTACCCGCGCTCGCCGTGCACCGTCTCCGCCTTGGGATGCACCGGCACCACCCGTTTGCCGAAGCGCTGCAGCACCTCGGCGACGCCGTACGCGGCGCGCTGCCGGTTCGACGACAGGCCCACCACGGCCCATGTGTCGCCCAGCTCGGTGAGGATCTTGCGAACGGTTGCCTCGTCGCCGTACACCGGCGGCCTCCTCGGACTCCTGGAACGCGTGGTCGTCAGCGAGAACGGAGGACGGCCGACGATCATTCCCGGGGCACCCCCGGCGCGCGCCCGCGGTGCGCCACGGGCGCGGTCCGCCTACGCTCACCCCGTGCTGCGCATCCTCGACGCCCGGACCGGCGAACCGGTCCCCGCCGCCCCCGTCCGGCGAGGCTTCACCCGGGTCGAGGCGCACGTGCCGGACCGGGACACCACCGGCCTGCGCGTACTCCTCGTCGCCGACCTCCTCGTCCGTGCCCTGGAACTCGACGGCACGCCCGTGTGGGCCCTGCTGACCGGCGCAGAGGCGGGGGACGGGCTGCGGGCGGACGCCGCCGCCCTCGGTATCCGGCCCTTCGAGGCCGGACCGGGCGGACCGGGCGGACCGGCCGCGTCCCAGGCCCTCCACGTCGTGCGCGAGGGCGCCGTGGTGCACGAGGGGACGACGGTCGCCGTCGCCCCCGCCGACCCGGCCGACCCGGACACCCTCGCCGGAGCCGACCCCTACGCCCTGCGCCTGGCCCTGCTGGAACGGCACAGGAGCACACCCGTGCACCTCGACGCGGCGGCGCTGGACGACGCCGGCGCCACCCTCACCCGTCTGCGCCGAGCGGTCGCCGCCTGGGCGCGCCGGCCCTCCCGTCCCGTCCCCGCAGACGTGCGCGACCGGCTCCGGGCGGCCTGGGAGAGCGACCTGGACACCCCTGCCCTCCTCGGGGTGCTGCGCCGGGCCGGGACCGACCCGGCCGTCCCGGACGGCGCCCGGTTCGAGACCTTCGCCCACGCCGACCGGCTCCTCGGCCTCGACCTGACCCGCGACGTGGGAACCGCCGCCTGACCTCGACCGGGCGGCGTCCGCCGCCCGCACGGCCACGGACTAGGCTGACCGGATGCAGGACGAGTACCGCACGGTGCCCCGGGCGGGCGTGCACGAGACCGAGATCAACCGCTCGCGCTTCCTGTGCGCCCTCGCCCCGGCGGCCACCGAGGAGGAGGCCCAGGCGTTCATCGCCTCCGTGCGCAGGGAGCACGCCGACGCCACCCACAACTGCTGGGCGTACGTCATCGGCGCCGACGCCGCCGTGCAGAAGGCGAGCGACGACGGGGAGCCCGGCGGCACCGCGGGCCTCCCGATGCTCCAGATGCTGCTGCGCCGCGACATGCGGTACGTCGTCGCCGTCGTCACCCGGTACTTCGGCGGCGTCAAGCTGGGCGCGGGCGGTCTCATCCGCGCCTACGGCGGAGCGGTCGGCGAGGCCCTGGACGACCTCGGCACCCTCACCCGCCGCCGGTTCCGCCTGGCCACGGTGACCGTCGACCACCAGCGGGCCGGCAAGCTCCAGAACGAGCTGCGCGCGACCGGGCGGGAGGTGCGCGACGTGCGGTACGCCGAGGCCGTCACCATCGAGATCGGCCTGCCGGACGCCGACGTGGACGCCTTCCGGGGCTGGCTGGCGGACGCGACCGCGGGCTCCGCCCGGTTCGAGCTCGGCGGGGAGACGTACGGGGACGTCTGAGGGCGGGGAGGCGTACGGGGACGTCCGGGAGCGGGAAGACGCACGGGGGCGGGGCGTCGAACCGGGACGCCGGTCGGGAACCTCACCCTCGGGACGCACGGAAACGGACGTTTCACCACAACACCGGCCGACGGGCGCCGTGGGGGCGGGCGTTCGTGGAAGGCGAGGGGCGCGGACGTATTAGCGTGGTGCGGACCGGCCGCCACCAGGCGGTCGCTCGTGTCGACGGTGAGGCTGCGGTGGGAGTGGGCGTGCGGGGCGGAGCGGACTCGTGAGACTGCTGCACACGTCCGACTGGCATCTGGGCCGGGCGTTCCACCGGGTGAACATGCTCGACGCGCAGGCCGCCTTCGTCGGCCACCTCGTCGAGACGGTGCGTGAGCACCGCGTCGACGCCGTGCTCGTGTCGGGGGACGTGTACGACCGGGCGGTGCCGCCGCTCGCCGCGGTCGAGCTGTTCGACGACGCCCTGCACCGCCTCGCCCGCCTCGGGGTGCCGACGGTGATGATCTCCGGCAACCACGACTCGGCCCGCCGCCTCGGCGTCGGCGCCGGGCTCATCGACCGCGCCGGCATCCACCTGCGCACCGACCCGACGGGGTGCGGCACCCCGGTGGTGCTGGCCGACGAGCACGGGGACGTGGCCCTCTACGGGCTGCCCTATCTCGAACCCGCCCTGGTGAAAGCCGAGTTCGGAGTCGAGAAGGCGGGGCACGAGAGCGTGCTCGCCGCCGCCATGGACCGGGTCCGCGCCGACCTCGCCACACGCGCGCGGGGCACCCGCTCCGTCGTCCTCGCGCACGCCTTCGTCACCGGCGGCGAACCGAGCGACAGCGAACGGGACATCACCGTCGGCGGGGTCGCCGCCGTGCCCTCCGGCGTCTTCGACGGCGTCGACTACGTGGCGCTGGGGCACCTGCACGGTTGCCAGACCATCACCGAGCGCGTCCGCTACTCGGGCTCCCCGCTGCCGTACTCCTTCTCGGAGGCCGCCCACCGCAAGAGCATGTGGCTCGTCGACCTGGACGCCGGCGGCTCGGTGACCGCCGAGCGCGTCGACTGCCCGGTGCCGCGGCCGCTGGCCCGGCTGAGGGGCACCCTGGAGGAGCTGCTCGCCGACCCGGAGCTGACCCGCCACGAGGAGGCGTGGGTCGAGGCGACCCTCACCGATCCCGTACGGCCGGCCGACCCCATGGCCCGGCTCACCGGGCGCTTCCCGCACACCCTCAGCCTCGTCTTCGACCCCGACCGGGCCCCGGACGACCCGGCGGTCTCCTACGCCCGGCGCCTGGCGGGCCGCAGTGACCAGCAGATCGCGGAGGACTTCGTGGCGCACGTGCGCGGCGCGGGGCCCGACGACCACGAGCAGACCGTGCTGCGGGACGCCTTCGACGCGGTGCGCGCGGACGAGACCGTGCGGGAGGTGGCCCGGTGAGGCTGCACCGGCTCGACATCACGGCCTTCGGGCCCTTCGGCGGATCGCAGAGCGTCGCCTTCGACGAGCTGTCGGCGGCCGGGCTGTTCCTGCTGCACGGACCGACGGGCGCCGGCAAGACGTCCGTCCTCGACGCCGTCTGCTACGCGCTGTACGGCTCCGTCCCCGGCGCCCGGCAGAGCGGCCAGGGCATGACCCTGCGCAGCGACCACGCCGCCGTCGGCACCCGCACCGAGGTGCGCCTCGAACTCACCGTCGCCGGACGGCGGCTGGAGATCACCCGGCAGCCGCCCTGGGAACGCCCCAAGCTGCGCGGCAGGGGCACCACCGTCGACAAGGCCCAGACCTGGCTGCGCGAGTACGACGCGACGGCCGGGACCTGGAAGGACCTCAGCCGCTCCCACCAGGAGATCGGCGAGGAGATCACCCAGCTGCTCGGCATGAGCCGTGAGCAGTTCTGCCAGGTCGTGCTGCTGCCCCAGGGCGACTTCGCCCGCTTCCTGCGCGCCGACGCCGAGGCCCGCGGCAAGCTGCTCGGCCGGCTCTTCGACACCCGCCGCTTCGCCGAGGTCGAGAAGCGCCTCGCCGAGCGGCGCCGCACGACCGAGGCCCGGGTGCGGGAAGGGGACGCCGCACTGCTCGCGGACGCCCACCGGATGCAGCAGGCCGCCGGCGACGCCATGGTCCTGCCGGAACTGGCACCCGGCGAACCGGGCCTCGCCGAGGCCGTGCTGAGCGCGGCCGCCGTCGCCCGCAGCACCGCCGGGGAACTGCTGGCCGTGGCCGACTGCCGGCTCACCGCCGCCGAGGCCGCCCAGGCCGCCGCCGAGCGGGCCCTCGCCGACACGCGCGAACGGGACCGGCTGCAACGGCGGTACGCCGAGGCGCGGGAGCGGGCCGGGCGGCTGGCGGAGCGGGCCGACGCCCACCGCGCCGCACAGGAACGCATGGAGCGCGCCCGCAAGGCGGAAGCGGTCGCCCCCGCCCTGGGGCTGCGGGACGCCGCCGACGCCGAACACCGGAGGGCGGTCGAGGCCGAGGCACGGGCGCGGGCCCTGCTGCCCGAGTCCCTGGCCGACGCCGGCGCCGCCGGACTGGCCGCCGCAGCACGCCGGACCGCCGAGGAACTGGGCTCGCTGGAGTCGGCCCGGCGGGCGGAAGGACGCCTCGCCGAACTCGCCGCGGAACGCGCCGGACTGGACCGGCAGGAACGCGCCGACGAGGACGTCGCCCACGAGGCGGAGACCTGGCTGACCGACTGGGAGACGCGTCGCGCCGGCCTCCAGGCCCGCGTCGACGCCGCACAGGAGGCCGCGACCCGCGCCGAACAGCTCGCCGTGCAGCGCGATCCGGCGCGGCGGCGGCTGGACGCGGCCCGGGAACGGGACCGGCTCGCCGTCGAGGCGGACGCGGCGGAGCGACAGGCGCTGGCCGCGGCACAGGACGCCGTCGAGGCCCGCGCCCACTGGCTCGGCCTCAAGGAACAGCGGCTGAACGGCATCGCCGCCG
This sequence comes from Streptomyces sp. JHA26, assembly GCF_002005565.1. GTDB lineage: Bacteria > Actinomycetota > Actinomycetes > Streptomycetales > Streptomycetaceae > Streptomyces. The sequence goes on along the minus strand of NZ_BDJC01000032.1, from coordinate 65,784 downwards.
AACTCGCCGCACACCTCACCGACGGTGAACCCTGCGCCGTGTGCGGCGCCACCGAACACCCCGCCCCCGCACGCCGGATCATCGGGCACGTCGGCCGGGACGCCGAGGAGCAGGCGCTCGCCGCCCACCATGAGGCGGAGGAGTGGCGCGCGGACGCCGAACGGCGCCTCGGCTCCCTGCGGGAGGCACTCGCCGCCGCCACGGCGGAGGCCGGGAACACCCCCGCCGGGCAGCTGGCCGAAGAGGCCGAGGAACTGGAGCGCGGATACGCGCGGGCGCGGGCCCTCGCCTCGGGACTGCACGCCGCCCAGGAGGAGCTGCGCCGGGCGGAGCGGGAGCGGGAGCAGCGCATCGCGGCCCGGCAGGAGGCCGCCGTCCGGGCCGCCTCCCGCGTGGCCCACCGGGAACGGCTGCAGCGCGAACACGCCTCGCTGGAGGAGGAGTTGGTCCAGGCGCGCGGCACGGCCGACAGCGTCGCCGCGCGGGCCGCCCAGCTGGAGCGGCGGGCCGCCCTGCTCACCGAGGCCGCCGACGCCGCGCGCGTCGCCGAGGACACCGCCCAGCGCCTCAAGGACGCCGACGCCCGCCTCGCCGACGCCGCCTTCCGGGCCGGCTTCGACACACCGCGGGAGGCGGCCGACGCCCTCCTCGACGACACCGCCCACCGCGACCTGCAACGGCGGCTGGACGCCTGGCAGGCCGAGGAGGCCGCCGTCCGCGCGGTCCTCGCCGAGACCGACACCGCTGCCGCCGCCCGGCAGCCCCCTGCCGACGTCGACCGGGCGGAGCGCGAAGCGGCCGACGCGGGACGGAGACTGAGGGACGCCTCCTCCGCGCGCGACGCCGCCGCCCGGCGCTGCGCCGAACTCGGCCGGCTGTCCGCGCACGCCACCACCGCGGCGCGCCGGCTCGCCCCCCTGCGCGAGGAGTACGACCGCGTCGCCCGCCTCGCGTCCCTCGCCGCGGGCACCTCGGCGGACAACGACCGCCGGATGCGCCTGGAGTCGTACGTGCTCGCGGCCCGTCTGGAGCAGGTCGCCGCCGCCGCGACCGCGCGGCTGCGGCGGATGTCCTCGGGCCGCTACACCCTCGTCCACTCCGACGACCGCACCGGCCGCGGACGCAGCGGCCTCGGACTGCACGTGGTCGACGCCTGGACCGGCCGGGAGCGGGACACGGCGACCCTGTCCGGCGGCGAGACCTTCTTCGTCTCCCTCGCCCTGGCACTGGGCCTCGCCGACGTCGTCACCGACGAGGCGGGCGGGGTCCGCCTGGACACCCTCTTCATCGACGAGGGGTTCGGCAGCCTGGACGACCAGACCCTCGACGAGGTCCTCGACGTCCTGGACTCGCTGCGCGAACAGGACCGCAGCGTCGGCATCGTCAGCCACGTCGCCGACCTGCGGCGCCGGATCCACGCCCAACTGGAGGTCGTCAAGGGCCGGTCGGGTTCCGTGCTGCGGCAGCGGGGCCTCGGCTGAGCCGGTCTCAACGGCCCAGGGGACGACGGGGCAGTGGCGAGGAGTACACGACGCTCGTGGTCACCGAGCCCAGCGCGCCGATCCGGCCCGACACCTCCTCCAGATGCCGCATCGACCGGGCCGCGACCTTGATCACGAAACAGTCGTCGCCCGTGACGTGGTGCGCCTCCAGGATCTCCGGCGTGACGGCCACCAGGTCGTGGAACGGCTTGTAGTTGCCGGTCGGGTACCTCAGCCGCACGAACGCCAGGATCGGCATCCCCAGCCGTTCCGGGTCCACGACGGCCGCGTACCCCCGGATGATCCCGGCCTCCTCCATGCGGCGCACCCGCTCGGTCACCGCGCTCGCCGACATGGAGACGGTCCGGGCCAGCTCGGCGAAGCCGGTCCGCCCGTCCCGCTGGAGGACGTCCAGGATGAGCCAGTCGGTGGCGTCCGGGGAATACGTGGTCATGCCGTAGGGATAGCAGGGGAATCCCCGCCGGATCAAGGGGAGCGCCGGGGATCGTCACTTCTGGGGAGGGCGCGGCGCCCGTAGATTTCCGGTCAGGAGATCCACCGAAGGAGAGGCCGGACCATGATCACCACCAACCCCGTGCTGCGCGTCGCCCCCGCCGCCCCCGCCGACGCGGCCGCGTACTTCCGGGCGAGCCTCGCCTTCCACGCCGACGTCTCCGACGTCGCCGCCGCGCTGGCGGCCGGCGGCGACCCGGGGTTCGTCGTCGTGGACTCCCGCTCCACCGAGTCCTGGGACCAGGGCCACGTCCCCGGAGCCGTCCACCTGCCGACCGCGCTCATTCCCGGACAGGCCGCGCACCTCCTCGATCCCGCCGTGCCGGTCGTCACCTACTGCTGGGGCCCCGGCTGCAACGGCGCCACCCGCGCCGCGCTCGCCCTCGCCGAACTCGGCTACCAGGTCAAGGAGATGCTCGGCGGCTTCGAGTACTGGGTGCGCGAGGGCTTCGCGTACGAGACCTGGCAGGGCACCGAGCGCCACCCCGCCGACCGGCTGACCGCCCCGGTGGACGCGGCCGACTGCGGCTGCTGACGGCCGCGCGGGTTCTGCCGCACGGTGCGATGCGCGGAGCCGGGCACGGTGGAGGGGGCCGAGTCGGGCGGCGGTCCGCTCATAGCGGTGCCGGAGACGGCCCTGCCGCTCCGGACCGGCGCCGACGGCGAGGAGACGGCCTCCGACCACGACCGGGCCCGCGCGCCCGACGACCCGGCCCGCCTCATCGCGTGGCTCGCCACGGACGAGGCGGGCCGGGCCACCGGTCAGGTCGTCGACACCGAGGGGGACTTCCGGCGCTGACCGGCTGTCAGAGCCGCGACAGCTCGTCCACCAGGTCGTCCAGGCCCAGCGAGCCCTGGGAGAGCGCCGCCATGTGCCACGCCTTCGCGTCGAAGGCGTCGCCGTGCCGCCTGCGGGCGTTCTCCCGGCCCAGCAGCCACGCGCGCTCGCCGAGCTTGTAGCCGATCGCCTGGCCCGGGATCGTCAGGTACCGGGTCAGCTCGCTCTCCACGAAGTCCGCCGGGCGGCTGCTGTGCGCGGCGAAGAACTCCTGCGCCAGCTCCGGGGTCCACCGCTCACCCGGGTGGAACGGGGAGTCCGCCGGGATCTCCAGCTCCAGGTGCATGCCGATGTCCACGATGACCCGGGCCGCCCGCATCATCTGCGCGTCCAGGTAGCCGAGCCGCTGTTCCGCGTCCGTCAGGAAGCCCAGCTCGTCCATCAGCCGCTCCGCGTACAGCGCCCAGCCCTCGGCGTTGGCGCTGACCATGCCCACCGAGGCCTGGTAGCGCGAGAGGTCCTCGGCGACGTGCGCCCACTGGGCGAGCTGGAGGTGGTGGCCCGGGACGCCCTCGTGGTACCAGGTGGAGACCAGGTCGTAGACCGGGAAGCGCGTCTGGCCCATCGTCGGCAGCCAGGTGCGGCCGGGGCGCGAGAAGTCCTCCGACGGCGGCGTGTAGTACGGGGCCGCCGCGCTGCCGGGCGGGGCGATGCGCGACTCCACCTTCCGCACCCGCTCGGCGAGTTCGAAGTGGGTGCCGTCCAGCGCGTCGATCGCCTGGTCCATCAGGCCCTGGAGCCACTCGCGGACCTCGTCCACGCCCTCGATGTGCCTGCCGTGCTCGTCCAGGTGCGCCAGCGCCACCCAGGGCGTCTCGGCGCCCGGCAGGATCTTCTCCGCCTCCCGCTTCATCTCGGCGAGCAGCCGGTGGTACTCGGCCCAGCCGTACGCGTACGCCTCGTCCAGATCGAGGTCGGTGCCGTTGTAGTAGCGCGACCAGCGGGCGTAGCGCTCGCGGCCCACCGTGTTCGGGGCGCCCTCGATCGCCGGCGCGTACACGTCGCGCATCCAGTCCCGCAGCTCCACCACGGCCGCGGTCGCGCCCCGCGCGGCCTCGTCCAGCTCGGTGCGCAGCGCCTCGGGCCCGGCGGCGGCGAAGTCCTCGAACCAGCCGCGCCCCTCGCCCGTGTCCGCCCACTCGCCGAGCTGCCCGACGAAGGTCGCGGTCGGACGCGGCGCCGCGTACAGCTTGCGTTCGAGGCCCAGCGCCAGGGACTCGCGGTAACCCGCCAGCGCGGCCGGCACCGCGCGCAGCCGCTCGGCGATCCGCGCCCAGTCCTCGTCCGTCCCGGTCGGCGTCACCGTGAAGACCTCGCGCACCGCGTGCGCGGCCGTACCCATGTTGCCGACCGAGCGCAGGCCCTCCTCGGCCTCGTGCACGGCGAGTTCGGCGGTCAGGCGCTCCCGCAGCAGCCGGGCGCAGCGCCGCTCCACGTCGCTGTCGCCGCCCGGCCGGCGCTCGGCCTCGTCGAGCCGGGCGAGGGTGGCCCGCGCCAGCTCCGCGAGGGCTTCCTGCCCCGCCGGGGAGAAGTCGGGCAGGCGGCTGGAACTCTCGGTCACACCGAGATACGTACCGGTGACCGGGTCGAGGGCGATGAGCTCGTCGACGTAGGCGTCGGCGACCTCGCGGGGCAGCGGGCTCTTGGTCTCTGACATGCGGACATCCTCGTACGGATACCGGTGCCGCGTCAGCCCGCTTCGCCCGGCCCGGTACCGCGGGCGGCCGGATTTCGCTCAGGGCGTGGTGCCCGGGAGGGCGGGCGGCAGCAGGGGGCCGCACTCCCACTGCTGGAAGATCAGCCGCGTCTCGACGCGGGCCACCTCCTTGCGGGACGTGAACTCGTCCAGGACCAGCCGCTGCAGGTCCGTCATGTCCGCGACCGCGACGTGCACGAGGTAGTCGTCCGGGCCGGTCAGATGGAAGACGGTGCGCGACTCGGGCAGCGCCCGGATCCGCTCCACGAACGGCCCGACCAGCTCCCGCCGGTGCGGGCGCACCTGCACCGACAGCAGCGCCTGGAGCCCTCGCCCCAGCTTCGCCGGGTCCAGCTCCAGCCGGTGGCCGAGGATCACCCCGGCCCGCCGCAGCCGGGTCACCCGGTCCAGGCAGGTCGACGGTGCGACCCCGACCTGAGCGGCGAGGTCGCGGTAGGTGGTCCGGGCGTCGTTCTGCAGCAGCCGCAGCAGATGAAGATCCACCGGATCCAGTACGACGGAATCGGCCATATGCCGAACGTAGCACGGGAATCCTCCCCGGTGACCCGTCCGCTGTTCACCCTTCCGCCCATGGACTCCGCGCGCACACCCACACCACCGTCCGACGACGTCCGCACCGCCGCACCCGGGAGCAGGGCACTGGCCACCGAGGCCGTGCACGCCGGCCGCGACGACCTCGCCCGCCAGGGGCTGCACGCCCCGCCCATCGACCTGTCCACGACCTACCCGTCGTACGACAGCCGCGGCGAGGCCGCCCGCATCGACGCCTTCGCCGCCACCGGCGCCGACCCGGACGGCCCGCCGGTCTACGGCCGCCTCGGCAACCCGACCGTCGCCCGGTTCGAGACCGCGCTGGCCCGGCTGGAGGGCACCGAGGCCGCGGTCGCCTTCGCCAGCGGCATGGCCGCGCTGAGCGCCGTCCTGCTGGTGCGCGCCTCGGCGGGACTGCGGCACGTCGTCGCCGTGCGGCCCCTGTACGGGTGCAGCGACCACCTGCTGACCGCCGGGCTGCTCGGTTCGGAGGTCACCTGGACCGACCCGGCCGGCATCGCGGACGCGCTGCGCCCGGACACCGGCCTGGTGATCGTCGAGTCCCCGGCCAACCCCACGCTGGCCGAGGTCGACCTGCGGGCCGTCGCCCACGCCTGCGGGTCCGTGCCGCTGCTCGTGGACAACACCTTCGCCACGCCCGTCCTCCAGCGGCCCGCCGAGCACGGCGCCCGCCTGGTGCTGCACAGTGCCACCAAGTACCTCGGTGGGCACGGCGACGTGCTGGCCGGCGTGGTGGCCTGCGACGAGGAGTTCGCGGGGCGGCTGCGGCAGGTCCGCTTCGCCACCGGCGGTGTGCTCCACCCGCTCGCCGGCTACCTGCTGCTGCGCGGCCTGTCCACCCTGCCGGTCCGGGTGCGGGCCGCCTCCGCGAACGCCGCCGAACTCGTCGCGCGCCTCGCCGCCGACCCGCGCGTGGCCCGCGTCCACTACCCGCGCATCGGCGGCGCGATGGTCTCCTTCGAGGTGCACGGCGACCCGCACGACGTCATCTCCCGCGTCCGCCTGGTCACCCCGGCCGTGAGCCTCGGCAGCGTCGACACGCTCATCCAGCACCCGGCGTCCATCAGTCACCGCATCGTGGACGCCGACGACCGCCGCGGCGCCGGCGTGAGCGACCGGCTGCTGCGGCTGTCGGTCGGTCTGGAGGACGTCGAGGACCTGTGGGCCGATCTGGACGCGGCGCTGGGGGAGTGGACGGAGACGGTCCCGGCGCGGCAGGTGCTGTCGGGCACCGGGTGACCGGCCCCGCCCTCCCGGCGCCTACTCCCCGCCGACGCGCTCGCCGTGCGGCAGCCGCGCCACCGGCCGGTCCGCCCGGTCCAGGCGGGCGGTGACGACCAGGGTCCCCTCCTCGATCTGGTACTCGAGGGGGAGGCCCAGGCCGCGCATCGCGGCGACCATGCCGGTGTTCGACGCCTGCGTGACCGCGTACACGCTCGCGCAGCCCGCCTCCGCCGCCATCGCCACGAGCCGCCCGAGCAGCTCGCCGCCGACGCCCCGGCGCTGCCAGGAGTCCTCGACGAGCAGGGCGACCTCCGTCTCGTCCCCGTCCCACAGCAGGTGACCGAGACCGACGATCCGCCCCGAAGCGGTCTGCGCGGCGAGGGTCCGGCCGTGGTGCGGGCCGAGCAGGTGGTTCAGGTAGCGCTCGGCGTCCCCGACCGGGCCGTGGTACCGCATCCCGAGGGTCCGGTCCGAGCACCGTCCGTGCATCGCCTTCGCCGCCCGTAGGTCACGGATGTCGGCGCGGCGGACCGTGAGGGCGTGCCCCTCGGGCAGCGTCAGGACGTCCCGGCCGCGGGGAACGCGCGGACCGAGCCGGGCGTCCAGGTCGACCAGCGCCCGCGCCCGGGCGAACTCGGCGGGTGTGAACGGCAGGTACGGCCGTTCCACGCTGATCACCCCGCCCTCCGGGGCGCGCAGCCGCAGCACGGTGCCGTCGAGGGCGCCCTCCGCCGGAACCTCGGCTTCCGCGCGCCCTCCGGCGGGCAGCGACCGTATCGTGCACCGGCCCAGCAACTGACGCAGCGCCAACGGCAGTTCCGCGGCGTCCAGTGCCGTACGGGCGGCCAGCCCCAGCACCCGGGTCGGCGCGTCGACCAGGTCGTGGGCATCGGCCCGCTCGGTCCAGGTGTCGGTGCCGCCCGCCGCCGACACCACCTCGGCCAGCTCGGATCCGGTCAGTCCGCCCGGGGCGCGGAGCAGGAACTCGTCCACCGTGCCGTCGGCCAGCGGATGGGTCTGGAGACTCAGGATGTCCACCCGCCGGCCGGCGAGGGCCGCGCACAGGGCGGCCAGCGACCCCGGCGCGTCCCGCACCGTCGTCCGCATCCGCCACAGCGCGCTGTCCCCGGAGCCGCCCTGCGCCGCCCGGTCGGGTCCGGGCTCCGCAGCGGCCTGCCCGGACGGCCCGGTCCCCGTCCCCTCGGACGGCGGCCGGGCGCCCGTATCGTCCGCCGGCGGTGCGTGCCCGTGGCGCCGTGCCCACCAGGTGTGGAAGCCGGCCGTGGCGAACAGGGCGGCCGTCGAGGCCACGAGCATGAGGCCCGGTGTCCCGAGGTCGTGCTCGACCGTCCGCGTCAGGGCCGCGGTCACTTCAGACATGTCTGGACTCATGGGACCACTGTGAAGGAACCGTGTTGCGCGATCACGAACGCCCTGTGACCGATGGGTAAAGAGCGCCGGCGCAGGGCCGCGCACCGGGGGATGACGCCGGTGCGCGGCACGACCGACAGGTTACGCGAGCTACTGGCCGACCAGCCCCGGCCGGAGCACCTTGGTGAACAGCACCGTGCCGTCCTGCTCGCGCAGCCGCACCGTCATCTCGGCGCTGTCGCCGTCGATGTCGACCTCGCCGAAGAACTGGTAGCCGCCCGCGGGCGAGACGTTCGAAGCGGTCGGCGCCTTCACGAACACCCGCTCCGGACCGAAGGTGCCGTCGAGCGCGCTGGCCGGGAACGCGCCCGCGTTGAGCGGCCCGGACACGAACTCCCAGAACGGCTCGAAGTCGGTGAACGCGGCCCGCGAGGGCTGGTAGTGCTGGGCCGAGGTGTGGTGCACGTCGGCCGTCAGCCACACCGTGCCGGTGATCCGCCGGTGCTTGACGAAGCGCAGCAGCTCGGCGATCTGCAGTTCGCGGCCCAGCGGCGCACCGGGGTCGCCCTGCGCCACCGCCTCGATGTTCGCCCGGCCCTCGGTGGCGTCGGGCACGACCAGGCCGATCGGCATGTCGGCGGCGATCACCTTCCACACCGCACGCGAGCGCGACAGTTCCCGCTCGAGCCACTCCAACTGCTCGCGGCCCAGGATGCCCTGGGGGTCCACGGTCTGGTCGTCGGGCGAGTTGGCGTTGCGGTACGTGCGCATGTCCAGCACGAACACGTCCAGCAGCGGGCCCTGGTGCAGCACCCGGTGCATCCGCCCCTCGCGCGCGCCGGGCCGCAGGGTGGAGACCGGGACGTACTCGGCGAACGCGCGCCGGGCCCGGGCGGCCAGCGCGTCCACGCTCTTCTCGGTGTAGCGGCTGTCCGTGTCCGCGATCACCTGTCCCGGGTACCAGTTGTTGCGCACCTCGTGGTCGTCCCACTGGACGATCGAGGGGACCTGCGCGTTGAAGCGCCGGAGGTTCTCGTCGAGCAGGTTGTAGCGGAAGTTGCCGCGGAACTCGGCCAGGGTCTCGGCGACCTTGGACTTCTCCTCGGTGGTGATGTTCCGCCAGGTGCTCCCGTCGGGCAGGGTGGCCGTCGACGCGATGGGTCCGTCGGCGTAGATGCTGTCGCCGCTGCACAGGAAGAAGTCCGGGTCCAGGGCGCCCATCGCGTCGTAGATGCGGTAGCCGCCCAGGTCCGGATTGATGCCCCAGCCCTGGCCCGCCAGATCGCCGGACCACACGAACCGCACGCCGTCGCGGCGGCGGACCGGCACCGTGCGGAAGGTGCCGGTGACCGGTTCGCCCGTGCGGCGCGGGTCGTCCGGGTCGGCGAGCAGCACGCGGTAGTGGATCTGCTCGCCCGGGGGCAGTCCGCGCAGCCGGGTGGTGCCGGTGAAGTCCGTCTCCCGGCCGAGCAGCGGTCCGTGCCACCGGTGCGGGTTGCGGAACGACTCGGTCGCGGACGTCTCGACGATCATCCGGGCCGGCCGGTCGGAGCGCACCCACACCAGCCCGGAGTGCGCCGTCACGTCACCCGTCTGCACGCCCCAGCCCGCGGCGGGCCGGCCGGAACGGGCGAACGCCGGTGCCGCCCCGAGGGCGGTGGGCAGGGTCAGGGCCGCCGACGCGGCGAGGGAGCCGCGCAGTACGCTGCGGCGCCCGGGGAGCGGACGGTGGGACATGGATGCGCCTCCAGGGACGGGATCCGGCCGGTGTGTGCGCAGCAAGACCTACTGGGACGGCACGGCGCGCACACGAACCCCGGGTGAACAACCGCCCGCACCCGGCACGACGGAGGACCGCGCCCCTCACCCGCCTGCGGACCGCACCGTCCCGAGCGGTCGACGAGTCGTGCGACAGCCCCCGTACCTCGCGTGGTCCCGGTCGGGCCCCCTGGGCGAGGGAAGGGCCGGACGCCTCACGAGGCGACCGTGCTGGAGGAAGGCTCCGGGGCACCCGCCTCCCGGGTGCGGCTGCCGTCGAGGATCACCCGGGCGACCATCGCCGGGTCGTCGTTCATCGGCACGTGACCGCAGCCGCGCAGCCGCACCAGCCGGGCCCGGGGGATGACCTGCTTGGCGCGTACGCCCTGCCGGGGCAGGAGCAGCCGGTCCCGGTCGCCCCACGCCACGGTGACGGGCACGCCGGGGAGGTCGTCGGTGAACCTGACGGTCCGTCCGGCCCGCAGCGTCTCGGTGAATCCCTCGGCGCGGGCGAGGGCCAGCGTCTCGGCGACCACGGCCTCGGGGGAGCGGCGACCGGGACGGGCGTAGATCGTGCTGGTGAGGACGGTGCGCCCGGCTGCCGTGCGGGCCAGCCGCTCGACCAGGGGCAGGGGCAGGCCGCGCGCGGTGCGGCGCATCCCCTGCAGCACGGTGAAGGCGTAGCGCCGCTCGGCCGGCGTCCAGAAGCCGGCCGGGGACAGGGCCGTCACCGACCGCGCCAGGCCCTGCCGGCCGAGCTCCAGGGCCAGCAGACCGCCCAGGGAGTTGCCCGCCACGTGCGGCCGGTCCAGCCCCAGGGCGGCGCAGAAGGAGCCGAGCACGGCATCGGTCGTCGGCAGGTCGTGCGGCAGCCCGTGCGGCAGCGCGGGCGACCGGCCGAACCCCGGCAGGTCCACGGCCGTCACCTCCCGCTCGGTCGCGAGGATGTCGATCACCGGGTCCCAGGCCTCCCGGTGGTGACCGATGCCGTGCAGCAGGAGCAGCGGCTCGCCGGCGCCCACGCGCGTGTAGGCGAGGGTGATGTCGTGCGGACCGTGCGGGGTGGGGGCCGTGAAGGAGAGCGTCGCGGACATGGGGCTCCTCGTCGGTCGGGGACACGCGGTGCCGGCGGCGCGCGAACGGTGCCGGCGCTGCTGGACAGCCTGTCAGTAAGGGCTACCGATCGGTAGCCCCTCGTCGCCGCCGTCCCGTGCGGGTCCTGTGACGTCGGCTGTTCCGCCTGGACACGGGCGGACGCGTCCGCTGGGATGGGACGGTGAGCACCGATATCTCGACCGACGTCTTCGAAGAGCACCGGCCCGTCCTGCTGGGCGTCGCCTACCGCATGCTGGGCCGCCTCGCCGACGCGGAGGACGTGGTCCAGGAGGCCTGGCTGCGCTGGTCCCGGGACGACCGGACCGACGTCCGCGAGCCGCGCGGCTACCTGGTGCGCGTCACCACCCGCCTCGCCGTCGACCGGCTGCGCCAGATCAAGGCGCGGGGCGAGACCTACGTCGGCCCCTGGCTGCCCGAGCCCTACGCCACCGACTTCGGCGACGTGGTGCCGGACACCGCCGAGCGGGCGGTGCTCGCCGACTCCGTCTCCCTGGCCGTCCTCGTCGTCCTGGAGTCGCTGTCGCCCCTGGAACGGGCGGTGTTCGTGCTGCGCGAGGCGTTCGGCTACCCGTACGCCCAGATCGCCGCCGTGCTGGAGCGCGAGGAGGCCGCGGTGCGCCAGCTCGCCGGACGGGCCCGCAAGCACGTCGACGAACGCCGGCCCCGCTACGACGTCGACCCCGCCCAGCGCCGCGACCTCACCGAGCGGTTCCTCGCCGCGGCGGTCGAGGGCGACCTCGAAGGGCTGATGGCCATGCTCGCCCCCGGCGTCCGGCTGGTCGGCGACAGCGGCGGAAAGGCGAAGGCGCCGCTGCGCGTGCTGGAGACCTCCGACAAGGTGGCGCGCTTCCTCATCGGCGCCGCCCGCAAGACCGACCCGGGCGCCACGCTGCGCTTCCTGGAGGTCAACGGCGGCCCGGCCGCGCTGGTGCTCACGGGGGGCAAGCCCGACTTCGTCGTCCAGGTGGACATCGCCGACGGGCGCGTCCAGTCGGTGTACATCGTCCGCAACCCCGACAAGCTGCGGTACCTGCCGATCGACTGACGTCCCGACGCCCGGCCAGGCCGAAGCCCCCGTCCCCGACGGGGGCTTCGCCGTCGTGTCACCCCCGCGGCCCCGTACGAACACCTCGTGAACACCGCCCCGCCGCGCGCCCCCGCCACGCGCGGCGGAGAGAGGATTGGTCTTGACCAAGGGGATGGGGCGTCCTATCGTCGCTGAGAACTGCAACAACCTTTAATAAACAAGGGCGCCAAAACGCCGCCGGACCACGGCGATCGCGGAGGACAGGGTGGGGACCACGCAGTTGGAATCGGTACCGGAGCCGAAGTACTGGCACCTCAGGACCATGCTCAGCGAGGCCCTGGACTCGGAGTTCTCGGTGGGAGAGATCCTGCCCAACGAGCGCGACCTCGCCGCACGCTTCGGCGTCGCCCGCGCCACGCTCCGCCAGGCCCTCGAGCAGCTCGAACTGGAGGGCAGGCTCCAGCGCCGCCGCGGCGTCGGCACGACCGTCGCGCCGCCGCGCGTGGGCGTGGCCGTCGGCCCCCGGCAGCACGCCTGGCCCGGCACCGGCGACGACGGCTGGAGGCCGGCCGACTGCCTCGCCGCGGTGCCGCCCGCGGCCGTCGCCGAAGCCCTGGGAACCGGCCGTGACGAGCCCGTGCACACCGTGCGCCGCTCCCGCGTCACGCACGGCCGGCCCGTCGCGGCGGAGCTGCTCTACATCCCGTCGGCGTCGGTGCCGGACCTGACCGCGATCGACGCCCCGTCCGGTGCGGCACGCGCACGCGCCGTGCTGCGCGAGCTGCAGCGGCTGGAGCTGGAGCACCGGGAGAACGCCGTCGAGCTGGGCTCGGCCGGCGCCGAGGACGCCAAGGAGCTCGACCGCCTCCCCGGGGCGCCGGTCCTGGTCGTCACCACGCGCTACCTCGCCGGGGGCCGCACCGCGGCGCTCTCCGTCGCCACCTACCGCGCCGACACCTGCCGGCTGACCTTCGGCGACTCGGGCGACATGGAGATCCACCACGGCCCGGAGACCCGGGCCTCCTGACGTCCGGCCGGCGACGCGGGTCCCGCCTCGGCGGGTCCCCGCGCGGCGGGCCGCACACCCGGGACCGGACCGGGCTCCCGCCGGGACCGCGGCGGAACGGCCGGCCGGACTGCCGAAGGCCCCGCGGCCGGCGGTCAGCGGCGGGCCGTCGCGCCCTCCACCGCGAACAGCTGCTCCTCCACGTGGTCGAGGGCCAGCCGCAGCGCGCCGGTCGCCACGGCGGCCTCGCCGAGCAGCGACAGGGTCACCCGCGGCGGCCGCAGGCAGTAGCGGGCCAGCTCCCGCCGCAACGGCTCCAGCACGCCGTCCAGCCCGGCCGCCCAGCCGCCGACGACGACCAGCTCCGGATCCAGGGCCAGCGCCAGCGCCGCCACGTCGTGCACCAGCCGCTGGAGGAAACGCTCGACGGCGGCACGGGCCCGCTGGTCGCCGTCCCGCGCCTGGGCGAAGACCTCGGCGACCGCCTGTTCGTCCAGCGGATGCAGCGGCCGGCCGGTGGTGGACAGCAGCGTCTCCGGCGTCACGTCCCGGCCCAGCAGGTGCAGCGCGCCGATCTCGCCCGCCGCCCCGCCGTACCCCCGGTGCAGCCGCCCGCCGATCAGCGCACCGGCCCCGGGGCTCAGCCCGGCCAGTACGAACACCACGTCGTCGGAGTCGGTGGCGGCCCCCTTCCAGTGCTCGGCGACCGCCGCCGCGTTGGCGTCGTTCTCCACCAGCACCGGGCACTTGAAGGAACGCCGCAGCCGCTCGCCCAGACGCAGCCCCGTCCACCCGGGCAGCGCGGTGCTCAGCCGGACCGTGCCGTCCGCCTCGACGATCCCGGGCGTGGCCGCCCCCACGGCCCGCAGGGACCCGCGCGCGACACCGGCCCGGCGCAGCAGCTCGGCGACCGCGGTGCGGAGCCGCTCCAGCCGCTCGTCGGCCGGGGCGGTCTCCTCGACGTCCTTCGCCTGGGCACCGATCACCCGCCCGTCCAGATCGGCGAGGAGCGCGGCGACCCGGTGCGGCCCGATCTCCAGGCCCAGCAGATGCCCCGCCTCCGCCCGGAACCGGAACCTCCGCGCGGGCCGCCCCTGCCGCCGCGCCACGACATCGGCGGCGGCCGCCTCGACGACCAGACCGGCCTCGATGAGCCCTTCGACGACGCCCTCGACGGTCGGCCGGGACAGCCCCGTCACCCGGGTGATCTCGGTCAGCGTCGCGCAGTCCGTGGCACGCAACGCGTGCAGCACCACGGCGGAGTTGATCCTCCGCAACAGCGACGGGTCCCCGCCGGTCAGGCCTGCCAAGGTCCGTCCTCCCAGCTCGAGCGCGTGTTCGCCGGATCGTACTCGGCCCGCTCCCCGCGGGCGAGCGCCGGTCCGCCCGTCCCCGGTCCGCGGACGTGCCTCAGCCCGGGGCCACGAACCCGGACTCGTACGCCGTGATCACCGCCTGCGTGCGGTCGCGCGCCCCCAGCTTCGCCAGCACCGCGCTCACATGCGACTTGACCGTCTCCGTACCGACGACCAGCCGGGCGGCGATCTCCGCGTTCGACAGCCCGCGCGCCATCAGCCGCAGCACCTCGCCCTCCCGCTCGGTCAGCCGCGCCCGCTCCAGCTCGGCACGGGCCGCACGGTTCCCGCCCCCGTCGCCGTACTCGGCGGCCAGCCGCCGCACCGACGCGGGGAACAGCAGCGAATCGCCCTCGGCGATCAACCGCACCGCGTGCACGATCTCGGCCGGCCGGGCCCGCTTCAGCAGGAACCCGTCGGCGCCCGCGCGCAGCGCCTCGTACACGTACTCGTCGTTCTCGAAGGTCGTCACCACGAGGATCCTGGGCGGTTCGGGCACCGTCCGCAGCAGCGCGCGCGTCGCCTCGATGCCGTCCAGCAGCGGCATGCGGACGTCCATGGCGACCACGTCCGGCCGCAGTTGCCGCACCAGCGGGATGACCGCCGCCCCGTCGGCCGCCTCCCCGGCCACCTCGATGTCGGGCTGTGCCTCCAACACGGCGCGCAGACCCGCGCGTACGAGGGGCTCGTCGTCGACGAGGAGTACTCTGACCGGCACCCGCCCAGCGTAGATCAGCCCAACGGCAGCTCGACGCGGACCTGCCAGTCGCCGGCGTCGTCGGGTCCCGTGTGCGCCCGCCCGCCCAGCAGCGCGGCCCGCTCGCGTATGCCGCGCAGGCCGCTGCCGCGCCCCGGCTCCGCTTTCCCGTCCGGCAGCGGATTGCGCACCTCCAGACCGAGACCGCCGTCCGCCACCCGGACCCGGACCCGCACGGGGACCGTCCCCGCGTGCCGCAGCACATTGGTCAGCGCCTCCTGGAGGATGCGGTACCCCTCTCGCGAGACGGGGCCCGGCACGGTCCCCAGAGGACCCGTCAGCTCGGCGTCGACCTTCGCCCCGGAGGCACGGGCGGACTCCAGCAGCCGGTCGGCGTCCACGAGCGTCGGCCGGCTGCTCACCGGCCGATCCGCCTCCCGCAGCACGCCGAGCACCCGTTCCAGGTCCTCCAGGGCCGCCCGGCCGGTCTCCTCGATCGCGGACAGGGCCCGATCGGTGAACTCCGGACTGTTCGCCGCGCGGGCGGCCCCGGCCTGCAGGACGGCGACGGTCAGGGCGTGGCCGATGGAGTCGTGCAGCTCGCGGGCGATGCGGGTGCGCTCCAGGAGCTGCTCGGTGCGCTCCTCCAGGGCCGCGAGACGCTCGGCGGCGGACGGGCCGAGCAGTCTGCGCGCGAGGAAGGTGGCCAGCTCGCCGAGGCCGACCACCGTCGCGTACAGGAGCAGCAGCGGGACGGGGACCAGCAGGGCGAAGGCCCAGTGCGGTCCCGCCCCCGCCACCAGGGGCACGTCGTCCGGCGCGGGACCGGTGACGCACTCGGCGGCCGTGTACGACAGGATCGGAAGCCAGACCGTGGCGAACCCCGCGAGGACCCCCAGGGCCACGCGCACCTCCAGCCACAGCACGGTCCGCAGACGGTCCCGCCAGCTCGTGGCCGGCCGCGCGGAGAAACCCGGGTCCGTCTCCCCGGGCGTCAGCATGAACCGCGCCTGCACGCCCTCGCCCACCCGCACGGCCGGGATCAGACCGACCGGGACCAGCGCCAGCGCCGGCACCCACGGCGACTCCGGCGCCACCCACATCCACACGCTGAACGCCGCCACCGGTATCCACAGGTGCAGCAGTCGCGTGTACGTCGCCCCACTGAGCAGCGGGCGCCAGAACCGTGCCATGCCGCCATCCTCCCAGCGCCCACCGACCACGCGATCCCCCGCACGGGGGAGACACCGCCCACCGGCGGGGGAGGACCCGCCCCCTCACCGGACGTCACGCTGCTGCCATGACCAGCATCGACGTCCAGAACCTCACCAAGGAGTACGGCACCCGGCGAGCCGTCGACGACCTCACCTTCACCGTGCACCCCGGCCGCGTCACCGGATTCCTCGGCCCCAACGGAGCCGGGAAGTCCACCACCATGCGGCTGGTGCTCGGCCTCGACCGGCCCACGTCCGGGGCCGCGACCGTCGGCGGGCGCCCCTACGCGACGCTCGACGAGCCGCTGCGGCACGTCGGCGCCCTGCTCGACGCGCACGCCGCGCACGGCTCGCGCACCGCCCGTGACCACCTGCGCGTCCTCGCGCTGAGCAACCGCCTCCCCGCGCGCCGGGTCGACGAGGTGATGGAGGAGACGGGCATCGCCTCGGTGGCCCGCCGCCGGGTGAGGACGTACTCCCTGGGCATGCGCCAGCGGCTGGGCATCGCCGCCGCGCTGCTGGGCGACCCCGGGGTGGTGATGCTGGACGAGCCCTCCAACGGGCTGGACCCCGAAGGCATCATCTGGATCCGGCAGCTGCTGCGCCGGCTCGCGGCCGAGGGCCGTACGGTCCTGGTCTCCAGCCACCTGATGAACGAGACCGCGTCCTTCGCCGACCACCTGGTGGTCCTCGGCCGGGGCCGCCTGCTGGCCGACACCCCGATGCGGGAGTTCATCGACGCGCGTGTGCGCCCGCGCGTGCGCATCCGCACCTCGGACCCCTCCGCCCTGAGGACCGTCCTCGCCCGGCACGGCCACGACGCGGTGGAGCACGACGACGGCCGCTGGACCGTGGACCACGCGCGCGTGGAGGACATCGGCCGTGCCGTGTCCGAGGCGGGCGTCCCGATCCTCGAACTGGCCCCGGACGAGGGCACCCTGGAGCAGGCCTACCTGGACCTGACCGCCGCCGAGACCGAGTTCACCGCGCAGCCCGCGCCGTCACAGGAGGCCTGACCATGCCGTTCTTCACACCCGTGCTCCGCTCCGAGGCGCTCAAGGTCCTCACCCTGCGCTCGCTGTGCGGCACGCTGGCGGCCGTGTTCGCCGTCACCGCGGCCTTCTCCGCGCTGGCCGGGGTCTCCGACACCTCGGACCCGGACTTCGACCCGCTGTTCACGGCCCTCTCCGGGGCCGTGCCCGGTCAGATCGCCGCCATCGCGTTCGGCGCCGTGGCCGTGTCGTCCGAGTACCAGGGGAACGGGATCCGGGTCTCCCTGGCCGCCGTTCCCCGGCGTGGACGGTGGTTCGCGGCGAAGCTGGCCGCCGTCGCCGTACCGACGTTCGCGGTGGGACTGCTCTCCGCCCTCGCCGCCCTGCTCGCGGCCCGCGCGGGCCTCGGCGGGGCCGCGGACGGCCTCACCGTGGGCGAGCAGGTGCGGGGCGTCGTGGGCTGCGGGCTCTACTTCACGCTGATGGCGCTGTTCGCGGCCGGTCTCACCGCGCTGTTCCGCAGCGGCGTGGTGACCCTGTCCGTCCTGATCCCGTTCATCCTCGTCGTCTCCTTCGTCATCGGGGACGCGGCCGGCGGCGCCGTCGAATTCCTGCCGGACAGGGCCGGCCAAGTGGTCCTCCACCAGAGGTACGACGGCACCCCGGGGCCGTGGACGGGACTCGCCGTGACCGCGCTGTGGACGGCGGCCGCCCTCCTCGCCGGAACCTGGCGGCTGCGCCGCCGGGACGCCTGACCCGGGGGCCGGCCGCCGCTCCGCCCGCGGTCGGTGGCGGCCGGCCCACCGGACCGTGACCGGCCGGCCCACCGGACCGCGACCGGCCGGCTACGCCTCCGCGTCCGCCGCGGCCCGCAGCCGGGCGAACTCCTCCGCCATCGTCGCGGCCGTCCAGTGCGCGTTGAGACCGCTGGGATTGGGCAGCACCCACACCCGGGTGCCCCCGATCGTGCGTTCCTGCGGCCCCACCCGGGCCTTGCGGTCGTCGAACGCCGCCCGGTACGCGGTGACACCGACGACGGCCAGCCAACGGGGCCGCAGCCGCTCCACCTTGAGCGCCAGCAGCCGGCCGCCCTCCCGGTACTCCTCGGCACCCAGCTCGTCCGCCCGCGCGCTCGCCCGGGCCACCACGTTGGTGATGCCGAGGCCGTACGACAGCAGCTCCTGCTGCTCCGACGGCTTCAGCTGCCGCGGTGTGAAGCCGGACAGGTGCAGCACCGGCCAGAACCGGTTGCCCGGGCGGGCGAAGTGGTGCCCCGTCGCCGCCGACAGCAGGCCGGGGTTGATGCCGCAGAACAGCACGCGGAGACCGTCCGCGACGACGTCCGGTACGAGACGGTCGCGGGCGGCCTCCAGCTCGGCCCGGGTGAAGCGGGTCAGAGGATCGCTCCGGGGGTGTAGCCCGCGGCGGCCGGGTACTGCTTGACGATCTCCTCGATCCGGCCGACGACGACGCCGACCTGGTCGGCCGCGGCGCCGGTGAAGGACAGCTTGTCGGCCATCAGCGCGTCGAGCCCGGCACGGTCCAGCGGGATGCGCTCGTCGGCGGCCAGCTTGTCGAGGAGCTCGTTGCGCTCGGCGCCCTGCTCGCGCATCGCCAGCGCGGAGGCGACGGCGTTCTCCTTGATCGCCTCGTGCGCGACCTCGCGGCCGACCCCGGCCCGCACCGCGCCCATCAGCACCTTGGTGGTGGCGAGGAACGGCAGGTAGCGGTCGAGCTCGCGGGCCACGACGGCGGGGAAGGCGCCGAACTCGTCGAGCACGGTCAGGAAGGTCTCCAGCAGGCCGTCCAGGGCGAAGAACGCGTCCGGCAGCGCGACCCGGCGCACCACCGAGCAGGACACGTCGCCCTCGTTCCACTGGTCGCCCGCCAGCTCGCCGGTCATCGACGCGTAGCCGCGCAGGACCACCATCAGGCCGTTGACGCGCTCGCAGGAGCGGGTGTTCATCTTGTGCGGCATCGCCGAGGAGCCGACCTGGCCGGGCTTGAAGCCCTCGGTGACCAGCTCGTGCCCGGCCATCAGCCGGATGGTCTTCGCCAGCGAGGACGGCGCCGCCGCCAGCTGCACCAGCGCGGTGACGACCTCGTAGTCCAGGGAGCGCGGGTAGACCTGGCCGACCGAGGTGAAGGCCTGCGAGAAGCCGAGGTGCCCGGCGATCCGCCGCTCCAGCTCCGCGAGCTTGCCGGCGTCCCCGCCGAGCAGGTCCAGCATGTCCTGGGCGGTGCCGACCGGACCCTTGATGCCGCGCAACGGGTAGCGGCCGAGCAGTTCCTCCACCCGGCCGTACGCCACGAGCAGCTCGTCGGCGGCGGTGGCGAACCGCTTGCCCAGCGTCGTGGCCTGCGCGGCCACGTTGTGCGAGCGGCCGGCCATGACCAGCTCGCCGTACTCGCCGGCCAGCTTGCCGAGGCGGGCCAGGACGGCCACGGAGCGGTCGCGGACCAGCTCCAGCGACAGCCGGATCTGCAGCTGCTCGACGTTCTCCGTCAGGTCGCGGGAGGTCATGCCCTTGTGCACGTGCTCGTGCCCGGCGAGGTCGTTGAACTCCTCGATCCGCGCCTTCACGTCGTGCCGCGTGACCTTCTCGCGCTCGGCGATGGAGGCCAGGTCGACCTGGTCCAGGACGCGCTCGTAGTCGGCGATCGCGGCGTCGGGCACCTCGATGCCCAGGTCCTTCTGGGCGCGCAGCACGGCGAGCCAGAGCTGCCGCTCGAGCCTCACCTTCTGCTCGGGCGACCAGAGCGTGGCGAGCTCGGCGGAGGCGTAGCGTCCGGCGAGGACGTTCGGGATGCGGGGCTTGGCGGGAGCGGAAGTCACGTGGACCGATTCTACTGGCGATTCGTGCAGGTCGGCGCCGCGGGGTTGTTCGTCGGAAGCTACGAACGCCGCCCGGACCCGGGGACGATCACGCCGGATCCCCGTACGGCAGCAGCTCCGGGCGCTTGGGCGGCAGGCCGTCGCCGGACGAGCGGCCCGTCAGCCTGCGGCCTATCCAGGGCAGCAGGTGCTGCCGGGCGAACCGCACGTCCTCGGTGCGGCGCGTGAGCCAGCCCGGCGGCGGCGTCGCCGGGACCGGCGCGTGCCAGTCGGGGTCCTCGGGTGCGTAGCCCAGCGTCTGCCACACGGCCTCCGCCACCCGGCGGTGGCCCTCGGCGGTCAGGTGCAGCCGGTCCACGTCCCACAGGCGCGGGTCGGCCAGCGACCGGGCGCCGTACAGGTCCACGACCACGGCACCGTGCTGCCCGGCGAGGTCGTCGATGATCGCGAACAGCGCCTCCATGCGCGGCCGGAACCGGTCCAGCACGGGACCCTGGCGCCCGGGGCTGCGCATCAGCACGAGCTGCTCGCAGTTCGGCGCCAGCCGCTCCACGGCCTGCGTGAGCAGGTCCCGCACCCGGGCCATGTCGCACTTGGGCCGCAGGGTGTCGTTGAGCCCGCCGACCAGCGTGATCACGTCGGCCCCCATGGCCGCCGCGACGTCCACCTGCTCGTCGACGATCTGTCCGATCAGCTTCCCGCGCACGGCGAGGTTGGCGTACCGGAAACCGGGGGTGCGGGCGGCCATCCGCGCCGCGAGGACGTCGGCCCAGCCCCGGTAGGAACCGTCGGGCAGCAGGTCGGACATGCCCTCGGTGAAGGAGTCGCCGACGGCGACGAGGCTGGTGTGGGTGGGGTTCGTCTGCATGGCGACGAAGATGGTAACCCGACTCCATACCCGCCGGTCGGTCGCCCTGGGCCGGGACGCCGGTTCAGGTCCGTCGGCCGAACAGTTCCCGCAGCACGTCCTCCATGGTCACCAGTCCCGCCAGCCGCCCGTCGGAGCCCAGGACCGCCGCCAGGTGCGTACGGCTGCCGCGCATCGCCGTGAGCACGTCGTCCAGCGGCGTGCCCTCCCGCACCCGGGCGATGGGCCGCATGTCCCGCAGCCGGAACGGCGCGGTGCGGGGGGAGGCGTCCAGGGCGTCCTTGACGTGCAGGTAGCCGACGATCCGCCGCCCGTCGTCCACCACCGGGAAGCGGGAGAACCCGGACGCGGCCGACAGCCGTTCCAACTGCTCCGGCGTGATGCCCACGCGCGCGTGCACGACGCGTTCCAGCGGCAGCACCACGTCCCGCACCGGCCGGCGGCCCAGTTCCAGGGCGTCGTGCAGGCGCTCCTGGGCGCGGTCGTCGATCAACCCGGCCTCGCTGGCGTCCTTGACGATCTCGGCCAGCTCCCGGTCCGTGAAGGTCGCCGAGACCTCGCTCTTCGCCTCCACCCTGAGCAGCTTGAGCAGCGTGTTCGCCAAGGCGTTCACCGTGAAGATCACCGGCCGCAGCGCGCGGGACAGCCCCACCAGCGGCGGCCCGAGCAGCAGCGCGCTGCGCACCGGCTCGGCCAGCGCGATGTTCTTCGGGACCATCTCGCCGAGCAGCATGTGCAGGTACGTCGCCAGCACCAGCGCGATCACGAAGGACACCGCGTGCCCCGCCCCCGACGGCACGCCCACCGCGTGGAACACCGGCTCCAGCAGGTGCGCGATCGCCGGTTCCGCGACGATGCCGAGGACCAGGGTGCACAGCGTGATGCCGAGCTGGGCCGCCGCCAGCAGCGCGGACACGTGCTCCAGACCCCACAGCACGCTCCTCGCCCGCCGGTCGCCCTCCGCCCCTTCCTCGACGTACTGCTCCACCTGGCTGCGGCGCACGGAGATCAGCGCGAACTCCGCGCCCACGAAGAACGCGTTGACGACGAGCGTCGCCAGACCGATCAGCAGCTGTACGGCGGTCACCGTCCGGCCTCCCCGTCCTCGTCGGCGTCCGTCGGGCCGTCGTCGAGCGGCGCGCACAGCAGCACCCTGGCGGCCCGGCGCCCCGTCGCGTCCACCACGTCCAGCCGCCAGCCCCCGATGTCGACGGTGTCGCCGACCGCGGGGATGCGGCCCAGCCGGGCCGCGACCAGCCCGGCGACCGTCTCGTAGGGGCCCTCCGGCACGCGCAGGCCGACGCGGGCGAGCCGGTCCACCCGGGCCGAGCCGTCGGCCCGGTACAGCGCGCGGCCCCGCTCGTCGGTGCCGGCCGGGTCCAGCTCGGGGATCTCGTGCGGGTCGTGCTCGTCGCGCACCTCGCCGACGACCTCCTCGACGATGTCCTCCAGCGTGGCCACCCCCGCCGTCCCGCCGTACTCGTCGATGACGACGGCCATCGTGCGACGCCCGGAGAGCCGGTCCAGGAGCCGGTCCACGGTCAGCGTCTCCGGGACGAGCAGCGGCTCGCGCATCAGCTCGGCGACCGGCACCCGCGGCCGGCGTTCGGCGGGCACCGCCAGCACGTCCTTCACGTGGGCCGTCCCCACCACCGCGTCGAGGGTGTCCCGGTAGACCGGGAACCGGGAAAGCCCGGTCGCCCGCGTCGCGTTGGCCACGTCCTCGCAGGTCGCCCGCCAGTCCAGGGCGACGACCTGGACGCGCGGGGTCATCACGTTCTCCGCCGTCAGGTCGGCGAGGTTCAGCGTGCGCACGAACAGTTCGGCGGTGTCGGGCTCCAGCGCGCCCTCCTTGGCGGAGTGCCGGGCGAGCGCCGCCAGCTCCTGCGGCCCGCGTGCGGACGCGAGCTCCTCCGCCGGCTCCACGCCGAGGCGGCGCACGACGCGGTTGGCCGAGTTGTTCAGATGGGTGATGAAGGGCCGGAAGGCCGTGCTGAACCAGCGCTGCGGACCGCCCACCCGCTTGGCGACGGCCAGCGGCGAGGAGATCGCCCAGTTCTTCGGCACCAGCTCGCCGACGATCATCAGGAAGACCGTGGACAGGGCCGTGCCCAGCACCAGTGCCAGCGACGAGGCCGTCGAACGGGACACCCCGGCGTCCTCCAGCGGACCCGCGAGGAGCGCCGCGACCGACGGCTCGGCGAGCATGCCGACCACCAGGTTGGTGACCGTGATGCCGAGCTGCGCCCCGGACAGCTGGAACGTCAGGTTCCGTACACCCTTCAACGCGCTCGCCGCGCCCCGCTCGCCGCGCGCGGCGGCCCGCTCCAGCTCACCGCGCTCGACGGTGGTCAGCGAGAACTCGGCCGCGACGAACGCGCCGCACGCGAGCGAGAGCAGGATCGCCACCAGCAGCAGGAGCACTTCGGTCATCGGGTCACCTCGGCTCCATGATCGGACAGGACGCGGAGGTTCGCGCGACGTCGCGCGCCGGGACACTCGCTCATGCGCCGGTGCTCACCGCCTTTCGGTCGGGCCGCCTCCCGGTCGGGCCGCCTTCAGTCGGCGAGGGGCTTGACCCAGCGTCGCCACTGTTCCTCGGGCGCGTACCCGGCGGCCCGCCACGCATGCTGCGCCCGTTCGTTGCGCACCAGCACCATCGCGTCCGCGCGCCGCCCGCCGAGCCGCGCGAACCGCTCCTCCGCGGCGTCCAGCAGGGCCGAGCCGATCCCCCGGCGGCGGTGGCCGGGGTGCACCGCCAGCCGGTACAGATGGCAGCGCCAGCCGTCGAAGCCGGCGATCACCGTGCCCACCAGGGCGTCGCCGCGCTCGGCCAGGATCAGCGCGTCGGGGTCGCGGGCGACCAGGCGTTCCACGCCGTCCCGGTCGTCACTGATGCTCGTCCCCTCCGCGGCCGCCCTCCAGAAGGCCAGTACGGCGTCCAGGTCCTCGGGCCCGGCGGCCCGTATCCGAAGATCGTCCATGCCGTGATCCCACCACGCGCGGTGGAGCGCCGAACGAGGATTCCGGCATGCGGACGGCGCGGACCGTCAGGTGCCGCGCAGCGCCCGCATCACCGGGGCGAAGGCCTCCATGTACGGCTCCAGCACCGTCAGGTACGTGAACCCGTACCGCTCGCGCTGCGCCCGCACCTGCGCGGCGATCTCCTCCAGGGTGCCCAGCAGCACGAGGGGCAGCTCCAGCGCCTGGCCGGCGGTCAGGTGCGGCACGTGCTCCAGCAGGGGGCGGAGGGCGGCCTCGCGGTCCTCGGTGACGACCACCGTCTGGATGAGCAGGTTCCGCTCCGCCGGCTCCCCGCGCCCCGCCGCCGTCTCTCCGTAGCGGGCGACGCGCTCGTCCAGCTCCTCGACCGTGAGGGGCGCGAGCCGCCCCGTCGTGCTCCCCGGCACCGTACGCGCGCCCGTGAACGCGACGATGTCGGCGTGCCGGGCGGCCAGCTCCAGCATCCGGTCGCCGTTGGCGCCGATGAGCAGCGGCACCCCGGGCCGCTGCACCGGCCGCGGCCGGTGCTCCTCGTCGCCGAGCAGCCGTCGCAGTTCCTCCACGGTGCGCCGCAGATGATCCACGCGCTCGCGCGGCGAGCCGAACGGCAGCCCCGCCGTGTCGTGCTCCGCCCGCACGTAGCCGGTGCCGAGCCCCAGCTCCAGGCGCCCGCCGGTGAGGGCGTCCGTGGTCGCCACCTCCCGGGCCAGCAGCACCGGGTTCCAGAAACCCGCGTTGAGCACGAACGTGCCCACCCGCGGCCGCTCGGTGGCCCGGGCCGCCGCGACCAGCGCCGGGAACGGGGCCACCGTGCCGAGGTGGTCCGGGACCAGGACGACGTCGTAGCCCAGCTCCTCGGCCCGCCGGCACTTCTCGCTCCACTCCGCGGCCGCGGCGGAGACCGTCAGGTTGACGCCGAAACGGAACGGACGTGACATGAACCCTCCTCGCACACGGTTGTCCTCGGTCCCGACGAGTCGATCACCGGCGCACCGCGGCCGCCGCCCTCGCCCCTACCGGCGTTCCGGCACCGGTCAGGAACTGCGCCGGTGGAGCGTGGGACGCCCGCGCACCACGGCTAGGCGTCACTTCCGGGCGGTCGCCAGGCCGTACCGAGGACGCAGTACGACACCGGCAGGGCCGGCCCGTTCTCCGGCATCAGCATCCGCCGGTACGGGCCCAGGGCGAACCCGGCGTCCCGCAGCGCGGCGACCGGGTCCCGGGACACGTGACAGCCGCCGGCCAGCGACGGCCACACCGTCCGGTCCAGCGCCCGCTGGGTGAAGGTCATCACCCGTCCGCCGCCCCGCCCGTGCTCGAAGAACCGCAGCTCACCACCGGGACGCAGCACCCGCCGCAGTTCCCCGAGGGCCCGCGGCACGTCCCGGACGCTGCACAGCACCAGCGACACGACGGCCGCGTCGAAGGCCTCGCTCTTGACCGGCAGCGCCTCCGCCGTACCCGGCGCCACGTCGACCGGCACCTGGGCCCGCAGCGCCGCGTCCACGGCCAGCCGCCGCAGGGAACGCTCCGGTTCGATGGCGACGACCTCCGAGACGGTGCCCGGGTAGTGCGCGAAGTTCAGGCCGTTGCCCGCGCCGATCTCGATCACCCGCCCGGACAGCCCGACGAGCAGCCGCTCGCGCACCCGCGCCATGCCCGTCCGGGTCTCGGCGCTCGTGCTGAACCGGGCGTAGCAGCGGGCGAAGAGCGGATGGTGCACGGCGTCCGGGGGCACTGCGCGGGAACGGGCGGATCGCAGCGGCATGGGACCTCCCTCACGAGGTGGCGCCTCACCGTGATTGTCCCCCGCCCGAGCACCGCGCACCCGCCCGTCGGCACGCCACGTGCGCGCGGTGGTCCGGCCGGCGGTCGTTCAGGGGGCCTCCCGGCGGCGGAACGCGTCCGCGTCCCACGTGCCCTCCAGGCGGGGGGCCAGCCAGTGCGGCGCCGCCGACCGGAAGGCGGCCGGTGCGAGGGCACCCGCCCCGGCGGGCAGGGCGCCGAGCAACGGTGCCCCGGACACGTCCGGCAGGTCCGCGAGGTTGCAGCGCGAGGCGAGGTCCGGTTCCGTGGGCCAGGCGCCGATCACCACGCCCGTCAACTCCAGCCCCCGCGTCGCGAGTTCACGGGCGGTCAGCTCGGTCGTGTTCAGGGTGCCGAGTCCCGCCGACGCCACCACGAGCACCGGTGCGCCGAGCAGGGCCGCGACGTCCGCCAGCGTCCCGCCCGCCTCGTCGAACCGGACGAGCAGCCCGCCGGCCCCCTCGACCAGCACCAGATCGTGCTCGGTGGCCAGCTTGGCCGCGGCCTCCGCCACCTCCCCGGGACGCACCGGCGCCCGCCCGGCCCGCCGCGCGGCCGTGGCGGGTGCCAGCGGTTCGGGGTAGCGGGCGACCTCGGCCGCCGTCACGGCGCCCGCCAGACGCGCGATCTCCTGGGCGTCCCCGGGCTCGTCGGGCCGTACGCCGGTCTGAGCGGCCTTCAGCACGGCCACCGACCGGCCGGCCGCCAGCGCCGCCGCGGCGACGGCGGCGGTCGTGACCGTCTTGCCCACCTCGGTGCCCGTCCCGGTGATCACCAGTACCGGCATGTGTCATCCCTCCTTCGCCGCCGCGCGGACCGCGCGGGTGATGCGGGCGATGTCCGTGTCGCCGGTGATGTAGGGCGGCATGGTGTAGATCAGGTCGCGGAACGGGCGCAGCCAGACGCCCTCGCGCACGGCCGCCGCCGTGGCGGCCCGCATGTCGACCGGGTGGTCGAGCTGGACGACGCCGATCGCCCCGAGCACCCGCACGTCGCTCACGCCCGGCAGGGCGGCGGCGGGGGCGAGCCCCTCGGTGAGGCCGGCCTCGATGCGCTTGACCTCCGCGCGCCAGTCGTGGCCGAGCAGCAGCTCGACGGAGGCACAGGCGACGGCGGCGGCGAGCGGGTTGCCCATGAAGGTGGGCCCGTGGGCGAGCACCGGCACCTCGCCCCGGGAGATGCCGTCGGCGACGCGCGCGGTGCACAGGGTGGCGGCCATGGTCAGGTAACCGCCGGTCAGCGCCTTGCCCACGCACATCACGTCCGGTGTCACCGACGCGTGTTCGGCGGCGAACAGGGCACCGGTGCGTCCGAAGCCGGTGGCGATCTCGTCGAACACCAGCAGCACGTCGTGCGCGTCGCACGCCTCGCGCAGCACCCGCAGGTAGGCGGGGGAGTGGAACCGCATGCCGCCCGCGCCCTGCACCACCGGTTCGACGATCACCGCGGCCAGCTCGTCGGCGTGCCGCTCGATCATCGACGACAGGTGCGCGGCGTAGGCGTCGTCGTACTCCGCGGGAGGGGCGTCGGCGAACAGCTGGCGGGGCAGGACGCCGCTCCACAGGTCGTGCATGCCGCCGTCGGGGTCGCACACGGACATGGGGTGCCAGGTGTCGCCGTGGTAGCCGCCGCGCCAGGTCAGCAGCCGCTGCTTGGCGGGGCGGCCCAGCGAGCGCCAGTACTGCAGGCACATCTTGACCGCGACCTCGACCGACACCGAGCCGGAGTCGGCGAGGAACACGTGCTCCAGCCCGTCGGGCGAGATGTCGACCAGGAGCTTGGCCAGCCGCACGGCGGGCTCGTGGGTGAGGCCGCCGAACATGACGTGGCTCATGCGGTCGAGCTGGTCGCGCACGGCCTCGTCGAGGACCGGGTGGCTGTAGCCGTGGATCGCCGACCACCAGGACGACATCCCGTCGACCAGCTCGTCCCGGGTGCCGGCCAGCCGCAGCCGCACCCCGCTCGCCGACTCCACCACCAGCGGGTCCTGCCGGCCGGGCATCGGTCCGTACGGGTGCCAGACGTGCTGCCGGTCCAGGGCCAGCAGCGCGTCCACGGTCAGCGCGGGCTCAGGCATTGGGCGCCAGGTCGGTTCCCGCGCCGCGCCGGCGCACCGCTACCAGATCGGTGCGCGCCTCGCCCGCGGGGACCGCCGGTTCCGCGGCCGTCGCGGAACCGCACCCGCCCTCGGCCGGGACGGAACCACAGACACCGCCGCCCTCGTGGGATCCGCAGCCGCCGTCCTCGTGCGGCCCGCAGCCGCCCCGGCCCGCCGTGCGGTGCTCGGGCAGGGTCACCCGGTCGGTGCCCTCCACCTCGAAGCCGGCGTCCGCGATCATCTCCAGGTCGGCCTTGCCCGCCTGGCCCTCGCTGGTGAGGTAGTCGCCCAGGAAGATGGAGTTGGCCAGGTGCAGGGCGAGCGGCTGCATGCTGCGCAGGTGCACCTCGCGGCCGCCGGCGATGCGCACCTCGACGTCGGGGCACACGAACCGGACCATCGCCAGGATCCGCAGGCACCGCTGCGGGGTGAGGTTCCACTCCTTGGCCAGCGGGGTGCCCTCGAACGGGATCAGGAAGTTGACCGGCACCGAGTCGGGGTCCAGCTCGCGCAGCGAGAAGACCACGTCGACCAGGTCCTCGTCGCTCTCACCCATGCCCGCGATCAGCCCGGAGCAGGCGGACAGCCCGGCCGCGTGCGCCTTGTTGACCGTGTCCACCCGGTCGGCGTACGTGTGCGTGGTCGTGATGTCCCCGTACGTCGACTCGGACGTGTTGAGGTTGTGGTTGTAGGCGTCGGCGCCCGCCTCGCGCAGCCGCTCCGCCTGGCCGTCGGAGAGCAGGCCCAGGCAGGCGCACACCTCGACGCCCTCGTTCTGGTCCTTGATGGCCTTGATCGTCTCGGAGACGCGGTCCACGTCCCGGTCGGTCGGGCCGCGTCCGCTGGCCACCAGGCACACCCGCTTGGCACCGCCGGCCACACCCGCGGCGGCGGCCTCGGAGGCCTGGCCGGGTTTGAGCCAGGTGTACTTGAGGATCTCGGCCTTCGAGCCGAGCCGCTGCGAGCAGTAGGAGCAGTCCTCGGGACACAGGCCCGACTTGAGGTTGACGAGGTAGTTGAGTTTCACCCGTCGGCCGAACCAGTGACGGCGCACCTTGCCGGCCGCGGTCACCACGTCGAGCAGGTCGTCGTCGGACGTGGCCAGGACGGCCAGCGCCTCCTCGCGGGTCGGCGTCTCGCGCCGAAGCCCCTTGTCCACCAGCGTGTTCAGCAGATCCATGAGAGCCGATCCTGTCCTACGGGGCCGCCCGGGGCCAAGGAGAGTTCGCACAACAGTGACAGATCGTCGTGTGGGTATCGCCACACCTCGGACGACCCGTCGTGCCGCTAGTGTCTGTCCACTGCCTACAAAATCCCCGGAGGGTGACTCATGGCGTTCGGCTGGATCGACGAGCAGGCCGGGGCGCGCCGCCGGTCCGGTCTCGTACGGACGCTGCGGCCCCGTCCGGCCGACTCGCCGCTGCTGGACCTGGCGAGCAACGACTACCTCGGTCTCGCCCGGCATCCGGAGGTGGTCGAGGGAGCGGCGCGGGCCGCGCGTGCCTGGGGCGGCGGCGCGACCGGCTCCCGGCTCGTCACCGGAACGACCGAACTGCACACCGAACTCGAGCGCGAACTGGCCGCCTTCTGCGGCTTCGAGGCCGCCCTCGTCCTCTCCTCCGGCTACGCGGCCAACCTCGCCGCGGTCACCGCGCTCGCCCCGCACGGCTCCCTCGTCGTCTCCGACGCCGCCAACCACGCCTCGCTGATCGACGGTTGCCGGCTGGCCCGGGGCACGACCCAGGTGGTGGCGCACGCCGACCCGGACGCGGTGCGCAAGGCGCTGGCGACGCACGACGGGACCGCCGTCGTCGTCTCCGACACGGTCTTCTCGGTGGACGGCGACGCCGCGCCGCTGGCCGCCCTCGCCGAGGCGTGCCGGGAGCACGGCGCCGGGCTGGTCGTCGACGACGCCCACGGCCTCGGGGTCCTCGGCGAGGGCGGCCGGGGCGCCCCGCACGCGGCGGGGCTCGCGGGCGCCGACGACGTCGTCGTGACGCTCACGCTGTCCAAGTCGCTCGGCAGCCAGGGCGGTGCCGTGCTCGGCCCCGCCCGGGTGATCGACCACCTCGTCAACACGGCACGGTCCTTCATCTTCGACACGGGGCTCGCCCCCGCGGCGACGGGCGCGGCCCTCGCCGCTCTGCGCCTGCTGCGCCGTGAGCCCGAACGGGCGGCCCGGGCGCGCGCGGTGGCGGCCGAGCTGCACGCACGCCTGACCGCCGCGGGTCTGGAAGCGGTACGTCCGGACGCCGCGGTGGTCTCGGTGCGCGCCCCTTCCCCGGAGGCGGCCGTCCGGTGGGCGGCCGACTGCCGGACGGCCGGCCTGTCCGTGGGTTGCTTCCGCCCTCCGTCGGTGCCCGACGGCATCTCACGGCTCAGGCTGACCGCCCGCGCGGACCTCTCCGGGGAACAGATCGAACGCGCTGTACGGGTGATCGGCGAAACGCGGCCATGAGTCGGCGTGGCACGGCCGTGCGTCGCGCGGTGCCCGGTCGGATCAGCGTGGCCGGCCGCGGCGGATCGCGGCCGTGAACGACGCCCAGCTCCCCGGGGAGAAGAGCAGCGCGGGCCCGGCCGGGTCCTTGGAGTCGCGCACGGCGAGCAGTCCGGCCCAGGGGCCGGCCGACGGCCGTGCGGTCTCCACGCAGTTGTTGGCTCCGGTGCTGTAGCTGCTGCGCAGCCATCGCACACCGCGCAGATCGGTACTCGTGGGGGTCTTCCGAGGAAGTGCGGACATGTGGTGCCTCCTTACGCGCCGGCCGCTGTCGCGGCGATGTAGTCCAACGAGTCCTCGGGCGAAAGGGCATGGAGCAGGAGGGCGTCGAAGGCCTCGGTGTAGGCCTCTAGGTCTTCTTTCCGCTCGAGATGGAGGCTACTCGTCAAGTGGTCGAGAACAACCACGTCGAGATCAGAAGTGCTCGGAAAGGAGAAGATGACGAAAGGACCGGTGACGCCGATGTGCGCCCCGGCGGTGAACGGGAGCACCTGGAGCCGGACGTGGGGCAGCCGCGCGGCCTCCACCAGCCGGGTCAGCTGCCGGGCCATCACCCCCGGCCCGCCCACCTCCCGGCGCAGCACCGCTTCGTCGAGGACCGCGTTCAGCTCCAGCGGCGGATCGGCCCGCAGCACGTCCTGCCGGGCCAGCCGGACCTCCACCAGTGTGTCCAGCCGCTCCTCCGACAGCCCGTCCACCGCGGCCCGCGTGACCGCGCGGGCGTACTCCGGGGTCTGCAGCAGTCCGGGCACGACGGTGGTCTCCAGGGTGCGCATCGCGCTCGCCTGCGACTCCAGGCTGATGAAGTCCCGGTACGTCGGCGGCAGTACCCCGCGGTAGGCGTGCCACCAGTGGTGCCGGCCGCCCGTGTCGTCGGAGCCCGCCAGCACCACCAGCAGCTCCCGCAGTTCCCGGTCGTCCACGCCGTAGGCGTCCAGCAGTAACCGCACGTCGGCCGGTTTCGCCCCGCTCGTCCCGGTCTCGATCCGGCTGATCTTCGACTGGTGCCAGCCCACCAGCCGGGCCGCCTCGCCGCTGGTGATCCCCGCCGACGTGCGCAGGGCGCGCAGTTCCGCACCCAGCTTTCGGCGGCGCACCACCGGACCGTGCTGCATGGGCCACTCCTTTACTCCCGTCGAGGCGCGCGCATACGGTCTGTCGTCGCAGAGTTCACCGCTTCGAGCGACAGATATATGCATATCTTGGTGGATCGCCGCTCCGCACCGGGTGAGGGTGGCAGTCTGGCGGCGAAGCACCAGTCCGGGACCGTACTCGAACCGTCCGCTCCGTGTCGGGCTGCGGTCCCGTGGGAAAGGGACGACGTCGCCATGGCAGACCATCTGGAAGCATCCGTCACTCTGCCGAGCGATCCCGCCTCGGTGGCCGCCGCGCGCACCTATGTGGTGGGCACTCTGGCGGAGTGGGGTCTGCCCGCGGACGCGGAGGTGTCCGAGACCGTCCGGCTCATCGTCTCCGAGCTGGCCACCAACGCGGTCCAGCACACGCTCGGGCAGTCACCGACCTTCACGGTGGACCTCGTGCTCGACCGTGACGAACGGCTGTGCGTCGGCGTCACGGACAGCCACCCGCGTTTCCCCAAGCGCCTGCCCGCCGCCGTGCAGCAGGACAACGGCCGGGGCATGGTGATCGTCCGCTGGCTGACGGCGGAGTGCGGCGGCAGGCTGAGGGTGCGGCCCACGCGCGAGGGCGGCAAGACCGTCTCCATCGAACTGCCCTGGAGGGCACCGGGCCCGTCGGCGCCCGCCGAGCCGGTCACGGCCGTGGGCCGTCCCCGGAGCGAGGCCGTGGGGCAGCGGAAGCCTCAGCGGTGAGGCGTGGACGGCACCCGGCGCGTGACGGACGGCGAGCGCCGCGCCGTGCGGCTCCGCACCGCCTCCTCCCGGGCCCCGGCGGCCGGTTCCGCCGCCGGACGCCGTTCGGCGGCGCGGTGTCCACCGGCCAGGTGGGCCCGCCGGACCAGGCGGGGGAGCAGCCACCACAGGCCGAGGCGGACCAGCAGGGTCGCCGCACCGGCGGCCGCTCCGCCGGTCCGTCCGGTGGTCACGTCGACCACGAGCATCACCGAGCCGGTGAACGCGAGCACCAGCACGCCCAGGCCGAGCGTGGCGAGCCGCGAGGACACCCGCACGATGCGCTCCTTGGCGCCGTGCTGGAAGAGGGAGCGGTGCAGCGCGGCCGGGGCCGTGAACAGCGTCGCGGCGAGCACCGCGAACAGCAGCGTGGTGACGTAGACGACGCGCTGGACCGTGTCGAGCTCCGGGAAGCGCGACGTGAAGGCCAGGGACAGCAGGAAGACGAAGAGGACCTGCACGCCGGTCCGGGTGACGCGCAGTTCCTGGAGCAGCTCGACGAAGTTGCGGTCGGCGCGCTCCAGCGGTGTCTCCTTGCGCGCGGTGCAGCGGCGGTGGTCGGCCATACCGTGGCGGTCAACCGCTGAGCACCGTGTCACGCACCCGGGACGGTGACGGCGCGTCAGGACGCCGGCGCCGCCCCGGGCTGATCACTTCACCCGGCCGTACCAGACGTTGCTCGTCCAGATCTTCTGCAGCCGCACCACGTCCCCGGTCTTCGGGGCGTGCCAGATCTTGCCCTTCCCGGCGTAGATGCCGACGTGGTACACGCTCCGGCCCGAGTGGAAGAACACGAGGTCTCCGGCCCTGCGGCTCCTGGCGGAGATGTGCCGGGTCTTGTTGTACTGCTGCGCGGCGGTCCGCGGCAGCTTCTTGCCGGCCTTCTTGAACGAGTACAGCGTCAGTCCGGAGCAGTCGAACCGGTACGGTCCGGTGGCGCCCCACGCGTAGGGCGAGCCCTTCTTGGAGGCCGCGATCCTGAGGGCCTTCGTCGCGTGGCTCGCCGCGGCGGCCTCGGAGGAGGCGCCGGGAACCACGAGGGAGCCGCCCACGGCGGCGATGGTCAGGGCCGAGGCCGTACCGGCACGGGCCATCAGCGACGGGACACGATTGAGCGCAGTCATGCGCAACCCTTCGTCAGCCGCCTGTGAAGGATGACCTGTCGGATTCGGGCTGGCGAAGTTGCCCGGCCGCACGAGTGCGGCTTCACCCCAAGGGCTGCTCGGCCCGGCGCCTGTCGCGAAGGCGTCCGTTCCGGCGACCCGTCGTGCTCGGGTCCTCCACTCCTGCCGATCCACTCCTGTCGACCGGTCGTCCGGGCGGCGGCAGGACTCGGCGTCCGCCCGGACCGCCCCACCGCTGCGGCGGGGGCTTGTCGTCAGTCATGGATCTTGTCTCACGGAAGTCGGAAAATCCCAACGGAACCGGGATGTTGTGTGGTTACTCACCACTCGGCCGTTCGGGTGGACATGTCGGTGTCCGGCCTCTCCGTCGACTGCCGTGACGACCCCGGGACCAGCGGGGGAATGAAAGATTCCGCCATTCGGGCGCGGGGATCGCGCAAGCGAGGAGGGCCGGAAATCCATGGTGTTCCTACGCCGAAAGGGGGTACGCCGTTCGGCCGGTCCCGTCCCCCGTGCGGCGGTGGGTGTGCCGGACACGGCCCCCGGGTCGTCCTGCGGACGGCGGTGGTGCCCGGGGATCGCGGGCATGCGGAAGTCCGCCGCCGGGCACCGGTAATCGATCGGTCAAACCGGTAATCAGTCGGTCAAGACCGTGCGACGGGGCGGAAGTGCCGCAGCCTTCCTCTGCACCCCCTTCCACCTGCGGTTTCCTGAACGGCGGCGGTGCGTTCAGGTTACTTTCCGTGTGTTACACCTGGAGCCGCCGCGGTGGACGCGGAAGCCGGACCGTCCGGTCCCGGCGTGATGTCCTGTGAGGTGGTACGTGCAACTGACCCCGCACGAGCAGGAGAGACTGCTCATCCATGTGGCCGCGGACGTGGCCGAGAAGCGCCGCGCGCGAGGTGTGAAGCTCAACCACCCCGAGGTCGTCGCGCTGATCACCTCGCACATCCTCGAGGGCGCCCGCGACGGCCGCACGGTCGGCGAGCTCATGGCGTCGGGCCGCGAGCTGATCCGGCGTCACGAGGTCATGGAGGGCGTTCCCGAGATGATCCACGACGTGCAGGTCGAGGCGACCTTCCCCGACGGCACCAAGCTCGTCACCGTCCACGAACCGATCGTCTGACGGGAACGACACCATGATTCCCGGAGAGATCCTCTTCGCCGACGAGCCGGTCGTCTTCAACGAGGGGTGCGAGACCACCCGCCTCACCGTGCTCAACACCGCCGACCGGCCCGTCCAGGTCGGCTCCCACTACCACTTCGCCGAGGCCAACCCCGGTCTCGACTTCGACCGCGCCGCGGCACACGGCAAGCGGCTGGACATCGCCGCCGGCACCGCCGTCCGGTTCGAGCCCGGCATCCCGGTCGACGTGGAGCTGATCCCCCTCGCGGGAGCCCGCGTCGTCGCGGGGCTGCGCGGCGCGACCGGAGGTGCCCTCGATGCCTGAACTGTCCCGCGCCGCCTACGCCGACCTGTTCGGCCCGACCACCGGCGACCGCATCCGCCTGGCCGACACCGACCTCTTCGTCGAGATCGAGGAGGACCGCTCCGGCGGCCCCGGCCGCTCCGGCGACGAGGCGGTCTTCGGCGGCGGCAAGGTGCTGCGCGAGTCCATGGGCCAGTCGTGCGCCACCCGCGCCGAGGGCGCCCCCGACACCGTGATCACCGGCGCGGTGATCATCGACCACTGGGGCATCGTCAAGGCCGACATCGGCATCCGCGACGGCCGCATCACCGGCATCGGCAAGTCCGGCAACCCGGACACCATGGACGGCGTCCACCCGGAACTCGTCATCGGGCCCGAGACGGAGATCATCGCGGGCAACGGCAGGATCGTCACCGCCGGCGGCATCGACACACACGTCCACTTCATCGCGCCGGGCATCGTCGACGAGGCCCTCGCCTCCGGCGTCACCACCCTCATCGGCGGCGGCACGGGCCCGGCCGAGGGCAGCAAGGCGACCACGGTCACCCCCGGCTCGTGGCACCTCGCGCGGATGTACGCGGCCCTGGAGTCGAGCCCCGTCAACATCGGCTTCCTCGGCAAGGGCAGCACCACGTCCAAGGAGTCGATGCGCGACCAACTGCGCGCCGGCATCCTCGGCTTCAAGATCCACGAGGACTGGGGCGCCACCCCCGCCGTGATCTCCGCCTGTCTGGACGTGTGCGAGGAGTCCGGCGTCCAGCTCGCCGTCCACACGGACACCCTGAACGAGGCCGGATTCGTCGGCGACACCTTCGACGCGGTCGCGGGACGCACCCTGCACGCCTTCCACGTCGAGGGCGCCGGCGGGGGCCACGCACCCGACATGATCACGGCGGTGTCGCTGCCGAACATGCTGCCGGCGTCCACCAACCCGACCCGGCCGCACACCGTCAACACCGTCGAGGAACACCTCGACATGCTGATGGTCTGCCACCACCTCAACCCGGCCGTCCCCGAGGACCTGGCCTTCGCCGAGTCGCGCATCCGGCCGAGCACCATCGCGGCCGAGGACGTCCTGCACGACATGGGGGCCATCTCCATCATGTCGTCGGACTCCCAGGCCATGGGACGCATCGGCGAGGTCGTCCTGCGGACCTGGCAGACCGCGCACGTGATGAAGCGACGACGCGGCTTCCTGTCCGGCGACACCCGCGCCGACAACCGGCGCGCGCGCCGCTACGTCGCCAAGTACACCATCAACCCCGCCGTCGCCCAGGGCATCGAGCACGAGGTCGGCTCCGTCGAGTCCGGCAAGCTCGCCGACCTGGTCCTGTGGGAGCCCGCGTTCTTCGGCGTGAAGCCCCAGGTCGTGCTCAAGGGCGGCCAGATCGTCCACGCGCAGGTGGGCGACGCCAACGCCTCCATCCCCACCCCGCAGCCCGTCCTGCCGCGCCCGATGTACGGCGCCCTCGGCAGGGCACCGGCCATGAACTCGCTGAACTTCGTGGCCGAGGCGGCGATCGAGGACGGGCTGCCGGAACGCCTCGGACTCGGGAAGGAGTTCGTCCCCATCCGCTCGACCCGCGGCCGCACCAAGGCCGACATGCGCGAGAACGACGCCCTGCCGCGGGTCGAGGTCGCCGCGGACTCCTTCGCGGTGACCATCGACGGCGAGCTCGTCGAACCCGCACCGGCCACGGAACTGCCGCTCGCACAGCGGTACTTCCTGTTCTGAGTGCCCTCGTGAGCCGCGCAGCACTGCTCGTCCTGTCGGACGGCCGCTTCCCCGCCGGAGGGCACGCCCACTCCGGCGGGGCCGAGGCCGCCGTCAAGGCCGGACGCATCACCGACGCCGCGAGCCTGGAGGAGTTCTGCCGGGGGCGGCTGCACACGAGCGGAGCCGTGACGGCGGCCCTCGCGGCGGCCGCGGCCCTCGGCGTCGACCCCGGGGAACTCGACCGGGCCGCGGACGCCCGCACACCGTCGCCCGCCCTGCGGACGGTGGCGCGCAGGCTCGGCCGGCAGTTCATGCGGGCCGCCCGCGCCACCTGGCCGGACCCCGGACTCGACGCACTGGCCGGACGCTTCCCCAAGGGCGCCCACCAGCCCGTCGTCCTCGGCCTCGCCGCCCGCGCGGCCGGGCTCGGGCCCCTGGACGCGGCGTACTGCTCCGCCTACGAAGGGGTGAGCGGACCGGCGACCGCGGTCGTCCGGCTGCTCGGCCTCGACCCGTTCGACGCCACCGCCGTCCTCGCGCGGCTGGCGCCCGAGGTGGACCGCGTGGCCCAGGACGCCGTGGAGGCGGCGCACCTGGCCGTGAGCGAGGGGGCGGACGCGCTGCCGGCGCGGTCCGCGCCGCTGCTCGAGATCGGGGCACAGGCGCATGCCGCCTGGGCCGTGCGGTTGTTCGCCTCGTAGCGGGTTCCCGCCCCGCCGTCCCTTCCCTTTCCCGACCCCGGGGGCTCCACCCCCTGGAACCCCCGTTCGACCCGGACGGCCTCGTCCCCGAACACCGGACGGGCCGAGAGCCGACCCCAGGAGTCACCATGCACCTCGACCACCACCACGACGGACCCGCCGCCGTGTCCGCCGACGCCCGGCGGCCCGACGGGAGCCGCCGCGCGCTGCGCATCGGGCTCGGCGGCCCCGTCGGGTCCGGCAAGACCGCCACCGTCGCCGCCCTCTGCCGCGCCCTGCGCGACGAACTCTCCCTCGCCGTCGTCACCAACGACATCTACACGCGCGAGGACGCCGAGTTCCTGCTCCGCGAGGCGGTGCTGCCGCCGGAGCGGATCAGCGCCGTCGAGACGGGCGCCTGCCCGCACACCGCGATCCGGGACGACATCTCCGCCAACCTCGAGGCCGTCGAGGACCTGGAGGACGAGGTCGGGCCGCTCGACCTGGTGCTCGTGGAGTCCGGTGGCGACAACCTCACCGCCACCTTCTCCCGGGGACTCGTCGACGCCCAGATCTTCGTGATCGACGTGGCGGGCGGCGACGACGTCCCGCGCAAGGGCGGCCCCGGTGTCTCCACCGCCGACCTGCTCATCGTCAACAAGACCGACCTCGCCCCGTACGTCGGCGCCGACCTCGCGCGGATGGCCGCCGACGCCGAGGCGCAGCGCGGCGAACTGCCCGTCGTCCTCCAGTCGCTCAGGAGCGGGGCGGGCGCGGGGGAGGCCGTCGACTGGGTGCGCGCCCGGCTCGCCGCGTGGACGGCGTGAGGGCGCCGGGCGGCGTCCGGGCGCGGGCGCGGATCCTCGCCCGCGGCGACGGACACGGCGGCACCCGCCTGCCCGTGCTGGAGGGCGAAGGGCCCCTCGCGGTGCGGCGGACCCGGGGGAGTGGGGACGAGGCCCGGGTGATGCTGGTCGGCGCGATGAGCGGACCGCTCGGCGGCGACCGCTTCACGGTGAGTGCCGAGGCGGTGCAGGGCGCCAGGCTGCGGATCGG
Organism: Streptomyces sp. JHA26; assembly: GCF_002005565.1. Classification (GTDB taxonomy): domain Bacteria; phylum Actinomycetota; class Actinomycetes; order Streptomycetales; family Streptomycetaceae; genus Streptomyces. The sequence goes on along the minus strand of NZ_BDJC01000032.1, from coordinate 27,937 downwards.
CTCCGCCGCCGCCACCCTCGCCCTGCCGGGCCAGGACGAGGCGGAGGCCCGCTACGACGTCCGGCTCACCGTCGCCGACGACGCCGAACTGCACTGGGCTCCCGAGCAGTTGATCTCCGCGAACGGCAGCGACCTGCACGTGACCACCCGCGTCGACCTCGCGCCCACGGCCCGGCTCGTGCTGCGTGAGGAACAGGTGCTCGGGCGCTTCGGAGAGGAACCGGGGCGGCTCACCAGCCGTCTCGCCGTACGGGTCGCGGGCCGCCTCGTCCTCGACCAGGAACTGTCCTGCGGACCCGGCGCCCCGGGCGGCTGGGACGGTCCCGCCGGGCTGGCCGGTCACCGTGCCGTCGGCCAGGTGGTCGTCGTCCGGCCGTCGTTCGCGACCGCGCCGCCGGCCGCCCGCGTGGTCGGGGAGGGCGCGGCCGTCATGCCGCTCGCCGGACCGGCCGCGCTGGTGACGGCCGTGGCGCCGGACGCGCTGCGGCTGCGGCGGCTGCTGGACGAGGCGCTGGCCCTCCTGGACTGAACCGCTCCGCCCCTCGGACAGGCTTATCCGTTTATCGGATTGGCAAAGAAGTGGTGGCGGCCCTGTTCTCGGGGAGTGCACAGCCGCGAGGATCCCCGTACGTGTCGATCCACTTACGGGGAGGGCCACTTGAGGAAGACCAGGCTGCACCGGAGAGCCGCGGCGTTCGGCTCGGCCGGAGCTCTCGTCACCGCCACGCTGATAGCCGGCGCCGTCGCGGCACCGGCGGCCGACGCCAGCCCGGCCACCGGCCGGGGCCACGGACAGGGCTGGGACCGCGAGGCCCGCGGCGCCGCCATCGCCGCGGCCCGCGCCGCGAAGGCCGGCGTCGACTGGCAGGACTGCCCCGCCGACTGGAACCTGCCCAAGCCCATCCAGTGCGGCTACGTCACCGTGCCGCTCGACTACGCCAAGCCGTACGGCAAGCAGATCAAGCTCGCCGTCGACCGCATCGGCAACACCGGCACCGAGTCCGAGCGCCAGGGCGCGCTCCTCTACAACCCGGGCGGCCCCGGCGGTTCCGGCCTGCGCTTCCCGGCCCGCGTCACCGGCAAGAGCGCGGTGTGGGCCGACATCGCCGAGGCCTACGACTTCGTGGGCTTCGACCCGCGCGGCGTCGGCAGGTCCGCGCCCATCTCCTGCGTCGACCCGCAGGAGTTCGTCAAGGCGCCCAAGATGGACCCGGTGCCCCGCTCCGAGGCCGACAAGCGCGCCCAGCGCAAGCTCGCCGCCGAGTACGCCGAGGGCTGCCTCGAGCGCAGCGGCGAGATGCTCCCGCACATGACCACGCCGAACACCGCGCGCGACCTGGACGTCATCCGCGCCGCCCTCGGCGAGAAGAAGCTCAACTACCTCGGCGTCTCCTACGGCACCTACCTCGGCGCGGTCTACGGCACCCTCTTCCCGGACCACGTGCGCCGAATGGTCGTCGACAGCGTCGTCAACCCCTCGCGCGAGAAGATCTGGTACGAGGCCAACCTCGACCAGGACGTCGCCTTCGAGGGCCGCTGGAAGGACTGGCAGGACTGGGTCGCCAAGAACGACGCGACCTACCACCTCGGCGACACCCGCGCCGAGGTCCAGGAGCAGTGGCTCAAGCTGCGCGCCACCGCCGAGAAGGCGCCCCTCGGCGGCGTCGTCGGCCCGGCCGAGCTGATCTCCTTCTTCCAGAGCGCCCCGTACTACGACTCCGCGTGGGCCTCCACGGCGGCGGTCTTCAGCGAGTACGTCGCCGGCGACACCCAGGCCCTCGTCGACGCCGCCGCCCCGGACCCGTCCGACACCGTCGGCAACGCCTCCGCGGAGAACGGCAACGCCGTCTACACGGCGGTCGAGTGCACGGACGCCAAGTGGCCCACCGACTGGCGCACCTGGGAGCGCGACAACACCCGGCTGCACCGCGACCACCCGTTCATGACCTGGGCCAACGCGTGGATGAACCTGCCGTGCGCCACCTGGCCGGTCAAGCAGCAGACCCCGCTGAACGTGAAGACCGGCAAGGGACTCCCGCCCGTGCTGATCGTCCAGTCCGAGCGTGACGCGGCCACCCCGTACGAGGGCGCCGTCGAACTGCACCAGCGGTTCAAGGGCTCCCGCCTGATCACCGAGCGGGACGCCGGCTCCCACGGCGTCACCGGTCTGGTCAACCCGTGCATCAACGAACGGGTGGACGCCTACCTGCTCACCGGCAAGCTGGACGCCCGGGACGTGACCTGCGCCCCGCACGCCACGCCCAAGCCGTAACCACCGCGGAGAAGGCCCGAGGGGGCGGCCGGTCCGACCGGCCGCCCCCTTCCCGTTCCCTCAGCCGGGCCGCGCGGCCAGCCAGGCGTCCTCCGCCGCGTAGTCGAAGAGTTCGCCGTAGGCCTGCGCCATCTTCGGGAACGCCTCCCGCCAGTCCCGTCCGGCGAGGCGCTCCTCGAGGAAGGCGACCGTGTCCGGCAGGGTCTCGGCGTACCGGACCACCGGGCGGTACCCCAACTGCCGCTCGGCCGCCGTCATGTCGCACACCACCGGCGCCGGAACCGACCACGGCGTGTCACCGACCCCGGGCGCGGGCGGCGGCCCGTCCACCAGCACGTCCTCGGCCCGCACGCCCGTCACCGCGTCGATCGCCGCCGCGATCTCCGCCACCGTCGGCGCGTCCGGGTCGACGGCGTTGAGCACGCGGGCCCCCGGCCGTCGGGCGGCCAGCCGGATCAACTCGGCGACGGTGTGCACGCTCGCCGGATGGAAGCGGCTCGCACCGCCGTACGCGAGCACGCGCCGGCGCCTGCCGTCCAGGTTGCGTTTGACGAAGTACAGCTCCCGCGGGGTCCGGCAGTGCGGCCCGTGGACCGCGCCCGCGCGCAGCAACGTGACCGGCAGCCGGTCGCCCGCGGCCAGCAGGTCGCGCTCCAGCGCCGCCTTGCGGGTGCTGTACGAGGCGTCGCCCGGCCGGACGGTGCGCTGCTCCTCGGTGAGCGGGACCGGGTACTCGGGGAAGCCGCCGGGCTCGGTCTGCGTGTCGAAGTTCCGGCCCTTCGCGTCCTCGTAGACCGACACGCTGGAGATCACCACCGCCGACCCGACCCGCCCGGCGAGGGAGACCAGCTGCCGGGCGTGCCCGGTGCCGAAGGCCACCGTGTCCACCAGGACGTCGCAGCCGTCGCCGACCGCCGCGGCCAGCGCCGCGTCGTCCTCCCGGTCGGCGCGCACCACCCGTACCTCCCCGGGCCAGTCCGCGTCGCGGCCGCCGCCGCGCGAGACGGCCGTCACCTCCCAGCCGTCGCGGGCCAGCGCCCCCACGGCCACTCGTCCGATCTGTCCCGTCGCCCCGATCACCACGGCTCGTGTCATACGGGGACCGTAGGCGCGCACACGCCCGCCGGGCCATGCCTTTCTGCCGAGGGCAGACCGGGCAGACACGGCAGACAGGGCAGACAGCGGCGTCTAGCGGTGCGGCAGCCGGGGGAGCCTGCGGCCCTTCGCCGCCCGCTCCGCCTCCTCGGCCTTGACGTCGGCCGCGTACCGGTCGACGTACTCCTGCCCGGACAGCGACAGGATCGCGTACATGATCTCGTCGGTCACGGCGCGCAGGACGGCCTTCTCCCGCTCCATGCCCGCATAGCGGGAGAAGTCCATCGGCTCGCCGAAACGGATCACCACGGGGTGCACCTTCGGGATCTTGCGGCCGGGCGGCTGGGCCTCGAAGGTGCCGATCATCGCGCACGGCACGACCGGCACCCCGGCCCTGAGCGCCATCACCGCGACGCCGACCTTGCCCTTGTAGAGCCGGCCGTCGTGCGAGCGCGTGCCCTCCGGGTAGATGCCGAGCAACTCGCCCCTGTCCAGCACCCCGAGCCCTTCGCGGATCGCGGCCCGCCCCGCCTCCTTGCCCGAGCGGTCCACCGGGATCTGTCCCGCGCTGCGGAAGAAGAAGGCGGTCAGCCGGCCCTTGAGACCGGGGCCGGTGAAGTACTCGGCCTTGGCGAGGAAGGTGATGCGGCGCCGGAGCACGGCGGGCATCAGGAAGTGGTCGGAGAACGACAGGTGGTTTCCGGCGACGATGGCCGCGCCCGAGTCCGGCACGTGGTCCAGCCCCTCGATCCGAGGGCGGAAGACCAGCCTCAGCAGCGGGCCGAGCAGCACGTACTTGAGCACGTAGTAGAACATGGTTCGCCCTCTCACCCGGATGGTTGCCGCCCTCCATGCTGGGCCACCTGACCATCCATCACCAGACGCTCCGGGCCCGGAGCGTGCCCGGAAACACCCGAAGTATGCGGGAGATCCGCTCTGTTGGCCCGCCGCCGTCGAGCAATCTTTCCCTGAGAAAGTTCGGTCTTTGTCCTTGACGCGTGGAAAGTAAGCGCTCTAGCGTCCAACCGACTCACTCCGCACGGGTTTTCACCTGTTTCACCTGCAGCGGCCGACCGGGGAGCGAACCCCGGTGCCTCGCGGCCGTCGACCAGTCCAAAGGAGTTATGAGTGCGCAACAGACGGATCGTCACCCTGATGGGGGCAGCGGTACTGGCCGGGTCCGCCGGGCTCCTGACCGTCCCCACGGTCCAAGCCGCCCCGTCGGACCCGGCACCGCCGGCCGCGTCGGCCTTCCAGAAGGTCACCCTCAACGACCGTCCGGGCGAGCCCATGGCCCTCGCCGTCCTGCCCGACCGGCGGGTGCTGCACACCGCGCGGACGGGCGAGGTGCGGATCAACGACCCGAAGAGCGGCGTGAACTTCCTCGCCGCGGACATGAAGAAGAGCCCCGCCGGGCTCTACCAGCACGACGAAGAGGGCGTGCAGGGCATCGCGATCGACCCCGACTTCAGCAGGAACAAGTGGGTCTACCTCTACTACTCGCCCCGCCTGGACACCCCCATGGACGACCCGGCCACCCCGGGCGTGAACGAGGGTGACGCGCCGGAGTACGGCACGGCCGCGGACTTCGCCAAGTACAAGGGCGTCACCCGGCTGTCGCGGTTCAAGCTCGAGGGCAACAAGCTGAACTTCGCCACCGAGCAGAAGATCCTCGACGTCCCGGCCGACCGCGGCATCTGCTGCCACGTCGGCGGCAAGATCGACTTCGACGGCAAGGGCAACCTGTTCCTGTCGACCGGCGACGACTCCAACCCGTTCGCCTCCGACGGCTACGCCCCGCTCGACGACCGCCCCGACCGCAACCCGGCCTACGACGCGCGGCGCACCGCGGGCAACACCAACGACCTGCGCGGCAAGGTCCTGCGCATCAAGGTCAAGAAGGACGGCCGGTACACGATCCCGGGCGGCAACCTCTTCAAGCCCGGCACGCCGAAGACCCGTCCCGAGATCTACGCCATGGGTCTGCGCAACCCGTTCCGCTTCGCCGTGGACGACAGGACCGGCGAGGTCTACGTCGGCGACTACTCACCCGACGCCAACACGGCGAACCCCGACCGCGGCCCCGCCGGCCACGGCCGCTGGACGGTCATCGACCGCCCCGCCAACTACGGCTGGCCGTTCTGCGTGACCCGGGACATGCCGTACCAGGACTACGACTTCGCCGCCAAGAAGTCGAACGGCGCGTTCGACTGCGCCGGGCCGGTCAACGACTCGCGCAACAACACCGGCCTGAGCAAGCTGCCGCCGGTCACGGACGCGGAGATCGTCTACGGCTACGGGGCCTCCGCACAGTTCCCGGAGCTGGGCACGGGCGGCATCGCCCCCATGGGCGGCCCGGCGTACCGCTACGACAGGCGGAACAAGGCCGAGAACCGCTGGCCCGCGTACTTCGACGGCAAGCCGCTCTTCTACGAGTGGACGCGCGACCAGATGCTCGCCCTCACCCTGGACCGGAAGAACCAGGTCACCAAGATCGAGAACGCGCTCTCCTCGATCACCACGGACGGCCCGATCGACGCCGAGTTCGGCCCGGACGGCGCGCTGTACGTCCTCGAGTACGGCACCGGGTACTTCGCGGAGCTGCCCGAGGCCCAACTGGCCCGCATCGACTTCACGCGGGGCAACCGCACCCCGGAGCCCAAGGCCGCAGCGGACGTGGTCAACGGGACCAACCCGCTGACCGTCAGGTTCTCCAGCGCCGGCACGAAGGACGCCGACGGTGACGCCCTCCGCTACGCCTGGGACTTCGACGCCGACGGCACCGTGGACTCCACGGAGGCCAACCCGACGCACACGTTCACGGAGAACGCCGTCTTCGACGCCACGCTGAAGGTCACCGACAGCACCGGCCGCTCGGCCGCCACCTCGGTCCCGGTCGTCGTCGGCAACAAGGCGCCGGTCGTCTCCCTGACGACCGACCCCGCGCCGCACGGCGGCACGGCGTTCCACTGGGGCGACACGGTCACCTGGGAGGTCACCGTCACCGACGACCAGCCGGTGGACTGCTCGAAGGTCAGCGTCTCGTTCATCCTGGGCCACGACACGCACGGCCACCCGCTCTCCACGAGCACCGGCTGCTCCGGATCGTTCGAGACGTTCGTCGACGGCGGCCACGCCGGCGCGGACAACCTGAAGGCGGTCTTCAACGCCTCCTACACGGACACGCCCCCGGACGGGCTCCCGGCCCTCTCGGGCAGCGCCGAGGTCGCGCTGACGCCGGCCGACTGACCGGCGGCGCGGACGCGCGGGCGAGGACACGGAGGCGGGGCGCCACCCTGAGGGTGGCGCCCCGCCGAGCCGTCGGCCGCTCAGAACTTCGGCGTCGGCGCCTGCGCCTCCACGATCTCCGCGGCCTCCTCCTCGGACTGCACCGAGGGCGGGGACCCGGCGAGCGGCTTCTGGGCCGTCTCCTTCATGCAGGCCACCGACACGACACCGACCAGGGCCGCGGCCATCGCGTAGTAGGCGGGCATCATGTCGGAGCCGGTCACGCTGATCAGCGCCGTGATGACCAGCGGCGTGGTCCCGCCGAACAGCGACGCCGACAGGTTGTAGCCGACCGAGAGGGACCCGTACCGGACGTTGGTGGGGAACATCGCCGGGAGCGCCGCGGACATCGTGCCGAGCAGACAGACCAGCGACAGGCCGAGCATCAGCATGCCGCCCGAGACGGCGAGCAGACTGCCGTTCTGCACCAGCACGAAGGACGGGGCGGACAGGACGAAGAAGCCGAGCATGCCGGTCATCAGCACGGGCTTGCGGCCGAAGCGGTCGGAGAGCCGGCCCACCTGGTTGATGATCAGCATCAGCAGCACCATCGTGGCCACCAGGATCAGCAGACCGTGGCTCTCGCTGTAGTCCAGCTCGTCCGACAGGTACGTCGGCATGTACGACAGCAGCATGTAGTCCGTGATGTTGTACGCGCCGACCAGCGCGATGCACAGCACCAGCGCCCGCCAGTGCGTACGGAAGATCTTGGCGAGGTCGCCCCGGGCGGTGGTCTCCACCGCGGTCGCCGCCTCGGAGATGTGGACGTTGGAGTCCTCCAGCCTCAGGAACGCGGGCGTGTCGTCCAGCTTCAGCCGCAGGTAGATACCGACGATGCCGAGGGGAGCGGCTAGCAGGAAGGGGATGCGCCAGCCCCAGGCGTCCATGGTGTCGCCGCCGAGCCACGCGGTCAACGCGGTGACGAGACCGGCGGCGCCGGTGTACCCGGCCAGCGTGCCCAGCTCCAGGAAGCTGCCGAAGAAACCGCGCCGCTTGTCGGGCGCGTACTCGGCGATGAAGGTGGACGCGCCGCCGTACTCGCCGCCGGTGGAGAAGCCCTGGAGCAGACGGAAGAGGATCAGCAGGAGCGGCGACCAGAAGCCGATCGCGTCGTAGCTGGGGATGAGCCCGATGGCGGCGGTGCCGATCGCCATGAGGATCATCGTCAGCGCGAGCACCTTCTTGCGGCCGATCTTGTCGCCCATCGGACCGAAGACCATGCCGCCGAGCGGACGCACCAGGAACGCCACGGCGAAGGTGGCGAACGAGGACAGCAACTGCGCGGTGTCGCTCCCGGACGGGAAGAACACGCGGCCGATGGTGCCCGCCAGATAGGCGTAGATGCCGAAGTCGAACCACTCCATGGCGTTGCCCAGCGAGGCCGCCTTCACGGCTCGCTTGACCGCCGCCTCGTCCGTGACGGTGATGTCCGACCGGCGGAGCCTGGGGTTCTGCCGACGCCTGATGGCCCGGAACAGCGCCGGGTGGCGGCGGATCGCCGCGGCGTCGGGCTCTGGGCCGTTCTCGTTGGGGGACGTGGCGGACTCCCTTTCCACGCGCAGAGGCTCCGGGCGGAGCACTGCTCGGTCGTACGTTTCTCAGGTCGTACCGTTCCCCCGATGATGCTGGTTATGGCCGTGACGTCGGTCATGCGCCTGGGCCGATGAGGTGAGCGGGCACGGACGAGTACCCTTCGCACATGCGGATCGCCGTCTCCTCCGACATGGACGAACCCGTGGCCCGGCTCCTCGTCGAGGAACTGCGCGCACGGGGTCACGAGGTACGGGCGCACGGTGCCCTGAGCCCGGGGGCCGATCCCCGGTGGGCGGTGTGCTCGGAGCGCGCGGCGCGCGACGTCGCCGCGGGCGAGGCCGACCAGGCGGTGGTGTGCTGCTGGACCGGCACGGGCGCGTCGATCGCCGCGAACAAGGTGCCGGGCGTGCGGGCGGCCCTGTGCACCGACGCGTACACGGCCGACGGGGCACGCCGCTGGAACGACGCCAACGTGCTCGCCCTCAGCCTGCGGCTGACGTCGGCGCCGCTGCTGCGGGAGATCCTCGACGCCTGGTTCGCCGGCGGGGCGAGCACGGACGCCGAGGACCTGGGGAACGTGGACCACGTGGAGCGGCTCGACCGGGGCCGGGCCGCTCCCTGAGGGCCGCCGTCAGGACGTCAGGACCTTCTCCAGCGTCGCGAGCGCACCCTCGAGCTCCTCACCGGTCACCGTCAGCGGCGGCGCCAGGCGGATCGTCGACCCGTGGGTGTCCTTGACCAGGATGCCCTCGCGCATCAGCCGCTCACTGACCTCGCGGCCGGTGCCGAGCGCCGGGTCCACGTCGACGCCCGCCCACAGGCCCCGCGCGCGGAAACCGACGACGCCCCTGCCGACCAGCGCCTCGAGACCCTTGCGCAGCACCACGCCCAGTTCGGCGGCCCGGCGCTGGAACGTGCCGGTCTCCAGCAGCTCCACCACCGCCGTGCCGACCGCGGCGGCCAGTGGATTGCCGCCGAAGGTCGAACCGTGCTCACCCGGATGCAGCACACCGAGCACCTCGCGGCGGCCGACCACCGCCGACACCGGCACGATGCCGCCGCCCAGCGCCTTGCCCAGCAGCACCACGTCCGGCACGACCGACTCGTGCTCGACCGCGAGGGTGTGCCCGGTACGGCCGAGACCCGACTGGATCTCGTCCGCGACGAACAGGCAGCCCGCCCGCCGGGTCAGCTCCCGCACCCCCGTCAGATAGCCGTCGTCCGGGATGTTGACCCCGGCCTCGCCCTGGATCGGCTCGATCAGCACGGCCGCCGTCGTCTCGTCGACGGCCGCCTCCAGCGCCTCCAGATCGTTGTACGGCACGATCCGGAAGCCGGGGGTGAAGGGACCGAAGCCGCCCCGGGCCGTCTCGTCCGTCGAGAAGCTCACGATCGTCGTCGTACGGCCGTGGAAGTTGTCCGCCGCGACCACGATCGTCGCCCGGTCCGCCGGGACGCCCTTCACGTCGTACGCCCACTTGCGGGCCACCTTGATGCCGCTCTCCACCGCCTCCGCACCGGTGTTCATCGGCAGCACCATGTCCGTGCCGGTCAGCGCGGCCAGCTTCTCGGCGAAGGACGCCAGCCGGTCGTTGTGGAAGGCCCGCGAGGTCAGCGTCAGCCGGTCCAGCTGGCGGTGCGCGGCCTCGACCAGCGCCGGGTGGCGGTGGCCGAAGTTGAGCGCCGAGTAGCCGGCCAGCATGTCCAGGTAGCGGCGGCCCTCCACGTCCTCGACCCAGGCGCCCTCCGCGCGGGCCACCACCACGGGCAGCGGATGGTAGTTGTGGGCGAGGACGGGCTCCTCCGCGCGGATGAGCTCCTCGGAGCCGCGGATGCGGGCGGGTGCGGTCATGAACGGGTCTCCCGGATCTCCTGGGTGCAGCACTTGATGCCGCCCCCGGCCTTGTGGAACTCGGACAGGTCGACGGGGACGGGGACGTAACCGAGGCCCGCGAGCCGGCCGGCGAGTTCCCCGGCCCCGGGCGAGAGGAACACGTGCCGTCCGTCGGACACGGAGTTCAGCCCGAACGCCATGGCGTCCTCACGGGTGGCGAGCACCGCGTCCGGGTAGAGCCGCTCCAGCACCTCACGGCTGCCGGGCGAGAAGGCCCCCGGGTAGTAGACGATGTTCCCGTCGCCCCCCTCGTGGCCGTCGTCGAGGGCGAACAGGGCCGTGTCCAGGTGGTAGAAGTACGGGTCCACCAGCGTCAGCGACACCACCGGCCGGCCGAAGTACTCCTGGACCTCGCGGTGCGCCTCGGGCGTGGTGCGGAAACCGGTGCCGGCCAGGATCCAGCGGCCCACCGGCACGAGGTCGCCCTCGCCCTCGCAGACCGCCTCGGGCAGGTGGACGTCGAAGCCGGCGCCCTTGAACCACGTCTCGTAGGGGACGGACTCGGGGCGGCGCTCCGGCGCGTGGAACAGCGAGCCGAAGACCCGGCCGTCCACGACGAGCGCCGCGTTGGCGGCGAAGACCATGTCGGGCAGCCCGGGGACCGGCGCCACGGTGTCCACGGTGTGCCCGTGGCGGCGGTAGGCGTCGACCAGCGTGCGCCACTGGGTGAGCGCACGGCCCACGTGGACGGGCGCCCCGGAACGCATCCACGGGTTGATCGCGTACTGCACGGCGAAGTGTCTGGGTTCGCAGACGAGGAAGCGCCGCCGGCGCGGCACACGGGAGTCGGACACAGAGGGGTGCCTCCGTTTCCTCACGGACGGTGACTGCGGGACGACTCCACGGTAGGAAGCGACCGGGACGGGCGACAAGCGACGAGAGCTGCGTGTCGGCGCACGATCGCTGCGTTCTCGGGCGGTTCAGCGCACGTCTGCTGCGCCCTGGGGTGCCGGATGGTTCGCCCCGGCCTCCGGACTGTCCGGCAGCAGGTGCGACAGCACCATCACACTGATCGTCTTCCGGATGAACGGCTCCGCCCGGATCCGCTCCAGCACCTCCTCGAAGTGCTCCACGTCCCGCGCCCGCACGTGCAGCAGCGCGTCCGCCCCGCCGGTCACCGTCATCGCCGCCGTGATCTCCGGATAGCCCCGCACGACCTCGGCCAGCCGCCTCGGCGGGGCCGCCCCCTCGCAGTACACCTCCACGTACGCCTCGGTGCGCCAGCCCAGCGCGGACGGCCGCACCGTCGCCGTGAACCCGGTGATCACACCGGTCTCGCGCAGCCGGTCCACCCGGCGCTTGACCGCCGTCGCGGACAGCCCGATCTCCGCGCCGATCTCCGCGAAGGACGTCCTGGCGTTCGCCATCAGGGCGGTGACGATCTTCCGGTCGAGCTCGTCGAAGGGCGAGGGCCTGCTGTTCATGCCCGCACTGTAGCCAGCCGGCGCCCGACCGCCCCGGCCCGGCGGGAACCCGCACGCCGGACACGTGTCCAAGCGTCCCGATTCCCCCTACACTCCACGTTCATGCTGCGCGCCCTCGCCGTCGACGACGAACGTCCCTCGCTGGAGGAACTGCTCTACCTGCTGGGCGCCGATCCACGGATCGGCAGCGTGGAGGGCGCCGGCGACGCCACCGAGGCCCTGCGCCGCATCAACCGGGCCCTGGAGTCCGGCCCGCACGGCCCCGAGGCCATCGACGTCGTCTTCCTCGACATCCAGATGCCCGGCCTCGACGGACTGGACCTCGCCCGGCTGCTGACCGGCTTCGCCCGGCCACCGCTGGTCGTCTTCGTCACCGCGCACGAGGACTTCGCCGTCCAGGCCTTCGACCTCGAGGCCGTCGACTACGTCCTCAAACCCGTCCGCACGGAACGGCTGGCCGAGGCGGTGCGCCGCGTCGTCGAACAGCGCGGCACCGCCGGCGCGGCCCCCCGCATACCCGTGCACGAACCGGACCCCGACCACATCCCCGTCGAGCTCGGCGGCGTCACCCGCTTCGTGGCCGTCGACGACATCACGCACGTCGAGGCCCGGGGCGACTACGCCCGCCTGCACACCGACCGGGGCAGCCACCTCGTCCGCATCCCGCTGTCCACCCTGGAGGAGCGCTGGCGCGCCCGCGGTTTCGTCCGCATCCACCGCCGCCACCTGGTCGCCCTGCGCCACATCGGCGAACTCCGCCTGGACGCCGGCACGGTCAGCGTGCTGGTCGGCACCGAGGAGCTCCAGGTCAGCCGCCGCCACGCCCGCGAACTGCGGGACCTGCTCCTGCGGAGGCGGTGAGACGTGCCCCAGGACCCCGCCGAACGCCGCGTCACCGTCACCGGCCCGCCCCGGCGCACCCTGCGGGCCTCCGCCTACTACCGCCCGCGCACCGAGATCGACGAGCAGACCACCCTCGGCCACACCTACGTCCGCTCCCTGATGCTCAGCCAGCTGCGCGCCGGCCTCACCGCGTTCGCCGTGCTCGGGCTGCTCGTCGGCCCGCTGCCGCTGCTGTTCGCGGTGATGCCGGACGCCCACCGCCTGGAGTGGGCCGTCCTCGGCTTCGGCCTGTACGCCCCGCTCGTCCTCCTCGCCCGCTGGTACGTGCGCCGCGCCGAACGCAACGAACGCGACTTCGTCCGCCTCGTCGAGGACCGGTGACGAGAAGAGCCGTGACGCCCCGATGAACCCGGCCTACGCGATACCCGCCGTCGCCCTCGTCGCCGTCGCCACCGTCCTCGTCGGCGCGTTCGGCCTGCGCGTCTCCCGCACCACCTCCGACTTCTACGTCGCCTCCCGCACCGTCGGCCCCCGCCTCAACGCCGCCGCCATCAGCGGCGAGTACCTCTCCGCCGCGTCCTTCCTCGGCATCGCCGGCCTGGTCCTCGTCCAGGGCTCCGACATGCTCTGGTACCCGGTCGGCTACACCGCCGGATACCTGGTCCTGCTCCTGTTCGTCGCCGCTCCGCTGCGCCGCTCCGGCGCCTACACGCTGCCCGACTTCGCCGAGGCCCGGCTCGCCTCCCAGGCGGTGCGACGGCTGGCGGGCGCCTTCGTCGTCGGCGTCGGCTGGCTGTACCTGCTGCCCCAGCTCCAGGGCGCCGGGCTGACGCTGACCGTGCTGACCGGCGCGCCCGACCGGCTCGGCGGGGTGATCGTCGCCGTCGTCGTCATCGCCATCGTCGCCGCCGGCGGCATGCGCAGCATCACCTTCGTACAGGCCTTCCAGTACTGGCTGAAGCTCACCGCCCTGCTCGTCCCGGCGCTCTTCCTGGTGCTGGCCTGGCAGGGCGACGGCGCACCCGGCCGCGCCTTCGAGGAACCGGCCGCCTTCCGCGAGCAGCGGACCGTCAGGGTCGGCGACACCCTCACCCTCAAGCTCGACCGGCCGCTCACCGTCACCGTCGACGGCACCGTGGACGGCCGCGCCCTCGACGGCACCCGCCTCCGGCTCCCCACCGGCACCCACCGCATCGAGGCCGGCACCGGCCTCACCTTCGCCGAGGGCACCCCGGTCCCGGCCGCCGGACGCGGCGCCGACGACGCCCTGTCGCCCTCGCGCGCCGAGAGCCGCACCGAACGCCCGCTGTACGCGACGTACGGGCTGATCCTCGCCACCTTCCTCGGCACCATGGGCCTGCCCCACGTCGTGGTCCGCTTCTACACCAGCCCGCACGGGGTCGCCGCCCGCCGCACCACCGTCGCCGTCCTCGGTCTGATCGGCGCCTTCTACCTGCTGCCGCCCGTCTACGGCGCCCTCGGCCGCCTCTACGCCCCCGAGCTGACCCTCACCGGCGACGCCGACGCCGCCGCCCTGCTGCTGCCGGACCGGATGATCGGGGGAGTGGGCGGCGACCTGCTCGGCGCCCTGGTCGCGGGCGGCGCCTTCGCCGCGTTCCTGTCCACGGCGTCCGGGCTGACCATGGCCGTCGCGGGCGTCCTCACCCAGGACGTGCTGCCGTCCCGGGGCGTACCGCACTTCCGCCTCGGCACCGTCCTCGCCATGGCCGTTCCCCTGGCGGCGAGCGCCCTGGTCGGCGGGCTGCCGGTCGCCGACGCCGTCGGCCTCGCCTTCGCCGTGTCCGCATCCTCCTTCTGCCCGCTGCTCGTCCTCGGCATCTGGTGGCGGCGGCTGACCCCGCCCGGCGCGGCGGCCGGGATGCTGGTCGGCGGCGGCTCCGCGCTGCTCGCCGTCGCCGCGACCATGGGCGGCTTCCCGGACGGCGGTACCCTGCACGCGCTGCTGGCCTGGCCCGCCCTGTGGTCGGTGCCGCTGGGCTTCCTCACCATGGTCCTGGTCTCCCTGGCCACCCCGGGCCGGGTGCCCGCCGGGACGGCGGCGATCCTGGCCCGCTTCCACCTGCCCGAGGAGCTCGGCACCGGTGAGCTGCGGACCGAGGAGCTGCGGACCGGGGAACGGCGCGCGGACGAGCCGTGCGGGGAGGCGGCACCGTGAGCGGTTTCCTGGCGGGCCTGGTCGTCGCCGTACTGCCCCTGCTGGCCGCGGGTTTCTGGCTGGGGCGGCGCACCGCCCGGCCGCAGCACCTCGGCGGGCTCGGCACCCCGGTCGAGCACGCCACCTTCCAGACCCTGCACACCGCCTCCCTCGCCACCCCGCCGCTGCGCGCCGGCCTGACCGGGGAGACCGCCCGCAAGTCGGCCCGCAAGCTGCGCTCCCTGCTCGGCACCGACGCGCTGTGCCTGGCCGACCACAAGGAGGTCCTGGTCTGGGACGGCGTGGGCGCCCACCACCGCGCCGAGATCATGGAGCGCCTCGCCGGCCCGCTGGAGACCGGCCGCGGCGAGGCCTTCCGGCTCACCTGCGACACCCCCGACTGCGCGGTGCGCTGGGCGGTCGTGGCCCCGCTCACCGTCGACGACCGGGTGCACGGCGCCCTCGTCGCCTGCGCGCCCCGTGAGTCCGCCGTCCTGGTCCGGGCGGCGGGGGAGGTGGCCCGCTGGGTGTCGGTCCAGCTGGAGCTGGCCGACCTCGACCAGTCCCGCACCCGGCTCATCGAGGCCGAGATCAAGGCACTGCGGGCCCAGATCTCCCCGCACTTCATCTTCAACTCGCTCGCGGTCATCGCGTCCTTCGTGCGCACCGACCCCGAGCGCGCCCGCGAGCTGCTGCTGGAGTTCGCCGACTTCACCCGCTACTCGTTCCGCCGGCACGGCGACTTCACCACCCTCGCCGACGAGCTGCACGCCATCGACCACTACCTGGCGCTCGTGCGGGCACGCTTCGGCGACCGCCTCTCCGTCACCCTCCAGGTCGCCCCCGAGGTGCTGCCGGTCGCCCTGCCCTTCCTCTGTCTCCAGCCGCTCGTCGAGAACGCCGTCAAGCACGGCCTGGAGGGCAAGGCCGTGTCCTCGGGCGCGTGCCACATCCAGATCACCGCGCAGGACGCGGGCGCCGAGGCGCTGGTCGTCATCGAGGACGACGGCGCGGGGATGGACCCCGCCCTGCTGCGCCGCATCCTCGCGCGCGAGGTCAGCCCGTCGGGCGGCATCGGCCTGTCCAACGTCGACGACCGGCTCCGCCAGGTCTACGGCGACGACCACGGCCTCGTCATCGAGACGGCCGTCGGCGCCGGCATGAAGATCACGGTCCGGCTGCCCAAGTACCAGCCGGGCGTCCACTCGGCCGGGCGGCTCGGCCGCGAATGAGGGCGGCCGGCACGGCTCAGGTGCTGCGCGTGGCGACCATCGCGACCGTGATCAGGCCGAGGACGACCCAGCCGAACCACAGCCAGCCGTTGCTGCCGAGCGCCACCGTGTAGGCCGTCACCGCGACCAGGCCGCCGATGGTGAGCGCCCCCATCGTCTTCGTGGAACTGTCCGTGGAACCGGGCATCGCGACACCCTCCTCAGGTCCGTTGCCCTCCATGGTGCCCCGGTTCCGCCGCCGTACGGGGCGTACGGCGATATGCGTACCGGTTTTCCGGTCCCTGCTGAGGTCCGGGAGCCGGTCCCGTACGGGGAGAGGCCGAATCCGCGGCGGACGTGACGTCGGCGGCCGGCCGCGTGAAGCCGCGCACCCGCTCGTCGTACGGGCCCGCGCACGACACCGGCCGCGCCTCCCGTGCGGAGCACACGTCCGGGCGGCAGTCCCGAGCGGGCACGGCAGCAGGTGGCGGCCGGCGCTCAGCTGCCGCGTGCGTTCAGCGAGGCCAGGTAGGCGTTGTACGCCTCGAGCTCCTTGTCGCCGTCGCGGTCGGCGGCCCGGTCGGTGCGCCGGGCCTGTCGCCGGTCCGACGCGTACCACTGGGCCACCAGGGCGAGCAGCACCAGGACGGACGGGACCTCACTGAACGCCCAGGCGATGCCGCCCGCCGCGTTCTGGTCGGAGAGCGCGTCGACGCCCAGCGACGCGGGAGGGTTCTCGAACGTGTCGACCATGGGGGAGGAGGCCATCATCAGGGCGATGCCGAAGAACGCGTGGAACGGCATGCCCGCGAACAGCTCCAGCATCCGCATCAGGTGGCCCGGCCGGTGCGGGCCCGGGTCCACGCCCATGATCGGCCAGAAGAAGACCAGGCCGACGGCGAGGAAGTGCACCATCATCCCGACGTGCCCGGCCCTGGAGCCCATCAGGAAGTCGAAGAGCGGCGTGAAGTACAGCGCGTACAGGCTCGCGATGAACAGCGGGATGGTGAACACGGGGTGCGTGATGATCCGCATGTAGCGGCTGTGCAGCAGCATCAGCAGCAGTTCGCGCGGTCCCTTGCGGCCCCGGCCCGCCGTGGGCAGCGCCCGCAGCGCCAGGGTGATGGGGGCGCCGAGCAGCAGCAGGATCGGCGAGACCATGCTGATCACCATGTGCTGCACCATGTGCACGCTGAACATGACCATGCCGTAGTCGTTCAGCCGGGTGCACATCATCAGCCCGATGCTCAGCACACCGGTGACGAAGCCGACGGTCCGTCCCACGGGCCACTTGTCGCCGCGCCGCGTCAGACGGACGACACCCCAGCCGTACAGCGCCAGGCCCACCAGGCAGGCGATCAGGAAGAAGGGGTCCGCCGACCAGCCGAGACCTCGCCCCAGCGTGAACGGCGGCAGATCCATCGTCATGCCGTGCCCGCTGTGATCCATCCGCCGGCTCCTGTTTCGTGGGGGTTGAGCGCGGTTGAGCGCCGTCTGTCCGAAGCAAGACTAGAACCGCCCCCGGCGACTTCCGTCACCGGGGGCGGTGGAGCGCTCCCGAAGGGGCGCGGGACCGTATCGACGGGCGGCTCCGCGAAATCAGAGCACGCACTCCGCTTCCGCGTACCGCGCGTCCGGCACCGTCTTCAGGCTCTCCACGGCCTCGGCCAGCGACACCATCGTGATGTCCGTCCCGCGCAGGGCCGTCATCATCCCGAACTCCCCGCGGTGCACCGCCTCCACCGCGTGCCACCCGAACCGCGTGGCCAGCACCCGGTCGTACGCCGTGGGCGTCCCGCCCCGCTGGACGTGCCCGAGGATCACCGGCCGGGCCTCCTTGCCGAGCCGATCCTCCAGCTCGATCGAGAGCTGGCGGGCGATCCCGGCGAAGCGCTCGTGGCCGTAGACGTCCTTGCCGCCCTCGTCGAAGTCCATGGTGCCCGGCCTCGGCTTGGCGCCCTCCGCGGCCACCACTATGGCGAACCGCTTGCCCGCCGAGAACCGCTCGCCGACCTTGGCGGTCAGCTCGTCGATGTCGAAGGGCCGCTCCGGGACGACGACGGCGTGGGCACCGGCGGCCATGCCCGAGTGCAGGGCGATCCAGCCGGTGTGCCGGCCCATGACCTCCACGATGAGCACCCGCTGGTGGGACTCGGCGGTGGTCTTGAGCCGGTCGAGGGCCTCGGTGGCGACGGTCACGGCCGTGTCGAAGCCGAAGGTGACGTCGGTGACCGCTATGTCGTTGTCGATGGTCTTCGGCACGCCGACGATCGGCAGGCCGTTGTCGGACAGCAGCCGGGCCGCCTTCAGCGTGCCCTCGCCGCCGATCGGGATGATCGCGTCGAGGCCGAGTTCCTCGACGTGGCCGCGGGCCCGCTCCACACCGTCCCGCAGGTGCTCGGGACGGACCCGGGAGGAGCCGAGGATGGTGCCGCCGCGGGCCAGGATGCCGCCGACGGCGTCGAGGTCGAGCTTGAGGTAGTCACACTCCAGGAGGCCCTTCCAGCCGTCCCGGAAGCCGATGACCTCGTCGCCGTGGTCGACGACGGCGCGGTGCACGACGGACCGGATGACGGCGTTCAGGCCGGGGCAGTCACCGCCGGACGTGAGGACACCAATGCGCATAGCCCGAATTACCTTCTCAACGTGGCACGGGTCCGGACCGCGCTGTCCGGTTCGGTTCCCCGCCACCCTAGCGGTACACAGGGGCGGGGCCGAACCGTGCGTCCGCCTACTGGACGTACCCGCTCACCTGTGCGGACGCACCATCAGACGGGCTGCCTCGAGGGCGTCATGCGGGCTGCTGCGCCGCCGCGATGCGCTCGTTGCGCAACGCCTCGTACCACCGGTCGTCGGTCGGCGGCAGCGCGTTCACGTCGAGGGCCAGCTTCAGCAGCAGGTCCGCGATCTGCGGGTTGCGGGCGAGCACGGGTCCGTGCATGTACGTGCCGAAGACCGTGTCGTTGTACGCGCCCTCCGTGCCGTCGCCCGTGCCGTTGCCGTTGCCGAAGCGGACCTGGGCGAGCGGGCGGGCGGTGGGGCCGAGGTGGGTGACGCCCTGGTGGTTCTCGAAGCCGGTCAGCGGGGGCAGGCCGAGGCGCGGGTCGATGTCGCCGAGGACGTCGCCCACGCACCGCGCGCCCTCGCCGCGGGTCGAGACCACGTCGAGCAGGCCGAGGCCCGGCTCGCGCTGGCCGAGGTCGTTGATGAACTCGTGGCCGAGGATCTGGTACCCGGCGCAGACGGAGAAGACGATCGCGCCGTTCTCCACCGCCCGGTGCAGGCCCCCGTCGCGGCGCAGCCGTTCGGCCGCGAGCCGCTGCGGCCGGTCCTCGCCGCCGCCGATCAGGTAGATGTCGCCGGAGGTCGGGATGGCCTGGTCGCTGCGCACGTCGAGCCGTGCCACGTCGAGGCCGCGCTGCCGGGCCCGGCGCTCCACGACCAGGGCGTTGCCCTGGTCGCCGTACGTGCTGAGCAGGTCCGGGTAGATCCAGACGATCCGCAGTTGGTTGTCGCTCACGAAAGTCCCCTGAGGTTACGCGGTCAGTTGCCGACGCGGCGGCGCAGGTCCTGGAAGGCGGTGTAGTTCGCGATGACCTCGATCCGGCCGGGCGGGCACATCTGCACCGCCTGGTCGAGGTTCTCGCACACCTGGAACTGCTGGTCCGCGACCTCGAGGCGTACCGCGAGGTCCAGCTTGCGGTCGCCGATCACGCAGATCGGGTGGCCGGTCAGCCGGGTGTAGTCCACGTCCCACAGCCAGGAGGTGTCGGTGCCGTCGGCGCCGCGCGCGTTCACCGACAGGATCACCGGGGTCGGCGGCGGGTCGATCAGGGAGAAGGTCTCCAGCCAGCCCGCCGGGTTCTTGGCGAGCAGCAGACGCAGGTCGCGGCCCTGGAACTGCACGACGTCGTAGCGCCCGGCGACCGCCTGCACCTGGTACATGCGCTCCAGGGCGACCTGCGGCGGCACCCCGAAGACGGCGGCGACGGCGGCCGAGGAGGCGGCGTTGGCCTTGTTGGCGCGGCCCGGCAGCTGGAGGTGGATCGGCCAGGCGGAGCCGTGCGGGTCGAGGACGTGGTCGCCGGACAGGGCCCAGCTCGGCGTGGGGCGGCGGAAGCCGCACTCGCCGCAGAACCAGTCGTCTCCCGGGCGCTGCATCACGCCGCCGCAGGACGGGCAGGACCAGGCGTCGTCCTTCCACATCTGCCCGGCGGCGACCCAGATCACGTTGGGGGAGGAGGAGGCGGCCCACACCACCAGCGGGTCGTCGGCGTTGGCGACGATCACGGCCTTGGAGCCGGCCAGGCCCTCGCGCCAGTTCTCGGCGAGCATCCGGGTCTCGGCGGCGCGGTCGAGCTGGTCGCGGGAGAGGTTGAGCAGCGCGATGCACTTCGGCTCGGTGGCCTGGGCGACGCCGACGAGGTACTTCTCGTCGACCTCGATCACGCCGTAGCGGGCGTCCGAGCCGTCCGCGAGGGCGGAGGTGATGCCGGCCGGCATGTTGGCGCCGAGCGCGTTGGAGACGACCGGGCCGGCCGCCTTGAGCGCCTCGGCGATGAGCCGGGTGGTGGTGGTCTTGCCGTTGGTCGCCGAGACGAGGGTCACGTCCAGGTGCTGGGCGAGCCGGTGGAGGAGGTCGGGGTCGAGTTTCAGCGCGACCCGGCCGCCGATCACCGAACCGCTGCCGCGCCCTGCGGCGCGGGACGCCGCCGCGACCGCCTTGCCCGCGGTCACGGCGATCTTGGCCCGCGGCGTGAGCGGGTCCGAGTTGCCTGCCATCAGTTCTCGATCCTCCTTGCCGTACGCGCCGCGCCTGAAGCCTGTGAAGCCTGACGGCCACGTGGTGTGGACCTCAGCCTATCGAGATCCATTCGCACTCCCGAATCGCGGCACCGGCCACGCGGTCCCGACGGTGGGCGCGCGCCGCCGGGGGACACAGGGACCTTACTCTGGCCGTCATGCGACACGGCTCCATCCCGGGCGTCCACGGGCGCGTACGGCCTCTCACCCTCCTCGGCGACCCCGTCCTGCACGCCCCCTGCGGCGAGGTGACGGACTTCGGTCCGGAACTCGCGGCGCTGGTGGAGGACTTGTTCGCGACCATGTACGCCGCCCACGGCGTCGGCCTGGCGGCGAACCAGATCGGCGAGCCGGTGCGCGTCTTCGTGTACGACTGCCCGGACGACGAGGACGTGCGCCACCTCGGCCACGTGGTGAACCCGCGGCTCGTCGAGACCGACGGGGTGGTGGTGCGCGGCCCGGAGGGCTGTCTGTCGCTGCCCGGTCTGGAGGCGGGCACCGAGCGCCACGACCACGCGGTCGTCGAGGGCTTCACGATGACCGGGGAGCCCGTCACCGTGCACGGGACGGGGTTCTTCGCCCGGTGCCTCCAGCACGAGTGCGACCACCTGGAGGGCCGGGTCTACGCCGACCGGTTGTCGGGCCGGCGCCACCGGAAGCTGATGAGGCAGGTGGCGCGGGCGTCCTGGAACCGCTGACCGCTGACCGCCGACCGCTGACCGCCGGCCGCGCCCGCGGTGGCGTCGAGGCCGGACCCGGCGCCCGGGCGTCAGAACCCCGGGCCGTCCGCCCTGTCCCCGGCGGCGGACAGCCGCCCCCACAGCAGGTCGGCCAGACTGGTCACCAACTCCGCCCGGGAGCAGGGGCGTTCGCCCAGCCACCAGTCGCCGGCGGCGTGCATCATGCCGACGATGCCGTGCCCCCAGACCCGGGCCAGCCGCTCGCTGCCGGGGCCCATGTCGAGGCGTTCCTTGATGACCTTGCCCAGCTCCTCGCCCATGCGGCGCAGCAGCGGGGCCGAGTGCTTGCCCACGTCGAAGCCCTGCTCGGTCTGGTCGCTCGCGGCGGTGCCGGTCTCCGCCGGATGCATCAGGAAGCGGTACACCTGCGGGCGCGCCTCGATGGCCGCCAGGTAGGTGTCGAGGGTGGCCTCGACGCGCTCGCGCCGCTCCGCCGGGGCGTCCAGGGCGGCCCGCAGCGAGGAGAGGAGGGCGTCGGTGTGCCGCTGGGCGAGGGCGGCGTAGAGTCCGCCCTTGTCGCCGAAGTGCCGGTAGAGGATCGGCTTGGTGATGCCCGCCTCGGCGGCGATGGCGTTCATCGAGGCCTGCGGACCGTCGCGCAGCACCACCCGGTCGGCGGCCTCCAGCAGCTCGCGCCGTCGGCGGTCGGCGGACCGCTGCTGCTCGGTCCGCTGCGTGGTGTCCATGTGCTCTCCCCACCCGTGCTGTTTCGGTGACGCCTGCGCAAACTAACACCAGGCAGGCGTCCGGCATCGAACGGGAGGTCGGCGGCCGTCGGGAGTTGACTTTTCCTACCCGCGGGTAACAGACTCCTGTTACCGTTAGTAACAGGCGTGTGCGCCACTGGAGGGGACATGGCCGAGTTCACCATGGAGCTCAACGACGAACAGAAGGAGGTCCGGGACTGGCTGCACGGCTTCGCCGCCGACGTCATCCGCCCCGCGGCCGCCGAATGGGACGAGCGTGAGGAGACTCCCTGGCCGGTCATCCAGGAGGCCGCCAAGGTCGGCATCTACTCCCTCGACTTCTACGCCCAGCAGTACTTCGACCCGACCGGCCTCGGCATCCCCATGGCGATGGAGGAGCTGTTCTGGGGCGACGCCGGCATCGCCCTGTCGATCGTCGGCACCGGCCTCGCCGCCGTCGGCGTCCTCGCCAACGGCACCGAGGAGCAGATCGGCACCTGGATCCCCCAGATGTACGGCGACCCGAGCGACGTCAAGGTGGCCGCGTTCTGCTCCTCCGAGCCCGACGCCGGCTCCGACGTGGCCTCCATGCGCACGCGCGCCGTCTACGACGAGGCCAAGGACGAGTGGGTGCTCGACGGCACCAAGACCTGGGCGACCAACGGCGGCATCGCCAACGTCCACGTCGTCGTCGCGGTCGTCGACCCGGAGCTGGGCTCCAAGGGCCACGCCTCCTTCATCGTCCCGCCGAACACGCCGGGGCTGTCCCAGGGGCAGAAGTTCAAGAAGCACGGCATCCGCGCCTCGCACACCGCCGAGGTCGTCCTCGACCAGGTGCGCGTCCCCGGCTCCTGCCTGCTCGGCGGCAAGGAGAAGCTGGACGAGCGGCTCGCCCGCGCCCGGGAGAGGGCCAAGTCGGGCGGCGAGCGGGTGAAGAACGCCGCCATGGCCACCTTCGAGGCCTCCCGTCCCGCCGTCGGCGCCATGGCCGTGGGCACCGCCCGCGCCGCCTACGAGGTCGCGCTCGACTACGCCAAGACGCGTGAGCAGTTCGGCCGCCCGATCATTGACAACCAGGGCGTCGCCTTCCAGCTCGCCGACATGCGCACCCAGATCGACGCCGCCCGCCTGCTGGTGTGGCGCGCTTCCTGGATGGCGGTCAACGGCAAGCCGTTCACCGCGGCCGAGGGCTCGATGTCCAAGCTGTTCGCGAGCGAGACGGCCAAGAAGGTGACCGCCCAGGCGATCCAGATCCTGGGCGGCAACGGCTACACCCGGGAGTACCCGGTGGAGCGGATGCACCGGGACGCGGCCATCTACACGATCTTCGAGGGCACCAGCGAGATCCAGCGGCTGGTGATCGCGCGGACCCTGGCGGGGATGCCGATCCGCTGATCCCCGTGTGGGGGCGGCCCGGTCCGCCGGGTTGCCCCCACACGGCCGCCGGGCCAACCTCGGGGTGACCGACGCCTCGGAGGACGCGATGACACGTACGGCCCGTGACCTGCTGAAGACGATCACCGCGGAGCTCGCCCCAGACCCGCGCTCCAACCCCCTGGTGCCGCTGATCGCCGCCGGCGAGGCGGACCGGGAGGTCCTCGCCGCACTGGCCCTGGAGCAGATGCGGGTGATCCCCGCCGACCGCCGCGCCTTCCTCCACCTGGCCGTGCGGTCCTCGGCCGAACCGGAGGCCGACGCCTACTTCACCACCCTGGCCGACGGCGAGGCGATCGCCCAGCAGCGGCTGCCCGCCTTCGCCGCGGCCTGCGGCGTCGACGAGACCCGCGCCGCCGCGTACACCCCGCTGCCCGGCTGCCAGGCCTACCCCGCCTACGTCGCCTGGCTGGCCCTCAACGCCGCCCCGGCCGACGCCGTGCTGGCCGTCACCGCCAACTTCTCGGCCTGGGGCGGCTACTGCGCCACCATCGCCGGAGCCCTGCGCGGCCACTACGGCTTCGACGACGAGGCCTGCGCCTTCTTCGACTTCTTCGCCGAACCGGCCCCGTACCTGGATCGCACCGCCGAGCGTGCCGTGCAGGCGGCCCTGGACGCCGGCCGCCTGGACGAGAGCCGCGCCCGCGATTACGGACACCTGCTCCAGAGCTATGAAGCGCTGTTCTGGCGGACCCTGGAGCGGCCGGCCTGACGCCCTACGGCGTGGTGCCGCTGCTGTGGGCGATGCACGCCACGTCGATGCGGTCGGCCAGTTTGGCGAGTTCGATGGTGAGGGCCGCCACGGTGTCCTCGTCCAGACCCTCCTCGCCGGCCTCCACCAGCCTCAGCCACCGCCCGCCCACGGTGCGCAGCAGCTTGCTCACGTCGGCCGCGGACACCTGCAGGGTGCCGCGGTCGTCGACGATCAGAGGCAGGGTCACTTCGCGGGTCACAAAAAGGGATCGTAGCCCCGGAACCCTCACGCCCCGTGCCATACGGTGGTGATGTTGCAGAACTCGCGGATTCCGTGCCCGGACAGCTCACGTCCGTAGCCCGACCGCTTGACCCCGCCGAACGGGAAGGCCGGGTGGGACGCCGTCATCCCGTTGACGTAGACCCCGCCCGCCTCCAGGTCCCGGACGAAGCGGTCCACGTCGGCGTCGTCGCGGGTCCACACGTTGGAACTGAGCCCGAAGTCCGTGTCGTTGGCGATCAGCACGGCCTCGTCCAGGTCGGCCGCCCGGTACACCGTGGCGACCGGGCCGAAGGCCTCCTCGCGGTGGATGCGCATTTCCCGGGTGATGCCGGTCAGCACGGTCGGCGGGTAGTACCAGCCGGGCCCGTCGGGGCGTTCGCCGCCGCACAGGACGGTGGCGCCGGCGCGCACCGCGTCGTCCACCAGCTCCACCAGATCGGTCACGCCCTGCTCGCTGGAGAGCGGTCCGACCTGGGTCTCCTCGTCCATCGGGTCGCCGACCCGCAACGCCTTCATGCCCGCGGTGAAGCGCTCGACGAAGGCGTCGTGGACGTCCGTGTGCACGATGAACCGCTTGGCGGCGATACAGGACTGCCCGGCGTTCTGCGTGCGCGCGGTCACCGCGACCTCGGCGGCCCGGTCGATGTCGGCGGACGGCATGACGACGAACGGGTCGCTGCCGCCCAGCTCCAGCACCGTCTTCTTGATCATCTCCCCGGCGGTGGAGGCGACCGCGCGGCCGGCGGGCTCGCTGCCGGTGAGGGTGGCGGCCCGCACGCGCTCGTCGCGCAGGACGTCGTCGACCGCGGCGGAGCCGATCAGCAGGGTCTGGAAGCAGCCCTCGGGAAAGCCCGCACGGTGGAACAGGTCCTCCAGGTACAGGGCGGTCTGCGGGACGTTCGAGGCGTGCTTGAGCAGGCCGACGTTGCCCGCCATCAGCGCGGGCGCCGCGAAGCGGATCACTTGCCACAGCGGGAAGTTCCACGGCATCACCGCGAGCACCGGGCCGAGCGGCCGGTAGCGGACCAGGGCGCGGGAGGCGCCGGAGTCCTTCACGTCCGCCTCGGCGGGCTCCTCGTCGGCGAGCAGCTCCGCGGCGTGATCGGCGTACCAGCGCATCGCCTTGGCGCACTTGGCCGCCTCCGCGCGGGCCTGCGCGACCGGCTTGCCCATCTCGGTGGTGACGACCTTGCCGATCTCGTCCCGGTCCGCCTCCAGGAGATCGGCCGCCCGGTGCATGAGCCGGGCCCGCTCCTCGAAGGACGTCGTCCGGTACGTCCGGAAAGTGGCCTCCGCGAGCTGGAGCCGGCGCTCGATCTCCTCCTCGCCCATGGCCTCGTACGTCCTGAGCGTCTCGCCGTTCGCCGGGTTCACCGTCGCGATGGGCATGGCCGACCTCCCTGGGTGCAGACTCGTGATTCGACCTTGGCGCGCGGCGCGGGGCGCCGCAACGCGGGGGGTCTCGTCAGTGCGAGTGCTCAGCCAGCCGGTCGAGAAACGCGGCCTGCGCCTTCACGATCACCTCGCGCGCCCGGTCCACCGTGAACCACGCCACCCGGTCCAGCTCGGGGAACTCCTCGATCCGGCCCGACCGCGGCGGCCACTCCATGCGGAAGGTGCCGGGGGCGATCGTCGCCGGGTCGAGGTCGGCCTCGACGGCCCACGCCGTGACGACCTTCCCGCCGGCCTGGCGGACCTCGCCGAGCGGCACGGCCTCGCCGTCGGGCGGCGGCAGCCCGAGCTCCTCCTCGAACTCGCGCCGGGCCGCCTCCCAGGCGGGCTCCGCCGGGTCGTACTCGCCCTTGGGGATCGTCCACGACCCGGCGTCGCGGCGGGCGTGGAAGGGGCCGCCCATGTGGCCCAGCAGCACCTCGGTGCCCCCGTCGCCGGGGCGGTGCAGCAACAGGCCGGCGCTGCGCCTCACGGGGCCACCCCGGGGTGGGCGGCGAGGAGCGTCTCGACGGTGTCCGCGTCCTCGGGGCGCTTGTCGTCGCGGTAGCGCAGGACGCGGGCGAAACGGAGGGTGACGCCGGCCGGGTAGCGGGAGGAGCGCTGGAGGCCGTCGTAGGCGATCTCGACGACGAGTTCGGGGCGCACGGTCACGCCCCAGCCGTGCTCCTCGACGGCCAGCTCCCCGAGGCGCCCCGTCTGCCAGGTCAGCAGCGCGTCGGTCATGCCCTTGAAGGTCTTGCCGAGCATGACGAACGAGCCGTCCGCGGTGCGGGCGCCCAGATGGAGGTTGGACAGCTTGCCGGTGCGGCGGCCGTGGCCCCACTCGGCGGCCAGGACGACCAGGTCGAGGGTGTGCACGGGCTTGACCTTCAGCCAGGACGCGCCCCGCCGGCCCGCGCTGTAGGCGGCGTCGAGCCCCTTGACCACGACGCCCTCGTGGCCGCGGTCGAGTGTCCGGGCGAGGAACTCCTCGGCCGCGGGCGCGTCCTCGGGCCCCGCCACCAGGATGCGGCGCACCCGCATCGGCTCCGGGACCAGCCGGGCCAGTTCCGCGTGGCGTTCGGTCAGCGGCAGGTCGAGCAGGTCGCGGCCGTCGACGGACAGCGCGTCGAAGAACACGACGGAGACGGGGACGTCCCGCGCGGCCGTGGGCACGTCCGTGCGGGAGCCGACGCGTCCGGCGGTCTCCTGGAACGAACGGGGGCGACCGGCCTCGTCGAGGGAGATCACCTCGCCGTCCAGGACGAACCGCTCCCCGGGCAGCGCGAGGGCGGTCGCGGTGACCTCCGGGAGCCGGCCGGTGATGTCGTCCAGGGTGCGGGTGCAGACCCGTACCGTGTCGCCGTCGCGGTGCACCTGCACGCGGATGCCGTCCAGCTTCTCCTCGACGGCGCAGCCGCCCAGCCTGTCGACCGCCTCGGCGACCGAGGACGCGCTGTGCGCCAGCATCGGCAGCACCGGGCGGCCGACGGTGAGGCGGAACCGCGCCAGGGCGTCGGGTCCGTCGGCGAGCAGGGCCTCGGCCACGGCCTGCAGCGAGCCCGCGAGCATCACCGCACGCCGTACGTCCGCCGCCGGCGCCCCGGTCGCCAGGGCCAGTCCCTCCACGGCGACCGCGTCCAGGGCACCCTGCCGCACCTCGCCGGTGAGCAGTCCCAGCAGGAAGCGCTGCTCGTCCTCGGTGGCCGCGCCCATCAGCGCGCCGACCAGCCGCGACCGTTCGGCCCGTGAACCGGCCCCGGAGACCGCGCCGAGTTCCGTGAGCCGGGCGTCCACCCCGCGCACGGTCAGGCTCGGGCCGGCGGCCGGCGCGACCCGTTCGCCCAGCACCTTCCAGCCGACGCCGATCCGGCCCTGGGGGAGGCGGCCCGCCAGGTACGGGATGACGATCGGCACGTCCTCCGCCTCCGCCTCCCGGAACAGCTCCGCGAGCAGGGCGGTCTTCCGGGACCGCGCCGAGGTGGCCGCGACCTCCCGGGACACCTGGGCCAGACGGGCGAGCAACATGCAGTCAGGGTGCACCGGGAGGGCCCGGTCCACACCCGCACGGACGCCCGGCCTTCCGGCCACCGACCCACCACGGCCCGCTCGGACCGGCCCGGCCGCCGCCGAGCCACCGCCCGCGGCCTCG
>NZ_BDJC01000031.1 GCF_002005565.1 Streptomyces sp. JHA26 | reverse complement strand
GTGACGACCGCAGGGACGACCGCAGGGACGACCGTGGGGGCGACCGTCCCCCTTCCGCCGCGACGATCGCGGTGACCGCCCGTCGTTCCGCCGTGACGACCGTGGGGGTGACCGTCCGTCCTTCCGTCGCGACGACCGCGGTGACCGCGGTGAGCGTCCTTCGTTCCGGCGTGACGACCGCAGGGACGACCGTCGTGACGAGCGTGGGGGTGACCGTCCCTCCTTCCGTCGCGACGACCGTCGTGACGACCGTGGTGGCTTCGGCCGGCGCGACGACGACCGTGGTGGCTACCGCCGTGACGACAGCCGCGGTGGGGACCGTGGCGGTGACCGCGGTGGGTACCGCGGGCGGGACGATCGCGGTGGGCGCGGCCCCCGTCGGGACGACCGCGGCGGGCGACCGGGCGGCTTCCGTGGGCGTGACGACCGGCAGGGCGGCGGTGGCCGTTTCCGCGAGGAGCGGGACCGTGACCGGGAGCCGATCAAGAGGCTGCCGATCCCCGAGGAGGTCACCGGCGACGAGATCGACAAGGACGTCAAGCAGGAGCTGCAGAGCCTGCCCAAGACGCTCGCGGAGGACGTCGCCAGGAACCTCGTGATGGTCGCCCGGCTCCTCGACGAGGACCCCGAAGCCGCGTACGGCTACTCCAAGGTGGCCCTCCGACTGGCGTCGCGTGTCGCCGCCGTACGCGAGGCGGGCGGGTTCGCCGCGTACGCCAACCAGAAGTACGCGGAGGCGCTCGCCGAGTTCCGGGCCGCCCGGCGGATGACCGGCTCCGTGGAGCTGTGGCCGGTCATGGCCGACTGCGAGCGCGGCCTCGGCCGGCCGGAGAAGGCGCTGGACATGGCCGGCGCCCCCGAGGTGCAGAAGCTGGACAAGGCCGGACAGGTCGAGATGCGGCTCGTGGCGGCCGGCGCCCGGCGCGACATGGGGCAGCTGGACGCGGCCATCGTGACGCTGCAGAGCCCCGAGCTGGCCTCCCACTCCGTGCAGCCGTGGACCGCACGACTGCGGTACGCCTACGCCGACGCGTTGCTGGCCGCCGGCCGGGAACAGGAGGCGCGGGAGTGGTTCGCCAAGGCCGTGGAGTCCGACCGGGACGGCAGCACGGACGCCTCCGACCGGCTCGCCGAGCTGGACGGGGTGGAGTTCGTGGACGCCCTCGACGAGCGCGAGGACGACGGCGTGCACGAGAGCGACGCGGACGGTCCGGCCGGCGAGGACGGCGACGCGGACGGCAAGGACGTCGAGGACGGCGAGAAGGACTGACGTCCACCCGGTATGACGAAGGGGCGGGCCCGTGCACCGGGTCCCGCCCCTTCGTCATGCCGGGTCACAGGTCCAGCGCGCGCAGCACCAGGCCCGAGGCCGGCTTCGGGCCGAACGACGTCGACTTGCGGGGCATCGTGACGCCCTGTCGGGCCAGGTCGCGGACGACCTCCTCGCGCACGGGGTGCATCAGGACGGCCGTACCGCCGTCGCGTTCCGCCTTCTCGACCGTGGCCGCCGTGTCGTGGATGTACGCGATGTGGGCCGCGGAGTCCTCGGGGATGCGCCAGACGTGGGCGAGGAGCGTGGCGTGCAGGACGGTGGCGTCCAGGGTGCGCCAGGCCTCGGGACGGTCGGTGGGGACCGTGCGGGCCAGCAGACCGGTGTCCGGCCGGTCCACGAGGTGGAAGGCGCCGTCGCCGGCGAGCAGGAACGCGTTGCCCGCGCCGGCGGCCTCCGCCAGGGCGTCCATGGCCTCGGGCAGGGACGTCTCCAGGCGCCGGACGCGGAAGTGGCCGTCCAGGGCCGCCACCGCGTCGCTCACCGGGAGGCCGTGCAGCAGACGGTGGATGGCGCGGACGCGGAGCGGATAGCGGGCCGTGTCGACCAGCAGGACGAGGCCGTGGTCCCAGGGGCTGGGGGAGGGGTGCTCCGCGCGGAGCCTGCGGTAGGTCGCCCAGCGGTGGTGGCCGTCGGCGATCAGGGCCTGGTGCTCCGCGAGTTCGGCCCGGACGCGGGCCAGGTCGTCGGGGTCGGTGAGTGACCACAGGCGGTGGCAGAAGCCGTCCTCCGTGGTCGTCGACAGGAGCGGCGGCCGTCCGGCGGTGCGCTCCACGACGGTGGTCGTCGCGGCCGTCGCGCCGTCGCCCCGGTAGGTCAGCAGGAGCGGCTCGAGGTTCGCCGAGGTGGCCCGCATCAGTGCCGCGCGGTCGGCGACGACGTGCGGTATGACGTCCTCGTGCGGCAGTACCACCTGCTCCGCCGGGTCGGACACCCGCAGGGCGCCGATGATGCCGCGTTGCAGCAGGCCGGCGCCGTCGCGCTGCTCGTACACGTACAGGCCCGGTTCCGCGTCGGCGGTGAGGACGCCCTCGGACCGCCAGCGGCGCAGCGTGTCGGCGGCCTGGGCGTTGCGGGCGTCCGGCGTGGCGGCCTGGGGCAGGATCAGCCGGACGATGTTGTGCGGGTCGGCGGACTCGAGGTGGAGCAGCCCGTCGGGGCGGACCACGACGTCGTACGGAGGGGACGTCACGGCGGCCAGGCTGCCGACCCGGTCGGGGTCGTAACGGAGGCCTCGGAACGGGGTGAGTTCCAGGCCCCGGCGCGCCGTTGCTTCCGGGTGACCCTCAGTATTCATCCCGGCATCGTACGACTGTCGGCCGCATGGGGGATGATCGGGGGAAAGGCGTCTGATGAGGAGCGATGTGCAATGAGCCGGAGCGTCAGGACGAGGCCCGACGGCAGTGGGCGGGACCTGAGCGAGGCGTACGACACGGCGCTGCTCGATCTGGACGGTGTCGTGTACGCCGGGGGGAACGCGATCGCGCACGCGGTGGACTCCCTCGCCGAGGCCCGGTCGGGCGGGATGCGCCTGGCGTACGTCACGAACAACGCGCTCCGGACGCCCGACGCGGTCGCCGCGCACCTGACCGAGCTGGGCATACCGACGCAGGCGGACGACGTCATCACGTCGGCGCAGGCGGTGGCGCGGCTGATCGCCGAGCAGGTGCCGTCGGGCTCGCGGGTGCTGGTGATCGGCGGGGAGGGGCTGCGCGTCGCGCTGCGCGAGCGCGGGCTCGTGCCGGTCGAGTCGGCGGAGGACGATCCGGCGGCCGTGGTGCAGGGCTTCGGCGGGCCCGACCTGCCGTGGGGGCGTTTCGCCGAGGCGTCCTACGCGATCGCGCGCGGCGTGCCGTGGTACGCCTCCAACACCGACCTGACGATCCCGAGTGCCCGGGGGATCGCACCGGGCAACGGCGCTGCGGTGGAGGTCGTGCGGATCGCCACCGGCGCCGAGCCGCAGGTCGCGGGGAAGCCGTTGCCTCCCATGCACCGGGAGACGATCCTGCGGACCGGGGCCGAGCGGCCCCTGGTGGTCGGGGACCGGCTGGACACGGACATCGAGGGCGCGTTCAACGGGGGCGTCGACTCGCTGCTCGTGCTGACCGGGGTGACCGACGGCGCCCGGTTGCTGGCCGCGCCCCCGCATCACCGGCCGACGTACGTCGACGCCGATCTGCGCGGACTGCTCACCGGGCAGCCGGAGGTCACGGACGACGAGGACGGCGGGTTCCGCTGCGGCGGCTGGACGGCGACCGCGGGCGACGAGCGGCTGGAGCTGCGGGGCGACGGCGAGGCGCTGGACGGACTGCGCGCGCTGTGCGCGGCGGCCTGGACGGCGGGCGGGGAGAACGCCTGCGCGCTGGACGGGGGGAAGGCGCTGGCGCGGCTGGGGCTGTGAGCCGGGGAATGGCCGGGGTTGCACGCCGGACGAGGGGGAAGGAGCCCGGCAGGGCCTCGCCGGGCCTCGCCGGTCGGCGCCGCGGCGGCTGCCTGGGATCATGATCGAATGACAGGGTAGGCTAACCTAACTGCGTGTTGGTCGACAGTCCCCCCGAACAGTGCGCGGAGACCGCTCCCGCGCCCCCGAGGCGCCGCGCGCTCCGTGCCGCCGGGTTGCCCCTCTCCGCAGCGATCCTGGTGCTGATCGCGATGGCGAGCATCGCGGTCGGCGCGAAGGACCTGTCGCTGGCCCAGGTCTGGCACGGCCTGTTCCACGACTCGGGTACCTACGGCGACGTCGTGGTGAGCGATCGGCTGTCGCGGACCGTGCTCGGCCTGCTGGCCGGTGCCGCGCTCGGCCTCGCCGGGGCCGTGCTCCAGGCGCTCACCCGCAATCCGCTGGCCGACCCCGGCCTGCTCGGCATCAACGCGGGCGCCTCGGCGGCGGTCGTCACGGCCATCACCTTCTTCGGCGTCACCTCGCTGAGCGGATACGTCTGGTTCGCCTTCGCCGGTGCGGCGGGGGTCGGCGCGCTGGTCTGGTTCCTGGGCGGGAGCCGGGGAGCCACGCCGGTGCGGCTGGTGCTGGCCGGCACCGCGATCAGCGCCGCCCTCTTCGGTTACCTCCAGGCCGTGATGATCATGGATGACGCGGCGCTGGGCCCGATGCGGTTCTGGACGGTCGGTTCGCTGTCCTCGGCGACGACCGGGACCATCGGGGAAGTGCTGCCGTTCTTCGTGGCGGGCACGGTCCTCGCGCTCGCACTGTCCAAGCCGCTCAACGCCATGGAGATGGGCGACGACACCGCCAGGGCCCTCGGCGCCCACCTGAACCGCACCCGGGCGCTGTCCATGCTCGCCGCGACCGTGCTGTGCGGGGCCGCGACCGCCGCCTGCGGGCCGATCGTGTTCGTCGGGCTGATGGTCCCGCACATCGTGCGGTCCTTCACCGGACCGGACATGCGCTGGATCATGCCGTACGCCGCGATCCTGTCGCCCGTGCTGCTGCTCGGCGCGGACGTCCTCGGCCGGATCGTCGCGCGGCCCTCGGAGCTCCAGGTCGGCATCGTCACCGCGGTCCTCGGCGGACCGGTCTTCATCTTTCTCGTACGACGGCGGAGGACGGCCCAGCTGTGAAGACGCATCGTGCTGTACGCGGCCCGGGAGGGCTCTCGTTGCGCCTCGACGTCCGGGCCGTGGTCGTCGTGGCCCTGCTGCTGGTCGTCGCGCTCGCCGCGAGCGTCCTGCTGATCGGGACCGGCGACTTCGAGATACCGGCCGGGGACGTGCTGAAGACCCTGGCCGGCGGCGGGAACCCCAGCCAGGAGTTCATCGTCGAGGAACTGCGGCTGCCGCGGGTCCTGGTCGGGCTGCTGGTCGGTGCCGCGCTCGGGCTGGGCGGCGCGCTGTTCCAGACCATCTCGCGCAACCCGCTGGGCAGTCCGGACGTCCTCGGTCTCGGCCAGGGGGCGACGGCCGGCGCCCTCGTGATGATCGTCCTGTTCTCCGGGACCGCCACCCAGGTCACCCTCGGGGCGCTCGCGGGCGGCCTGGTGACCGGCACCGGTATCTACGTGCTCGCCTGGAAGCGGGGCGTGCACGGCTATCGACTGGTCCTGGTCGGCATCGGCATGTCCGCGATCGTCACGGCGGTCAACGGGTATCTGATGACCCGGGCCGACATCGTCGACGCCGCCCGTGCCGTCGTCTGGATGACCGGGTCCCTCGACGGCCGCGACTGGGCACAGGTCTGGCCCCTGCTGGTGCTGTGCGCGGTGCTCGTGCCGCTCGTCCTCGTCAACGGCCGGGCGCTCAGGCTGATGGAGATGGGCGACGACGTCTCGTACGCCCTCGGCGTGCGCGTCGAGCGCGTGCGGATGCTGCTGATGGTGGCCGCCGTGCTGCTCACCGCCGCCGCGACCGCCGCCGCCGGGCCGGTCGGCTTCGTCGCGCTCACCGCGCCGCAGCTCGCCCGGCGCCTGACCCGCTCGCCCGGCCCCAACCTGCTGCCGTCGCTGTGCATGGGCGCCGCCCTGCTGGTCGGCGCCGACTGGGTCTCGCAGCGGGCCTTCGGCGCCGACCGGCTGCCCGTGGGCGTGGTCACCGGCGTCCTCGGCGGCGTCTACCTGCTGTGGCTGCTGGTCACCGAGCGCAGGGCGGGCCGGATATGAGCGCCGGCGTCACCGCCGTCGGCGGGCCGAACAACCGAAGGAGCACCGTGAACCGTCTGTCCGCCGAGAACGTCACCCTCGCCTACGACCAGCGGGTCATCGCCGAGCAGCTGTCGGTGGAGATACCCGACAACTCCTTCACGGTGATCGTCGGCCCCAACGCCTGCGGCAAGTCCACCCTGCTGCGCGCCCTGTCGCGGATGCTGAAGCCCACCCGGGGCCGGGTGCTCCTCGACGGGTCGGTCATCCAGTCGATGCCCGCCAAGCAGGTCGCGCGGACCCTCGGCCTGCTGCCGCAGTCGTCCATCGCGCCCGACGGCATCACCGTCGGCGACCTGGTGGGCCGCGGCCGCTACCCGCACCAGGGCCTGCTGCGCCAGTGGTCGGCGGAGGACGAGCGGGTCGTCCGGGAGTCGATGGCGCAGACCGGCGTCGCGGAACTCGCCGACCGCTACGTCGACGAACTCTCCGGCGGGCAGCGCCAGCGCGTGTGGATCGCCATGGCGCTGGCCCAGCAGACCCCGCTGCTGCTGCTCGACGAGCCGACGACGTACCTGGACATCCAGCACCAGATCGACGTCCTGGACCTGTGCGCGGAACTCCACGAGACCCAGGGCCGCACCCTCGTGGCCGTCCTGCACGACCTCAACCACGCCGCCCGGTACGCCACCCACCTCATCGCCCTGCGCGGCGGGAAGGTCATCGCCGAGGGCGCGCCGAACGACATCGTCACGGCCGAACTGGTCGAGGAGGTCTTCGGACTGCGGTGCCAGGTCATCGACGACCCGGAGACGGGCACGCCGCTGGTGGTGCCGGCCGCGCGCAGGGCACGCCTCACCGGCGGCGCCGGACGCGAGAAGGTGTCGGCCGCGGAACGCTCCTGAGAGCGGCTACAGAAGCTTCCGGAGGCGGAACAGGTCGCGCAGACCCGCCTCCAGCCTCACCCGGCCCGACCCCCAGGCCCTGGCGAAGCCCAGCTCGCCGCCGACCAGGGCCACCAGGTCGTCGCCGGTCATCGCCAGCCTGATCTCGGCCTTCTCGCGCGGCGGACCCTCCAGGGTCTCGCGCACGTCGATCCGGCCGCCCGTCATGCGCCCCGCGAAGGTGACGTCCAGGTCGGTGATGTGGCAGCTCACCGACCGGTCCAGCGCGGCCGCCGCCCGCACGTCCCCCTCGGCACGGCACATGATGTCCGAAAGCTTGTCGAGTGCGGCACGGCACTCCTCGGTCGTCGCCATCGGGACAGACCGTACCGCAGTGGTTCGCGGTAGCGTCGACGCATGAGCGACGCAGTCCCGGAGACGGGGTCCCAGGAGGCCACCGAGACCACCGCCGGTGCCGTGGCCGAGGCCGGGGCCCGGGAGGAGGCCCCCGCGCACGACCCGGCCGCCCCCGCCCCGCTGGGCGTCCCCCGCGCCCCCACCGGCGACCCCGAGGTGGACGCGGTGCTGCGGCGCCTGACCGACGCCGACCACCTCGCCACGGACGGGCACGTCGCGGTGTACGAGGATGTACACCGGGGGCTGCGCGACGCGCTCACCGCGCTCGACGCCCGCCCGGGACCTCCGGTGCCCCCGCGGTCACACGA
The DNA here is from genome assembly GCF_002005565.1 of Streptomyces sp. JHA26. GTDB lineage: Bacteria > Actinomycetota > Actinomycetes > Streptomycetales > Streptomycetaceae > Streptomyces. Next base: position 80,861 of record NZ_BDJC01000031.1, on the reverse strand, counting down.
ACACAGGAGCTGAACCGAACGTGGCAGGAGTCGCACGCCGCCGTCTCGACGCGGAGCTGGTCCGCCGCAAGCTGGCGCGCTCGCGCGAACACGCCAGCCAGCTGATCGCCGCCGGCCGGGTGAGCGTCGGCAAGACCGTCGCGACCAAGCCCGCCACCCAGGTGGAGACCGCCGCGGCCATCGTCGTCACCCAGGACGACAGCGATCCGGACTACGTCTCGCGCGGCGGCCACAAGCTCGCCGGCGCCCTGTCGGCGTTCGTGCCGCAGGGCCTCGTCGTCGAGGGGCGGCGCGCGCTCGACGCCGGCGCCTCCACCGGCGGCTTCACCGACGTCCTGCTGCGGGCGGGCGCCGCGCACGTCGTCGCGGTGGACGTCGGCTACGGACAACTCGCGTGGAGTCTGCAGCAGGATGAACGCGTCACCGTCAAGGACCGTACGAACGTACGCGAGTTGACGCTGGAGGCGATCGATGGGGAGCCCGTGGACCTTGTCGTGGGGGATCTGTCCTTCATCCCGCTCGGGCTGGTGCTGCCCGCCCTGGTGCGGTGCACGCGGCCGGACGCCGACCTGGTGATGATGGTGAAGCCGCAGTTCGAGGTGGGCAAGGAGAGGCTGGGCAGCGGGGGAGTGGTACGCAGTGCGCAGCTGCGGGCCGAGGCCGTACGGGGGGTCGCCCGCAGGGCCTGGGAGCTGGGACTCGGCGTGAAGGGGGTCACCGCCAGTCCGCTGCCCGGTCCCTCCGGGAACGTCGAGTACTTTCTGTGGCTGCGGGCCGGGGCCGGTGAACTGGACCCGGCCGACGTTGACCGTGCAGTGGCGGAGGGGCCGCGTTGACACAGAACCGAGCTCGTACTGTTTTCCTGCTCGCCCACACCGGGCGACCCGCGGCCATCCGCAGCGCCGAGCTCGTGGTCAAGGGGCTGTTGCTGGCCGGCATCGGGGTGCGGGTCCTGGAGGCCGAGGCGTGCGATCTGCCGCTGCCGGACGAGGTGGAGCTGGTCGGGGAGGCCACCCCGCAGTGCCTCGACGGGTGCGAGCTGCTCATCGTGCTGGGCGGTGACGGGACGCTGCTGCGCGGCGCCGAGTTCGCCCGCGCCTCCGGGGTGCCGATGCTCGGCGTCAACCTCGGCCGGGTCGGCTTCCTCGCGGAGGCCGAGCGGGACGACCTCGACAAGGTCGTCGACCGGGTGGTGAACCGGGCGTACGAGGTCGAGGAGCGGATGACCGTCGACGTCGTCGTGCACCGCAACGGCGACATCGTGCACACCGACTGGGCGCTGAACGAGGCCGCCGTGCAGAAGGCCGGCGCCGAGAAGCTGCTCGAGGTGGTGCTGGAGATCGACGGGCGGCCCGTGACGGGGTTCGGCTGCGACGGCATCGTGCTGTCGACGCCGACCGGGTCGACGGCGTACGCCTTCTCGGCCGGCGGGCCCGTGGTGTGGCCCGAGGTCGAGGCGCTGCTGATGGTACCGATCAGCGCGCACGCGCTGTTCGCGAAGCCGCTGGTGACCTCGCCGGACTCGGTGCTCGCGGTGGAGGTGCTGCCGCACATCCCGCCGGGCGTGCTGTGGTGCGACGGGCGGCGGACGGTGGAGCTGCCGCCCGGGGCGCGGGTGGAGGTGCGGCGGGGGGCGGTGCCGGTGCGGCTGGCCCGGCTGCACCACGCGTCGTTCACGGACCGGCTGGTGGCCAAGTTCGCGCTGCCCGTCTCCGGGTGGCGCGGGGCGCCGCACTGAGCGCGACCCGCCGCGGCGCCCGCGTCCCCGCGGCGGCGGGGAGCGGTACGCGAGCAGTAACGAGCGACCCGTCCGCAGGTGACGCCCCGCGGCTGCCCCCGGTCGGGTGGGGTGGCGTCGCACAGCACGGGCGAAACCTCGTATGGTCGGTGCGTGCTTGAGGAGATGCGGATACGGTCGCTCGGAGTCATCGACGACGCCGTTGTCGAGCTGTCGCCCGGGTTCACCGCTGTCACCGGTGAGACGGGCGCGGGCAAGACCATGGTGGTCACCAGCCTGGGGCTGCTCCTGGGCGGGCGGGCGGACGCGGCACTGGTGCGGATCGGGGCCAAGAACGCGGTCGTCGAGGGGCGGATCGCCGTGCCCGGCGACGCCGCGGCGGTCGTGCGGGCCGAGGAGGCCGGGGCCGAGCTGGACGACGGCGCCCTGCTGATCAGCCGCACCGTTTCCGCCGAAGGGCGTTCGCGGGCGCACCTGGGCGGGCGGTCCGTGCCCGTGGGGATGCTCGCCGAGCTCGCCGACGAGCTGGTGGCCGTGCACGGGCAGACCGACCAGCAGGGGCTGCTGAAGCAGTCCCGGCAGCGGCAGGCACTGGACCGGTACGCCGGTGACGCGGTCGCCGTGCCGCTCGCCAAGTACGCCGGGGCCTACCGTCGGCTGCGGGCCGTCACCTCCGAGCTGGAGGAGATCACCACGCGCGCGCGTGAACGCGCCCAGGAGGCCGATCTGCTGCGCTACGGCCTCGACGAGATCGCCGCCGTCGAACCGCGCGCCGGTGAGGACGCGGAGCTGGCGGAGGAGGCCGAGAGGCTGGGCCACGCCGAGGCGCTGGCGTCGGCCGCCACGGTCGCGCACGCCGCGCTCGCGGGCGACCCGGAGGACCCCGAGGGCGTGGACGCGGCGACGCTCGTCGCGGGCGCCCAGCGGGCCCTGGACGCCGTGCGGTCGCACGATCCGGCGCTCGCCGCGCTCGCCGAGCGGATCGGCGAGGTCGGGATCCTGCTGCGCGACGTGGCCGGGGAGCTGGCCGGATACGCCGACGACCTGGACGCCGACCCGCTGCGGCTGGCGGCGGTCGAGGAGCGGCGGGCCGCGCTGACCGCGCTGACCCGCAAGTACGGCGAGGACGTCGACGCCGTACTGGCCTGGGCCGAGCGGAGCGCCGCGCGGCTGACCGAGCTGGACGGCGACGACGAGCGGATCGGCGAGCTGACCGCCGAGCGGGACGCGCTGAGGGCGGAACTGGGCGGGTTGGCCCAGGCGTTGACGGACGCGCGGACGGAGGCGGCCGAACGGTTCGCCGCCGCGGTGACCGCCGAACTGGCGTCGCTGGCCATGCCCCACGCGCGAGTGTCGTTCGCGATCCGGCAGACCGAGGACCCTGAGGGCGTCGAGGTCGGCGGGCGGACGGTCGCCTACGGGCCGTCCGGTGCCGACGAGGTCGAGCTGCTGCTCGCCCCGCACCCGGGCGCGCCGCCGCGGCCCATCGCCAAGGGCGCCTCCGGCGGTGAACTGTCGCGCGTGATGCTGGCCGTGGAGGTCGTGTTCGCCGGGACCGACCCGGTGCCGACGTACCTCTTCGACGAGGTCGACGCCGGGGTCGGCGGCAAGGCGGCGGTGGAGATCGGGCGGCGTCTGGCGAAGCTGGCGAAGACGGCGCAGGTCGTCGTGGTCACGCACCTGCCGCAGGTGGCCGCGTTCGCCGACCGGCAGTTGCTGGTGGAGAAGACGAACGACGGCTCGGTGACCCGCTCGGGCGTGAAGGTCCTCGAGGGCGAGGAGCGGATCCGGGAGCTGTCCCGGATGCTCGCCGGCCAGGAGGACTCGCAGACGGCCCGCGCCCATGCGGAGGAGCTGCTGGCGACGGCCCGGGCGGACGCGTAGGCCGGACCCGCGGAGAAGTGGGCCGGCCCCCGCGGGGCGGGGGCCGGCCGGACACCGTGGGGCCCGTCAGGGGCCGGCCTCAGCCGGCCGGGGGCTCGTAGGCCACCACGGCCTCGATCGTCTTCCCCGGAGGAGCCGGGGTGATCGTGACCGACCGGCTGAGCCGCTGGACGAGCGGCCAGCCGAAGCCGCCCGGCACGCCGTTCCTCCCGTCCCCCGGCTCACGGACGACCGGTGGCGCGGGGGAGCGGTCGGTGACCGCTATGCGCAGTGCGCGGGCCTCCGGTGCGGCGCGGAACGCGGTGAGACCGCCGCCGTGCCTGATCGCGTTGGTCACCAGCTCGGAGGTGATCAGCAGTATGTCGTTCGTCACCGTCGCGGGCAGCGGGGCCGGCAGTCCGTCGAGGACGTCCCTGACCCGGGCGCGTGCCGCGGCGGCCGTGACCGGTGGCGGCGACAGCGCGTCGGACGTGCCGGACACCGCCGTGCCTCTCTCCGCGGCCGTCACGCGGCCGTTCCTCTCCGCGGTTTCACGGCGGTCCGGATCCACCGGTGCCCGCGGCATCGCCGCAGGTCGGAGCGGCCCGATCGCGGCGCGGCCGGGGAGTGCACCGCGCTCCGGCCGGGGAAGGCGGCTTGTCGTGGACGTGGGTGTCGGGTCATGGTGGGGTGAGCGTGTCTTCCAGGGAAGGTGATGAGACCCCTCGCGTGCGGTCTTTGGACATGACGATATGTGAAGACGCCTCGACGCAGCCCTGCGGTTCGCCCCCGGACATCGGCGCTTCCTGGCTGCGCGCCCCGTACCCGGTCGTCGTCGCGGACACCGACGGCACGATCGTGGGGGTGAACGCCTCGGCGGCCGCCCTGTTCCCGGGTGCGGCCCGCGGGTCGACGCTGGACGGCGTGGTGCCGCCCTGGCTCACCGACGCCCACCGGCGCACGGCCGGCAGCGACCTCGGCTCCCCCGCGCCGCCGGTCACCGGACGTCACCGGCACATGACGCTGACCGCACACCCCACCCCGGGAACGGACGGCGACGTGGTGTGGTGGCTGGTCGACGACACCGACCGCATGCCGGCCCGGAGCGAGCTGCACGACGAGCAGGAGCGGACCGCCTTCCTCGCCGAGACCTCCACCCGGTTGTCGGCGTCGCTGAACGTCCAGCGGTGCATGAACGTCACCGTACGGCTGGCGGCCGAGCACCTGGCCGACGCGGCGCTCCTCGTGGCCCCCGCGAACGGCCGGCAGCACCCCCTCGCGGGCAGCGTGGGCGGTGACGCGCCCAGGCACACCACCGCCCGCATCGACCCGTCGTCGATACCCGGCCTCGGCGAGGCCCTCCGGGGCTTCCCGCCGGTGCCGTCGAGGTGGATCGACCCCGCGGCCCTGCCCGCCTGGGCGGTGCCCGAGGGCTTCGGCGGTCCGGTGGGGTCGGTCGCCGTCTGCCCGCTGCCGGGGCACGGCGTGCCGGCCGGCGCGCTGATCCTGCTGCGCCGCGGCGACCGGGCGGCGTTCGACGCCTCCGAGGAGGTCATCGCCCGCCTGTTCGCCGCCCGGGCCGGATCCGCGCTCTCCGCGGCCCGGATGTACTCGGAGCAGGCCGGCATCACGGCCACCCTCATGGCCGACCTGCTGCCGCCCGCGCTGCGACAGGTGCACGGCGTGGAGTTCGCCGGCGGCTACCGGGCGGCGCAGGACACCGAGCGGATAGGGGGCGACTTCTACGACCTCCACCCCGCGGACGAGCCCGGTCAGGAGACGCTCGCCATCCTCGGCGACGTGTGCGGCAAGGGACTGGACGCCGCCGTCCTCACCGGCAAGATCCGCAACACGCTGCACGCCCTGCTGCCCATGGCGGGCGACCACGAGAACATGCTGCGCCTCCTCAACGGCGCGCTCCTCGGCAGCCGCCACACCCGGTTCGCGACCCTCGTCCTGGCCTCGGTCGTCCGCCGCGGCGCGCGGGTCCGCCTGCGGCTGACCAGCGCCGGCCACGCGCCGCCGCTGATCGTGCGGCACGACGGAAGCGTCGAGGAGGCCGACACCTCCGGCACGCTCATCGGCGTCCTGCCCCGCATCAGGACGCGCACCGCGCACGTCGACCTGGCACCCGGCGAGACGTGCCTGATGTTCACCGACGGGATCACCGAGGCCAAGGGCGGTCCCCTGGGCGACGTCATGTTCGGCGAGGAGCGGCTGCGGGCCGCCGTGGCCGACTGCGCCGGGATGCCCGCCGAGGCCGTCGTCGAACGCGTCCAGCTGCTCGCCGCCGAGTGGATCGGCGCCAACCGGCACGACGACATCGCCCTGGTGGCGATCACCGCTCCCCGGTCGGCCCACCCGGCGCCGGCGGACGGCGGCACGGCGTGACACCCACCGGCACCCCGGCCGCGCCGGGCGACGGAGCGCCCCGGTCCGTCACCGGGCTGCGCACCGCGCTGTGGCGGGCGGTGACGGACCGCGACGAGCGCGCGGCCGGCCGCGTCGTCCTCGGCGCGCTGGACGACGGCCTCTCCACCGAGGAGGCGCTGCTCGACGTCATCGTGCCCGTGCAGGTGAGGGTGGGCGCGGAGTGGGCCGCGGGGCGCCTCGGTGTGGCGCAGGAGCACGCGGCCACCGCCATCCACGACCGGATCATCGCCGCCATGGCCCACCGGGACGCGGACCCGACCACCTCCGCGCCGGGTACGGCCGCCGCCGTGACCGTCGCCTGTGTGGACGGGGAGTGGCACGCCCTGCCCGCGCGGATACTCGCCGAGGTGCTGCGGGGACGGGGGTACGAGGTGGACTTCCTCGGCGCCCAGGTGCCCACCCCGCACCTGGTGGCGCACATGCACCACACCGCCCCCGACGTCCTGGCCCTCTCCTCGTCGCTTCCCACGCGGCTGCCCGCGGCGCACGCGGCCGTCACCGCCGTCCAGGCCGTCGGCGTCCCCGTCCTCGTCGGCGGCGCCGCCTTCGGCGCGGACGGCCGCCACGCACGCCGGCTGGGCGCGGACGCCTGGGCGCCGGACGCACGCGCCGCCGCGGAGATCCTCGCGAGCGGGCTCACGCGTCGCGTGCCCGGCGCCGGCGACCCGCCGGCCGACGGCCTGCCGCACCTGAGCGACCAGGAGTACACGTTCGTCGTGGGCAGCAAGGCGCGGCTGGTCAGGAACACCCTGTCCGGGCTGGAGGAAAGCCTGCCGGTGATGCGGACCTACACGCAGGCCCAGCGCGAACGCACCGCCGAGGACGTGGCCCACGTCGTCGACTTCCTGGCCGCCGCCCTGTACGTCGACGACGCGCCGCTGTTCACCGATTTCCTCCGGTGGACCGCCGACATCCTCCAGGCCCGGGGCGTTCCCGCCGGCGCCCTGCTCCCCGCGACGACCGGGCTCGCCGCACAGCTCGAGGACTTTCCCCGCGCCCTGCGTCTGCTGACGCTGGGGCGGGCGGCGCTCGAGGCCCGCACCCCTCTCACCCCTCCGGTGCCCGGAGCGCCCGCATGACGGCCCCCGCACGACGGCGCCCGCCGGCCCGGCATCCCCGGACGGGGACGGCACGGCCCGGGAGACCCGGCCCGACGGCCGTAGGGTGACGGGATGATCACCTCCAGCCGCCGGCCTGGTGCCTCCCTCGTCCTCGCCGCAGCCGTCGCCCGGACCGCCCTGACCGCGCTGCGGGCCACGGCGCCGGGCGGCCGTGACCGCTGGGAACGGGAGAACCACGCCGGGCGGGCCGTCGGGCTGTACGCCGGGCCCGCGTCCGCCGTGGCGGCGGCAGCGGGGGTGGCGCGGGTGAGGCCCGCCGCCGGGCTGGCCGTGCTCGCCGCCGGGGTCTGCGGGGCCTACGACGACGTGGCGGGGGCCGAGGACCCCAGGCGCGGGTTCCGGGCGCACCTGACGGCGCTGCGGGACGGGGAGGTCACCAGCGGGGCGGTGAAGCTGTTCGGGATCTGCGCGGCCGGGCTCGTCGCGGGTGCGGTGATGAGGGAACGGCCGTTGGACAAGGTGCTCGCGGGCGTCGTGATCGCCGGCGCCGCCCACTTCGTCAACCTCGTGGACGTGCGCCCCGGCAGGGCCGCCGTGACGGTCCTCGCGCTCGGGGCGCCGGGGCTGCTGCGGCAGGGGCCCGGGGCGGAGGCGGCCGCCGTCGCGATGGGGGCCGCCGCGGCCGTCCTGCCCGACGACCTCGCCGGGCGCACGATGTTCGGCGACACGGGGGCGCACGCGCTGGGCGCGGCCCTGGGCGCCGCCGTCGTGGACGGCAACGGCAGGGCGGGCCTCGCCGCGCACGCCGTCGCGCTGGTGGCCGCGGCGGTGTGCGGGGACCGGGTGAGCGAACTGGCACGTCACTCGTGTGAGTGAAACGGTCCCGTTCCGTTGCCCCGTGGTCGCGTGCGCGCGGGGATCGTCGTTCCCGGAACACCCGTACGTGCTGGCATCCTTGACGGCGTGACGCGCAGGAGGCCGCCGACGCGCCCCGACCGCACCATCCTTCTGTACGTTCTTCATGACCGTCCCCCGCCGAACCAGGAGTCCCGGGACACGTGACCCCCGCGAGCAGCCACTCACCGCTCGGCCGGCCACCGCTGCGCACCGTGCAGGTGCTGGGCGGAGGCGACGCCGGCAGCAGCGCGCACGTGCGCTCACTGGCCGCGGGGCTCGTCGCGCGGGGCGTGGAGGTCACGGTGTGCGCCCCCGCCGAGGCGGAACGCACCTACGACTTCACCGGCGCCGGAGCCGACCACGTGCACGTGCCGCGCAGCAGCGACCCCGCCTCCGTGGCGGCGCTGCGGGCGGTGTGCGCCGGCGCCGATCTGGTGCACGCGCACGGGCTGCACGCCTCCCTCCGCGCCGTGCTCGCTCTCGGCGGGCGCCGGGGCCGCACCCCGTTCGTCGTCACCCGGCACGGCCGGGTCCACGCCGAAGGGGCGCGCGCCCCTCTGCTGCGGGTACTGGAACGGCGGGTGATGCGGTCCGCCACCGTGGTGCTGGGCGCCACCTCGGACCTGGTCGACCGGGCTCGGCTGAACGGCGCGCGGGACGCCCGGCTCGGGCCCGTCGCCCTCCCCGACCGGACCCGGCGGGCCGCCGGGCCGCAGGACCCCGACCGGACGCGCCCGAAGATCCGGGCCGAACTGGGCGCCCTGGGACGCCCGTTACTCATCACGGTCGGCTCCCTGGAACGGCACCGGGGACACGACGTCCTGCTCGACGCCGCCCGCGCGTGGCGCCGTCTCGATCCCGTGCCCCTGGTCGTCGTCGCCGGGGAGGGCCCGCTGCGCGGGGAGCTGCAGCGGCGGATCGAGGACGAGGGGCTGCCGGTGGCGCTCATCGGCCGCCGTGACGACGTCACCGACCTGCTGGCGGCGGCCGACCTCGCGCTGCTGCCGAACCACCGGGGGGCGGGGCGCTCCGTTCTCGCACAGGAGGCCCTCCACACGGGACTGCCGCTCGTCGCCGGCGGCACCGGCGACATCGTCGAACTCGTCGGCGACGCCGCCGAACTCGTCCCGCCCGGGGACGCCGCGGCACTCGCCGACGCCGTCGTCGCACTGCTCGGCGACGCCGCCCGGCGGGAGGCGCTGCGCGACCGCGGGACACGTCAGGCGGCCACCTGGCCGACCGAGGACGAGACGGTCGCCCAGGTCCTGAGCGTCTACGACGAACTGACCCGGCCCGCGCCGCTGTTCTAGGCCCTGCCGTCGAACTTCCGTCCGCCCGACGCCGCCGTGCCCGCCCTCCGGGCGGACGACGGGAGTCCGACGACACGGCCCGGGCGTCCTGCGCTACGGCACGTGCCGGCGTGCTCGCAGGGCCAGGCTCAACGCCAGGACCGTCTGCGGGTCGTCGAGGTCCGTGCCCAGCAACTCCTCGATCCGCGCCAGCCGGTTGTACAGCGTCTGCCGGTTCAGGTGGAGCTCGCGCGCCGTCTCCGCCTTGCGGCCCGCGTGCGCCAAGTACGTCTGGAGGGTGGGCAGCAGGGGCGGTCTGGAGCGGTTGTCGTGGTCCTGGAGGGGGCCGATCGCCCGGTCGACGAACGCCGCCAGGTCCGGATGGTCGCGCAGCCGCCACAGCAGCAGGTCGATGTCGAGGCGCCGGGCGTCGTACCACGGCCGGTCGTCCAGCCCCTGGGCCGCGGCCGCCGTCTCCGCCGCGTGCCGCAGCCCCGCCGACGCCGCCGCCCAGCCGCCGGCGACTCCGACGACCACGACCGGCGGGTGCGCGCCCGGGCGTCGCATCCCGGCCCGCTCGGCGCCCGCCCGCAGCGCCGCCGCGACCCGGTCGGCGACCGCCGCCCGCTCCGACTCCGAGCGCAGACCCAGCAGGAGCGGCACCCGGCCCTCCACCGGCCGTACGCCCAGCAGCACCGGCACGCCGACCGACGCGAGCTCCTCGGCGACCGCGCGGGCCAGCACCGCCCAGCCGCCGCCGGCCGGGGCGAGGGAGTCACCGAGCCGCATCACCACCGGCAGCAGCGGACTGCCGCCCGGCTTGAAGCCGAGGACGCGGGCCTGCGCCGGGGCGTTCTCCGGGGTGATCCGGCCCTCGGCGAGGTCGGTGAGGAAGTCGCCCCGCCCGCGCGCCGCCAGCTCCTCCTCCTGCCGCGCCTGCATCAGCACCACGGCGAGGACGCCGGCCGCCCGCTCCGCCGCCATCCGGTGCACCGGCGCCAGCGGGGACCGCACGGGCAGCAGGACCAGCCGGGCGCGCACCGACCCGGCGCCGGGGCCGCCGCCGGGCACGTCCACCAGGACCGAGCCCGCCGGGGGCGGGGTCTCCTTGTGCTGGCCCCGCAGCCCCTCCCACACCTGGAGCGGATCGGCACCCTCGGGCCCGGAGCCGGCGGCGTACAGCAGGCGGCCGTCGGTCGTCTCCAGGAAGACCGGGTTGTCGCCGAACTCGGCGAGGACGCCGAGCACATGGGGCACTCCACCGCCGTCCAGGAGCGCCCGGGTGCAGCGGCGGTGCACCTCCTCGGCCCGCTGGAGCAGTGCGTAGTGGCCGTTGACGATCTCGGTGTGGATCTCCTCGGTGACCGTCACGAACGGCACCTCGCGGTGCAGCTGGACCAGCGGCAGCCCCGCCGCGCGGGCGGTGTCCACGAGGGTCGCGGGCAGCCGGGCGAAGCGCGGGCCCAGCTCCACGACGAGGGCCGCGATGCCGCGCTCGGCGAGCGTGCGGACGAACGCCCGCTGCTCGGCGGGGCGGGTGCCGAGGCCGTAGCCCGTGGTCAGCAGGAGCTCACCGCCCTTGAGGAGGGAGGCGATGTTGGGCACCTCGCCCGCGTGCACCCAGCGCACGGTGCGGTGCAGGCGGTCGGCACCGGCGACGACCTCCGGCAGGCCACTGCGCAGCCCGGGGAGTTCCAGGGCCCGCCGCACGGTGATCCCGGCGCCCCGAGGCCCGTACCCGCCGTCCCCGGAGCCGTCGCCGCTGTCGACCTTGCCGCTGTCCATGGGCCGGACGCTACCCGCGCGGGCCGCCGGCGGGCACATCGCGGGGAGGCGTCCCGCGCGCGTGCCCCACGCGGGCGGGGCGTCCGCCTCACGCGGGCGGGATGTTGTGGTTGAACCGGAACACGTTGTCCGGGTCGTACCGCCGCTTCAGCTCCGTGAGCCTGCGGGTGTTCTCGGTACCCAGTCCGGCCACCACCCGGTCCGTGCCCTCGTCGCCGATGAAGTTGAGGTACACCGCCCCGGTGCTCCACGGCCGGACGTCGGCGCGGACGTCCCGCACCCACCGGATGCCGCGTTCGTCGTCGTCCGGCTCCTCCCACACCCCGAAGGGGTGCACCACCCACGCGGCGTCCCGGTAGGGCACCGGGTAGTCGGACGGGCCGTCGGAGATCGCGCCGCCCTGCGGGAACAGGATGTGCTGCGTGTTGCTCGGCACGGGCATGGAGGCCGCACGGGCGCAGTACACGTCCACGGCCTCGTCGGGGAGCCCCTTCAGGTACTCGGCCGACCAGTAGTTCCGCAGCCCCGGCGGGTCGTCGAGCATGCACTGCAGGTCGGCGTACGGGATCGCACCGACGACCTCGGCCTCGTGGGGCAGCGCCAGCAGCGGTCCGGCGAGCCTGCGCAGGTCCGCCTCCGGACCGGCGCAGGTGAGGAGCACCGCGCACAGCAGGGTGCCCACCAGGGGCGGCGGGACGAAGTCCGCGGGCGGGCCGGTGAGGAAGATGACGCCGCCGCCCGCCTCGTCGGGCCCCGACTCGACGAGGTCGCGGTAGGTGCGCACGACCTCCTCGGCGGACTCCGGCGGGTACAGCAGCAGGGCGATGGAGAACTCCGGCAGCTCGTGCAGTCTCAGGGTGAGCGCGGTGGCGATGCCGAAGTTCCCGCCGCCGCCGTGCAGTCCCCAGAACAGGTCCGGGTTCTCGTCGGCGCCGGCCTTGACCTTCTGGGCGTCGGCGGTGACCAGTTCCACGCCGAGCAGGTTGTCCACGGCCAGTCCGCACCAGCGGTCCAGCCAGCCGGTGCCGCCGCCCAGCACGAAGCCGCCGACACCGGTGGTCGAGGCGCGGCCGCCGGTGGTGGCGAGGCCGAAGGGCTGGGTGGCGCGGTCCAGGTGACTCATGGTGGCCCCGCCGCCGACCCGTACCGCCTTGGCCGCGGGGTGGACGGTCACCTCGTGCATCAGGCGCAGGTCGATCACCAGACCGCCGTCGTTGAGGGCCTGCCCGGACACGCTGTGACCGCCGCCGCGCACCGCGATGGGCAGGTCCAGCTCCCTGCCGAAGCGCACGGCCCGCACCACGTCGTCCTCGTGCGCGCACCGCGCGATCACGGCGGGCCGCCGGTCGATCATGGCGTTGTGGACGATCCGGGCCTCGTCGTACCCCGGGTCACCGGGGATGAACACCTCACCGGTGAGTTCTTCCTGCAGCGCGGCCACCGCCGCACCCGCCGTCGAGAGGGAAGCCATGGCCGTCCCCTTCCGGAAAGGGGTTGGTGTCTGTTCCCAGCCTAGGCGGGTACGGCCAGGGCTTCCTGTCGAGTCCCCTCGAGCCCCCGCGGGCCCCGCTTCAGCCCCCGTAGGCCCCGCTCGCCGTCAGGCGCAGGGCCGTGTCGATCAGGGGGACGTGGCTGAAGGCCTGGGGGAAGTTGCCGACCTGGCGCTGCAGGCGCGGGTCCCACTCCTCGGCGAGCAGGCCCAGGTCGTTGCGCAGGGACAGCAGCTTCTCGAAGAGCTTGCGCGCCTCGTCCACCCGGCCGATCATCGCCAGGTCGTCGGCCATCCAGAACGAGCAGGCCAGGAAGGCGCCCTCGTCACCGGGCAGGCCGTCGACGCCCTCGTCCCTGCCGTCCGTCGGGTAGCGCAGGATGAAGCCGTCCGACGTGGACAGCTCCCGCTGGATGGCCTCGACGGTGCCGATGACCCGCTTGTCGTCCGGCGGCAGGAAGCCCACCTGCGGGATCAGCAGCAGCGAGGCGTCCAACTCCCGGGAGCCGTAGGACTGCGTGAAGGTGTTGCGTTCCTCGTCGTAGCCCTTCTCGCACACGTCCCGGTGGATGTCGTCGCGCAGCTGCTTCCAGCGCTCCAGCGGGCCGTCCGCGTCGCCGGACTCGACCAGCTTGATGGTGCGGTCGACGGCGACCCAGGCCATCACCTTGGAGTGCACGAAGTGCCGGCGCGGGCCGCGCACCTCCCAGATGCCCTCGTCCGGCTCCTGCCAGTGGTCCTCGAGGTAGCGGATCAGCTTCAGCTGGAGCACCGAGGCGTAGTCGTTGCGGGCCAGACCCGTCATGTGGGCCAGGTGCAGGGCCTCGGTGACCTCGCCGTACACGTCCAGCTGGAGCTGGTGGGCCGCGCCGTTGCCGACCCGGACCGGCGTGGAGCCCTCGTAGCCGGGCAGCCAGTCCAGCTCCGTCTCGCCGAGCTCGCGCTCGCCGGCGATGCCGTACATGATCTGCAGGTTCTCCGGGTCGCCGGCGACCGCGCGCAGCAGCCACTCGCGCCAGGCGCGGGCCTCCTCGCGGTAGCCGGTGCGCAGCAGGGACGACAGGGTGATCGCCGCGTCGCGCAGCCAGGTGTAGCGGTAGTCCCAGTTGCGGACGCCGCCGATCTCCTCGGGCAGGGACGTGGTCGGCGCGGCGACGATGCCGCCGGTGGGGGCGTACGTCAGCGCCTTCAGCGTGATCAGGGAACGGATCACGGCCTCGCGGTAGGGACCGTGGTACGTGCAGTGCTCGACCCACTCGCGCCAGAAGTCCTCCGTCGCCACCAGCGACTGCTCGGGCTCCGGCAGCGGCGGCGGCTGCTTGTGCGAGGGCTCCCAGGAGATGGTGAACGCGATCCGGTCACCCGGAGCGACCGTGAAGTCCGCGTACGTGGTCAGTGCCTTGCCGTAGGTCTCGGCCTCCGTGTCGAACCACACGGAGTCCGGACCCGCGACCGCCACCGTGCGGCCCTCGTGCTTGTGCACCCACGGCACGACCCGGCCGTAGCTGAACCGCATCCGCAGCTCCGAACGCATCGGCACCCGGCCGGAGACGCCCTCCACGATCCGGATCAGCTGCGGGGCGCCGTCGCGCGGCGGCATGAAATCGGTCACGCGGACCGTGCCGCGCGGGGTGTCCCACTCGGATTCGAGGATCAGCGAGTCGCCGCGGTAGCCGCGCCGGGCGGCGGTGGGCGGCTCGGTGCCGGGGGCGTAGGCGGGCCCGAGCCGCCAGAAGCCGTGTTCCCCGGTGCCCAGCAGACCGGCGAAGATGGCATGCGAGTCGAAGCGGGGCAGGCACAGCCAGTCGACTGTGCCGTCCCGGCAGACCAGGGCGGCGGTCTGCATGTCTCCGATGAGTGCGTAGTCTTCGATGCGCCCGGCCACGTGCAACTCCAGTCGAACGGCCACGTCACCCCGCGTGGGGGCGGTCGCTAGTGCGGTCAAGGGGGGTTTGTCATGCGTCGTTGAGCCATGAAGCAAAGCAGCCGTCCGGCCGTGAAGCCAAACGCTGCGCCGCAAACGACCATTGTCGCTCAACGAACTGACGAGCTCTCGTTACTCCGGCGCTGACGGGCGAGGGGTGGTGCCGTGTCGCCGGGCGGGCTCGGCAGCGGACGTCCGAGCAGGATACGACGCACGTAGATGATCTGTATGCCCCTCCGGGCAACACGGATCCGCCGAACGGGTGACCATCGGGTGAGGATCCGGTGGACCGCGCGCGTCCGTGTCCGCATGTGCGCGGAGCGTGGTCGGAAGCCGCCGCCCTCCGGCGCTGATACGCTGGTAGCCCGTGGACCGGTGGGAGAAAAACCCCGGAACCGCAGCGGCGCCGCCGACGGCACCCCGGGACGACCGGGCCGCACGACGGACGCACCGCACCCAGACCGCGACCACGGGAGCCCCCTCTTGGCCATGCCGACCACTGTTTTTCGAAACAGCACAGCCTCGACGACCAAGCACATCTTCGTCACCGGGGGTGTCGCCTCCTCGCTCGGCAAGGGGCTGACCGCCTCCAGCCTCGGCATGCTGCTCAAGGCCCGCGGTCTGCGCGTCGTGATGCAGAAGCTCGACCCGTATCTCAATGTCGACCCCGGCACGATGAACCCGTTCCAGCACGGTGAGGTCTTCGTCACCAACGACGGTGCCGAGACCGACCTGGACATCGGCCACTACGAGCGCTTCCTCGACCGGGACCTGGACGGCTCCGCCAACGTCACCACGGGCCAGGTCTACTCGACGGTGATCGCCAAGGAGCGGCGCGGCGAGTACCTGGGCGACACGGTGCAGGTCATCCCGCACATCACCAACGAGATCAAGCACCGCATCCGCCGCATGGCGACGGACGAGGTGGACGTCGTGATCACCGAGGTCGGCGGCACGGTCGGCGACATCGAGTCGCTGCCGTTCCTGGAGACCGTCCGCCAGGTCCGCCACGAGGTCGGCCGCGACAACGTCTTCGTGGTCCACATCTCCCTCCTGCCCTACATCGGTCCCTCGGGCGAGCTGAAGACCAAGCCCACCCAGCACAGCGTGGCCGCGCTGCGCAACATCGGCATTCAGCCGGACGCGATCGTCCTGCGCTGCGACCGTGAAGTACCCACGGCGATCAAGCGCAAGATCTCCCTGATGTGCGACGTCGACGAGGCGGCCGTCGTCGCCTGCCCCGACGCCCGCTCGATCTACGACATCCCGAAGGTCGTGCACGCCGAGGGCCTGGACGCCTACGTGGTCCGCAAGCTGGACCTGCCCTTCCGCGACGTGGACTGGACGACCTGGGACGACCTGCTCGACCGCGTCCACAAGCCCGAGCACGAGATCACCATGGCGCTGGTCGGCAAGTACATCGACCTGCCCGACGCCTACCTCTCGGTCACCGAGGCGCTGCGGGCCGGCGGCTTCGCCAACCGGGCCCGCGTGAAGATCAAGTGGGTCACGTCCGACGACTGCAAGACCCCGGCCGGTGCCAAGGCCCAGCTCGGCGACGTCGACGCGATCTGCATCCCGGGCGGCTTCGGCGAGCGCGGTGTGACCGGCAAGGTCGGCGCGATCAAGTACGCCCGGGAGAACAGGATCCCGTTGCTGGGCCTGTGCCTGGGTCTGCAGTGCATCGTGGTCGAGGCCGCGCGCAACCTGGCCGGCATCGCGGACGCCAACTCCACCGAGTTCGACCCCGCCACCGCCCACCCGGTCGTCTCCACCATGGCCGAGCAGCTGGACATCGTCGCCGGCGAGGGCGACATGGGCGGCACCATGCGACTCGGCATGTACCCGGCCAAGCTGGCCGAGGGCTCCATCGTGCGCGAGGTGTACGACGGCAAGGAGTACGTCGAGGAGCGCCACCGCCACCGCTACGAGGTGAACAACGCCTACCGCGCGGAGCTGGAGAAGAAGGCCGGCATCGTCTTCTCGGGCACCTCCCCGGACGGCAAGCTCGTCGAGTACGTCGAGTACCCGCGCGAGGTCCACCCGTACCTGGTCGCCACGCAGGCGCACCCGGAGCTGCGCTCGCGCCCGACCCGCCCGCACCCGCTGTTCGCCGGGCTGGTCAAGGCCGCGGTCGAGCGGAAGACGTCGAAGTAGCACACCGGTTGTACGGTGGCCGGGACGCGTCCGTTCGACGGGGCGCGTCCCGGCTTCTTCTCGTACGTCTGGAAGGACAGGGCATGACGGGCACGACCATCAGGGACACCCCCGAGGAGTGGGAGGTCCGGGCGACCCAGACCCCCTTCCGGGGCAAGAAGACCTCCGTCCGCACGGACGAGGTGGTCATGCCCGACGGCTCCGTGACGAGCCGCGACTACCAGGTCCACCCCGGCTCCGTGGCCGTCCTCGCCCTGGACGACGAGGGCCGGGCGCTGGTGATCCGCCAGTACCGGCACCCGGTGCGCGAGAAGCTCTGGGAGATCCCGGCCGGCCTGCTCGACGTGCCCGGCGAGAACCCGCTGCACGCCGCCCAGCGCGAGCTGTACGAGGAGGCGCACGTCAAGGCCGAGGACTGGCGGGTGCTGACCGACGTCTACACCACCCCCGGCGGCTGCGACGAGGCCGTGCGGATCTTCCTCGCCCGGAACCTGTCCGAGGCTGACGGCGAACGCTTCGCGGCCGAGGACGAGGAGGCCGACATGGAACTGGAGCGGGTGCCCGTCGCGGACCTGGTCCGGGGGGTGCTCGCGGGCGACCTGCACAACAACTGCCTCGTCGTGGGTGTGCTCTCGCTGGTCGCGGCGGAGCACGGCGACGGGCTGGACGCGCTGCGCCCGGCCGAGGCGCCGTGGCCGGCGCGTCCGTTCGAGGCCTGAGGACGGGGCTCCGGCCCCGGCCCGCCCGCACACCCCCGAACGGCCCCGGGCGACGCCCGCGCGGCCTCCTGCGATGTGACGATCGGTTGATCCGATCAGGGGATGCGCCCGCCGCGCTCCTCCCGGCGCGTAGCACAGCGTGAACTAGGCTCGGGAAACGCCCGAACCGGAGTTCCGGCGGGCGCCGGCGTGCGGTGGGATCGGGAGTGTGGCCCGTGACGGATCAGGCGGTGGACACGGACGGTGTGCGGCTGTCGGGCGACCCTGCCGAGGAGACTCGGTTCCTGGGCCGCACCCGCGAGCTGAAACAGCTGCGGGCCGACATCGAGCGAGCGGGCCTGGACACCCTCTCCGGCCGCAAGGCCCCCCGCGCCCGTGTGCTGCTCATCGCGGGCAGGCCCGGCTCCGGCCGCACCGCGCTCGCCGAGGAGCTCGCCGCCCAGGTCGCCGTCCGCTACCCCGACGGACTGCTGCGGGCCCGGCTGAGCGAGCCGGACGGCAGGCGCGTGCCCGTGGACCGGATCGCCCGCGACCTGCTCACCGAGCTGGACCGCCCCACCCCGCCCGGCGCCCACGAGGACGACCTCGCCGCCGCCCTGCGCGAGACGCTCGCCGACCGCCGGGTCCTGCTGCTGCTCGACGACGCCGCCGACGCGGAGCAGGTCGACGCCCTGCTCCCGGACGCCCCGGACTGCCTGGCCGTCGTCGTCTCCGGGGGCCCGCTGACCGGCATCGCGGACGTCCGCCCGTGCACGCTGGGGGGCCTGGACACCAAGTCGGCCGTGGAGCTGCTGTCCCGGTTCACCGGCTCGGTCCGCATCACCGTCGACCCCCGGGCCGCCGAGCAGCTGGCCGAGGTCTGCCAGGCGCAGCCCGCCGCCCTCACCCTGGCCGGCGGCTGGCTCGCGGCCCGCCCCAAGGCGGCCGTCGCCGACCTCGCCCGGCACGTGCACGCCGAGGACGACCGGGGAACGCCGCTCGGCCGCGTCTTCCGCCTCGTCTACACGTCGCTGCCCGGCCCCGCCGCCCGGATACTGCGCCTGCTCTCCCTGGCCCCGGCCGGCCTGGTCGACCCGCACACCGCGTCCGCGCTCGCCGGCTGTTCCGTGGGCGACGCGCGCGCCACCCTCGACGAATTCGTCGCCCTCGGCCTGCTGCACCCGGTCGGCTCGGCGCTGCCGCAGTACGAGGTCCCCGGCTGCCTGCATCCCCTGCTGAAGGCCCTCGCCGACCGGCACGACCGGCCCGCCGAGCTCCAGCTGGCGCGCGCCCGGATGCTGGAGCGGACGGTACGGCTGCTGCAGTCGTGCCGGGCGATCACCGAGACCGACAGCGACCGGGCGCGCGAGAAGCTCGACGGCATGCCGCGGGCCCTGCGCTTCCCCACCCCGAGGGCCGCCGCCGACTGGCTGCGCCTTCGCCGGCCCGCCCTGCTGGCCGCGGCCCGCCACGCGGTCGCCGACGGCGAGCTGGACACCCTCGCCCGCAGGCTGATGTCCCAGCTGGTGCGGGCCATGGTGGCCCACTTCGGCACCCGGGCGGCGGCGCCCGACCTGTACGACGTCCACCGGCTCGTCCTCGACGTGGCCGAGCGCCGCGATCTGCCCCGGGAGAAGGCGGCGGCCCTGCTGAACCTGGGCGACCTGGACGCCCGCACCGGCCGTACCGCCGAGGCGCTGGTGCGCTACCGGGCCGCGCTGGACGCCGGACGCGCGGCGGACGACCCGTACGCGACCGGCCGCGCGATGGAATCCGTAGGCGGCGCGCACCTGGAGCTGGGGGACTACGACCGGGCCGCCGACTGGTTCGGCCGGGCCCTCGCCCAGCGGCTCGCCCGGGACGAACGCGCCGACGCCGCCCGGGTCTACGGCCGCATCGCCACCGCCCACACCTACGCCGGCCGCTACGGCGAGGCGGCGCGCTCCTGGCGCGCGGCGGTCGCCGGGTACCGCAGGACCGGCGATCTCCCGGCTCACGCGCGGGCGTTGAGCGAGCTCGCCCGTGTCCAGGAGTACGCCGGGCGGCCCGAGGAGTCGCTGCGCACCTGCCAGGAGGCCGTCGAGTGGGCGCGCCGGGCCGAGGACGTCCGGCTCCAGGCCGCGCTGCACCTCCGGCTCGCCGACACGCTCGACCACCTCGGCGACCCCACCGCGGCCGGCCTGCACCGGAGCACAGCAGAACGCATGCTGAGGGAAGAAGCCGATGATGCCTGCGAAATCCGCAGCGCTTCCCGTGAAGATTAATGCTTTGAAAGGCTAGACAGTGGCAACGCCTTCATTAGACTGGCTCTGCCGCACTTTCTCCTGCGGTCTACCCCGGTGTGCCCGAGCCTGAGCGGGTATGCCTTGTAATAACCCCATTCTCTGAGCCAAGGACCGTGATCCACGTGAAGGTCGGCATTCCCCGCGAGGTCAAGAACAACGAGTTCCGGGTGGCCATCACCCCCGCCGGCGTGCACGAGCTGGTGCGCCACGGTCACCAGGTCGTCGTCGAGCGCGACGCCGGCGTGGGCTCCTCGATCCCGAACGAGGAGTACGTCGCCGCCGGTGCGCGGATACTCGACACCGCCGACGAGGTCTGGGCCGCCGCCGACCTGCTGCTGAAGGTCAAGGAGCCCATCGCGGAGGAGTACCACCGCCTCCGCAAGGACCAGACGCTCTTCACCTACCTGCACCTGGCCGCGTCCAAGGAGTGCACGGACGCGCTCATCGAGTCCGGCACCACCGCGATCGCCTACGAGACGGTCGAGCTCCCGAACCGCGCGCTGCCGCTGCTCGCCCCCATGTCCGAGGTCGCGGGCCGCCTGGCCCCGCAGGTCGGCGCCTACCACCTGATGGCGGCCAACGGCGGCCGCGGCGTGCTGCCCGGCGGCGTCCCCGGCGTGCTGGCCGGCCGGGCCGTCGTCATCGGCGGCGGCGTCTCCGGCTGGAACGCCGCGCAGATCGCCATCGGCATGGGCTTCCACGTGACCCTGCTCGACAAGGACATCAACAAGCTCAAGGAAGCCGACAAGATCTTCGGCACGAAGATCCAGACCGTCGTCTCCAACTCCTTCGAGCTGGAGAAGGCCTGCCTGGAGGCCGACCTCGTGATCGGCGCCGTGCTGATCCCGGGCGCCAAGGCCCCGAAGCTGGTCACCAACGAGCTGGTCTCCCGGATGAAGCCCGGAAGTGTCCTTGTCGACATCGCGATCGACCAGGGCGGCTGCTTCGAGGACTCCCACCCGACCACGCACGCCGAGCCGACCTTCCCGGTGCACGGGTCGGTGTTCTACTGCGTCGCCAACATGCCCGGCGCGGTGCCGAACACCTCCACCTACGCGCTGACCAACGCCACGCTGCCGTACATCGTGGAGCTGGCCGACCGCGGCTGGGCCGACGCGCTGCGCCGCGACCCCGCGCTGGCCAAGGGCCTCAACACCCATGACGGCAAGGTCGTCTACAAGGAGGTCGCCGAGGCGCACGGCCTGGAGCACGTCGAGCTGGCCTCGCTGCTCGCCTGACCCGCCGAGGCCGGTGCACCGGTCAAGTCATCCACCGGAAAAGGCGATACGTCAACAGTCGTCGTCAACCCCGCACACCCGGCCGGACCTTGCCCGACAAGGTCCGGCCGGGTGTGTGTATGGTCACTTTGCGATTCTCGGCCAACTCGCCTCGAACGTGACGCTTCAACCGATTCGCGCACCGGTGAAACCTGCTGTGCGACGGCCGTACGCCCTTGACAGGGGGGTGTTTCCTTGCCGACACATCCGGCCGGGTCCGGCGGATTGTGTTGCTGCGAACGGCCGACACGCCATAGAGTCGCCGAACGTCGGCATGGTGTCACGCTGACCTGTCTAGAAGTTTCCTGGTCACCAAGGAGGTAAGACGACTTGTGAATGAGTCGACATTTACTCCCGGGGGTGGTCAACCAGGAATGCCTGCACGGGCCCACGGCCCCGGGCGTCTCGAGGCTGTCGGCTCCGTCGCTGTACGCACCTTCGCAGCTGCCCACCAGAGTCCGCAGGCACCTCAGACAGCACACATGAGTATGGATGGCCAACACGTGAACGCCATGGCCGGCGACGGAAGTGGCGCGCCCCACGACCAGTTCGCCGTCTACGACGAACTGCCCGAGGGGCACTTCTACGATCCCGACGCCGAATACGAGCCCGACCCCGAGTACGCGGCCACGCTCGCGCCCGACGCGGCCCGGCAGCGCCGCGAGCGCATCGGCCCGACCGGGCGTCCGCTGCCGTACTTCCCGATCCCGGGGCCGCTGACCGACCACGGCCCCGCGAAGATCATCGCGATGTGCAACCAGAAGGGCGGCGTCGGCAAGACCACGTCGACCATCAACCTGGGTGCCGCGCTCGCCGAGTACGGGCGCCGGGTGCTGCTCGTCGACTTCGACCCGCAGGGCGCGCTGTCGGTCGGCCTCGGCGTCAACCCGATGGAGCTCGACCTCACCGTCTACAACCTGCTCATGGAGCGGGGCATGGCGGCCGACGAGGTGCTGCTGAAGACGGCGGTCCCCAACATGGACCTGCTGCCCAGCAACATCGACCTGTCGGCGGCCGAGGTCCAGCTGGTGAGCGAGGTCGCGCGCGAGTCCACCCTCCAGCGGGCGCTCAAGCCGCTGATGGACGACTACGACTACATCGTCATCGACTGCCAGCCCTCGCTCGGCCTGCTGACGGTCAACGCGCTGACCGCCGCGCACAAGGTGATCGTGCCGCTGGAGTGCGAGTTCTTCGCGCTGCGCGGCGTGGCCCTGCTGACCGAGACCATCGAGAAGGTCCAGGAGCGGCTCAACCCCGACCTGGAGCTCGACGGCATCCTCGCCACCATGTACGACTCGCGCACGGTGCACAGCCGTGAGGTGCTCGCGCGTGTCGTCGAGGCGTTCGACGACCACGTCTACCACACGGTCATCGGGCGCACGGTCCGCTTCCCGGAGACCACGGTCGCCGGTGAGCCGATCACCACGTACGCCTCCAACTCCGTCGGTGCCGCCGCCTACCGCCAGCTCGCCAGGGAGGTGCTCGCCCGGTGTCACGCCGAGTGAGTCTGCCGGGGGCCGACGAACTCTTCCGTACGACAGGGGGGATGGCGCTCCAGGCGTCCACCCCGCGGCGGCCGGCGGGCGGCGACGCCCGGGTACCGGCTCCGGCGGGGGAGAGCGACCCGGCGGCCGCCGAGGACGCGCCGCAGTCGGTGCCCGCACAGGGCGGTGACGGCGGGGGCGCGGAGCACGCGGCGGCGGACGTGGACCCGGCCGGTGAGTCGCGCAGCCGGGGCGCGGACCGCCCGGCGCGGCGCCCCGACCCCGGGACGGACGCGCAGGAAGGTTCTGCCGTCGCCCAGCCCCGCAAGCGCGGCCGGGCCGCCGCACGGCGGCCCAGCGGCCGTGAACGGCACGACGAGAAGATCACCGTGTACGTCTCCGCCGAGGAGCTCATGGATCTGGAGCACGCCCGGCTGGTGCTCCGGGGCGAGCACGGGCTGGCCGTGGACCGCGGCCGGATCGTCCGCGAGGCGGTCGCCGTGGTCCTCGCCGACCTGGAGAGCCGCGGGGACGCCAGCATCCTCGTACGGCGGCTGCGCGGACGGTAGCGGTAGCCTGCGGGGGTCATGACCTCGAACGACGCTTCCCGCCCCGGTGCCCCCGCCGGCCGTCGGCGCACCCTCGGGAGAGGGCCTGGGATGCCACGGGTGGCCCCGTCGCCCCAGGAGGCGACGCCGGGCACCGAGCCGCCCGCCCCCGGCGTGGAGGCGCCGTCCGAGGCGGGCCGGGTCCCCGCGGCCCCGCGAGGCCCCGGCACGGCGGCGGAGCCCGGTACGGGGCACGCCGGCCGGGAGACCACCGCGCCGGACGGTCCCGAGGGCCCCTCCGGCCCGTCCTCGGGGGCACCGGAGCCCGTCCCCGCGGACCGGGTCGTCCCGACGAGGGGCGGGACCGAGGCGTCCGTCCCCGGAGCGGCGTCCCACGACCACCCCGACGACGCGTCCGAGGACGCGGGCGACGGGGTCTTCAAGGTCCGGCTCGCCAACTTCGAGGGGCCCTTCGACCTGCTCCTCCAGCTCATCTCCAAGCACAGGATGGACGTCACCGAGGTCGCGCTCTCCGAGGTGACCGACGAGTTCATGGCGCACATCCGCGCCATGGGACCGGACTGGGACCTGGACGAGACGACCGAGTTCCTGGTCGTCGCCGCCACCCTGCTCGATCTGAAGGCGGCTCGGCTGCTGCCCGCCGCCGAGGTCGAGGACGAGGCCGACCTCGCGCTGCTGGAGGCCCGCGACCTGCTCTTCGCGCGGCTGCTGCAGTACCGCGCGTACAAGCAGATCGCGGAGATCTTCAACGAGCGGCTCGACGCCGAGGCCCGCCGTCACCCCCGCACCGTCGGCCTGGAACCCCATCACGCCGAGCTGCTGCCCGAGGTCGTCATCAGCATCGGCCCCGCGGGCTTCGCCGAGCTCGCGGTGAAGGCGATGCAGCCCAGGCCCGAGCCGCAGGTGTACGTCGAGCACATCCACGCGCCCCTGGTCAGCGTGCAGGAGCAGGCCCGGATCGTCGTGGCCCGGCTGCGGGAGCTGGGCGAGGCCGGCTTCGGCGTCCTGGTCGAGGACGCCGAGGACACCCTGACCGTCGTGGCCCGCTTCCTGGCCTTGCTGGAGCTGTACCGGGAGAGGGCCGTCGCGCTCGACCAGGAGACCGCGCTCGGCGACCTGCTGGTGCGCTGGACCGGCGGGGACGGGGCGGCCGAGCCGGTGGTGACCGACGAGTTCGACCGGCCGCCCGGGGAGAACGGGACGCCCGGGGAGAACGGGACGACCGAGGAGGAGCAGCAGGCGTGAGCGACGAGACCACCCCGTTCCCGGAGGGCGCGCGCGACGTCGCCGCCCTCGACCTCGGGCCCGCCCTCGAAGCCGTCCTCATGGTCGTCGACGAACCCGCGACCGAGGAGCACCTCGCGAAGGTCCTCCAGCGGCCCAGGCGGCAGATCGCGGACGCGCTGCGCGAGCTGGCCGACGAGTACACCGCCCAGGGCCGCGGTTTCGAGCTCAGGCTCGTCGCCGGCGGCTGGCGCTTCTACAGCCGCCCCGAGTACGCCGCGGCCGTCGAGGGCTACGTCCTGGACGGCCGGCACGCCCGCCTCACCCAGGCCGCGCTGGAGACCCTCGCGGTGGTCGCCTACCGCCAGCCGGTCAGCCGCAGCCGCGTCTCCGCGGTGCGCGGAGTGAACTGCGACGGTGTGATGCGCACCCTCCTCCAGCGGGGGCTGGTGGAGGAGGCGGGCACGGAACCCGAAACAGGTGCGATCCTGTACGTGACGACGAACTACTTCCTGGAGCGGATGGGCCTGCGCGGCCTGGACGAGCTCCCGGAGCTCGCGCCCTTCCTCCCGGAGGCGGCGGCGATCGAGGCCGAGACGCTGGAAGGGGTCCCGTCGTTCGATCCGGACGCCCCGGATTCCGAGGACGCAGACGACAAGACGGAACTTTGATGCGAAGCAGCAGCGGCAGGAACAGCAGCGGAAACAACGGCGGGAGCCGTGGTGGCAACAGCGGCGGCCGCGGCGGGAGCAGCGGGGGTCGCGGCAACCAGCGCGGCGCCGGCAACAACCGCGACGACAGGCAGGGCGGCCGTCCCAGGAAGCCGCGCCCGGAGGAGCGGCGCTACGACGTGGGCCCCGGTGCCACCCAGGGCGGCCCGAAGTCGGGCCGCGGCCCCGCGGCCCGCGGTGGCGCCAAGGGCGGCCCGAAGAAGCCCCTGCAGCGCGGGCGCAGCGTCCCGGCGACGTCCCGCGAGTACGAGACCCGCGCCGAGGAGCGCAACCGCGAGCGGTACGCGGGCAAGAAGGACGTCAGGCTGCCCAAGACCTTCCCGGGCGCCGAGCAGGAGGGCGAGCGGCTGCAGAAGGTCCTCGCACGCGCCGGATACGGCTCCCGGCGGGCCTGCGAGGAGCTGATCGAGCAGGCGCGCGTCGAGGTCAACGGCGAGATCGTCATGGAGCAGGGCAAGCGGGTCGACCCGGAGAAGGACGAGGTCAAGGTCGACGGCCTGACCGTCGCGACGCAGTCGTACCAGTTCTTCTCGCTCAACAAGCCCGCCGGCGTCGTCTCCACCATGGAGGACCCGGAGGGCCGGCAGTGCCTCGGCGACTACGTCACCAACCGCGAGACCCGTCTCTTCCACGTCGGCCGGCTCGACACCGAGACCGAGGGCGTCATCCTGCTCACCAACCACGGTGAGCTGGCGCACCGCCTGACCCACCCGAAGTACGGCGTGAAGAAGACCTACCTCGCGCACATCGTGGGCCCGATCCCGCGCGACCTCGGCAAGCGCCTGAAGGACGGCATCCAGCTGGAGGACGGGTACGCGCGCGCGGACCACTTCCGGGTCGTGGAGCAGACCGGCAAGAACTACCTGGTCGAGGTCACCCTCCACGAGGGCCGCAAGCACATCGTCCGCCGGATGCTGGCGGAGGCGGGCTTCCCCGTGGACAAGCTCGTGCGCACCGCGTTCGGCCCGATCACGCTGGGCGACCAGAAGTCGGGCTGGCTGCGCCGGCTGTCCAACACGGAGGTCGGGATGCTGATGCAGGAGGTCGACCTCTAGGAGGCCGAAGGGTTGTGACGGGCGGCCACCCCCTTTTATAGTCTGAGTGACTATTAAGGGGGTGGCCGTCCGTGTCCGGCTACGACAAGCACGCCTTCGAGCCCTTCGCCGTCACCGTCGACCTCGCCGTCCTCACGCTCCGCGCGGGCGCGCTGCACGTGCTGCTCGTCGAACGGGGGCAGGAGCCGTACGCCGGCCGCTGGGCCCTGCCCGGCGGCTTCCTGCTGCCCGAGGAGTCGGCGGAGGAGGCGGCCCGCCGGGAGCTGGCCGAGGAGACGGGCCTCGCGGACGTGACCGGGCTGCACCTGGAGCAGCTGCGGACCTACAGCGAGCCCGGCCGGGACCCCCGGATGCGGGTCGTGTCCGTCGCCTTCACGGCACTGCTGCCCGACCCTCCCGAGCCGCACGCCGGCACCGACGCGGCCGAGGCCCGCTGGGTCCCGTACGACACCGCCCGCGACCTCGCCTTCGACCACGACCGGATCCTGGCCGACGCCCGGGAACGCGTCGGCGCCAAGCTCGAGTACACCTGCCTGGCCACCGCCTTCTGCCCGGCCGAGTTCACGCTCGGCGAGCTCCAGCAGGTCTACGAGACGGTGTGGGGCACGGCCCTGGACCGGCCCAACTTCCGCCGCAAGGTCCTCGCCACCCCCGGCTTCGTCGAGGCGGTCCCCGGCGCCGCCCGCCTCACCGGCGGCCGCGGCAAGCCGGCCGCGCTGTACCGCGCCGGCCCGGCCACCACCCTGCACCCGCCCCTGCTCCGCACCCCTCGGGAAGGACGCCCCGCATGACCACGACCCCCGGCACCAAGCGCGCCGCCACCGGAGCGCTCATCGGCCTCGCCCTCGGCGACGCCCTGGGTTTCCCCACCGAGTTCAACGACATCCCCTCGATCCTGGCCAAGTGCGGCCCCTGGCGCGAGATGGCGCTGCCCGCCCCCGCGCTCGTCACCGACGACACGCAGATGACGCTGGCGCTGGGGAAGGGGCTGCGCACGGCCCTGGACCGCGGGAGCCTGACCCCCGAGGGGATGACCGAGCCCGTACGGCGGGAGTTCATCGCCTGGAACCGGTCGCCGGAGAACAACCGGGCCCCGGGCAACACCTGCCTCAGGGCCTGCGACCTGCTGGAGCGCGGCGACCGTCCCTGGCAGGACGCCAGCCAGATCCACTCCAAGGGCTGCGGCGCGAACATGCGCGTCGCACCGGTCGGACTCGTCCCCGGCCTGAGCGACGAACAGCGCGCGGGCGCCGCCCAGTTGCAGTCCGCGCTCACCCACGGCCACCCCACCGCGCTCGCCGCCTCCGACCTCACCGCGCACGCCGTCCGGCTGCTCGCCGAGGGTGCCGAGCCGACCGGACTGGTCGGGCGGCTGCGCTCCTACGCCTACGACAACCGCACCCGCTACCACGAGCGCTGGCTCGGCGACCTGTGGACCCGCGCCCAGGACCCCACGCCCGAGCACTTCATCGCCCGCGGCTGGGACGAGTGCCTGGCGACGCTCGACCGGCTCCAGGAGGCGGTGCGCACCGTCTCGCCCGAGACCGACCCCTGCCTGGCCGTCGGCCAGGGCTGGATCGCCGAGGAGGCCATGGCCGCCGGGCTGCTCTGCTTCCTGCTCTTCGTCGACGAGCCGCTCACCGCACTGCGCCGCGGCGCCTGCACCTCCGGCGACTCCGACTCCATCGCCTGCCTCGCGGGCGCCTTCGCGGGCGCGCACCTGGGCGCCGACGCCTGGCCCGCCGACTGGGCGGACCGCATCGAGTACCGGGCCGACCTGCTGGCCCTCGGAGCGCTCTGGGACGCTTGAGCCCATGATCGACGCCCTGGACGTCGACCACGCGCGCGTACGGGCCGACGTGGAGCGGCTGCACGCGGTGCCGGACGAGGGCGCGGGCCCGCGTCAGCGCTGCCCGGCGTCCCGGCCGCCCACGACGCCCCGTACGGCCTCGTCGTGCGGATCCGCCCGGAGGGCCGAGGCACGGCGCACGCGGACGAGGAAGTCCTCCACGCGGCGCCGGTCCGGTTCGTCGGGGAGCGGGCTGCGGCGGACGGCCCGCTCGCTCTCCTCCACCAGGCGGGCCATCCGGGCGTCCACCTCCGGCCAGGGCACCTCGCCGCGCTTCACGGCGAGCAGTGACTCCCGCGCCTCGCCCACGTCGATCGTCAGGACGCCCGTGCGCAGCAGGTCGCGGGCCGACGTCAGCAGCCGCAGCAGGTGCATCGCGTGCTTCCAGCGCGGGGCGCCGTGCGTGCGCACGTCGGCGTCCAGCTTGCGGCGCTGGCCGTGGGCGTACCGGGTGAACGTCCCGTGGGCCCGGCGGGAGAGGAACGCCCCGCGCAGCGCGAGGAGTTCGCGGCCGGTGGCGTCAGCGTACTCCACGAGCGGGGAGTGCAGGCACTCCAGGATGTTCGGGTTCGCGCGCAGGGCCAGCTCGCAGAAGCGCTCCAGTTCCCAGCCGAACTGCTCCTCGGCCGGCCCCTCGACGTGGGTCGGCGGCTTCTCGAAGCGCCAGAACAGCGGGGCCGGGGCGAGGAAGACGCCCCGGCGGTCCGTGTCGCTGTCCTCCGTCGCCAGTCCGAAGGCGCGCGAACCCATGACACAGGCGTAGATGGTGTGGTCGCGTACCAGCGTCTCGGGGTGCATGCCCGGGAGCGTACGCGGACCCCTCACGCCAGGCGGACCGAATTTCCCTCCACCGTGATCCGCTTCTGCGGCAGCGGCTTCGTCGCCGGGCCCTGTTCCACCGCGCCGTCGGTGATGGCGAACCTGCTGCCGTGACAGGCGCACAGGACGGCGCCGTCGCGCACGTCCGACACGATGCAGCCCTGGTGGGTGCAGACCGCGGAGAAGGCCTTGAAGTCGCCCTGCACCGGCTGGGTCACCACGACCTTCTCGGCGTCGAAGACCTTGCCGCCGCCGACCGGGATGTCACTCGTCGACGCCAGCGCCCGCTCCGCCGAGACGGTGGGGGAACCGCCGTCACCGCCGTCACCGCCGTCACCGGCGTCGCCGCTCCCGCCGCCTCCACCGCCACAGCTCACGGCGAGCGTCGTCGCGCCCGTGCAGAGAAGGACCGTACGGCGGGTCGGACCGTGCGTCATGTCGTCGCTCCAGGAGTGAGGGGGCGGTGGTCAGAACCGGGACCAGCGTCTCAGGAGACGGGCGCCGCACACCGGCCCGGCGCGGGCTGACTACGCTGGACGGACCAAGAGCCGAAACGCACGTCAGCGAGGAGCATGCCGTGGCGGTACGAGCGGTCCGGGGCGCCGTCCAACTGGAACGGGACGAGGCCGGGCACATGGACGAGCGGGTCGCGGCCCTGTTGACCGCCGTCCTGGAGCGCAACGGGCTGACCGGCGACGACCTGATCAGCATCTGGTTCACGGCCACGCCCGACCTGCACAGCGACTTCCCGGCCGCCGCCGCCCGCAAGCTCGGCATCACCGACGTCCCGCTGATCTGCGCCCAGGAACTGGACGTCGAGGGCGCCATGCCGCGCGTCGTCCGGATCCTCGCCCACATCGAGTCCGACCGGCCCCGCGCCGAGATCTCCCACGTCTACCTCGGCGCCGCCGCGGCCCTGCGCAAGGACATCGCCCAGTGAGAACAGCACTCGTCATCGGCACCGGCCTCATCGGCACCTCCGCCGCCCTCGCCCTGACCGGGCGGGGTGTCGTCGTGCACCTCGCCGACCACGACCCCGAGCAGGCCCGTACCGCCGCCGCCCTCGGCGCCGGCACCGACGAGGCCCCCGAGGGGCCCGTCGACCTCGCGGTCGTCGCCGCCCCGCCGGCCCTGGTCGCCGACGTGCTCGCCGACGCCATGGAGCGCGGGCTGGCCCGCGGCTACATCGACGTGGCCAGCGTCAAGGGCGGCCCCCGGCGCGAACTGGAGGCGCGCGGGCTCGACCTCTCCGCGTACATCGGCACCCACCCCATGTCCGGCCGCGAGAAGTCCGGCCCGCTGGCCGCCACCGGCGACCTCTTCGAGGGCCGCCCGTGGGTGCTGACCCCGACCCGGGACACCGACACCGAGGTGCTCAACCTCGCGCTCGAGCTGGTCTCGCACTGCCGGGCCGTGCCGGTCGTGATGGACGCCGACGCCCACGACCGCGCCGTGGCGCTCGTCTCCCACATGCCCCACCTGGTCTCCAGCATGGTCGCCGCCCGCCTGGAGCACGCCGAGGAGGCCGCCGTCCGGCTGTGCGGCCAGGGCATCCGCGACGTGACCCGGATCGCCGCCTCCGACCCCCGGATGTGGATCGACATCCTCTCCGCGAACCCGGGACCGGTCGCCGACCTGCTCGACGACGTCGCCGCCGACCTGGAGGAGACGGTGCGGGCCCTGCGCTCCCTGCAGTCCTCCGACGACGACAAGCGCCGCGAGGGCAGCGCCGGCATCGAGGCCGTCCTGCGCCGCGGCAACGCCGGCCAGGTCCGGGTCCCCGGCAAGCACGGCTCCGCGCCGCGCGTCTACGAGACCGTGGTCGTCCTCATCGACGACCAGCCGGGACAGCTCGCCCGCATCTTCGCGGACGCGGGACGGGCCGGCGTCAACGTCGAGGACGTGCGGATCGAGCACGCCACCGGGCAGCAGGCCGGTCTGGTGCAGCTCATGGTGGAGCCGAGGGCCGCCGCCGCGCTGACGGCGGCCCTGAAGGAACGGGGCTGGGCGATCCGGCAGTGACGCACGGGGCCGTGCGGGATCATGCGCCTGTCGGAGGGGCCCCGCGGACCCAGTAACCTTGTGCGGGACGCGCTCGCGTCCCGCACACCACCCACCGCACCGCACCAGGAAGGTGTCCCCCCGTGGAAAACGGCGCCGCCCCGACCGCCCCGGCCGTGATCGTCGCGATCGACGGCCCCTCCGGCACGGGCAAGTCGAGCACGTCGAAGGCCGTCGCCGCCCGGCTCGGCCTGAGCTACCTGGACACCGGCGCGCAGTACCGGGCGATCACGTGGTGGATGGTGACCAACGGCATCGACACGGCCGACCCGCACGCCGTCGCGGCCGCGGCCGGCAAGCCCGAGATCGTGTCCGGCACCGACCCGGAGGCCCCGACCATCGTGGTCGACGGCGTGGACGTGGCCGGCCCGATCCGTACCCAGGAGGTCACCTCCAGGGTCAGCGCGGTCAGCGCCGTCCCCGAGGTGCGGACCCGGATCACCGAGCTGCAGCGCACCATCGCCGCGAGCGCCGAGCGGGGCATCGTCGTCGAGGGCCGCGACATCGGTACGACCGTGCTGCCCGACGCCGACCTCAAGATCTTCCTGACCGCCTCACCGGAGGCCCGCGCCGCCCGCCGCAGCGGCGAGCTCAAGGACGCCGACGTGCAGGCCACCCGCGAGGCCC
This sequence comes from Streptomyces sp. JHA26, assembly GCF_002005565.1. Lineage (GTDB taxonomy): Bacteria > Actinomycetota > Actinomycetes > Streptomycetales > Streptomycetaceae > Streptomyces. Next base: position 49,546 of record NZ_BDJC01000031.1, on the reverse strand, counting down.
TGATCAAGCGGGACGCGGCCGACTCCAGCCGCAAGACCTCCCCGCTCGCCAAGGCGGACGACGCGGTCGAGGTGGACACCACCGATCTCACCCTCCCGCAGGTCATCGAGTGCGTCGTCACCCTCGTCGAGGAGAAGCGGGCGGGTAAGTGACCTCACCCTCCGTCCCCTCCGAGAAGGGCGCCGAGGTCGGGCGGCGCATCGGCGTCGGCCTGATGTACGGCCTGTGGAAGCCGCGCGTGCTCGGCGCCTGGCGGGTGCCCACGACCGGCCCGCTGATCTTCGCCGTCAACCACGCGCACAACATCGACGGCCCGATGGTCATGGGCGTGGCGCCCCGGCCGACGCACTTCCTGATCAAGAAGGAGGCGTTCGTCGGCCCGCTCGGACAGTTCCTGACCGGCATCGGCCAGGTCCAGGTGGACCGCGCCTCCACCGACCGCACCGCCATCGCCCGGGCGCTCGGCGTGCTGGAGAGCGGCGGCGTGCTCGGCATCTTCCCGGAGGGCACCCGCGGCGAGGGCGACTTCGCCTCGCTGCGCGCGGGCCTCGCCTACTTCGCCGTGCGCGGCGGCGCCCCGATCGTCCCGGTCGCCGTCCTGGGAAGCTCCGAGCGACCTGGACGGTTGATAAAGGCGCTGCCACCCCTGCGCTCCCGCGTCGACGTCGTCTTCGGCGACCCCTTCGACGCGGGCGACAGCAGCGGACGGCGCACCCGCAAGGCGCTGGACGAGGCGACCGAGCGCATCCAGAAGCAGCTCACCGCGCACCTGGAAAACGCCAGGCGGCTCACCGGCCGTTAGGCGACACTTGAGTAGTGGATCATCCGGTACAGGGGTGTTCCACCGATCACCACGATGAACGAGGTACGGACTTCATGAACGACGACATCCACTCCGAGGGTTCGGGCGAGGAGCACGACCACGGGGCGCTTGGCGACGCCGAATACGCGCAGTTCATGGAGCTCGCCGCGGAAGAGGGCTTCGACCTGGAGGAGGTCGAGGGCGCCATCGAGGAGGCCGGGCACGGCCCGCTGCCCGTCCTCGCCGTCGTCGGCCGCCCCAATGTCGGCAAGTCGACCCTGGTGAACCGCATCATCGGCCGCCGTGAGGCGGTCGTCGAGGACAAGCCCGGCGTCACCCGCGACCGCGTCACCTACGAGGCCGAATGGGCCGGCCGCCGCTTCAAGGTCGTCGACACCGGCGGCTGGGAGCAGGACGTCCTCGGCATCGACGCCTCCGTCGCCGCCCAGGCCGAGTACGCGATCGAGGCCGCCGACGCGGTCGTCTTCGTCGTGGACGCCAAGGTCGGCGCCACCGACACCGACGAGGCGGTCGTCCGGCTGCTGCGCAAGGCCGGCAAGCCCGTCGTGCTGTGCGCCAACAAGGTGGACGGCCCGAGCGGCGAGGCCGACGCGTCCTATCTGTGGTCGCTGGGCCTGGGCGAGCCCCACCCGGTCTCCGCGCTGCACGGCCGCGGCACCGGCGACATGCTGGACAAGGTCCTGGAGGCCCTCCCCGAGGCCCCGGCGCAGACCTTCGGCACCGCCGTGGGCGGCCCGCGCCGCGTGGCCCTGATCGGCAGGCCCAACGTCGGCAAGTCGTCGCTGCTGAACAAGGTGGCGGGCGAGGAGCGCGTCGTCGTCAACGAACTCGCCGGCACCACCCGTGACCCGGTCGACGAGCTGATCGAGCTCGGCGGCAAGACCTGGAAGTTCGTCGACACGGCGGGCATCCGCAAGCGCGTCCACCTCCAGCAGGGCGCCGACTACTACGCCTCGCTGCGCACCGCCGCCGCCGTCGAGAAGGCGGAGGTCGCCGTCGTCCTCATCGACGCCTCCGAATCGATCTCGGTGCAGGACCAGCGGATCGTCACCATGGCCGTCGAGGCGGGCCGCGCGATCGTCGTCGCCTACAACAAGTGGGACACCCTCGACGAGGAGCGCCGCTACTACCTGGAGCGGGAGATCGAGACCGAGCTCGGCCAGGTGGCCTGGGCGCCCCGGGTGAACGTCTCGGCGCAGACCGGACGGCACATGGAGAAGCTGGTCCCGGCGATCGAGACGGCCCTGGCCGGCTGGGAGACCCGCGTCCCGACGGGCCGGCTGAACGCCTTCCTCGGCGAGCTGGTCGCCTCCCACCCGCACCCGGTGCGGGGCGGCAAGCAGCCGCGCATCCTGTTCGGCACGCAGGCGGGCACCAAGCCCCCGCGGTTCGTGCTCTTCGCCTCCGGCTTCATCGAGGCGGGCTACCGGCGCTTCATCGAGCGCCGGCTGCGCGAGGAGTTCGGCTTCGAGGGGACGCCGATCCACATCTCGGTGCGGGTGCGCGAGAAGCGCGGCGCGAAGAAGAAGTAGCGAAGCAGCAGCGGTGAGCAGCGAGAAGGGGGCGGTCCCGGCCGGGACCGCCCCCTTCTCGCCGCTCACCCGTGTTCGGGCGCCCGGCGCGGGGCCGGCGGCAGCGCGGCCGGGACGTGACGCATCGTCCCGGTGCCGTGCGGGCCGAGCTGGCCGACGCGCTGCCACGGCGACTGCTGGCCGAGCCGGGTGCTGTGGGCGCCCACGCTGTAGGCGCTGTAGCCCCGGCCGCGGGACAGGTTCCGGAACCCGGTGAACTCCAGCTCCTCCTCGCCGCTGCGATCCCCCGGCAGCGAGCGGAAGGACCTGACGTACTCGGCGTAGAGCGCGTCGTAGATCGGCGTGGCCGAGGGGCCACCGTGGCGGTGGAAGGAGTCGTATGCGTGCACGTATGTCCAAACGACCCCGGGCCGGAAGGGATGCGGTCGGGGCGGCGGTCACCCGTGGCCGGTGATCAGGTCCCTGCCAGGGGCAACGCGGCGGCGACCAGCTGCCCGTGTGCCGCCGCTCTGTCCAGCGCCTCGCGCAGCAGGTCCTCCCGGGGCTGTCGGCCGATCGTCCCGACCGGCGCCGCGAACATCAGCACCTGCTGCTGCTTGGCGGCCGCCGCGCGCCAGCCGTCGGTGACCTGGAGGGGCTGGTGCGCCTGCCACCAGGCCACCGGCCGGCCGCCGTTCGTCCCCGGCTGGAGCACCGCGTGTAGCTGGCCCATGGCGAGCAGCACCGACCAGCCGCGCAGCACGGTGGGGACGGCGGACAGCTCGACGACCGGCGTGAAGCCCTGCTCGATGAGCAGCGGCAGGAAGTCGTCGCCGGTACCGGTGGTGCCGGGCCGCACGATGGGGGCGGTCGGCTCGACCACGAGGGCGGGGTGCAGCTCGTCGGCGATCAGGACGAGCCCGCTGGTCACGCCCAGCACGGCCTGCTCGCCCGCGGCCGCCTCCGACTGCTGCGGCTGTGGCTGCTGCGAGCGGGCGGGGTCGCCGTTGATGGACTTCACGGCTCCCTGGAGCTGCTCCTCGGTGACCTTGACGACCTGTGAGGGCAGACAGCCGGCGTGGGCGAAGGCGAGAACGGCGGTCTCGTCCCCGACGAAGAGAACGGTGCTGGTGCGCTCCTGCTCGCAGTCACCCGGAGTACGGCAGGACGTGCAGTCGTAGCTGCCCGGGGTGGAGCCCCCGGCGAGCAGGCGGTCGGCTTCTTCGTCGCCGATCTCGGCGCGTACGTCGTCGCTGACGTCGAGCATGCGCGGCACGGGTGGCTCCCTCGGGATGCGGTACGTGGCTGGGCCGGGTGGCTCCCGGCCCGTGGTCCGGGTGGGTCCCCGGCTCATGCTGAAGACAACGGGCGATCCGCGGCGGGAGTCACGCCCCGCGGCGAACGGAATCGAGCCGCCCGGCACCGGGGACGGGGCGGCCGCGGCGCCGGACGGTTCCCGTCAAGTGGAGTGCTCCACAGGGAAGTTGATGAAGGACGGGGAGACGGAAGTCACCGGATCGGTAGGTCGACAAATCAGGAAATCGGCGCATGTGGCGGGTGCTCGCACCCGGCTGACGCGCGGCGTGCCCACCGCGCCGCGGCGTCCGGTCTCCGCGTCCTCGCCGACCGCTTCGGGGGGCGTGTGAGCGACCCCGGCGGTTCCGCCGTGCCGATGCCGTGCGGCCCGTCGGCCCGGTCCGTCCTCGCCGGGCCGGGCGCGGGGAACATGTGAGCAAAGAGTGTGCTTCCTGTGCCGATATCCGATCCCCGTACATCCGTTCGGGCCTGCCGGAAGGAAAGGGAACGGAATCCCCGGGGAGCTCCGGCGTCTTTTTCCGTTCGCTTATTCGAGGGGTCGGCGCGGCGCTCCGGAATTGTCCTCCAGGGCTCGTGGAAGGGGGGTGGAAGCATCCGTTCGGGTGAAGGAGTTCAGTCAAAACTCATGCCGTGATCCTGTGACAGAAATGTGACCGTAGGGGCTTCTGTGGCCTGTGTTACGGTCCGGGGCTTCCCCGCCCGGGGAGCAGGACATAGCGTGGTGGCATGGCACCGATTCCGACACCCCCCGCCGAACCCCAGGACAGTACGGACGCCTACGTCGGCCTCGATTCCGGGGCGGCCGAACGGCTCGCGCGCGAGCGGGGCTGGTCGACGGTGCGGTCGCTGGAGCCGGGGACGGTCATCACCATGGAGTACCGCGTGGGCCGGCTCAACTTCGAGGTGAAGGACGGCCGCGTGGCCCGTGCCTGGAAGGGCTGACACACGCCGACGGCCCGGCCCTCCTGTGCGGAGGGCCGGGCCGTCGTGCTGCGGGGGAGGGGGTGTGCGTACCGGCCCCGCCTGTCCGTGTGCCGTCAGCCGCCGGACAGGGGTCGAGCCGCCGGGGCCGCGCTGCGCGGGTGGCGGTCGGCGTGCGGCGGACGGCGGCTGCCCGCCGGGGTGACCGGCGTGCGGTCCGAGCGGGTCGTGTGCGGCCCCGGGGTCAGGTACGCCGGGGCCCGGGGGCGGGACGCGGCGACCGGTTCGCGCGCCGGAGTCCCCTCCCGGCCGGTGACGGGGTGCGTGAGCACCACGGGGGCGGCGACCGGCTCCTTCGCCGGTGCCGTACGGCGGTGCCGGGCGGACCAGCGGTCCCGCAGGCCGAGGATCCAGGTCTCGGTGCGGCCGATCAGCGGCTCGAACCACGGCAACGCCAGCAGGATCAGCAGTCCCGCGGCCCAGCCGAGGAGCACGTCGCTGAGCCAGTGCGTACCGAGGTAGACGGTGGACATCCCGACCCCGAGGGACGTGACCGCCGACAGGGCCGACAGCCAGCGCCGCGCCCTCGGCGTCGACGCCAGGTAGGCCAGGATGCCCCAGGTGACCACGGCGTTCGCGGTGTGACCGCTCGGAAATATATCGCCGCCGCGCCACATCTCGTTCGCGCCGATCGTGGTCGCGTAGTGCGGCCCCAGCCGGCCCATGCCGATCTTGGCGGCGCCGACGGTGACGTTCAGCAACAGCAGGGAGGCGCCGAGCGCGAGCAGCGGCCGCAGGGTGTGCTGCCGCCAGGACCGCCAGCCGAGCCAGGCCGCGACCATCACCGCGGTGGGGCCGCGCTGGCCGAGGACCACGTAGTAGTCGACGAACGCGTGGATCTCCGGCCACTGCTGGTAGGGCCGGAAGAACATGACCTGCCAGTCGAGCCGGACCAGCCACGAGGTGATCAGCACGGCCCATACGATCGCGATATAGAACGCGAGGGTCCCGGAGAACAGCGCAATGCGGTGCCGGCTCATCTCCGGCACATCTAGGTGGGCCGGCCGTTCCGGCTCCCGGTCGAGTCTCGCGAACACCCGGTCCAGACGGGTGAGGTTCCGTTCGGTACGCACCCAATCGACGTTACAGCGAGTGAGGAGTGATCCCCGCCGAATCAACGGCTTTGTGATGACGATGTGATGTGGGATTCCTCTCAGCGGGTGGTCTATTTCCCGGGAATCCACAAACGGGGCCGACTGCGGACTTCAATTCTTTTGATCGGCCCGGTCGGCGGTTTTATCGTGCTTATCAATGGGTTCACCGAATGCTGGTGCGGAATTTTCCCGGCGCTCGCCGGGCGGGCGGTGCCGGTCGGGGCGGCAGGGGGCGGTCGGGGCGGACGGGGCCGGTCAGGGCGGGCCGGAGCCGTTCAGCCAGAACGCGCCGTACCCGGCCGACGCGACGGCGACACCCGCGACCACCAGCACCGACCTGGAGGTCCGCAGCCGGGCCAGGGCCAGGGCCGGTGGCAGCAGGAGGGGGAAGGCGGGCAGCAGCAGCCGGGGCTTCGAGCCGAAGTAACTCGACGCGCACAGGGCGAGAGCGGTGACGATCCCCGAGTACACCAGCAGCGCGAGCGGCTGGCGCTGCCGTACGCAGACGACGTACAGCCACAGCAGCAGGGCGACCCCGACGATCAGGCCGACGCCCGCCAGGGCCGCCGGGAACGACGTGAACTTCGCCGCGACGAAGCGGGCGAAGGCCACGCCGCCGTCGAAGCCGTTGCGCCAGCCGGCCTGGACGTCGAGATAGCCGAGCGGGCCCCGGCCGGTGCGGTGGCCGACCCACAGGACGTAGCCGGCGGCGCCCAGGGGCGCGAGCAGCATGCCGAGCGCGCACCGCGCGCCCCCGCCGGGGGCGCGCGGTGCGGAAAGGGCGCCGTGCGCGGCGGTGCCGCTCCGGTTTCGCACGAACGCGGTGATCGCGGCCGCCCACACCGCCGCCGCCACCGCGAGTCCCACCGGCCGGGTCAGCCCGGCCAGCGCGGCCAGCGTCCCCGCCGCCACCCAGCGTCCCGTCAGCACGGCGTACAGCGACCAGGCGGCGAGCGCCGTGAACAGCGACTCGCTGTACGCCATCGACTGCACGATCCCCACCGGCAGCACGGCCCACAGCAGTACCGCCCACGTCCCGACCCGCCCGTCTCCCGGCACCGCCCTTCCGAGGCCGCGCCCCGCGCCCTCCCCGTCCCGGCCGTACGCGTGCTCCGCCACCGCGAAGATCCCCCAGGCCGCCGCGAGCGAGGCCAGCAGACTCACCGCGAACCCCGCGTCGGCGTACGACAGCGGACCCGCGGCCGCGCCCAGCCGCTCCAGCCAGGGCAGCAGGGGGAAGAAGGCCAGGTTGGAGTGCACGTCGCCGTTCGGCAGGCGCACCTCGTAGCCGTACCCCAGTTCGGCGACCCTGGTGTACCAGAGGGAGTCCCAGCGGGCGGTCAGCAGGGTGTACGCGCTCTTGTCGCGCGCGGCGCTCCACAGGGCCAGGGCGGCCAGGCCCAGGGCGCGGACGGCCGCGTAGCCGAGGAGCGCCGGTGCGGCCCGGCGCAGGGCACCGGGGCGGTCCGCCGCCGCACGCGTTTCAAGATCGGTCACGGGCCCGATTATCCGCGGGGCGACCGGCCGGGCGGGACGGCCCGGCAGGGGCGGTGGCGCACGCCACACAGGTCACGCGGGATGTGTGAGCCCGGCCACGGGGGTGCGTGGCGGACTGGCGTACGCTGGCGAGTCACTCGCGTTCCGTTGCACGGCCCGGAGCCCCCGCTCCTCTCCGGCCGAGCCGCAGGGGAGTCCCCACCCCGCGCGGCCCGCCGGACGCGAGGGAACATCTTGGAGGTACGTGCATGTCCGGGACGACCACGGCTGCCGCCGTGCTGCGCCGCCGGGCGGCCGGGGCCGGTGCCAACCGCTGGGTGGTCCTCGTCGTCCTCTGCGTCAGCCTGCTGCTCGTCGCCGTCGACGCCACCGTCCTGCACGTGGCGGTCCCCGCCGTCACGGAGGACCTGAGGCCCGGCGCGATCGAACTGCTCTGGATCGTCGACGTGTACCCCCTCGTCTGCGCCTCGCTGCTGATCCTCTTCGGCACGCTGGGCGACCGGGTCGGCCGCAGACGGATCCTGCTCCTCGGGTACGCGCTCTTCGGTATCGCCTCCGCGCTGGCGGCCCTCGCCGAGAACGCCCAGGTCCTGATCGCGGCCCGCGCGCTGCTCGGCGCGGGCGGGGCGATGATCATGCCGGCGACGCTGTCGATCCTGCGCCAGGTCTTCCCCGACCGGCGGGAGCGGGCGCTGGCCATCGGCATCTGGAGCGCCGTCGCCGCCGTGGGCGCGGCGATCGGGCCGCTGCTCGGCGGTTTCCTGCTGGAGCACTTCTGGTGGGGCTCGGTGTTCCTCGTCAACATCCCGCTGATGCTGGTCAGCCTGCCGGTGGGACGGCTGCTGCTGCCCGCCTCGAAGGGCGACGGCACCGGTCCCTGGGACGTCGTCGGCGCGCTGATGGCGGCGGCCGGGCTGTTCGGGGTCGTCCTGGGCGTGAAGCGGCTCGGCGCCGGTGAGCCGCCGGCGAGCGCGTTCACCGTGCTGCCGCTGGTGGCGGGCGCGGCCCTGCTGGCCGGCTTCGTGCGGAGACAGCGGCGCCGGACGCATCCGCTGGTGGACCTGCGGATGTTCCGGCGGCCCGCGTTCAGCACGTCGGTGGGCTGCATCGTGCTGGCCATGCTGGCACTGGTGGGGCTGGAGCTGGTCGCGGCACAGTACCTGCAGCTGGTGCTCGGGCTGTCACCGCTCCAGACCGGACTGCGGCTGCTGCCGCTGACCTTCGCGGCGATGGCGGCGGGCCTCGCGGGTGCCCGCCTGCTGCGGCGGTTCGGGCCGCGCCGGATGGTGTGCGCCGGGTTCTGTCTGACGGCGGTGGCGGTGCTGCTGCTGACGGCGATGGGCCGGGCGGACGACCGCGCGCTGCTGCTGTCCGGGTTCGTCCTGCTCGGCTTCGGCCTGGAGACGACGCTGTTCGGAGCGTACGAGTCGATGCTGAGCGAGGCGCCGCAGGAGCAGTCCGGCGGGGCGGCGGCGATCGGCGAGACGTCGTACCAGCTGGGCGCCGGGATCGGGATAGCGCTGCTGGGCAGCGTGATGAACGCGGCGTACGCGCCCGGGCTGACGGGCGGGGTGCCGGGGGTGCCGGCGTCGGCGTCGGCGGCGGCGGGGCATTCGCTGGGGGAGGCCTACGAGGTCGCCGCGCAGCTCGGGGGGCCCGCGGGGGGTGCCCTGCGGCGGGCTGCGGGCGACGCGTTCGTGCACGGGCTGCACGTGACGCTGGTGGTGAGTGCGGGGCTGCTGCTGCTGGGAGCGGTGATGGCGTTGCGGCTGCCGCGGGTGATGCAGTGCGAGGAGGACGGCGAGGCGGTGGCGGTGCCCGCGCCCCGGGACGCGGCGGAGTCGCGCGTCTCGGTGTGACCGCCGGGGTCTCCCACGCACCGCCCGTCCGCCCTTCGGCCGACGGCGGACGGGTGGCGCGCGGGCGGGGGACGGGGATGGTGGACGCGGGCGGCCCCGCATCGTAACGTCGGCATGAGAACCGTAACTAGCATCGCTAGTTTTCACTCGTCCCGGAGGGTGTCCCATGGCCTCGTCCCCCAAGCTGCCCGCGTTCGACCCCGCCGACCCCCTCGGCATCGACGACCTGCTGGAGCCGGAGGACCTGGCGATCCGGGACACCGTGCGGGGCTGGGCGGCCGACCGCGTGCTGCCGCACGTCGCGGAGTGGTACGAGAAGGGCGAGCTGCCCGGCGTCCGGGACCTCGCCCGCGAGCTCGGCTCCATCGGCGCGCTCGGCATGTCGCTGGAGGGCTACGGCTGCGCCGGCGCGACCGCCGTGCAGTACGGGCTGGCCTGTCTCGAGCTGGAGGCGGCCGACTCCGGCATCCGCTCGCTGGTCTCCGTGCAGGGCTCCCTGGCCATGTACGCCATCCACCGCTTCGGCAGCGAGGAGCAGAAGCGGACCTGGCTGCCGCGCATGGCCGCCGGCGAGGTGATCGGCTGCTTCGGGCTGACCGAGCCCGACCACGGCTCCGACCCCGCGAACATGCGCACCCGCGCCAAGCGCGACGCCGGGGGCGACTGGGTGCTCGACGGCCGCAAGATGTGGATCACCAACGGGTCGGTGGCCGGGGTCGCCGTCGTCTGGGCGCAGACCGAGGAGGGCATCCGCGGCTTCGTCGTGCCGACCGACAGCCCCGGTTTCTCCGCCCCCGAGATCAAGCACAAGTGGTCCCTGCGGGCCAGCGTCACCAGCGAGCTCGTCCTCGACGGCGTACGGCTGCCCGCCGACGCCGTGCTGCCGGAGGTGACCGGTCTGCGCGGACCGCTCAGCTGTCTCTCCCACGCCCGCTACGGCATCGTCTGGGGCGCGATGGGCGCGGCCCGCAGTTCCTTCGAGGCGGCCCTGGAGTACGCGACGTCGCGGGAGCAGTTCGGGCGGCCCATCGGCGGTTTCCAGCTGACCCAGGCCAAGCTCGCCGACATGGCGGTCGAACTGCACAAGGGGATCCTGCTCGCCCACCACCTCGGGCGGCGCATGGACGCCGGCCGCCTGCGTCCCGAGCAGGTCAGCTTCGGCAAGCTCAACAACGTACGCGAGGCCATCGACATCTGCCGTACGGCCCGCACGATCCTCGGTGCCAACGGGATCTCCCTCGAGTACCCCGTGATGCGGCACGCGACGAACCTGGAATCGGTGCTCACCTACGAGGGCACCGTCGAGATGCACCAGCTGGTGCTGGGCAAGGCGCTCACCGGACTCGACGCCTTCCGGTGAGGCTCGGGCGGGCGGGGCCGTGGTGCGCGGCCCCGCCTCAGCTCTGGTTGAAGAAGCCGTCCGACCGGTGCGCGGCCGGGTCGCCGCTGATCACCTGGGTGTCGGCCGGGCTCAGCAGGAACACCCGGGTGGACACCCGCTCGATCGAACCCCGCAGGCCGAAGATCAGCCCGGCCGCGAAGTCCACGACGCGCTTGGCGTCGGCGGCCTCCATCGCCGTCAGGTTCATGATGACCGGGACACCCTCCCGGAACAGTTCGCCGATGGCGCGGGCGTCCCGGAAGCTGTCCGGGGTGACCGTGCCGATCCGGCGGCCCTTCTCCTCGGCGACGTCCGAGGCCACCTTCACCCGCGGGTCCGTGACCCAGGCGTCCGGGGACTCCGTGCCCTCGGAGTAGTCGTCGTCGTAGTAGCGCTCGTCATCGTTGTCGTCGACGAGGCCGAGCCACGCACTCGCCTTGCGTACCGATCCCATGGACGCCTCCTCTCACAGCGGTCTTTCGTGTCTTCCGCATCCCTATGGTCATCCATGATGCGGACGTCGCGCCAAGTGGATAGACGCCGCGCGGGGGGTTTGTGACGGTACTGGTGCACAGCGGATCCGTCGAGAGTCCTTGTGTCCCAAGGGACGTTTCCCAAACGGATGCTGACTGTGAGTGAAATATGATTCTTCCCGGCGGACGGGTGAGGGAGGGTGCGGACGGGTGAACACGGCTGCCGGTACGATGCCGCAGCTCAGCGTCGTACGAACTCACGGGGGAGTGTCGTGTTCGGAATCGTCAGGCCCTGCAGGCACCGGCTGGGGGAGAACCTCACCAGTCAGTGGATGGCGCACCTGTGCGGGCTGTGTCTCGCGCTGCGCAAGAACCACGGACAGTTCGCGCGGATCGTGACGAACTATGACGGGCTGCTCATATCGGTGTTGACGGAGGCTCAGGCCGAGCGGGGCGGCGCGGGGGCCGGCCGGCGCACGGCGGGACCGTGCCCGTTGCGCGGGATGCGCACCGCGTCCGTCGCGCACGGTGAGGGCGCCCGGCTCGCGGCGGCCGTCTCCCTGGTCCTGGCCTCGGCGAAGGTGCGCGACCACGTCGCCGACGGGGACGGACTGCTGGCCCGGCGGCCGGTGGCCCGCGCCGCCCGCCGGGTCGCCGCCGGCTGGGACGCGGCCGGCCACCGCGGCGGCGGCGCCGTCGGGTTCGACACCGCCGTCCTGGTCGACGCCGTGGACCGGCAGACCGGCATCGAGGCGCTCGCCGGACCCGGCACGCCCCTGCTCACCGTCACCGAGCCGACCGAGACCGCGACCGCCGCCGCGTTCGCCCACACCGCCCACCTCGCCGGACGGCCGCACAACGCCGGGCCGCTCGCCGAGGCGGGTCGCCTGTTCGGTCGGCTCGCCCATCTCCTGGACGCCGTGGAGGACCAGGAGGCCGACGCCGCGTCGGGCGCCTGGAACCCGCTCACCGCCACCGGCACCCCGCGCACGGAGGCACGCCGGCTGGCCGACGACGCCGTGCACGGGATACGGCTGGCGCTGCGCGAGGCCGAGTTCACCGACGGCCGGCTGGTGCACCGGCTGCTGGTGCACGAGTTGGGCACCTCCGTCGACCGCGCCTTCGGCACCCCCTCCTGCGCGCACGGCAGCCACCCGTACGCCCCGCCCGGTGCCCCGGGCGGCCCCGGCGCGCCGACGCCCCCGGAGCCGCCGCGCCGCGACCGGCGGGGGCTGCTCGCGGGGTGTGCCGTGTGGCTGGGGCTGGCCTGCACGTGCCAGATGTGCTGCGGCACGTTCGAGGACCCCTGGACCAGGCAGCGCAGGGAAGGGCTGTGCCAGAGCTGCGACGACTGCTGCGACTGCTGTGAGTGCTGCAGCAACTGCAGTGACTGCTGCGGTGACGACGGGTGCTGCTGCAGCGGCTGTGACTGTGGGTGCGACTGCTGAGGGACCGTCGGCCGGCCGTCGGTCCCCCGGTTCGGGGGCGAGACCTCGGACCCGGTGATCGCCCCGGACCGGTGGGGAAGGGCGACCGCATGACGACGGACGCATCCGACGAGTGGGAGCGCTGGCACGAGCAGCGCGTGGCGACGGTGTCGGCGCCCTACGGGCCGCTCGCGCTGACCGGCACGTACTGGCTGGAGGACCGTCCGGACGGGCGGCTGCCGGGCATCCCGGGCACCTGGGCGGCGGACGACGACGCCGTGGTGCTGACGGCCGCCGGGGCGGACGGGTTGATCGTGGACGGCCGGCCCCTGGACGGCGAGGTGCGGCTGGCGGCCGACCCGGGCCCGGCGAGCGCGGCCCGGGTGGCGTACGGCGAACGGCGCCTGGTCGTCCTGCTCCGTGAGGGCGCCTGGGGCGTGCGCGACTTCGACCCGGCCGCCGGGGCGCGGCGCGCGTTCCGCGGCATCGTGGCCACGCCCTACGATCCGCGCCGGTCGGTGCCGGGACGCTTCACGCCGTACGACACCGGGCGGCGCAGCGTGCGGGTGCCGAACGCGGACGGACGGGAGCGCGGGCTCGGCCTCGGCGGGGAACTGGCCTTCACGCTGGACGGCCGGGACCACACGCTCCAGGTGACCGTGGAGGAGGACGGTTCGCTGTGGGCCGTGTTCGCGGACGCCACCAGTGGGAGCACCAGTCACCGCTTCCGGTTCCTGCGCCCCGGCGCACCGGACGCCGAGGGGCGTACGACGGTCGACTTCAACCGTGCCCTGCTGCCGCCGTGCGCGTTCGCCGACCACTTCATCTGCCCCTTCCCGCCGCCGGGGAACACGCCGGCGGCCGGGATCGAGGCGGGGGAGCGTGAACTGCGTTGACGTCCCACGGGGGTTGGCGGAGACGGCCGGGCGGTGGTTGAAGGCCGAAAGGCACTCTTGCGCCGACCGGCCGTTCGGCCGAATACTCCAACCTCAGCGCTTGTCAGGAGCACGGCGTGTCCGGGACCCGGACGCCCGTTCCCTGACTGCGCCTCACGGGCCCCAACCCCACGAGAGGGCCCCCGACTTCCCCCGTGGAGGAACGAAAAGTGAGGATCAAGCGCACCAACCCCCGCAGCGGCATCTCGAGACGGACCCGGCTGATCGCCGTATCCACCGGCCTCGTGGCCGCGGCAGCGATCGCGGTCCCCAGCGCGAACGCGTCCGACAGCGCCCCCGCCACCTTCAGCGGCGCGGAGCTGCGGAGCGCCAGCGGTGCCGTGCTCCAGGCCGACGTCCCCGGTACCGCCTGGGCCGTCGACGGCAAGTCCGGCCGGGTGCTCGTCACCGTCGACAGCACGGTCACCCAGGCCGAGATCGCGAAGATCAAGGAACAGGCCGGCGACAAGGCCGGCGCCCTCACGATCAAGCGCACCCCCGGCACGTTCAACAAGCTCATCCAGGGCGGTGACGCCATCTACGCGAGCAGCTGGCGCTGCTCCCTCGGCTTCAACGTCCGTGCGAGCAACGGGACCGAGTACTTCCTGACCGCCGGCCACTGCACCGACGGTGCCGGCACCTGGTGGTCGAACTCCGGGCACAGCACGGTCCTCGGCACGACCGCCGGCTCCAGCTTCCCGGGCAACGACTACGGCATCGTGCGGTACACCAACACGTCCGTCAGCAAGCCCGGTACCGCGAACGGCGTGGACATCACCCGCGCGGCCACCCCGAGCGTGGGCACCACCGTCATCCGTGACGGCTCCACCAGCGGCACCCACAGCGGCCGGGTCACCGCGCTGAACGCCACCGTCAACTACGGCGGCGGCGACATCGTCTCCGGGCTGATCCAGACCACGGTCTGCGCCGAGCCCGGCGACTCCGGCGGTCCGCTCTACGGCAGCAACGGCGTCGCGTACGGCCTGACCTCCGGCGGCAGCGGCGACTGCTCCTCCGGCGGCACGACGTTCTTCCAGCCGGTCACGGAGGCCCTGAGCGCCTACGGCGTCAGCGTCTACTGAGGCCGTCCCGCAACGCAGCCGGCAGCACGACGAGCCCCCGCACGCAGCCCGCGTGCGGGGGCTCCCCCTTGCCCGGCCGCCCGCCGTGGTGTTCGCGGTGCGATTCCGCTCCGCGAATCCTCCGGGAAGGGACATGACCGGTGAAGGACCTGTGACCGCGCTGGAGTTGTCGTGCGCACGTCCTTGAGTCGACCTTGTGTGCGGTCTGTGGAGTCGGAAGAGTGAACGCTCGTCAACCAGCCTTCCGGCCTACGAGGTCCCCACAACCTCCGGGCCGCCCCCCCACAGGAGGACGCGAGTTGAAGCACCGACGCATACCCAGGCGGCGGGCAGCCGTGGCAGGTGCGGGCATCACCGCACTGGTCGCCGCGGGAGTCACCTTCCAGAGCGCGAACGCCAGCGAGTCCCCGGAGGCCTCCGCGCCGAAGACCCTGTCGGTCACGGCGGCCGGGAAGCTCGCCTCCGCGCTGCTCGGCGACCTCGGCGCCGACGCGGCGGGCACGTACTACGACGCCCGGGCGAAGAGCCTCGTCGTCAACGTGCTCGACGAGGCCGCCGCGCAGACCGTCGAGGAGGCCGGCGCCAAGGCGAGAATCGTCGAGAACTCGCTCGCCGAGCTGAAGAGCGCGCGCACCACCCTCGCGAAGGACGCGGCCGTCCCGGGCACGTCCTGGGCGACCGACCCGACCACCAACAAGGTCGTCGTCACCGCAGACCGCACGGTCTCCGCGGCCGAGTGGGCCAAGCTGACCGAGGTGGTCGACGGGCTGGGCGCCAAGGCCGAACTGAGGCGGACCAAGGGTGAGTACAAGCCCTTCGTCGCGGGCGGCGACGCCATCACCGGAGGCGGCGGGCGCTGCTCGCTCGGCTTCAACGTGACCAAGGGCGGCGAGCCGTACTTCCTCACCGCCGGGCACTGCACCGAGTCCATCTCCAGCTGGTCGGACTCCTCCGGCACGGTGATCGGCCAGAACGAGGCGTCCAGCTTCCCGGACAACGACTACGGCCTGGTCAAGTACACCGCCGACGTGGCCCACCCGAGCGAGGTGAACCTCTACGACGGGTCCTCGCAGGCCATCTCGGGCGCCGCCGAGGCCACCGTCGGCATGAAGGTGACCCGCAGCGGTTCCACCACCCAGGTGCACGACGGGACGGTCACCGGCCTGGACGCCACCGTGAACTACGGCAACGGCGACATCGTCAACGGCCTGATCCAGACCGACGTCTGCGCCGAGCCCGGCGACAGCGGCGGCTCGCTCTTCTCCGGCGACAAGGCCATCGGCCTCACCTCCGGCGGCAGCGGCGACTGCACCGCGGGCGGGCAGACCTTCTTCCAGCCGGTGACGGAGGCCCTGTCGGCCACCGGCACGCAGATCGGCTGAGCACACGCACCTGTGGAGTCCCGCCCCGCGCGCGAGGGGCGGGACGTCCGCATGCCCGCGGACGTCCCGTCCGGCCGCGCGGGTCAGCCGACCTGCGTGGGCAGCTCCGCCTCCTGCCGTCGGCGGCGCAGCACGGCCGCCAGCAACGTGATCACGGTCCCCGCGACCGCCCAGGCCCACAGCACCAGCAGGGAGGCGGTCTCGGCGTTGCCCTCGAAGTAGGCGATCGAACGGGCCGCCCACGTCCCGGCGCCCGGCGGGAGCGCCGGCCCGATCGCCCTCCAGAACGGCGGCAGCAGCGGCAGCGGGAAGGCGCCGCCCGCGCTCGGGTTGCCCGCGACCACCACCAGCAGGATCGCCAGCCCGATGCCGACGATCCCGAAGACGCCCTGGAGGGCGAGCGTGGCGGCGCCCACCGAGAAGGTGATCAGCGCGCCGAGCCCCCACAGGTCCACCACGCTGCCGGGCAGGGCGCCCAGGATCGGCCCGACGATCACCGCGCCGCCCAGTCCGCCGACGATCGACACCAGCGCCATCACGATCAGCCGGATCGCCGCGCGGCGCGGATCGGCCGGCCGGGCGCCGCTGCTGATCGCCAGGATCGAGGCGCACAGGTAACCGCCGACGCACCAGCCCACGACCAGGTAGAAGGACGACAGTCCGTCGAAGTCGTGGGCGGAGGCCGGGGCGATGTCGACGGTCCGTACGGTGCGTCCCTCGGCCTCCTCGAGCTTCGTGGTGATGCCCTCCAGGGTGGTGGCGAGGACGGTGCCGCCGCCGGAGGCGACCAGCAGGGTGTCCCGGCTGCCCCGGGGGTCCACGATCAGGGCACCGTCGATGTCCCGGTTCATGATCTGCCGCCGGGCGCCCGCCTCGTCGGCCACCGTGCGCGGGTCCAGCGGCGAACCGGGCAGCCGCTCCAGCCGGTCCACCGTCCGTCCGGCGGCCGCCCCGGGCGCGACCACGCCGAAGGGCACGTCCTTCGGCTTCGGATCGTGCAGCGCTCCCACGTAGGAGGCGATGAACAGCAGCTGGAGCGCGAGCACGCCGAGGACGAGCGCGGTGGCCCGCGGGGTGACGGCGTCCTTGGCCTCGTCGAGGAAGGAGCGGGTTCGCGTGTCGGTGCCCGAGGTGTGCGCCATGCTCCCACGGTCGGGGCGTACGGGTGCCGGTGCAGGCGGGGAGGGGCTGAACGGATGCCGCCCGCCCGTGCGGGACGGCGCGCGGCGAGGCCGGGGTCGCCGGCGGTCCGGGGCGCCCGCGGGTCAGTCGGCCCACGGGGGAGTGATCCGGGTGCCGTCGGCGAGCTCGGCCACCAGGCCGACGGAGGTCGTCACCCAGGACGTCGCGGTCCGGTCGGTGGGGTTCTCCACGGCGAGGGTCGCGCCCGGGTTGACGATCACGGTGTCGCCCGCGGTGACGCGCTCGGTGCGGCCGTCGAGGGTGATCAGCAGCTCCCCGGTGAGCAGGTGGAAGATCTCCTCCCGGCCGACGGTGTGCGCGGGCGCCCGCGTCCCCGCGGGGATCTCGACCCGCCAGGCGCACAGTTCCCTGCTGCCGGTGCGGGATGCGGCGTACGAGACGAAGCGGACGCCGTGGATCTCGTGGGTGACGCCCTCGGACGAGCGGACGACGGGCATGGCGGACTCCTCGCATCAAGTAGTCAAGCGGCTTGACTTTCCCTGTCGCCCTCATGGTCAATCTGCTTGACCAATTCGTCAAGGGTGTTTCAATGCCCCCGTGCAGAACTCCGACGCCATGGCCCTGTCCGTCGCCCTGCTCGCCGCCGCCGGCGGGCTCACGCAGCGCATCCACGAGGGCGTCGTCGCCCGCGGCTTCGAAGGGCTGAGGCCCGCCCACGGCTTCGCCTTCGCCCGGCTCGCCCCGGACGGTGCGACGGCCACCGACCTCGCCGCGCACCTCGGTGTGACCAAGCAGGCCGCCAGTCAGCTCGTCGACGAGCTCGTCCGCAAGGGGTACGCCGAACGCCGGCCGCACCCCGTCGACGCGCGGGCCCGGCTGGTCGTGCTGACCGAGCGGGGGTGGGCGTGCACGCGGGCCGCCGAGGAGGCGGCGGCCGAGGCCGTGCGCGGGTGGGGGGACGTGATCGGCGAGGACGGGGTCCACGCGCTGTACGGCCTCGTGGCCCGCGTCGCGTCCGAGGGGCCCGTGCGGCCCACCTGGTGACCCTCCCTCACCTGCGGACCGGCCCACGTCGGTTACCACTGGAAGTTTTTGCCGACGCGTCACTTCACACGTGAGCTACTCGCCCGTAACTTGACGAGTGAACAGCATCCCGTGATCCGGATCACAGGGCGTCATGCCGTCGCACCTCCCTCGGTCCGCAAGGAGATCACCCGATGCTGCCCTGGAAGCGAGTGCTCAGACCCCTGGCCGCGCTGCTGCTGACCGCCGCGGCCGCCCTGGTCCCCGCCACCACCGTCCACGCCGCCGACGCGCGTCCCGGCACCGGCTGGAACGACTACGCCTGCAAGCCGTCCGCCGCCCACCCCCGCCCCGTCGTCCTGGTCCACGGCACCCTCGGGAACTCCGTCGACAACTGGCTGGGCCTCGCGCCCTACCTGACGCACCGCGGCTACTGCGTCTTCTCCCTCGACTACGGACAACTGCCCGGCGTCCCGTTCTTCCACGGCCTCGGGCCGGTCGAGAGGTCGGCCGAACAGCTCTCCGCCCACGTCGACAGGGTGCTCGCCGCGACCGGCGCCGCGAAGGCCGACATCGTCGGCCACTCGCAGGGCGGCATGATGCCCCGCTACTACCTGAAGTTCCTCGGCGGGGCCGGCAAGGTGAACGCCCTCGTCGGCATCGCGCCCAGCAACCACGGCACCACCCTGTCCGGCCTCACGCACCTGCTGCCGTACTTCCCCGGCGCCGAGGACCTGCTGAACGAGCACACCCCGGCCCTCGCCGACCAGATCGCCGGCTCCGACCTCCTCACCAGGCTCAACGAGGGCGGCGACACCGTGCCCGGCGTCCGCTACACCGTCCTCGCCACCCGGTACGACGAGGTGGTCACGCCGTACCGCAGCCAGTACCTGAGCGGGCCCGGCGTGCGCAACGTCCTGCTGCAGGACCTGTGCCCGCTCGACCTGTCCGAGCACCTGGCGATCGGACTGCTCGACCGGATCGCCTTCCACGAGGTGGCCAACGCGCTCGACCCGGCGCACGCCACCCCCACCACCTGCGCCTCGGTCTTCGGCTGACCCCGGCACCGGCACCGGCACACCACGCGGGGCTTGTCCGGCCCGAGCCGCCGGACAAGCCCCGCGTTCCCCCGTGGTCCCCGGTCAGCGACCGTGCCGGCCGCCGCCCGGCGCCCGCCGGCGGACCGACGCGAAGAGCACCGCCGCACCGAGCGCCAGTACGGCGGCACCGCCGACGGCGAGGTACGAGGTGCTGCCGTCGCCGCCGGTCTCGGCGAGGTTCCCGGTGCCGGCACCGGCGGCCCGGACCTCATTGGGGTCACCGGCCGCCGCGGCCCCCGGGGTCTCCGCCGGAGCCGCCCCGGCCGTCGGCGCGGCTGTCGGCGTGGCCGGATCGGTCGGGTCCGTCGTCGTCGCGGAGTCCTGGTCGCCGTGCCCGTGGTGCTCGATCGTCGACCTGTCGGCCGCCGCCGCGATCTGCTCCTCGGACGGTGCGGAGGCCGACGGCGCCGGGGCGGCGCCGCCCTCCGCGTCGCCGCTGCCGCCGCCGTCACCGCCGAAGGACACGTCCGAGCAGGAGTAGAACGCCTCCGGGCTGTCCGAACGCTGCCAGACCGCGTACAGCAGGTGCTTGCCGGTGCGCTCGGGCAGGGTGCCGGAGAACGTGTAGTAGCCGCCCGAGGCCACCGGGTCGGTGACCGTCGCCACCGGGGCGGACAGATCCAGGTCGCTCCAGCCCAGCGGCTTCGCGGGATCGTAGCCGGGCTTGGTGATGTAGACCTTGAAGGTGCCCTTGTGCGGGGCGGTCACACGGTACTTGAAGGTGTACGAGCCGCTGCTCACGCCGGTCGCGGGCCAGTCGGCGCGGGCCAGGTCGAGGCCCTTGAACTCCTCGCTGTTCGCGCTGCACAGCCTGCCGTCCGGGATCAGCTCCCGGTGCCGTCCGCCGGCGTCGCCGATGCGGATGCCGTTCCAGTCGTAGAGCGCCTGGGTGCCGCCGGCCGCGACCGCGGCCCTGCACGCGGCCGACTCCGGGCTCTCGGGACCCTCGGCGTAGCACTGCGACACCCGGCTGACCGGGTCGCCCATCGAGCCGTGCGCCGACGCGGGCGCGGCGGCCAGCGCGGTCAGGGCGAGCGGGGCGAGGCCGGCGACGACGGCGGCGACCCTGCGGGACGCGGGCATGGGAACTCCTCGAAACGGTCACTGGGACATGGGCCGGAACCCGTGGGGTGATCAGCAAGCTAGCCCCTGGAAACCGTGGAATTCCCTGCCGGAAGCGGGATCCGGCGATCCTTATGGTCGCGTTAAGGGAGTGCTCAGACTGTGCTCAGGTACCTACCGTTCGCCGTATGACGAACGAGGAGACCAGAGCGGCGACCGCGGCCGACGTGCCCGCGGTCGGAGCCGTCACCGACGCGGCGTACCGCCCCTACATCGAGCGCATCGGGGTGGTGCCGCAGCCCATGGAGGCGGACCACGCGGCGGACGTGGCCGCGGGAAGGGTGTTCGTCACGGGCGAACCCGTCGTGGGCCTCGTGGTGCTGGAGGTGTTCGAGGACCACCTCTTCCTCGACAGCATCGCCGTCCACCCCGACGCGCACGGCACGGGCGTGGGACGACGGCTGCTGCGGTTCGTGGACGCACACGCGCGTGCCCTGGACCTGCCCGAAATCAGGCTCTACACGAACGCGCTGATGTGGGAGAACCAGCGGATCTACCCGAAGTACGGCTACGAGGTCGTGGAGCGCCGGGTGGACGGTCCCTACGACCGCGTCCACTACCGCAGGCGACTGCTCTGACGCGTCTCACGGCAGGGCGTCCCGGTCAGTTGTCCGGCCACCAGGTGCGGGCGATGTCCTTGCGGACCTCCGGGCGCCCGGCGGGGCGCTCGTCGGCCTCCTCACGGACTCGGCGGGCGTCGGTCTTCTTCAGGGGCTTCTGCACGGTCAGACGGCGCATGGCTGCCTCCTCACGGATCCACCGGGTTCCGCGTTCTCACGGAGGTAGACCCTTTCCCCGAGAGTTCCTCATCGATGCATCGCTGTCAGTGGTGGATGTCACTCTTGGGCCATGACGGACGACAGTGACGGGACGACCACGGTGGGCATCGACTGGGACGCCGGGGCCGCGGCCTTCGACGAGGAACCCGACCACGGGCTGCGCGACCCCGGCGTGCGCCGGGCCTGGGCCGACCGGCTGCGGTCCTGGCTGCCCGCCCGGCCCGGTGACGTCCTCGACCTGGGCTGCGGCACCGGCAGCCTGTCGCTCCTCGCGGCCGAGCAGGGACACCGGGTGACCGGCGTCGACCTGTCCCCGGCCATGGTGGAGCTGGCCCGGACCAAACTCGCCGGCCGTGACGCCGCGTTCCTGACCGGCGACGCGGGGGCACCGCCGGTGGGCGAGCGGCGCTTCGACGCCGTCCTGGTCCGGCACGTGCTGTGGACGCTGCCCGATCCCGGCCGCGTCCTGGCGCACTGGCGGGGACTGTTGCGGCCGGGAGGCCGGCTGGTCCTCGTCGAGGGCGTGTGGGGGAGCGTCGCCCCGGTCGGCATACCCGCCGACCGGCTCACCGGTCTCCTCGCCCCGCTCGGCGGGCGGATCCGCGTGGAACGGCTGTCCGACGATCCGTCGTTGTGGGGCAAGGAGGTCGACGACGAGCGGTACGCGGTGGTCGCGCTGCCCGGACCGCCCCCGACGCCGCCACCGGCGGGCCCGTGAGCCGGCCGGTGCCTGCGCCGGCAGGTCCGTGAAACGGCCGGTGCCTACGTCAGCAGGTCCGTGAAACCGTCCCCGCGGGCCAGCCGCTCCAGCTCGTCCAGCGCGGCCACGGCGGCACCGGCGGCCTCCGGGTCCCGCTGCGCCAGACCGCTCTCGGCGAACTCGTCCTCGTCCAGCCGTCGTACGTCCGTGCCGTCCGCGGAGCGCCACAGGTCCAGGTCGAGGTCCTCGACGACCAGTTCCGCGCCCGTGAGCACGGCGGGGCGGGTGATGTCGCAGTACCAGCCCTTCAGCACACCCGAACCGGCCCGGACCTCCTTCACGGAGTACCACCGGTCGCGCCAGTAGTACTCGGTGAACACGTCACCGGCCTCGAAGCGGACGAAGCCGAAGTCGCGCACGCCGCCACCGGCCCAGGGTGCGCGGACCACGACGCGGGTCCCGTCGTCGTCCAGCAGCTCACTCGGATAACGGATCTTCGTACGGCCCGCCTTGACGAGGACCACGTCCACCCGGGCCGGTGCTTCAGCCGAGTTCACGGACATACCGCACCTCCGTCGCGCAGACCTCGTACCCGAGGCCCCTGTTGACGGCGAGCATCGGGCCGTTGCCGGTGTCGTTGCCCGTGAAGGCCTCCGTGCACCCCGCCGCGCGGGCGCGGTGCAGGGAGGCGGTCTTGACGAGCTTGGCCAGCCCCTCGCCGCGGTGGGCGCGGGCGGTGCCGGTCATGGCGGTGGAGTACCGGCCGTGGCCGTCCGTGAAGGCGACGCTGAAGGCGACGGGGCGGCCGTCGAGGACGGCGACCGTGGTCAGTTCACGGTTCAGCAGCGGATGCCGCCAGGTCTCCGCGAGCCACGCCTCGTAGTCCGTGAGCTCGGCCTCGACGTCGCTCGGTTCGTCCGCCGCCGCCTCCGCGTCCAGCTCGAACAGCGGACGCGGATCGTCCGCGAAGTCGGCCGCGGTGCGCAGCTCGACGCCCGGGGGAGGGGACCACGGCGGCGGAAGCGTGCCGCCGGCCAGGTCCAGCCGGAGGAAGTGGGCGCTGCGCCGCCGTCCGTAGCCGTGCCGCTCGGCGAAGGCGAGGTGGGCGGGCTCCTCCAGCACCCAGGCGAACAGCTTCGTCGCCCCCTCGCCCGCCAGGTACTCCTCGGCCGTGCGCACCAGGAGCCCGCCGGCGCCGTGCCGGACCCTGTCCGGGTGGACGTAGACGTTGAGGAACCCCTGCCCGGGCTCCGGGCTGTCGTGGACCAGCCCGGTCTGGGCCGTGCCGATGACCTCGCCGTCCTCCTCCGCGACCAGGGAGCGGAACCGCGCCCTCGGGTGGGTCCGGGTGAGGGCGTGGACGATCGATTCCGGAGTGGACAGGATGTACGGCAGGGCGGCGTGCCGGACCCGGGCGAAGCCCTCCAGGTCGGCCCGCACTCCGGGGCGCAGATCGCGCACTATCACGGTCATGGGCCGCACGCTACGCGGGACCACGGTCGCGACGCCTTCGGATTTCCGGCGGGTGCGGGACAATCGCCGGGTGACCTTGAAGATCCACATCGACGACGGCGCCCCGCCCTACGAGCAGGTGCGCGCCCAGATCTCCGAACAGGCGCGCTCGGGCGCGCTGCCGGTGGGGTACCGGCTGCCGACGGTGCGCGGACTGGCCGAGTCCCTGGGACTCGCCGCCAACACGGTCGCCAAGGCGTACCGGGCCCTGGAGGCGGACGGCGTGATCGAGACGCGGGGCCGCAACGGCACGTTCGTCGCCGCGGCGGGCGCGGCGGCGGAGCGGGAGCTGGCGTCGGCGGCGCAGGTCTACGCCGAGCGGGCTCGGCGGCTCGGCCTTCCGGAGGGGGACGCGGTGGCCGCCGTGCGGGATGCGCTGCGGGCCGCCTACGGGGGCTGAGCGCCGTGGTGGCGGGGCCGGTCCGCCGTCCGCGCGTGCGTCGTGGCCGGTCGCGTCCGCGCGGCGGAACCGCACCACGTCCCGGCCCCGCGCCCCGGCGGGGTGGCCGGGCGGGTACCGGACGCCCCGCCGGTCCCGGTACTGCCGGTCCGGCGTGCCGGCGAACGGAGTCGCACCCCCATCGCACAGCTACAGGTACAACCCCGCCTCCGCGCCGTCCCGCGGCTCGGGCAGCGCGGTCGGCGAGGTGCCCCGGCGCAGCGCGAACAGCTCCGCCAGCGTCGCGCCCTCCCGGCCGACGCCCTCTTCGGTGCCGAGCCAGTCCACCGCCTCCCGGCGGGTGAGCGGGCCCACCTCGATGCGGGCCAGGCACCGGCCCGGACGCACCACGGCGGGGTGCAGCCGTTCCAGGTCCTCGTTGGTCGTCACCCCGACCAGGACGTTGCGGCCCTGGCCCAGCAGGCCGTCCGTGAGGTTCAGCAGCCGCGAGAGGGCCTGCCCGGCGGTGTGCCTGGCCTCGCCGCGGATCAGCTCGTCGCAGTCCTCCAGCAGCAGCAGCCGCCAGCGGTCCTTGCCCGACGCGTCCTCCTCGCCGATGGCGATGTCCATCAGATAGCCGACGTCGGAGAAGAGCCGCTCGGGGTCCAGCACGCAGTCCACCTGGCACCAGTCCCGCCAGGACCGGGCCAGCGTCCGCAGCGCCGACGTCTTGCCGGTGCCCGGCGGCCCGTGCAGGAGCAGCAGCCGGCCCGCGATGTCCTCGGGGGTCGTCCTCATCAGGCCGTCCATCGCCCGTGCCACCGGCGCGGTGTAGTTGGCCCGGACCTCGTCCCAGGTGCCGGCCGAGATCTGCCGGGTGGTGCGGTGCGGGCCGCGTCGCGGGGAGACGTACCAGAAGCCCATGGTGACGTTCTCCGGCTGCGGTTCCGGCTCGTCCGCCGCGCCGTCGGTCGCGTCGCCGAGCACCTTCTCGGCCAGGTCAGCGCTGGTCGCCGTCACCGTGACGTCGGCGCCCCGGTTCCAGCGCGAGACGAGCAGCGTCCAGCCCTCGCCCTCCGCCAGGGTCGCGCTGCGGTCGTCGTCGCGGGCCACGCGCAGCACGCGCGCGCCGGGCGGCAGCAGCGACGCCCCGGACCGCACACGGTCGATGTTCACGGCGTGCGCGAACGGCTGCTCGCCGGTGGCGAAACGGCCGAGGAACAGCGCGTCGACCACGTCGGAGGGGGAGTCGCTGTCGTCGACGTTGAGCCGGATCGGCAGGGCGTCGTGCGGGTTCACGGACATGCCGCCATGATCGGGCACGCGGACGCCGCGTGCACCCGGTTTCCCGGGCGCACGCGGCATCCGGCGGCCGGATGGTTCAGGCACCGGCCCCCGGCAACCGCGTCCGCGCCCGGCGTGCCCCGCGGAGCACGGCGTACCCCTTGGTGAGGGCGCGGTCGCGGGCGAACGTGCGGGCGATCGCGCGCCCCTCGAGCAGTCGGGCGAACTCCTCGGGCCCCGTGCTGCGGCGCACGGTGACCCGCCGCAGGGCGTACGGCCCCTGACGGCGGCGCGCCAGACCGTTGCCGACGGCGAGCGCCTGGGCGTACCCCGTCTCGCGGACCACCTCCCGCACCCGGCGGTCCGAGTAGCCGTACGGGTAGGCGAACGAGACCGGCGCGGTGCCCAGTTGGTCGGTGAGGACCTCCCGGCAGTGGATCAGCTCGTACCGCAGCGCGTCCCCGCCGAGCTGGTCGAGCTGCGGATGGGTGTGGCTGTGCCCGCCGATCTCCACGCCCGCGGCGGCCAGTTCGCGGACCTGGTCCCAGTCGAGCATGGTGTCCAGGGCGTCCCCGGTGTCGTACGGGCCGCGCAGCCAGCCGGTCGTGACGAACAGCGTGGCCGGGAACCCGTGCCCCGCGAGCACGGGCAGCGCGTGCCGGTGCACGCCCTCGTAGCCGTCGTCGAAGGTGATGAGGACCGGCCGCTCCGGCAGCGGGCCGCCGGAGCGCCAGGCGGCCGCCAGCTCCGCGGTGCCGACCGGGGTGAGGCCGCGGTCGGCGATCGCCGCCATCTGCTCGGCGAACGCCTCCGGGGTCACGGACAGGGCGCGGGTCGCCTTGTCCGGGTCGGCGGCGACCGCGTGGTACATGAGGATCGGCACCCGCGCGTCGGCCACGGACACCTCAGCCATGCGCGCCCCCCTCGGCCGGTCCGACGGGCGTCACCGAGAACGCCGCCCCGCCCCGCCGCGCCCGTACGCTGCCCACCACGTAGCCGCCCGCCGCCGTGAGCACCCCGGCGACGATCGCCCCCGCCCGGCGCGCGCCGCCCGGCCGGGCCAGCGCGGCGTCGCGCAGGCCGCGCACCACCCCGACCGGCAGGACGCGGGTGGCGTACCGGCGTTCGGACTCCAGTCCCTTGTCCGCCCCGACGCTCCGGGCCACCAGCGCCTTGGACAGGCCCTCGGCGTAGGTGCGGGTGCGGAAGTAGCCGAAGCGCTCGCGCGCCCCGGGCACCCGGTGGTGGATCACCGCCCGGTCGTCGATCAGCAGCACCGCGTCGGGCCGGGCGCGGGAGAGCCGGATGCACAGCTCCGTCTCCTCGCAGCCCAGCGGGCGCTTGTCGCCGTCGCGTCCGATGCCGGTCGCGAAACCGCCCGCCGCGTCGAACGCCTCGCGCCGGAAGGAGGCGTTGCCGCCGAGCACGTTGCGCACCCGGACCCGGCCGGGCGGCAGGCCGCGGTACGTGCAGCCCACCACCCAGTCGAACTCCTCCGGGAACCAGTCGGGCCGGCGCCCCGACGCCCAGACGGGCTCCGTGCGTCCGCCGACGGCCATGACCGCCGGATCGGCGTACCCCGCGGCGAAGTGCCGCAGCCAGTCGCGCTCGGCCACGGCGTCGTCGTCGAGGAAGGCGACGACCTCGCCGCGCGAGGCCGCGATGCCGGTGTTGCGGCCGGCGGACAGGCCGCGCGGGCCCGCGTTGGCGCACACCCGCACGTCCGGGACGTCCTTGTACTCCCGGGCCAGCCGCCCTCGGAGCGCCTCGTTGTGGTCGACGACCAGCAGCGTCTCCAGGGCCGGGTGGGACTGCGCCCGCACCGAGGCGACCGCCGCGAGGATGTCCTCCCAGCGGTCCTCGGTGTAGGCACAGATCACCACGGAGATCGTGAGGGGGGTGCCGACCGTGCTCAAGACACCTTCCTCCGGGCCGAGCCGGCCGACACGAGCGTCGGCGAGTGCGTACGGCTGCGCAGCGCACGCCGGTTGGAGCGCTCGTCGAGGATCACTCTGAGCACCCGCAGCCCGTCCCGCACGGCGCGCAGGTTGCTGACGCCGTGGATGCGCAGGTACTCGTGGCTGGGTATCTCCTGGACCTTCAGGCCGGCCTTGACGACCCGGATGTTCATCAGGGTCTCGACCTCGAAGCCGGTGCAGTCGAGGTCGATCTTGTCCAGGCAGTGCCGCCAGAACGCGTTGTAGCCGTAGCAGAGGTCGGTGTAGCGG
The DNA here is from genome assembly GCF_002005565.1 of Streptomyces sp. JHA26. GTDB lineage: Bacteria > Actinomycetota > Actinomycetes > Streptomycetales > Streptomycetaceae > Streptomyces. Next base: position 22,514 of record NZ_BDJC01000031.1, on the reverse strand, counting down.
GCGCCGAACTTCCGGTTGACGACCGCGCACAGGGCGCGGTTGCCGAGCTTGCGGATGAAGGTCATGTCGTCGGTGCCGCCGCCGTTGGCGAAGCGGGATCCCTTGGCGAAGTCGGCGCCCGAGACGAGGGCGGAGACGTACGACACGATCTCCTGGCCGTCGGCCGAGCCGTCGGCGTCGACCATCACGATGATGTCCCCGGTGCACGCCTCGAAGCCGGTGATCAGCGCGTCGCCCTTGCCCTTGCCGCGCTGCTCGACGACCTTGACGTCCGGCCACAGCTCCCGGGCGACCTCGACGGTGCCGTCGGTGGAGTTGCCGTCCACGAGGACGACCTCGTGGATCCAGTCGGGCAGCGTCTTGAAGACGTAGGGAAGGTTCTCCGCCTCGTTCATCGCGGGGATGACCACGCTCACCGGCGGAGCGATCGCCAGGTGCGAGGAGACGGGCCGGTACTTCCCGGCGGGTGTCGGTTCGTTGTCCGTCGCCGCCGGCTGCAGGACTGAGCTCATGAGTCTGATCCCTCTCGTCCGGCGGACCGCCCGCCCCAGGGCGGTCCGGCTCTGTATCCGGTTCGAAAGGGGGGTTCTCACCCACGGCGCGACGGCATGTGGACCCCCGTTGCGTGCCAGGTGAGCTGGCAAAGCCTGTCGACGCCGACAAGGAAGACGGCAGCCGACCGCGCGGCACGGCCCGGCCACCGATGTGGTCACCGAGCACGGCACCCCCCTACCGCGCTCCGCCCGGTCCGCCGCGGCCTCGAGCCCTCCCCTGAGCCGCTTGCCGACGTACCGATGCGGAAGATGTATGACGGTATTGACGATTGAACCCCTATGGCAAGACCTGGAACGAGGTCTCACGTTTTTGTTGTTTTGCCGTCATCTGTTCTTCTCGAGGGGCGATCTCGCGCGGAAGTCGGGTCCCCTGACCGTTCCGCTTTGCCCCCCGAAGCCCAAGATGCCGGACCTCAATGTGGCCCAGCCCACCGGAGAGCGTCAAGACGGCACTGGTGTTCCCGCTGACTTTCGTCCGGTTTTGAATCATCGTCAGCCAATTATTGGCATGGACACTTCCTATCAACACGCGTAGCTGCTACCACGGTTGAGGCAGAGATCCTGCTAAAGGGAGGTTCCATGAGACGTTCCCGACTTGTCGGCTTCCTGACCTCGGTCCTTCTCGCCGCCGGCGCCGCCCTCACCGGGGCCGCGACCGCCCAGGCGGCCCCGGCCCCGGCCGCGGCCGCGGCCGCCGGAGGCTACGTGGCCCTCGGCGACTCCTACTCCTCCGGCGTCGGAGCGGGCAGTTACCTCAGCTCCTCCGGCGACTGCAAGCGCAGCACGAAGGCCTACCCGTACCTGTGGGCGGCCGCGCACTCACCCTCGTCGTTCGACTTCACCGCCTGCTCCGGAGCCCGTACGGGTGATGTCCTCGCCGGACAACTCGGCCCGCTCGGCTCCTCCACGAGCCTCGTCTCGATCAGCATCGGGGGCAACGACGCCGGTTTCGCCGACGTCATGACGACCTGTGTGCTCCAGTCCGACAGCTCCTGCCTGTCGCGGATCGCCACCGCGCGGGCGTACGTCGACCAGACCCTGCCCGGCAACCTCGACGCCGTCTACTCGGCGATCCGCAACAAGGCCCCGAACGCCCACGTCGTCGTCATCGGCTACCCGCGCTTCTACAAGCTCGGCACCTCCTGCATCGGCCTCTCCGAGACCAAGCGGAAGGCGATCAACGACGCCTCCGACCTGCTCAACACCACCATCGCCAAGCGCGCCGCCGACCACGGCTTCACCTTCGGCGACGTGCGTCCCCCGTTCACCGGACACGAGATCTGTTCCGGCAGTTCCTGGCTGCACAGCGTGAACTGGCTCAACATCGGCGAGTCGTACCACCCGACCGCGGCCGGTCAGTCGGGCGGCTACCTGCCGGTCCTCAACAGCGCCGCCTGATCCGGAGCGGAAGGAGAAGCGGAAGAGCCGGAGGAGGGGGAGGCCCTGCTCGTCGGGGCCTCCCCCTCCGTCTCCGTCGCGGAGGCCGCCCCCGCCGTGGTCGTCCCCGTGTCCGAGGGGCGTGCGGACGTGGCGGCGACACGCCCCCGACCGCGTCGAACCGGACCGGTCCGAGACGTCACCGACCGTGACCGTCGGGCCCCGCGGGGGACCCGGACGGGCCGACGAACAGCATGTTGTCCAACTCGCCCTGGAATCCGTCGGATTCGGAGAGTGATCGTCAACACCCTTACGGGGAAGGTGAATCCTGTGACCGCGATACACGGCTGCCTCACCGGGACGATAGGGTTACCCTGCCCGGGCCGGGTGGACTCGTACGGGTGGGGAGTGACATGGAACAGATAACAGTGCGCAGCAGGGCGAGGGTGCCCGCGATCACCTGCGGGAGCAGCGCGACCAGTTCGCGCCTCGACCGTCATCTCGCGGTGCTCGGAGGCCCCGCCCTTCCGCAGCGGGAGACGCTGGAGGCGACGTCGCTGATGCGCGAGCTGACCGCGCGTGAGCCCGCGCACCGGCGCAGCGTCAGGGGCGCCCGCGTACGCGGGGTCTCGCTCTTCGCACCCCTGCGCCGGCTCCGTCGCTCGCTCTTCGGCAGCAACTGAGGTCCGCGCCCCGGCGATCACACCCGTCCCGGCACGGCGCCACGCACCCGTCCGTCATCCCCACGGCACGCGGTGGCGCCCCCGGTGTGATCCCCGGCGGGGGCGCGCCCCCGCCCCGCCGCGTCCCCGCCCGGCGGTGACGAGGATCGGGTCCGCTCAGCGCTCGCCGTGCGCGTACCGGCGCACGGCGAGCGGCGCGAACACCGCGAGCAGTACCGCACACCAGGCCAGCGACCCGGCGACGGGATGCGCCACCGGCCAGGCCGCCCCCTCCGGCACGGGCGCGTTGCCGAAGAGGTCGCGCAGCGCCGTGGTCACCGCGCTGATCGGATTCCACTCCGCGACCGTGCGCAGCCACCCCGGCAGACCCTCGGTCGGGATGTACGCGTTGGACAGCAGCGGCAGGACGAACGTCGCCCCGCCCAGCTGGCCGGCGGCCTCCTCGCTCCGGGTGAGCAGCCCCAGGAAGATCCCGATCCACGTCGTCGCGAACCGGAACAGCAGCAGCAGCCCCACGGCCCCCGCCGCGCCGAGCGCACCGCCCTCCACCCGCCAGCCCACGGCGAGCCCGACCAGCAGGAAGGGCACCGTCCCGGCGGCCGTGACGAGCACGTCCGCGACCGACTGCCCGAGCGGCACCGCCGCCCGGCTCACCGGCAGGGTGCGCAACCGGTCCGTCACGCCCCGGTGGACGTCCTGGGCGGCCTGGAACATGCCCGTCATGATCCCGTTCGCCGCCGTCGCCACCAGCAGGCCCGGCACCAGGAACGACCGGTACTGCGCGCCCGGCATCGCCAGCGCGCTGCCGAAGACGTAGCCGAAGAACAGCAGCATCGTCACCGGCATCGTCTGGGTGAGGATCAGCAGCCCCGGATTGTTCCGGATCCGCCGCACCTGCCGGCCCAGCATCATGGCGCCGTCGTACGCGAGGTCGTACGGCGTGGCCCTTCCCGCGGTCGTCGTCACCGTCGTCGTGCTCATGCCGCGAGCTCCTTGCTGCCGGTCAGGCGGAGGAAGACGTCGTCGAGGGTCGGCGGGCGCAGGCTCGCGTCCACCAGGGGCACGCCCGCCGCGTCGAGTTCGCGCACCAGGCGCGGGAGCGTGAGGGTCGGGTCGGTGCTCACCGCGCCGACCGCCCGGCGCTGGTGGTCGAGCACCGGCTCGGCCCCGGTGAGCCGGTCGAGGACGGCCGCCGCCCGCCCCAGGGCGTCCGCGTCCGCGACGACGGCCTCCGCGTGCGCCCCGACCAGCGCCTTGAGCTCGGCCGGCGCACCCGTGTGCGCCACCCGCCCCCGGTCCACCAGGGCGATGTCGTCGGCGAGGCGGTCGGCCTCCTCCAGGTACTGCGTGGTCAGCACCACGGTCGTGCCCTCCTGCTTCAGGGCGCGCACCGCGTCCCAGATCTGGTTCCGGCTGGCCGGGTCCAGCCCGGTCGTCGGCTCGTCCAGGAAGAGCACCTCGGGCCGGCGGATCAGGCTCGCGGCCAGGTCGAGGCGCCGTCTCGTGCCGCCCGACAGGGTCGACGCCGGCCGGTCGGCGGCCTCGGCCAGGCCGAACCGGTCGAGCAGCTCGGCGGCCCGCGCGGAGGCGTCCCGCACCCGGTGCAGCCGGGCGAACAGCCGCAGGTTCTGACGTCCGGTGAGGTCCCCGTCGACCGAGGCGTACTGCCCGGTCACGCCGATCAGGCGCCGGACGGCCGCGGCCTCCCGCACGAGGTCGTGCCCCGCGATCCGCGCCGAGCCCGCGTCCGGCCGCAGCAGCGTGGTCAGCAGCCGCACCGCCGTGGTCTTGCCCGCCCCGTTCGGTCCGAGCAGCCCGCACACCGTGCCCTCGGCCACCGCGAGATCCAGCCCCCGCAGGGCGCGCACCTCGCCGAAGCGCTTCTCCAGACCCTCACTAAGTACAGCGTACGTAGTAGTCATGGGTCGACCATAGCGCACTACGTACGGTGTACGTAACTAGGATGGTGGCCGAGGTGATGAACGATGGCGGGCCGAGCGGCCGTACCCGAAGTGATCTGGGCGCGCCCCGAGCGCACCGGCCGGGGGCCGAGACCGGCGTACACCCGCGCCGACATCGCCGCCGCCTCGGTGCGGATCGCCGACGCCGAGGGCCTGGACGCGGTCTCGATGCGCCGCGTCGCCGCCGAACTGGGCTGCGGCACCATGTCGCTGTACAACTACGTCCCCCGCAAGGAGGACCTGCACGAGCTGATGATGGACGCGGTCAGCGGCGAGCACGAGCTGTGGGAGCCGAGCGGCGACTGGCGCGCCGACATGCTCCGGGTCGCCCACCAGACCCGCGCGCTGATGCACCGCCATCCCTGGCTGCCCCGGCTGATGTCCCCGGTCTACGGCTTCAGCCCCAACGCCCTGCGCTACCTGGAGCACTGCCTGGCCTGCCTCGACCCCTTCGACGCGCCGTACGGCACGAAGATGGAGCTGGTGGCGATGGTGAACGGCGTGGTGACGACCTACGTCGGCAACGAACTCGCCACCGTCGAACGCACCCGCTCGCTGCCCTGGTCCCAGGAGCAGGAGAACGCGGTGCGGATCGCCTACCTGGGCCGGCAGCTCGCGAGCGGTGCCTACCCGCGACTGGCGGCGTCCTTCGCGGAGGACGCCGGTCCGATCGACCTGGAGGCGGTGTTCGAGCGGGCGCTGGAGAGGGTGCTGGACGGGTTCGCGTAGGACCCCGACCGGCGTGAACGGACGGAGCATCCGGTGGGAAAGTACGAGGTGCACGGCGGCGTCAAGAGGGACTTCGATCTCCATGCCGGTCCCGTGGAGAGCGAGGGGGACTGCAAGCAGTTCGGCGACCGGCTGTGGGCCGACGTCGCGCGCGTTCTCGAGGTCTCCTTCGCCGGTTCTCCGGGAGAGCCCGGGGACCGGGGAAGCCACCGGTACCGGTTCGAGGACGACGCGATGAGCGTCTCCCTGTACGTCGACGAGGGCGAGCCGGGTTGGGTCTTCGAGAAGGTCCCGGCGATGCTGACCGCCCGGTCCCGGTCCGAGTCGGCCGAGACCCGGCAGCTGGCGGAGAAGCTGTACGCCGGCCTGGTCGCGACCGGGACCTGCTTCGTGGCGGTGTTCGCCGAGGACGGCATGCCGATCGACGCCAACTTCGACATCGGCGACGACTGGTGAGCACGACCGCTTCGCGCCCTCACCGACGAGGAGGCCGCCCTGCCGGAGCGGTGACCGCCCCCTACAGCAGCGCCAGCTGTCCCTCCGGCCCCTCCTCGAGGCCGTCCAGGACCGAGGCCGGTCTGCGGGAGGTCTCGGGGGCCGGCAGGACGCCCGCGGCGCGCAGTTCCGTGGCCGTGACCGGTTCCGTCACCGTCAGCTCCGCGCAGTGCGGGCGCAGTTCGGCCAGCAGGGCGAGGACCGTGATCAGCTCCAGCAGCCCGGACGTCCAGGCCTGCGGCCAGCCGGCCGGGCGGATCGCCGCCAGCGTGCCCGGCTCGCCCCCGGCGGTGCGGGCCGCGAACCACTGCTCCAGGACCCGCACCCCGCCCACCTCGAAGTCCCAGGCGCCGGGCGGCACCGGGGAGACACGGCCCTCGTCCAGGTACAGGGCCTCCTCCTCCCGGTCGTAGCGCAGGGTCAGCGGGCGCGCGGGCAACGGGGCGCGGACGTAGGGGCGGCGTCCGCCGGGCAGCTTGGGGCGCTCGCCGTCGCGGCGCATCAGCCACAGCGCGCGGCGGCCCAGCGAGACGCCGTGCTCCCACTGCGCGGGGTCGGCGGTCAGCGGAACCACGGGGCCGGGACGGACGGCCGCCACCATCCACGCCAGCACGTCCAGCGGACCGGGGCGCAGGCCGAGCCGGCCGGCCAGGTGGTCCAGCAGCCCGGGGGCCAGGTTGGGCTCGGCCCCGCCGGGGCGCCGGTGCAGCGGGCGGACGCGGGCCGGACCGAACAGGGGGAGGAACGAGGTCGCGAGCAGGAGGGGGCCGGCGGCGTCGGACGCCTCCACGACGAAGACCTGCCGCTCGTCGGCCACCCGCCACAACTCGGGGCGGGCCGCGTCGATCAGCCGCTGGTCGGGGATCAGCCACTGCTCGTCGAAGGGCGCGCGCAGCACGCGGACCGGCTCGGGACAGGGCCCCGAGGCGCGCACCAGCCGGTCCGTGCCGCCGGACGTGCCCGGCAGCTGCCCGACCGCCGTGTGCAGCGTGCGCGCACGCGTCGGCTCGAACAGGGCCTCGCGATCGGGTCCCTCCGCCTTCACCAGGGCGTCCCAGCGGGCCTTCAGGGCCGCCGGGTCGGGGGCCGCCGGCCACCCCCGGCCGAGCCGCGGCGGTGCGACGGACCACGGCATGAGGTCCGCCGGCCGCGGAGCGTCGTCGTGCGTCACGCCCGGCATCGTACGACGGGGTGCCACGGCCTCAGGTGGCGTCCAGCGTGACCGTGAAGGAGAAACGGTCCCCCCGGTAGTGGATGACGGCCACGTCCAGCACCCGCCCCGCCGTGTCGTACGTGATGCCCGTGTAGTGCAGGATCGGGCTGAGCAGCGGGACCTCGAGCAGCCGCGCCGTCTCCGGGTCCGCTAGCCGGGCCTCGACGGTGTCGGTGATCCGGCTGATGTCCACGCCCACCACGTCCCGCAGCACCTTGGTCATCGGCCGGCGCGCGAGGTCGTCCGGGTCGATGCGGGCGGCCAGCTCGGGCCGGACCCAGTTGCGGGCGTGATTGGTGGGCTCGCCGGTCTTCTCGTCGCAGCGCAGCCGGTGGTACGTGGCCGCCTCGGCCAGGTCCGGGAAGTACTCGGTGAGTTCGGGCGGCACGGGGGCCGTGCCGTGGTCCAGCAGCTCGGCCTTCATGCCGGACTGCTGGGCCACGATGGCGTCCACCGAGCCCAGCAGCCGCACCGGGGCGCCCCGCCTGACGTGCGGCTCGATGAACGTGCCGCGCCGACGGTGGCGGGTGATCAGCCCCTCGTCCTCCAGCTCCTTGAGCGCCTGCCGCATGGTCAGCACACTCACCCCGTAGTGCCCGGCCAACTGCTCCTCCGTGGGCAGGCGCAGCGGATCCCGGGGCGAGCGGCCGAGTATCGAGGCGCGCAGCGACTGCGACACCTGGTACCAGAGCGGCAGCTTGCGGTTCAGGACGATGGAGTCCGGGGCGAAGGAGGTCACGGGCCATCCGTACCGGTAGGGGAATCCTCAGTGCAAGGGGCGGAAGTGACGCTCCAGGCCCTGCCAGACGTCGTCGTAGCCCTGCTGCAGGTGCTCGGCGCGGGCCGCCTGGGGCGTGAGGCTCACCGGCCACCGGGTCTCGAACATGAACGCGAGACCGTCGTCGATCCGCTGCGGCTTCAGCTCGGCCGCGCTCGCCCGGTCGAAGGTCTCCCGGTCCGGGCCGTGCGCCGACATCATGTTGTGCAGCGAACCGCCGCCCGGCACGAAGCCCTCCGCCTTGGCGTCGTAGGCGCCCTCGATCAGGCCCATGTACTCGCTCATCACGTTCCGGTGGAAGTACGGCGGCCGGAAGGTGTCCTCGCCCACCAGCCAGCGCGGCGCGAACACCACGAAGTCGACGCCCGCCAGGCCCGGGGTGTCCGAAGGGGAGGTGAGCACCGTGAAGATCGACGGGTCGGGGTGGTCGTAGGAGATCGTGCCGATCACGTTGAAGCGGCGCAGGTCGTAGACGTACGGCACGTGGGTGCCGTGCCAGGCGACCACGTCGAGCGGGGAGTGGTCGTAGACGGCCGACCACAGGTTGCCGCAGAACTTGTTGACCACCTCCACCGGGCCCGTCGTGCTGTCGTCGTCCTCGAACGCCGCGACCGGTGCCAGGAAGTCCCGGGCGTTGGCCAGGCCGTTGGCGCCGATCGGGCCGAGCTCGGGCAGGGTGAAGGGGGCGCCGTAGTTCTCGCAGACGTAACCGCGGGCGTCGGCGTCGAGCAGCTCCACGCGGAAGCGCACCCCGCGCGGGATCAGCGCCACGTGGCCCGGCTCGGCGTGCAGCAGCCCGAACTCGGTGCGCAGCAGCAGCCCGCCGCGCTCCGGGACGATCAGCAGCTCGCCGTCGGCGTCGCTGAAGACGCGCTCCATGGAGGCGTTGGCGTGGTACAGGTGCACGGCCATGCCGGTGCGCTGGGTCGCGTCGCCGTTGCCGCCGAGGGTCCACAGGCCCGCCAGGAAGTCCGTCCCGGCGTCGGGCTCGGGCAGCGGGTTCCACCGCAGCCGGTTGGGGTCCGGCACGCACTGGGTGAACGGGGCGGTGCGGACCGCGCCGTTGCCGGTCCGGGTGAACGGCGGGTGCGCGGCCGAGGGGCGGATGCGGTACAGCCACGAGCGCCGGTTGTGCGCCCGCGGCTCGGTGAACGCCGTGCCGCTGAGCTGCTCCGCGTACAGCCCGAGGGGCGCCCGCTGCGGCGAGTTCCGGCCCTCGGGCAGTGCGCCCGGAACGGCCTCGGAACTGTGCTCGTTGCCGAAACCGGACAGGTAGGCCAGACCCTCCGCGGTCTTCCGCGCGTCCCCGCTCATGAATCGCTCCCTCGCCCTCTGATTCCTATGCCTCACCGTAGGATTGCGGTTTCCCGGGCGCAAGGGGGCGAGCGGACCTTCGCCCTCCTCCTCGGGGACGATGACCGGAACCAGACCTCCGGGGGATCCGGGGTGTCGCACCGGTGTTCTACTCTCCCGGCATGTCGTGGACGCGGAGAGCAGCCGCCGCGCTCGCGGTCTGTGTCCTGTTGCCGACCGGACCCGCGGGCTGCGGCCCCGGTGGCGGGGAAGAGCCGGGAACCGGCGCGTCACCCGCGTCGGCGGGCGGACTCCCCGGCGGCACCGACGGGGACGGTCGGCGCCACCGGGAGGCGGACGCCGGGCGCGAGCCCGAGGTCGACATCGAGGTGCAGCCCCACGCCGACGACGGCTGGGACGTCCGCCTGACCGTTCGCAACTTCCGGTTCTCCCCGGCCGGCACGGAGGCGACGGCCGTGGCCGGTCGCGGTGTGGCCCGCCTCTTCGTCGACGGAGACCTCGTCGCGTCGCTGCGCGGCCCGCGCCACCACCTCGCCGCCGGGCTCGTTCCGCGCGGCACCCACCACGTCACCGCGCGCCTGTACGCCGACGACGGCACCGTCTGGGCCGTCGACGGCGAGCCGGTGGAGAGCACGGCGGACATCACGGTCTCGGACCCGGAGCCGACCGGGGCCTCGGGGCCGGCGCTCCGTGGGGGTGCGGGGCCGACCGGGGCCGCGGGGCCGGTGTTCCGCGAGGGTGCGGGGCCGACCGGGGCCGCGGGGCCGGTGTTCCGCGAGGGCGCGGCCCCGTCCGTCGCCGCGGTCCGCCCGCGTACCGGAGGTCACGGTTCCCCGGACCGCGGCGGAAAGGCATCATGAGGCACGTGCCCCACGCGACCCCGCTCCGTCGTGCCCCCGTGCAGCGGCGCAGCGCCGAACGGCTGACCAGGATCCTCGACGCCTGCGCCGCCCTCCTCGACGAGGTCGGCTACGACGCGCTGAGCACCCGGGCCGTGGCCCAGCGCGCCGGCGTCCCCATCGGCTCGGTGTACCGCTTCTTCGGCAACAAGCGGCAGATGGCCGACGCGCTGGCCCAGCGCAATCTCGAGCGCTACACCGAGCGCGTGACCGGGCGGCTGACGGAGGCCGGCGACGGGGGCTGGCGCGACGCCCTCGACGCGGTGCTGGACGAGTACCTGGCGATGAAGCGGACCGCGCCCGGCTTCTCCCTCGTCGACTTCGGCAACCAGATACCGGTCGGCGGCCGTGACGCCGAGCCCAACCACCGCGTCGCCGACCGGGTCGCCGAACTGCTCTCCGGCTACCTCGGCCGCCGCCCCGACGACGCCGTGCGCCGGGTCTTCCTGGTCGCCGTGGAGACCGCCGACACCCTCGTCCAGCTCGCCTTCCGGGTGTCGCCGGACGGTGACGAGGCGATCATCGAGGAGGCCCGGGAGCTGCTGGCGGCGTACCTGGGGCGGGTGTTCGACTGACGTACCGGGAGGCCGTCCTCCCACCGGGTGCGTCCAAGGCCTCCCCACCATGCCTACCGGTCGGTATGCTCGCCGCGAGGTTCCACGTCCGCGCGTCACCGTCACCGCCGCCCTCCGGGAGGACCCGTGTCCCGCACCGCCCTGCGCATCTGCCCCCTGTGCGAGGCCACCTGCGGTCTCACCCTGACCGTCGAAGGCACCAGGGTCACCGCCGCCCGCGGTGACCGCGACGACGTCTTCAGCCGCGGGTTCGTCTGCCCCAAGGGCGCTTCCTTCGGCGCCCTCGACGCGGACCCCGACCGGCTGCGCACGCCCCTCGTGCGCCGGGACGGCGAGCTGCGCGAGGCCACCTGGGAGGAGGCGTTCGACGCGGTCGCCGCGGGCATCCGCCCCGTCGTCGAACGGCACGGGCCGCACGCCGCCGGCATCGTCCTCGGCAACCCCAACGTGCACACCGTCGCCGGCGCCCTCTACCCGCCCGTCCTGGTCGGCGCACTCGGCACCCGCAGCCTCTTCACGGCCTCCACGGTCGACCAGATGCCCAAGCACGTCTCCAGCGGCCTGCTGTACGGCGACGCGAACGCCATCCCCGTGCCCGACCTCGACCGCACCGACCACCTGCTCCTCATCGGCGCCAACCCGCTGGAGTCCAACGGCAGTCTGTGCACGGCGCCCGACTTCCCCGGCCGGCTGAAGGCCCTCAGGGCCCGCGGCGGCACCCTCACCGTCATCGACCCGCGCCGCACCCGCACCGCGAAGCTCGCCGACCGGCACGTGGCGATCCGCCCCGGCACGGACGCCCTGCTCCTCGCCGCGATGACCCACGTCCTGTTCGAGGAGGACCTGGTGGCGCTCGGCGCCCTCGAACCCCATGTGGAGGGGGTCGGTGAACTCGCCGGAGTCGTGCGGGACTTCACCCCGGAGTCCGTCGCCGCCGCCTGCGACGTCGACGCCGCCACGACGCGCGCCCTCGCCCGTGAACTCGCCGCCGCCCCCACCGCGGCCGTCTACGGCCGCATCGGCAGCTGTACCGTCCCGCACGGCACCCTCGCCAGCTGGCTCGTGGACGTCCTCAACATCCTCACCGGCAACCTGGACCGGCCCGGCGGCGCCCTCTTCCCGCAGGCCGCCACCGACCGCACCCCACGCCCCGCCGGACCCGGACGCGGCTTCGCGCTCGGGCGCTGGCACTCCCGAGTGAGCGGACACCCCGAGGCGAAGGGCGAACTGCCGCTGGCCGCCCTCGCCGAGGAGATCGACACCGCCACCGACCGGGGCGAACCGGTCCGCGTCCTGATCACGATCGCCGCCAACCCCGTCCTGTCCGCACCCGACGGCGACCGGCTCGACAAGGCGCTGGAATCGCTCGACTTCATGGTGAGCGTCGACCCGTACCTGAACGAGACCTCGCGCCACGCCCACGTCGTCCTGCCGCCACCCCCGCCGTCCCGAAGCCCCCACCACGACTTCGCCTTCAACACCCTCGCCGTGCGCAACCAGGTCCGCTACACCCGCCCCGCCGTCCCGCTCGAACCCGGCCGCATGGCCGAGACCGAGATCCTGGCCCGGCTGATCCTCGCCGCCACCGGCTCCCACGGCGCCGACCCCGCCGCCGTCGACGCCATGGTGATCGAGCAGACCCTCGGCAAGGCCGTACGGGAGCCGCACTCGCCCGTGCACGGACGCGACCCGGGCGACCTCGCCGCCCGCCTCACCGGCGTCGACGGCCCCGAACGGCGGCTCGACATGATGCTGCGCCTCGGCCCCTACGGCGACGGCTTCGGCGCCCGCCCGGACGGCCTCACGCTCCAGCGGCTGCTCGCCCACCCGCACGGCATCGACCTCGGCCCGCTGCGCCCGCGCCTGCCGCAGCCGCTGAAGACCCGCAGCGGCAAGGTGGAGCTGCTGCCCGCGCCGATCGCCGCCGACCTGCCGCGCCTGAGGCACGCCATGACCGAGCGCCCCGCCGGGCTCGTCCTGGTCGGCCGTCGCCACCTGCGGTCCAACAACAGCTGGATGCACAACGTCCCCGCCCTCACCGGCGGCTCCAACCGCTGCACCCTGCACCTGCACCCCGACGACGCCGCCCGGCTCGGCGTACGGGACGGCCGGCCGGTGCGCGTCAAGGGCGCCGGGGGAGAGGTGACCGTCCCCGCCGAGGTCACCGACACCGTCCGGCCGGGCGTGGTCAGCCTCCCGCACGGCTGGGGCCACGACCGGCCCGGCACCCGCCTCACCCACGCCGCCGGCGACCCCGGCGTCAACGTCAACCAGCTCCTCGACGGCAGCCTGCTCGACCCGCTCTCGGGCAACGCCGTCCTCAACGGCGTCCCCATAACGCTCACCCCACTGACCGACGCAAAGCTGTGACCTGGAGTTTTGCGCTTATTGCTCGCACGTCGACATCTTGTTGCCGCGGCTTCACGGCCCCTAACGTCGCTCGCACCGCCTGCCCCGGTGGGATGTTCAAGGGCGAACGTTAGGTACTCACTCATGCTGACCATCCTCGGCTTCGCCATGATCGCGACCTTCCTGGTCCTGATCATGATGAAGAAGATGTCGCCGATCGCGGCGCTCGTGCTGATCCCCGCGCTGTTCTGCGTGTTCGTCGGCAAGGGCGCCCACCTCGGCGACTACGTCATCGACGGCGTGTCCAGCCTCGCCCCCACCGCGGCGATGCTCATGTTCGCGATCGTCTACTTCGGCGTGATGATCGACGTCGGGCTGTTCGACCCGATCGTCCGCGCGATCCTGAAGTTCTGCAAGGCCGACCCGATGCGGATCGTCGTCGGTACGGCGCTGCTGGCCGCGATCGTCTCCCTGGACGGCGACGGCTCGACCACCTTCATGATCACGGTCTCGGCGATGTACCCGCTCTACAAGCGCCTGAAGATGAGCCTGGTCGTGATGACCGGTGTCGCCGCGATGGCCAACGGCGTGATGAACACCCTGCCCTGGGGCGGCCCCACCGCCCGCGCCGCCACCGCGCTGAAGGTCGACGCCACCGACATCTTCGTGCCCATGATCCCGGCCCTGGCCGTCGGTCTGGTCGCGGTCGTCGTCCTGGCCTGCGTCCTCGGTCTGCGCGAGCGCCGGCGGCTCGGCACGCTGACGCTGGACGAGGCGCTGGTGCGGGCGGACGAGACCGAGACGGTGCTGGTCGGCGCCGGTGCCGGCGCGGCGACGGGCACGGGAGCGGGCAAGGCTTCCGGCAAGGGCTCCGCGGGCTCCGGCGGCCCGGCCGACCGGGACGGTGCGGCCGACCGGGACGGCGCGGCGGACGACGGCTTCCAGGGCCTCGACCCGCACCGGGCCACCCTGCGCCCCAAGCTGTACTGGTTCAACGCCCTGCTCACGGTCGCCCTGCTGACCGCCATGATCATGGAGCTGCTGCCGATCCCGGTGCTGTTCCTGATCGGCGCCGCGCTCGCCCTCACCGTCAACTTCCCGCACATCCCCGACCAGAAGGCCCGGATCGCGGCCCACGCCGACAACGTCCTCAACGTCTCCGGCATGGTCTTCGCCGCCGCCGTCTTCACCGGTGTCCTCACCGGCACCGGCATGGTCGACCACATGGCCAACTGGCTCGTGGACACCATCCCCGACGGCATGGGCCCGCACATGGGCCTCGTCACCGGCCTGCTCAGCCTGCCGCTGACCTACTTCATGTCGAACGACGGTTTTTACTTCGGCGTCCTGCCGGTGCTCGCCGAGGCCGGCCACGCGCACGGCGTGTCGACGCTGGAGATCGCCCGCGCCTCGATCGTCGGCCAGCCGCTGCACATGTCCAGCCCCCTGGTCCCCGCCGTCTACGTCCTGGTGGGCATGGCCAAGGTCGAGTTCGGCGACCACACGCGGTTCGTGGTCAAGTGGGCGGTCCTGACGAGCCTGGTGATCCTCACGGCGGGCATCCTGTTCGGCATCGTCTGACCGCCAGAGATCATCAGGAAGGGACACGATCATCGTGCGCGGCGGGAACCGCGGCTGGCTGCTCCGCCTCGTCATCGCCTTCGGCTTCGCGCAGGGGGCGGTGTCGATGGCCCGGCCCGCCGTCTCCTACCGGGCCCTCGCGCTGGGCGCGGACGAACGGGCGGTCGGCGTCATCGCCGGCGTGTACGCGCTGCTCCCGCTGTTCGCCGCCGTGCCGCTGGGCCGCCGCACCGACCACGGCCGCTGCGCCCCGCTGCTGCCCGTCGGGGTGGCGCTGATCGCCGGGGGCTGCGCGCTGAGCGGCGTCGCCGGGTCGCTGTGGACGATGGCGCTGTGGAGCGGCGTCATGGGCCTCGGCCACCTCTGCTTCGTCATCGGCGCCCAGTCGCTGGTCGCCCGCCAGTCCGCGCCGCACGAACAGGACCGCAACTTCGGCCACTTCACCATCGGCGCCTCGCTCGGCCAGCTCGTCGGTCCCATCGCCGCGGGCGCGCTGATCGGCGGCCCCGACATGGCCGGCACCAGCGCGCTCGCCCTGGTCGTCGCGGGCGCGGGCGCGGCGGTGGCGTTCACCTCGCTGTGGCGCACGGAGCACTCGACGGCCGCCGGGTTCCGCAAGGAGCCGGGGCCGCGCGTCCCGGTGGCGGGCATCCTGCGGGCCCGGGGCGTGCCCGCGGGCATCCTGATCAGCCTGTCGGTGCTGTCCGCGACCGACATCCTCACCGCCTACCTGCCGGTGGTCGGCGAGCACCGGGGCATCTCCCCGGCGGTGATCGGCGTCCTGCTCAGCCTGCGCGCCGCGGCCACGATCGCCTGCCGGCTGGTGCTCACGCCCCTGCTGCGCCTGCTCGGCCGCACCCTGCTGCTCACGGTCACCTGTCTGCTGGCGGCCGTGCTGTGCGCCGGCGTCGCGCTGCCGGTGCCGGTGTGGGCGCTGGGCGTGATGCTCGCCGTCCTCGGCTTCTGCCTGGGCGTCGGCCAGCCGCTGTCCATGACGACCGTCGTCCGGGCGGCCCCCGACGAGGCCCGCTCCACCGCCCTCGCCCTGCGCCTGACCGGCAACCGCCTCGGCCAGGTCGCCGCCCCCGCCGCGGCCGGTCTGATCGCCGGCGTCGCGGGCGTGGCCGCGCCCTTCGTGATGCTCGGCGCCCTGCTCCTGCTCTCCTCCGGCGTGGCGCTGCGCTCGCCGTCCGGACCGGCACCCGACCGCACGTTCCCCGGCCGCCCCGACCGGGCCCGGCCGTCACGTCGCACGGCGTGCCGGGGCGGTGGCCGCCGGGAGGGCCCGCCGGGTCACGGGGGATGATGGCGGTCACCACAAGCGAATCGGGGGAACGACCGTGACCGTACTCGTCCTGACCGGCGTCCTGCTGCTCGTCGTCGGAGGATGCGCCTGCGTGGTGTGGGCGGCCCGGGGCGGCCCGCGCTGGGCCCGCGGAGTGGCGCGCGCGACCCTGGCGGCCGGCGAACTGGCCCGCGCCTCACGACGCTCGAGCGGCCGCTCGAACGGCCGCTCGGGCGGGGACGACGACTCGGACGCCTAGCGCTCCGCGCGCGCCCCGCACAACGGTGACCGCCGGCGCCCGGCGCGCCCCGCACAACGGTGGCCGGCCGTCCGCCGCCCCGGGGCACGGTCCCGGACCGTCCGCCCGCGCAGCGACGGCGCGGTCCCGCCGTCCCGCCCGCGCAGCGACGACGCGCCCGATCACTCCCTGAGACGCCCCCGGGCCTGAATCCGGCCGTCCGCTTTCTCGCCATACGGACGCTTCCGCGAGTTGCGGTCCGGCGTCTTCCCCGGCCGGGCACAGTCCGTTAACTTCCGTGACTCACACGCCCCGTGCGTCCCGCACGAGGCGTCCGTCCGCGAAGAACCAGCGCCAGTGAGCCCCCGGGGACACTCCATGACACGCGCCATCTCCCTGCACGACGTGAGCAAGACCTACGCGCGAGGCGTCCGCGTGGTGGACCGGCTGTCGCTGGACATCGCGCCCGGCGAGTTCCTCGTCCTGCTCGGCCCCTCCGGCTGCGGCAAGTCCACCCTCCTGCGCATGATCGCGGGACTGGAGGAGATCACCGAGGGCCGGCTCCTGCTGGACGGCGAGTACGCCAACGACCTGCTCCCCGCCGAGCGGCGCATGTCGATGGTCTTCCAGAACTTCGCCCTCTACCCCAACATGACGACCCGCGGGAACATCGGCTTCCCGCTGCGCGTCGAGGCGCCCCAGGCCGATCACACCCCCCGCGTGGACGCCACCGCCCGCATGCTGGGCATCGAGGACCTCCTGGACCGCTTCCCCGCCCAGCTCTCCGGCGGCGAACGCCAGCGCGTGGCCATGGGCCGGGCCATCTCCCGCCGGCCCACCGCCTTCCTGATGGACGAGCCGCTCTCCAACCTCGACGCCAAACTCCGCAACCACCTGCGCGCCGAGATCACCGGACTGACCCGCGAACTGGGCGTCACCACCGTCTACGTCACCCACGACCAGTCCGAGGCCATGTCCCTCGGCGACCGCGTCGCCGTGCTGCGCGGCGGCGTGCTCCAGCAGGTGGACACCCCGCGCACCGTCTACGCCCTGCCGCGCAACGTCTTCGTGGCGGCCTTCATCGGCACCCCGCGCATCAACCTGCTGCGCGGCCTCGTGCGCGCCCCGCTCGACGGGGCGATGACGATCAGCCTGGGCAAGCAGTTCCTGCGCCTGCCCGAACCGCTCTCCCTGGACCACCAGTTGCTCCGCGTCCAGCAGGGCCGCGAGGTCATCGTGGGCCTGCGCTCGGAGGCCGTACGGATCGCGAAGCCCTCCGCCGCCCGCCCCGGCGAGGTGCTGCTCACCGGGCTGGTGGAGCACGTCGAGTTCCAGGGCCACGAGGTCCTCGTGCACTTCAACACCGGTTCGCGGCCGGCCGTCGTACCCGACCTCGAGGCCCCCCGCCCCGCCGCCCGCACCGTCCGGCGCCGCCGCCGCGACGGCACGGTCCTGGACCGGTTGCGGGAACGGGCCGGTGCCCTGCGCGCCGGACCGGTGGTCGTCATGGAAGAACCGGAGGAGCCCGAACCGGCGGTCGCCGCCCCCGACGGACGCCTCCCGGGCGACCTGATCGTCCGGACCACCCCCGACATCGACCTCCGCCACGGCATGCAGGTGCCCCTCCTCGTCGACCTCGCCCACCTGTTCGTCTTCGACCAGCACGGCGACCGCATCTGCCCCGCCCCGGCGCGGCTGCCCGACCTGGAGGAGTGACCGCGCCGCGATTCCGCACTCCGGGAGGGTGAGCCGCGCCACCATCGGGGGAGCCCCTGGTGCCGTAAAACTAACGGCGCTAGTTTGGGGTCGGACGACGAGGCCCGCCCGGAAGGAACGCGATGAAGGCACACGACGGCATGTACATCGACGGAGCCTGGCGTCCCGCCGACGGCCGGGACACGATCGAGGTCGTGAACCCGGCCGACGAGCAGGTGATCGGCCACGTCCCCGCCGGCGACGCCCTGGACGTCGACACCGCCGTACGGGCCGCCCGCGCCGCCCTGCCCGGCTGGGCCGCCACCCCGCCCGCCGAGCGCGCCGCGCGCCTGGCCGCCCTGCGGGACGTCCTGGTGGCCCGCAAGGACGAGATCGCCGGGACGGTCACCGCCGAACTGGGCTCCCCGCTGAAGTTCTCGCAGGCCGTGCACGTCGGCGCCCCGATCGCGGTCGCCGGTTCCTACGCCGAGCTGGCGGCGACGTACGCCTTCGAGGAGAAGGTCGGCAACTCCGTGGTCCACCACGAGCCGATCGGCGTGGTCGGGGCCATCACCCCCTGGAACTACCCGCTCCACCAGATCGTCGCCAAGGTCGCCCCGGCGCTCGCGGCCGGCTGCACGATCGTGCTCAAGCCCGCCGAGGACACCCCGCTCACCGCGCAGCTCTTCGCCGAGGCCGTGCACGAGGCCGGAGTCCCGGCGGGCGTCTTCAACCTGGTCACCGGCCTCGGCCCGGTCGCCGGCCAGGCCCTCGCCGAACACCCCGGCGTCGACCTGGTCTCCTTCACCGGCTCCACCGCCGTCGGCCGCCGGATCGGCGCCACCGCGGGCGCCGCCGTCAAGAAGGTCGCCCTCGAACTCGGCGGCAAGTCCGCCAACGTGATCCTCCCGAGCGCCGACCTCGCCAGGGCCGTCAACGTCGGCGTCGCCAACGTCATGTCCAACTCCGGCCAGACGTGCAGCGCGTGGACGCGGATGCTGGTCCACCGCGACCGGTACGACGAGGCCGTGGCGCTCGCCGCCGAGGCCGCCGCGAAGTACGGCGACCGGATCGGCCCCGTCGTCAACGCCAAGCAGCGCGAACGGGTGCGCGGTTACATCGAGAAGGGCGTCGCCGAGGGCGCGCGCCTGGTCGCGGGCGGCCCCGAAGCCCCGCGCGAGCGGGGGTACTTCGTCAGCCCGACGGTCTTCGCCGACGTGACCGAGGAGATGACCATCGCCCAGGAGGAGATCTTCGGGCCGGTCCTGTCGATCCTGCGCTACGAGGACGAGGAGGACGCCCTGCGGATCGCCAACGGCACGGTGTACGGCCTCGCCGGCGCCGTCTGGGCCGGGGACGAGGCCGAGGCCGTCGCCTTCGCCCGCCGCATGGACACCGGGCAGGTCGACATCAACGGCGGCCGGTTCAACCCGCTGGCGCCCTTCGGCGGCTACAAGCAGTCCGGCGTGGGCCGCGAACTGGGCGCGCACGGCCTGGCCGAGTACCTCCAGACCAAGTCCCTCCAGTTCTAACCCACTTCAGTCCTGCTTCTGTCCCGCATCCAGCCCGCAGGGGAGCCGTCCACGTCATGGCCGTCCGTACCGCAGTCCGCGCCGCCGTCGTACCCGCCCCGGGTGCCCCGCTGGAGGTCACCGGGATAGAGCTGCCCGAGCCCGGCCCCGGCCGGGTCCGGGTGCGGCTCGCCGCCGCCGGGGTGTGCCACTCCGACCTGTCCCTGTCCAACGGCACCATGCGCGTGCCGCTGCCCGCCGTCCTCGGCCACGAGGGCGCCGGCACCGTCGTCGCCGTCGGCGAGGGCGTCACCCACGTCGCGCCCGGTGACGGCGTCGTCCTCAACTGGGCCCCGTCCTGCGGCGCCTGCCACCCCTGCTCGCTCGGCGAGGTCTGGTTGTGCGCGAACGCCCTGACCGGCGCCGCGAACGTGCACGCCCGCCGCGCCGACGACGGCACCGACCTGCACCCCGGCCTCAACGTCGCCGCGTTCGCCGAGGAGACGGTCGTGGCCGCGTCCTGCGTCCTGCCCTGCCCGGACGGCATCCCGCTCACCGACGCCGCGCTGCTCGGCTGCGCCGTCCTCACCGGCTACGGCGCCGTCCACCACGCGGCGAAGGTGCGCGAGGGCGAGACGGTCGCGGTCTTCGGCGTCGGGGGAGTGGGCCTCGCCACCCTCCAGGCCGCCCGGATCGCGGGCGCCTCGAAGATCGTCGCGGTCGACGTGTCCCCCGAGAAGGAGGAACTGGCCCGCGCCGCGGGCGCCACCGACTACCTGATCGCCTCCGACACCACCGCCCGCGAGATCCGCGCCCTCACCGGCAAGCAGGGCGTCGACGTCGCCGTGGAGTGCGTCGGCCGCGCGGTCACCATCCGCACCGCCTGGGAGTCCACCCGGCGCGGCGGCCGCACCACGGTCGTCGGCATCGGCGGCAAGGACCAACAGGTCACCTTCAACGCCCTGGAGATCTTCCACTGGGGCCGCACCCTGTCCGGCTGCGTCTACGGCAACGCCGACCCCGCCCGCGACCTCCCGGTCCTCGCCGAACACGTCCGCGCCGGCCGCCTCGACCTCGGCGCCCTGGTCACGGAACACATCGCCCTGGACGGCATCCCGGCGGCCTTCGAGAACATGCTGGCGGGCAAGGGCGGACGGGCCCTGGTGGTCTTCTGACCCCGCCGCGGGGGCCGGAGACAACCTACCGCCGGCCCGCGTCCTCGTGGCGCGGCTCCGGGGCCCCCTCCGGCCCCGGAGCCGCCGCCGCGCGCTTCCTGGACCGGGACACCGCCACGCCCGCCAGGCACAGCGCGCCGCCCGCCAGCGTGAGCGGCCCCGGCACCTCGCCGAGCGCCAGCCACGACATCAGCACCACCAGCGCGGGCACCGCGTACGTGGTCGCGCCCATGCGGCCGGCGGTCGTACGGGCCAGGGCGTACGCCCACGTCGTGAACGCCAGCGCGGTCGGGAACACGCCCAGGTAGACCACGTTGAGCGTCGCGGAGACGGGCGCGTCGGCCGCCTCGGCCACCAGCTGCCCCGTGAACGGCAGGCACAGCACCGCCCCGACCAGGCACCCGAACGTCGTCACCTGCAGCGCGCTCGCCCGCGCCAGTGCCGGCTTCTGGGCGACGACCCCGCCCGCGTACGCCACGGCCGCCAGCAGGCACAGCACCACCCCGAACAGCGAGGAGCCGCCCTCGCCGGACATCGACAGCCCCACGGTCACCGCACCGGCGAACGACACCGCCATCCCCGTCAGCAGCCGCGGTGGCAGCGCGTCGCCGAGCAGCCTGGCGCCGAGCAGCGCGATGAGGATCGGGCCCACGTTCACCACCAGGGCGGCCGTACCGGCGTCCACCCGCTGCTCGCCCCAGTTCAGGACGACCATGTAGAAGCCGAACCACAGCAGCCCGGATATCGCGATCCCCCGCCAGGCCGGCCGCGGCGGCAGCCCCTCCCGGCGCAGCAGCCAGATCACGCCCAGCGTCAGCGCGCCCGACAGCAGCCGCCCGAGCGCCAGC
Organism: Streptomyces sp. JHA26; assembly: GCF_002005565.1. Taxonomy (GTDB): domain Bacteria; phylum Actinomycetota; class Actinomycetes; order Streptomycetales; family Streptomycetaceae; genus Streptomyces. The sequence continues at coordinate 1,254 of NZ_BDJC01000031.1, read as the reverse complement.
GCACCCGGTGAGTACGCCTCGCCCGCGCTGCGGATGGAGACGAAGGCGGAGGCCCACAGGACGACGGTGACGGTGGCGGCGCCGGCGGCGAGAAGTCCGGCACGGCGGGACGGGGCAGTGCTCATCATGCTCCTGATACGGGGAAGGAAGGGCCGGGGCGACCGGCGGCTTTCGGACGGGGACACGCGCGATCAGCGCAGCGCCACCGGGTCGATGCCCAGCAGCTCGGACAGCGCGCCCTCACCGGCGGGCGTCACCTTCACCGCCCGCTCCGAGCCGATGCGCACGCACCACCCCGCGTCCAGCGCGTGCCGGCACAGGGCCGCTCCGGCGACGCCCGCGAGATGCGGACGGCGTTCGGTCCAGTCGAGGCACGCCCGGGCCAGCGGCCGGCGGCCCGTCGGCTTCAGGGCGATCCCGGCGGCCTCGAACCAGTCGAGCCCCGCGTCGGTGAGCGCGAAGCCGGTGTCCTGGCGCAGCAGCCCGCGCCCGGTCAGCGCGTCGGTGACCGTGATCCCGAGCCGCCCGGCGAGATGGTCGTAGCAGGTGCGCCCGCGGGCCATCGCCGACCCGGCGCTCGACGCGCGCAGGGTGCGCGGACGCCGCGTGGCCGCCTCGGGCGCGACCTGCGCGGCCAGGTCCTCCACCAGGTGCGCGATCCGCTCGTCGGCCAGCCTGACGTACCGGTGCCGCCCCTGCCGCTCCTCGGTGAGCAGCCCGCCCGCGACGAGCTTGCCGAGGTGTTCGCTCAGGGTCGACGCGGCGACGCCCGCGTGCCGGGCCAGCTCGCCGGCGGTCCACGCCCGCCCGTCGAGCAGCGCCAGCAGACAGGCGGCCCTGGTCTCGTCGGCGATCAGCCCGGCCAGCCGCGCGAGCCCGGGTGCTTCACCGTCCTTGTCGCTCATGGGTCCAGCATGCGGCACGGACACTTCGGCGGGCGGCGAACCGTCCGGGGCGAGGAAATAAAGAAATTTGCCGACTTATCGAGGTGGAGGAGGGCGCGGAGGGGACGCGAGCAGGAGACTGCATGACGGACACGGACGTACGACACCGGCACCACGTCACGGCGACGGCCCGCGTCTTCGCGCGCGCCACGTTCCTTTCGGACCACCGCGGGGACCTGGAAGGGGTGAAGGTGCCCACTCCGGTCCTCGGGCACGCCGAGGACGTCATCGCTCCCCGGGGAGCCGGCGCGTCCGTGCGGCCGCGGGTCCCCGGCGCCCGGCCGGCCACCCCGGACGCCCCCGGACACCA